>NZ_FQZP01000011.1 GCF_900142095.1 Thermoclostridium caenicola | reverse complement strand
CAGGAAATTGCGTAACCTAACTTATGGGTAGGGGGTGAAATTTTCATGCGATAAATTTGACCCATTTAGGGTGAAATATTCAAAAAGTATTGACAGAGTGTATCCTGAACAGCAAAAAGAGGGGTATTCCGGGTATTACAGCAATACCGGATCAGATCTGCCATGCGCCCGCAGGCCTTCCTGTTTGCCGGAAGAAACCTTAAGAATAAATGGGGTTTGTCACACATAAACATGATCTTGGATTGAGACATGAGGTGTTGGTATGAAAGCCTTATTAAAACTGGTTGCGGCGGCACTGGCCGTGCTCATGGCCTTTTTGCTGTATTCATGCGGAGAGGATAAAGAGACTCTTGGGGAGCAACTTCCAGAAGAAGATTTGGAACCGGTGAGCAGCATCGTCATAGATGAGGAGGAGGCTGCGGTTCTCAACGAAAAAGTGCCGGTATGCCTCTATTTCGGAGATGAACAGAAGAACAAGCTGGTTAAGGAGATACGCTATCTGGATATTGATGAGGCTAAAAAAGGCGCGTCCGCACTGGCCTCGGCCATTGTGAAGGAACTGATCGCAGGCCCGAAGGCCAAGGGCCTGACCGCCGTCCTGCCCGAGGGTGTTTCATTGCGGGCCCCTGTCACAATTGAGGGACGCGTTGCGACAGTGGATCTCACCAAGGAGTTTATCGATAACCATCCCGGGGGCAAGACCCTGGAAGAACTTTCGGTATACTCCATCGTCAACGCCCTGACGGAACTGAAGGAGATCGAACGGGTCAAGATCATCATCAACGGCAAGCAGGCTAAAAATTTCAAGGGGAACCTGACCCTCGACAAGGAATTCCCCAGGAACGAAGCCATTATCAACAAGGAAGTAGGCATGGCAAGGCCGGAAGATGGCGGACTGGTGCCGGTTTCCGGCGAGGATCCGGAAGATGCGGCCGATTTCCTGACCGAAGAAGATCCGCTTGAATAATCCGGAAAACATATGTATAATCATTCTGACTGAAGACCGGAACGATTGGCGTTAAAGCCTGAACCCAGGGGAGCAAGCAATGCTCCCCTTATGGATTTATATTATCTAAACCCTTTGGCGCTGCGGCCAGGGGTGAACGATATCACCGCGTATCTTATTATTTTTATACTATATAATGTTTTTTGACAGATCGGAGGCGTGACCGGATGGATAGGAAAATCAGGGTTGTTGTACTTTTCGGCGGGCAGTCATCGGAGCATGAGGTTTCCAGGATATCGGCCCAGAGCGTGCTGGAGAATATGGATCCCAACCGCTATGATATTCGCATGATCGGGATCACCAAAAACGGCGAGTGGCTGCGTTATGACGGGGATATCAAGTATCTTGCCTCCGGCGAGTGGGAGAATATCGCCAGGGCAAACCTGCTACCCGGTCCCCAAAAGGATGAGGGAGCGGTTCCCAGCTGTATGGATCTCATTGCAACCAGGGACAAGGATGGCCGGATGGAAACCGTGGACGTTGTTTTCCCGGTGCTCCACGGCCCAAACGGGGAGGACGGTTCGGTTCAGGGACTGCTGCAGTTGGCCGGTGTTCCCTATGTGGGATGCGATATCCTGTCGTCGGCGGCCTGCATGGACAAGGAGTTTACCAAACTGGTGCTGAACCAGGCCGGTATACCAACCGCCGAGTATATCAAGGTTTATCGCGATGAGATAGAGGGCTCTGTTCAGGTTATCCAAAGCAGGATCGAGGAACGGTTTGGCTGGCCCTGCTTTGTGAAACCTGCCAATGCGGGATCCTCGGTGGGCGTGACAAAGGTCAGATCCCCTGAAAATCTTCTGGAGGCATTGCGCCAGGCGGCAAAATATGATAACAAAATATTAATTGAGGAATACATCGAAGGCCGGGAGTTGGAGTGCGCAGTACTGGGCAACCGTCATCCCATGGCTTCGGTGGTGGGAGAGATTGTTCCCAGCAACGAGTTTTACGACTATAACGCAAAATATCTCGACGGCAAATCGGAAACAATAATTCCTGCCGATATCGAGCCCGGGGTGGCTGAACAGATCAGGGATTATGCGGTTAAGGCCTTCAAGGCCATGGGATGCTCGGGTCTTTCAAGGGTGGATTTCTTCCTGCAGAAGGGCACCAACAGGGTGATTCTCAATGAGATCAACACCATGCCCGGTTTCACCGATATCAGCATGTACTCCAAGCTTTGGGCCGCCAGCGGGATTCCCTATCCGGAATTGATCAACCGGCTCATCGAGCTGGCCTTCGAAAAACATGAACAATCAATCCGGTCGTATGAGAGGGCGTAGACGTGGAGAAACAGGTACTCATAACAGTTGACAGCAAGATGGATGACTTAACCGGCGGCAATAATGCCCTGAGCCTGGTGACCGAGGGCAAGCTGAAGGTGGAGAACAACGAATATGTGCTGAGCTATGAGGAAAGCCAGATCACGGGTCTGGACGGCACCACAACGGTTATCAGGGCATCAAACGATTCGGTGACACTGATCCGCCATGGCAGCGTCAGCACCATGATGCTGTTTGAGGTGGGCAAGACCCATCTCACCGATTATCAGACCCAGTATGGAACGGTCATGCTGGGTGTGACGGCCCAGAAGGTGGATGTGAACATGACCGAAAACGGCGGTCGGATCGATGTGGATTATATCGTGGAATACAACCGGGTTTTTGGCGGAAGGAATTCCATCAGCGTAAAGATCCAGGAAATGACGGGAAACCGTTCTCCTTCCTGATCTGCGGGATTTTCAATATAAAAATCAAAGAGGGATGAACTGCACATGAACAGTATTTATGAAAAAATACGCCAGCAAATCAATCGGGTTGTAAAGGATGCCTTCGAGACTTGCGCGAAAAATCAAACCCTTCCGGCAGTGGAACTTCCGGAGATCATCGTGGAGGTTCCCAGGGAGAGAGGGTTTGGTGATTTTTCCACCAATGTTGTCATGCAGGCGGCCAGGCAGCTGAGGATGCCCCCCAGAAAGGCGGCCGAAATGCTGATCCAGGCCATGGATCTGAAGGATACCTATATTGAAAGGGTTGAGTGCGCCGGGCCCGGGTTCATCAATTTCTACCTGAACCGCTATTGGCTGTATGATGCCCTGAAGCTCATTCAGGAGAAACAGGAGCATTACGGCGAGCTGGATATGGGCAGGAATGTCCGCGTCAACGTGGAGTTTGTCAGCGCCAATCCCACGGGCCCGCTCCATATGGGGAATGCCCGGGGAGGTGCTTTGGGAGATTGCATTGCCAATGTTCTCAAGAAGGCCGGCTATGATGTGACCCGTGAATTCTACATAAACGATACGGGCAATCAGATTGAGAAATTCGGCCTTTCGCTGGAGGCGCGCTATCTCCAGCAGCTTTTGGGAGAGGACCAGGTACCGTTCCCCGAGGATGGCTATCATGGTGAGGATATTATCGAGCATGCGAAGGCGTATATCGCCCAGCATGGCGATTCGCTCCTTAAGGAGACGCCCGAAAAGCGTCGTGAAATCCTGGTCCAGTATGCCCTGCCCATCAATATTGAAAGGATCAGGAAGATGCTCTCCGACTACGGCATCGAATACGATGTCTGGTTCTCGGAAAAAACCCTTCATGACAACGGCGAAGTGGCGGATACCATCCAGTTCCTGAAGGATAACGGCTATACCGTTGAGAAGGACGGCGCCTTGTGGCTCAGCGGAGAAAAACTGGGCCTGGAGAAGGACGAGGTGCTGGTCAGAAACAATGGCGTTCCCACCTACCTTGCGGCGGATATCGCCTATCACCGCAATAAATTCGTCAAGCGCGGCTTTGACTGGTGCATCAACCTGTGGGGAGCCGACCACCATGGGCATGTGGCCAGGATGAAAGCGGCCATGGCCCCGTTCGGGGTTTCCGCGGACAGGCTGCATGTCGTCCTGTTCCAGCTGGTTCACCTGTACCGGAACGGGGAGATCGTCCGCATGTCCAAACGCACCGGCAAGTCCATTTCCCTGGAGGACCTTCTGGAAGAGGTGGGCCGCGATGCCGCACGCTTTTTCTTCAACCTGAAAACCTCGGGTAGCCACCTGGATTTTGATCTGGACCTTGCGGTCAGCCAGTCCAACGAGAACCCGGTTTATTATGTGCAATATGCCCATGCGCGTATCTGCAGCCTGATAAGAAAGCTTAAGGAGGAAGAGGGCATCACGCTGAAGGATGTGGCCGAAATCGATCTGACGCTCCTGACAAAGGACGAGGAACTGGATCTCATCCGGAAGCTGGCCGAATATCCCGAAGAGATTGCCCTGTCTGCAAAAACGCTGGAGCCCAGCAGGCTGACACGCTACGTGATGGATGTGGCCGCTCATTTCCACAGCTTCTACAACGCCTGCCGCGTGAAGGGCGAAGAGGAGCCTTTGATGATGGCGCGCCTCATGCTGGTGGATTCAACGCGCATTGTCATTAAAAATGTCCTGGATCTCATCAGCATCCACGCTCCGGAAAAGATGTGATCAGACATTTTTTCAATAAAGTTGTATTATTGGGGGAAAAACGATGAGTCTTTACAAGGAATGGCGCAGCAAACTGGAGAACAACAGGGAGACCGAAGCCGACAAGGCCTTTTTCAACAACTATATCCAGGCTGAGAAAGAAGCCTACCGGCGGATACTGAAAAACAACGAGATCCAGATCCGAGGAAAGCTCTCAGAGCTTGCCGAAGCCTACCAGATGGATGATATCACCTTCATGGGTTTTTTGGACGGCATCCGGACAAGCCTGGACAATGATCTGGACCTGGAGTCCCTGGAACCGGACAGCGAGATTCAGCTCGACATCAACCTGGAGAAGCTCTTCTACAACATGCTGGAGGCAAAGGCCCATTGGCTTTACGGGCTGGAGGAATGGGACGAACGGCTTTCTGCTGAAAAACGCAGGGAGATACGCAAAAAGTTCAACGAGGACCATCGTGCCGTGAGCAGCAAGGTGGGCCGGAACGACCCGTGTCCCTGCGGCAGCGGCAAGAAATATAAGAAGTGTTGCGGCGCCTGAACTTCAGCCAGAGAGATAACGATTTTGGAGGAAGGGTATGCTTAAGGTCAGAAATCTGTCGAAGGTGTTTGATAAGGTTCAGGCGGTGGATGATGTCTCCTTTGAGGTGAATCCGGGCGAGATCGCCGTCCTGCTGGGTCCCAACGGTGCCGGCAAAAGTACCACCATCAAATCCATCGCCGGGCTTTTGCGCTTTAAAGGCCAAATCCTTATCAACAACACGGATAACAAATCGGTCGAAGCCAAACGCGCTTTTGGGTACATACCTGAAACGCCGGCGCTTTATGAGAACCTGACCGTTTGGGAGCACCTGGAGTTCATTGCCCGCGCTTACAGCCTGAGGGACTGGGAGGAGACGGCCAACCGCCTTCTGACCCGGTTTGAGATGGATGATAAAAAGGACAAGCTGGGTAAGGAACTCTCCAAGGGTATGCAGCAGAAGGTCAGCATCTGCTGTGCCCTTTTGATCCAGCCGAAAATGATCATGTTCGACGAGCCCATGATCGGCCTGGATCCCAAGGCCATCAAGGAACTGAAGTCCGTCTTCCTGGAGCTGAAGCAGGCGGGATGCGCCGTTCTGATCAGTACCCACATCATCGACAGCATCGAGGAGGTCTGGGACAAGGTGCTCATCATGAATAAGGGCCGGATCGTCCTGAACCTCACGCGCGACGAACTGGACAACAAGGGCGAGTCCCTGGAGAAGATTTTCCTGGAGGTTACCGACAGCAAAGGGGAGGGTGAAGCATGAAAGCCCTTCTTTTTCTGATCCGGAGAAACCTGCTGAACGGCATCAAGTCTGCTTTCAAAAAGCCGCTGGTATTGATAGGCTATATCTTCATTCTCCTTTTTATCATTGCCTTTATTGTTGCAAGCTTCGCCATGCCAAGCGGTGAAATACGGACCTTGCCGCCTGCGCTCTTCAGGGGAATCATGATGCTGGTCTTTACCGTGCTCTATTACACGTCGCTGAAGCTGGGGATTGAGAAGGGAAGCAGCTATTTCCGCATGTCCGACGTCAACATGGCCTTTACCGCGCCGCTGCGCCCCAATCAAATCCTGCTCTATGGATTCATCAAGCAGCTGGGAGGAACCTTGTTCTTTATCCTGCTGGCCTTTTTTCAGATCCCCAACCTGAAGAACAATTTTGCTTTTGAACCCCATGGTGTTATCGTGCTGCTGCTGGCGGTGGTCGCCTATACGATGGCATATCCGCTTATCGGCATGCTGATCTATTCCTGGACATCGGTATCCAAAGAGAGAAAGCGCCTGGCAAAGCGCATCTTTGATAGAGCGGCCCTGGCGGTGGTGCTCATCTTCCTGATAGACCTGAGCCAAACCAGGGATTTTGTAAAGTCCATGAGCCATGTCTTTGATCATCCGGTTGCCCATTACTTCCCCATCATCGGCTGGACAGGGTCCATTGCCTCGGCGGCCGTTGCCGAGCCCGATACGGCATTCCTGGTTGGCGCAGCGGGCATGGCCGTGGTCATCTTCGGCCTTTCCCTACTGATTTACAGGATGAAACTGGATTATTACGAGGATGTGCTGGAAGCCACCGAGTATGTGGAGGCGGCTTTAAAAGCCAAACGCGAGGGCAGGAACATGACCTTTGGCCAGAAGACCCGGAAAAATATCCGCGGCGGGCTTTCCGGCAAGGGGGCCCGGGCCTTGTTCGCGAAAAACATGATGGAGATCAGGAAGACATCCATGTTTCTTTTTCTGGACAGGATGTCGGTTATGGTTATCCTGTCGTCCATCCTGTTCAAGCTGATCATGCCGTCGGAAGCGGGATTGAATGCATTCTCTATGTTCATGGTTCTGGCTTTCAGCCTATACATGTTGCTGCTCATGCAGGCACAGGGAAGATGGTCCGTTGAGGTGGAAAAGCCCTATATTTTCCTGATCCCTGCATCCTCCTTTGAAAAGCTGTTTTATGCTTCGCTCTCCGAGCATGTGAAGAACCTGTTTGACGGCGCATTGCTCTTCACCCTTTCCGGCATCTTTTTCGGTTCCCAGGTCCCCACCGTCCTGGCCTGCATCCTGTCCTATGTCTTTTTCGGCGCCGTGTTCCTGTATGCCGAGGTGCTGACAAGGCGGATGTTTGGCCGTGTCCACAGCAAAGGACTCATGATTTTCATCAAGATGATCTTCTCCTTCTTGCTGGTTGTGCCTGGAATCATTGGTTCGGTTATCGCCGTTATAGCCACTGATAGCGAATTTTATATGATCGGCGCCATGGGAGCCTGGGCCTTTGTGCTGGCTGTCACCCTGTTCATGTTTTCTGCCGGCATCTTCAACAATATCGAGTCCTCATCCTGATGACAGGAATCCATTTTAAAAGAGGTGTTTTATGCCGATTACGAGATTTGCAAAGCCCGAGGACCTGGAGCAAATTATGGCGCTTTACCGCTTCCTGGTCCCCAACGATTTTGAAGCGGATCCGCAGCGCCTTGGGGAGGTCTGGCAGGATATCCTGGATCATCAGGACCGCTACCGCTACATCGTGACCGAGGAGGATGGGGTGATTCTGTCCACCTGCAACATTGCCATCGTCCCCAACCTGACCCGGGCCGCCAGGCCCTATGCGGTCATCGAGAATGTGATCACCCATCCCGATGCCCGAAGAAAAGGCTTTGGAAGGGCAACCCTCATGAAAGCCATTGAGTTTGCAAAAGAAATGGGCTGCTACAAGGTCATGCTCCTCAGCGGATCCCACAGGACTGAAGCCCACGGGTTCTATGAAAGCCTGGGTTTCAGCGGCACCAGGAAAAAGGGCTTCGTGATGGAAATGCTCTGAGGAACCAACGCACGGTTCAGGGTTTGCAGCGGGAAGCAGGGGAGTATACGCAGTTCCGGTATATTTCCCGGGTCTTTGAGACCATGCTGTCGATGGAAAACTCCCTTTTCACGGTTTCCAGGCCGTTCCTGCCATATTGCTCCCGCAGTTGGGCACTTTCGAAGAGTTGTTTCATGGCGTCGGCCATGCCGTCCACATCTCCGTAAATGACCTTGATGCCGCATTGGCTGCGCTCATTGACAATTTCACCCGTTCCGCCCGCATCGGTGGTTATGACGGGAAGGGAACAGGCGATGGCTTCCAGGATGGAGATGGGAAGGGCTTCATGCACGGAATGGCAGATGTAAATATCGCTTCCCTTGAGGATATTCCGGACATCGGTACGATAGCCGGCGAACAGGATGTGGCGGGAAACGCCCAGTACAGAGGCCAGCTTTTTGGATTCTGCCAGGGTTTGCCCGTCACCGACAAGCAGGAAAGTAATCTTTCGCTCATTGAGCAAATCCTCGTCGGTTTCCGCCAGTCTTGCGATGGAACGGATGAGGAAGCTGTGTCCCTTTTCCGGGCTGAACCGGGCGATGGATACGGCAACCAGGCCGTCCCGGTCAATGCCAAGTTCCTCCCTGATGGTGGAAGGGCTGCTTTCTGCAAAATAATCCACATCCACACCGTTATGGATGACGCTGATGTCTTCGGAGCGCATGCCCTGCCGGATGAGCATGTTTTCAGCGGCGTGGCTGACGGCAATCGTCCTGGTGTTTTTGAATGAAAGCAGTTTGTTGAGGATTTTGTCGACCGGGCGGGCCGTATGGATCACATGACAGGTGTTTACGATGCAGATATTGTTCCCGAACAGGCGGGATAGTAAAGCGATGTAGTATTCCCTTAAAAACTGGGTATGTACGATGTTAACCTCAAGTCTTTTGCATAGTCCCGCCAATGCCCATGCCGCCTTCAAGTCAAATCGGCTTTTCATTACAAGTCGAAATACCGGTATGCCCAGCTCTTTCATCTGCTCCACCAGCGGGCCTTCTTCATTGTAGGCAAAAAAAACCTTTGCTTCGCTCCCGTTCAGTTTTTGGGCAAGGGAATAGACGTAGCGCTCTGTGCCGCCTTTTCCGGCATGGTTTAACAAGTACAGGATCTTAAGCATTTCTTGACCTCACGCGGGTTACCGGTTTTTTTGGCCGGTCTTTGCTATTCTAAATGTATCATTCTCCGTTCGGCGCGATCAAGGTTAATATTTTCTTGACGGGGCACCGGACCCAGGGATAGCCTTTGCGCACAGCATTTCCCCGAATTGTTAGTGCTGTGTTACGATTGCATTAATCGGCTTGAATTCGTTTGGGCGATACGCTTATAATTATGGGGAGCGGTATTTAGGCTTCAATCCATTCATCCGTACGCCAAACATTTTTGGAACACACTTTACCGATAAACCATACAAAGGAGTTGTCTCCATGATCATTGATGACAAGGGCAGATTATTCAAAAAGATCAATCTCATCGATCTGCTGATCATCCTTATTATTCTGGCCGCAGGCGTTTTCCTCTTCAACAAATTCCAGAAGGCCAATATCGTTACCCCGCTTGCCAAGCAGGAACCCGTAGCCATCACCTTTATCATTGAAAGCTTGCCTGAGTATGCCGCGGACAACGTTGAAATAAACGATCCGGTTACCGACAAGGTTACCTCCGCCCACCTGGGCAAGGTTACGAAAGTGGAAAAGCTACCGGACAGAAGCTACGCGCCTGATCAGGATGGCAAGTATGTGCGTTCCTCCAGGGAAGGCTACTGTTCGCTGGAGTTTACTGTTGAAGGAACCGGGGTTTTCAACGGCAAGGTCGTGAATATCGGCAACACTAATTACTATGTCTATCGCGACACCACGGTTTATGTAGGTGATACCATCCTCTTCACCCGCATTAAGGATATTGAAAAGAAATAGGGAGATCCGCTTTGTTTGAGAGCAGCTTATTCATACGGTGGCTTTCAAAGCCTGTCCGGTATATCATATGGCTCTGGAAAAACAGCCTGGCGTACAGGCTGATCTGTCGGCTGTCGGCCTGGTTCATGAATATCTGGCACCACAGCCGTATCATCAGCTGGTTTAAAAAGGACGGTCTGCTGGTAAGAACCTGGCAGCACAGTGCTGTACTGCGTTTTACAGACTGGCTGGCGAACCTGATTCCGAACTTTTTGGGCAGCATCTATGCCCGGTTGGAGCGATGGTTCCGCAACAGCTTCCTTTATAGGCTGCTGGATTTTGCTTCCGGTCATGTATCCACGCTGATAGCCCTGTTCGTCATGGCCTCTCTGGTCATACCCTATTCGCGCTGGAACAACCGTTACACGACACTGGCCGTACTGTTCTTCTTCGGCCTTTTTCTCATCAGGACCATGGGAGACCGCAGCGTCAGGTTTGCCGTCAAAGCCATTGACCTGTTCCTGTTTCTGTTCCTGCTCTCCATTTTCCTGGCCCAGGTCTTTTCGACCTATCCTTCGCTGAGCCTCCGATTTCTGGCGTTTTACGGCACCGATTTTCTGATGATGCTCATTCTGATCAGCACCATCCGAACCAAAAAGGATCTTTCCACAGTTCTGGAGATCATCATGATAGGTGTGGCCCTGGCGGGGTTGTATGGCTTGTACCAAGGTATCGTGGGCGTTCCGGTCAACCAGGCGCAGGTGGACGTGGAACTGAATGAAGGGATGCCCGGCCGTGTCGAATCTTTCTTTGGCAACAGCAATATTTTTGCCCAGAACATCGTTCTGTTCGCTCCCTTTTTTGCAGCCATCGTCCTCAGTGCCAAGGGCTGGCAGAAGAAGGCGCTGTTCACCGTAGCGGCTCTGCCGTCGCTGGTTGCCCTTCTGATGACCTATTCCCGATCCGGGTACGTGGGTCTGGCGGTAGCCGTGCTGGTTTTTATTTTCCTCGTCAAAAGGAGCCTCATACCCTTGTTTGCCGTCCTGGGCATTGCTGCCATGCCGTTTCTTCCGGACACGGTGCTGCGGAGAATATCCACCATCACCAATTTCAACGATTCATCCATTTCCTACCGGTTCGATATCTTCATGACCATGTGGCAGGTCATTACGGATTTCTGGTACACCGGCATCGGCCTTGGCAGCGATGCGGTGAAACGGGTGACCGAGAACTACGAAATCTTCACCAAGAGCGTGCCGCTTCATGCCCACAATGTCTATTTTCAAATCTGGCTTGAGATGGGAATTATGGGTCTTGTCGCCTTTATCGGGTGGATGGTGAGGACCGTCAAATGCTCCTTGCGCGTCATCTTCAGCGAAGAAGGCGATCCCTACCTGAAGCATGTATTGCGGGCGGGCGTCTCCGGTCTATTAGGACTTCTGGTCATAGCCCTTGTGGAATATATCTGGTATTATCCCCGGGCCATGATGCTGTTCTGGATTTTCATGGGCATTGTCCTTTCAGCGATCAGGCTGGCTGCCCGGGAACCGGAAGAAGAACAGGGAAACGCCTGATCCGTCTTATCCCAGGGCGCCCTTTAAATAGCCCAGCGATTTTTCCCTTTCCTGTTCCAATTTCTCCATCACCCTGCGATAATCTATCTCTGATTCTGACAGGTTTATCCCGTCCTGTGCCTTGCCGCCTGAAAGAAGCCGGTCCGACAGTTCCAGCTTGTTCAGGAGGCTGTGCAGCCGGGAGTTGACCGACTGCTCGGGGTTGGGCCTGTGACTCTCAAAACAGTAGAATGCCTTACGAAACAGGATGGAGAACACCATGCCGTGGAAGGAATTGGTGCATACAAAGGCCGAATCCCGTATAAGCCCCAGAAACTCCTTCGGCCCTGCGTCGTATACGCGCCGGATCGCTCCGGGGATGGGTTTTCTTGAGCCGCAGAGCATGACCACGGGGAGATCCAGTGCCTTTGAAAGTTTTTGTATGGTTTCCGTAAAGGGCGCGGGATCTGAAACAAAATAGCAAAGGATATAAGGCGTTTTCTGCCGCTCTTTACAGCAGACTTCAAGCCAGTCGTCCTGTTCAAGCAGCATGGTGGGGTCCAGCACAACTTCCGCATCCCTGCCGGTGAGTTCCCGGATGATCTCGGATCCCCTTGATTCCCTTGCCGAGAGGGCGCTGAAACCAGAAAGATATTCTTTCAGGCTGGCCGTATAGGGTTCGGGGATAACGCTTATGCCAAAGCTGGGTCCGTAGGCGATCCGTTTTTTCTCACCGGCAAAGGGCATGAAAAATGCGGGATCGAGGCCTTTTGGCGTAAAGATCAGGGGATTCCATATCTGGTCGCTGCCGCACAGGTAGCAGTCGTAAACGGGCGGATCGGCCAGCAGTTCATCCAGGCGGGTATAGCGTTTCGGGCTGAGCTTCATGTGCTCCCTGACAAAGCTGTTGAAGCGCTCGTGCCTTCTTCGGAAGGAAGGAAGATGGAGCAGGGTGTGCATGTTGGCCAGGATGGCTCCCGGCGCCAGGCTCCGCTTGAAAAGACTGCTTCCCTCGATGGTGTCGGGGCGGACATAATCGATGATCTCGCAGGCATGGCCCAGTTTTTCAACCGCTTTCTGCAGGGCATAAGCCTGGAGCTGGGCTCCGTAATGGTGTGCGTAATGGAATGTGATCAATCCGATTTTCATCATCTCTCACTGAACCTTTCCGGAAAGACTGTACGCCTTCTGCGCTGCGCTCAGGCCTTGCGCCTTTGGGTGAACATCCAGCGCACCCTGAGCAGGATGTCCTGTGCCGTCCTTCTTTCCATGATAACATTTCCCAGAGCGAAAACGAACAGGCACCACAGGCCCGTGGGGATGGCCCAGAGGAGCCAGCCCAGGTAGCCGTCCGGGGATTTTTCCATCATGTGCAGGTATTGCAGCGGCGGCCAGATGCTGAGCACAAGCAAAGCAAACATTCTCACCAGGCGTCTTACGGTCATCATGACGGGAAGCCTGGTCAAAACCCTTGGGATGAAGATGACCAGATCGATGGTCCGGTACAGGTTGGATACCACGGAGCCGAGGAGCACACCGGCGATCCCGAGGCCGGGAGCCAGGGCAACCGAGACCACGATGTTGATGATGGCCTGGGCCAGCGTCTGGTACTTGGTTTCCCTGTACAGGCCGGCCGATATGACCAGCATGCCCTGGGGCGTCTTGGCATTGTACAATAGACCGTAAAGCACAAAGAGCAGACCGATCTCAGGCCGGATATAATTGACGTCGGTCATGTCCCGGGTATATACGCGGATAAAGGGCATGATCAGGATGGCGGCGCAGGCGTATGCCCAGCCCATGAGCGCATAGTAGAGATATTCGTATTGCCGGTAGGCCCTTTGGAAGACTTCGGTTTCGTTTTTGACCAGCATGTCGCCGAATATGGCGGAAAGGCCGTTGTTGAAAGTGGAAAGGATGGCCAGGACGCTGGCAAAGACCATGTTGTACACGACATAGACACTGCTCTCCGCCAGGCCGCACATGAAGGATGTGACCAGAACGGGCGTTCCGATGGTTACGGCGCCCAGTATCTGCAGGATCAGGGAGTCCCAGCGCTTGTCCAGCGCCCTGAAATCGGGCTCGGCCTTAAAATTCAGTTCCTTGTAGTGCAATCTGGCATAAAGGATATAGGCCAGTGTGCGGATAATGTAGCTGGCCATGGAGAAGAGCCATACCAGCACGATATCCAGATGGAGCCTGGCCAGTACGATGATGATGACAGAGTTGAGCGTAACGCCCATGGCGTTGATCAGTGAGATGACATAGCTTTTCTGGTCGGCCGTGAACAGGGCTTTGTATTTGCCTATGGCAAAAAACTCCAGCGCGCCCTGGGATCCGATGATCAGGACGAGCATGCCCATGGCCAGAGGGCTGATACCCTCTTCATGCACAAAAACCGGATAAACAAAGGTACCCAGCAGAACCAGGCCGGAAAAGATCAGCCCGGAGTAGTTGTAGAGCCTGTTGGCGCCGGACAGGATACGGTTGATCCTGTCCTGGTCCTTATCTGCCAGGGGTTTATACAGGGCATAAACGGCCGCAAACGCCAGCCCGCCCTCCACCACGCTGAAGTATTGGACAAACTGCCGGATGGAGTTGACAAGGCCATTGGCGACTGATCCGTATTCCAGGGCGATGACCCTGGGCAGGATCAGGTTGATGATCATATTGATGATCTGAAGCAGCATGGCGCTGCCTGTGTTATACAGAGAAAGCCTGGTTCTCAAACGCCTACCTCCCCGGAACATCCTGTGGCAGTATGCCGGCATCCCTGCGGTACCATTGCCGGATGTTCCCCGGAACAACTACGGGCCTCAATAGATGGAGGGTTCATCCCCGTATGAGCTTTCTGAGCCTGTCCACCATGCCTGAACCCAGCATTCGCCTGGCCATCAGCTTGAGGTTTTGCACAAAGCGGTTCATATATTTCCTCTTCAGGGCCGAAAAATGCATGCCGCTGTTCAGATCCTTAAAAAACAGCGTTCTGGCGCGGGGCATGGGAGCCGAAACCGTCAGCCGCGGGTTTTTCGCAGCCGCCTCTTGGAAGGAGGTTTCCTTCAGGAAACAGCGATCCCGGATATCCTCAAGGGCAGCCTGCCCCCGGGCCGTGTTGGCAATCACCAGGGAAATACCCTTGTCATCCTGCCCATGTACAATTCCAAGCTCTTCCGCGCCCCAGAAATCGGCCAGGGTGAGATCGGCCCGGGTATGGGGATGCCTGAACTGGCAGGAATAGCAGCACTTCCGGCTGAAAAGATTTTTCCCGAACCCGATGAAGAAAGTATCCTTCACGGCGGCATCCCGATAGGAACGGCCGTTCCTGAAGCGGATATGCATGCAGTAGTTCTTCCAGCCGTTTTTCTTGTCCCTGAAGGAAATAGACTCAATCTCGCTTTTGAAGCGCTTTTTCATATCCTCCAGGTAAAGGGACCATACCTTTGGGGACGGAACCCCATAGCAGGCCAAATCGACCGTCAGAAGCTCCGGGTAGGGCTTTCCGAGAAAGGTTTTCAGGCCCGCGATCTGGCAGCCCGTCCCTGAAAACAGGACGGGTTTTTGCTCCTTAAGAAGCCTTTCAGCCTCTTTATAACACCTGTTGATATCGCTCTGGACGTATTTGGACCGCCTCAGGGAATCCAGTTCCGAAGGCTGTTCGATCCCGATATGCCGTACCATGAAATCCTGATCAAAGGCGGCGCCAAAGACGGTTCCACCCCTGCTGAGGCAGGATTCGGCCAGCAAGGAGAACAGGCCGCCGGAAGAACTTTCAAGGCGAACGGTGTCGTCCAGGCTCCAGGCAGCCCAGGCCCTGGGGTAATCGGTTGCCTGGTTGGATTCCGATGTTTCCGCGTCTGCCTTAAGAACAGGGCAGACCTTTCGGCAGAGGCCGCAATCGTGGCACCTGCCTGCATCGATATGGGGTACCAAAAACCCCTCGTGATCGTCTGCCATCGAGATGCACTGTATGGGACAACGCTGTGCGCAGGCCGAACAGCCTATGCAGCGATCCATGTTCTCAAGTACGCTGATCATATAAACTCCATTATCATTGGCACTTGGCCGGATTGCCCTTATTATAGCACAGCAGGGGGAACGGCAACAACCGCAGGTGGCCTGGAAAAGAGATACCATGCCGGTTTTGGTCGAATGAGGGTTTACGTTTCGGCTTTCCATGGCTTATAATGTCTAATGTCGATGTATTCAAGCGCCCAGTTCGCTGTCCTGTCCGTATCGTTGCTGCTTCAGCACGGCGGAACATGCTGCAAAGGAGTCTCCCGTCATGCGGAAAAAAGGTACTCTTCTGATGCTTACCCTTTACCTTTTGATATGCGTCACCTCATTTCCGGTTTATGCGGATGACACAAGGCCTGTATTGCCCGAAGTTCAGGCCGAGAGCTATATCCTGATCAACGCGGCTGACAACCGGGTGATTTGCGAGAAGGAGGCGGACAGGAAACAGTATCCTGCCAGCACGACCAAGATCCTGACGGCCGTTCTTGCCCTGGAAGCAGGTTATTATGAACAGACCACCACGGTCAGCCAGGCCGCCGTGGACGGTATCGGCATCAATGGTTCCAATATGGCCCTGAAGCCGGGAGAAACGCTTCAGTTCAAGGATTTGCTCAGAATGACCCTGATAAGCTCGGCCAATGACGCCGCCAATGCGCTGGCAGAAGGCGTGAGCGGCAGCATCAGCGCATTTGTCCTCCTGATGAATGAAAAGATCCGCGAGCTTGGGCTGTCCAACACGCATTTCACAAATCCCGTCGGACTGGATGTGGAGGACGGGCATCCGGAGCATCAGACGACGGCGCGGGAACTGGCGCAACTCATGCGCTATGCCACCAGCAACACGCGCTTCAGGGAGATCATCGGCGAGACGGAATATGCCCTGCCCGTAACCAATTTTCATCCGGAGAGCCGGGGCAGCAGAAAGAGCACCGATCTTCTGCTCACACAGCTTCAATACCAGTCGGATAGCTTTTCGGTGGTGGGAGGCAAGACCGGTTATACAAAGGCCGCCCAGAACGTTTTTGTTGCCTGTGCCAGAAACGGGGAAGGGGTTGAACTGATACTCGTCCTCATGAAGCATCCCAATCGGAGAGCCATGTTCGAGGATTCCTACAAATTGTTTGAATACGGCTTTGCGCTGGTCAGCCGGGACAGGAGCCTGGCGGCAACAGGCTTCTATGATTTGCGCTACAGGGAATCGGCCGATGTCATCCATAAGTTCTATGAAAGCGGCTATGTCGCCGGAAATGAAGACGGATGTTTTGATTATGCCGCCGATGTTTCCCGGGAAGAATTCCTCCGGGTGCTTGGCAGGATCAAGGATCCTGTTGCTGCTACGGGTACCGCTGAATCAGGCCGGACATACCTGGCAGCGGCCATTGAACAGGGTGTGGTGGATGCAACCTGGAGCGGAACGGGCAGCCTGACGATGACCCGGGGCGATGCCGTAACCGTCATGAGCCGGCATATCCCGGCCAGAAGGAACCTTTTGGAGCAGTTTGCCCTTATGTTGAGAATCAAAGACTTTAAAGCCATACCGGCTTCTTCCAGGCTTGATGTGCTGAAGGCTGTCAAGACCGGGATCATTCCCCTGGCCGATGACGGAATCCTTGGCTATGATGAAACCATCAGCCGGGAAGAGATGGTGCTGATGCTCGACCGGTACATCCAATACCGGGATACAGTGCTGAATCCGATCCTTTCCCTGGTTGGCCATATCCATCCCATCCGGGGCGCTGTCCGGAACTTCTATATCCCGTCCGTTCCCGTATCTGCCAAATAGATTTTCCATAAAACCGGCATGCAGAAAAAAGGCCGTTCCCAATGGCTTTTCGGAGTTGCCATGGGGACAGCCTTTTTGATTGCTTTCCGTGAAGCTTATGGTGTAAAGCCTGCGGCTTAGTAATTCTCTGCCTTCAGCGCGAAGAAGGCCTTCGGATGATCGCAAACGGGGCAAACCTCGGGCGCATTTTCACCGTAATGAACGTGTCCGCAGTTGCCGCATACCCAGTACTGTTTGCTCTCGCGGCTGAAGACCTTGCCTTCCCTGATGTTGTCCAGGAGCTTCTGGTAGCGCTCTTCATGATGCTTTTCGATCTCGGCTACGGCCTTGAAAAGGAAGGCGATCTTGTCAAAGCCTTCTTCCTTGGCTGTTTCGGCGAACTTGGCATACATGTCGCTCCATTCATAGTGCTCGCCGGCGATGCAGTCCAGAAGGTTTTCCTCTGTGGAAGGAATGCCTTCATGGAGCAGTTTGAACCAGATCTTGGCGTGCTCCTTTTCGTTGTTGGCGGTTTCCTCAAAAAAGTCGGCGATTTGGTTTAAGCCTTCCTTGCGTGCCTTGGAAGCATAGAAAGTGTATTTTGTTCTTGCCTGAGCCTCGCCTGCAAATGCTGCCAGCAGGTTGGCCTCTGTCTTTGTCCCCTTCAGATTCATAATGACCTCCTGTACATATGTATTTTAATTCTATTGTAACATACAAATCATGGAATGAAACATCAGGGGCAGAATATAAGGAGACACATTGCTTGAACGATTAATATACAGGAGTGCTTCTTCGAAGTATGCTCTCCCAATTGTCGGGGAAACCCAAATGTTTTAAGTCTTCAAGAAATTTGCGGAACTGCTCTTCATTTCGAAAGATGCTTTTATCAAGATGAGCAACATTGCCGTACTTGATTGCCAGGAAGTATGCAATGTGGGTTCGAAAAGCAATTTCTACTGTTTCCATCAGGGGCATTAGCAGTGTCCTTAATTTTTGATCAAACTCATACAACAAGTATATTTCCTGAAATGTTACTCCTTTTTTAAATTGATTATTGCGGTTTTTTAGGGTAAGCGTATATGCCGATAGTCTATAATAGTTTATTCGCTTAAGTATTGAAATAGCTTTTTCTCTGTCTGCAACAATTAAACCTCTGGAAACCATCAAATCAATTTGCTCTTCGAAAGACTTTGGCGGCTTCAATGATGGATTGTTTGGTATATTGTCCATAAAACCCCCGGAAAAAACAAATGGCTTACCCTGGTCCGCATCGTTGAGAGGCGTGGTAAGCACTGTTAATATTATAATATGCTATTATGCTAAATTTGTCAACAGCAGCGATATAATAAAACCCGCAAACCTATTCGGAATGCGGATTTTCTGGTACGCCCAAAGGGATTCGAACCCCCGACCTGCGGTTTAGGAAACCGTCGCTCTATCCTGCTGAGCTATGGGCGCCCGTAAACTGCAGACATTATTGTACTACAGGGTGGCCGATTATGTCAATGGCATAAACAATGGTAAAGTGACAACCGGTGTGAATGGCGAATAGCATAATAATATGATTGGTGCGTATTGGAGGCGTGTGGATGGAGTGCCTTGCCATTTATGATTCCGGAAATTTTGCATACAGGGTCTGCCGGATCTTTGAGAAGAAGGGGCTGGAGTTCGAGGTTATCGCTACGCCCTGCAAGATTTCCGAAGCAGGTTGCGGCTATTGCCTGAGCTTCCCCTGCGAATACCTGAAATCGGTCCTGGCAGAGAGCCTTGCCTGCGGATGCCCGGTGCGGGCGGCCTACAAAGTGGTTGAACAAAACCGCAAGCGGGAATATATAAAAATCGAGAGATGATACCGAAAATACAGACAAGGATACGGAAGGAGCATGCCATGGACGCAAGCAGAATCATCAGCCTGTTCAAAGACCTTGCGGGTGCGGCAGGTGAAAAGATACGCGAAGTTTATGAGCAGGATTTTACAGTGGAATATAAAGAGGATAATTCACCGGTTACCATGGCCGACAAACTGGCCAACGACCTGATCGTACAGGGCCTGAAGGATGCTTACCCTAAGATTCCGGTTCTGGCGGAGGAATCGGCCGACGATTTGTCCCGGCTTTCGCAGACGTACTGCTTCATCGTGGATCCGCTGGACGGTACCAAGGAATTTGTCAAGAGAAACGGCGAGTTTACGGTCAACATTGCCCTGGCAAGGAATGGTGTTCCCATTGCCGGCCTGATATATGTTCCCATGCTGCGGGAATATTATTATGCCTTCGAAAATCAAGGGGCTTACTGGCACCGGGAGGATGAACAGGAAAAGCCCCTTCGCGTGTCTGACCGGGTAGGAGACATCCGGCTGGCGGTCAGCCGATCGCACCGTACCCGGGAGTTGGACAGGCTCATCGAAGAAAACCACATCCGGCATATCGTCGTTGCCGGAAGCGCCTATAAAGCATGCCTGTTTGCCCGGGGCGACGTGGAGGCCTATTACCGTTTCGGCAAGACCATGGAATGGGATACGGCAGCCATGCAGATCCTTGCCGGGGAAGCCGGAGGCATTTTCCTGGGGATGCACGGGCGTCCGTTTACCTACAACAAGGAGAATCCGGAAAATCCCACGGGCTTTTTCCTGATAAACAGGATGGAAAATCGTCTGACTTATTAAAGTCATATGAATTAGTGCTTTCAATATGTCATAGATTGATATACAATGAGAGTATCAACTGCAGCAAGGAGGAAAGTTTCAATGAACGATCGTCCTGTTTATCTTGATGAATCAAGGAGCTTTGAGGAAAGAGCCAAGGATCTTGTTTCCAGGATGACCCTTGAGGAAAAGGTATCTCAGATGCTTTTCAATGCTCCCGCCATTCCAAGACTGGGCATACCCCGGTACAATTGGTGGAATGAAGCGCTTCATGGCGTGGCCAGGGCCGGTACCGCAACGGTATTTCCCCAGGCCATCGGGATGGCGGCGACATTTGACGAGGACCTGATCAAGCGGGTGGCAGAAGTCATATCCGACGAAGCCCGCGCCAAACATCATGAATATGCGCGCAAAGACGACAGGGGTATCTACAAGGGGCTTACCTTCTGGTCACCCAATGTCAATATATTCAGGGATCCCAGATGGGGGCGCGGTCATGAAACCTACGGGGAGGATCCCTATCTCACTTCAAGGCTGGGTGTTGCCTTTATCAAAGGACTTCAGGGCGATCATCCCAAGTATCTGAAAGTCGCGGCCTGCGCCAAGCATTTTGCCGTTCACAGCGGTCCCGAGTCCGAACGCCATTCCTTCAACGCGATCGCTTCCAAGAAGGATCTTCGCGAAACTTACCTGCCCGCTTTTGAGGCCTGTGTCAAGGAAGCGAAAGTCGAGTCGGTCATGGGCGCATACAACAGGACAAACGGCGAACCCTGCTGCGGCAGCAAGACCCTCCTGGTCGATATCCTGCGCGGGGAATGGGGATTTGAAGGTCATGTTACCTCGGATTGCTGGGCAATCCAGGACTTCCACCTCCACCATAAAGTAACCGCAACCGCACCCGAATCGGCTGCCCTGGCTGTCAGGAACGGGTGTGACCTCAACTGCGGAAGCATGTACGGCAATCTGCTCATCGCTTTGCAGGAAGGGCTCATCACCGAGGAGGAAATCGATCGCTCGGTAACCCGTCTGATGATGACGCGGATGAAGCTGGGCATGTTTGACAAGGAAGAGAACGTGCCTTATACCAGGATTCCCTATGAGGTCAACGACTGCAAGGAGCACAGGGATCTGGCCCGGGAAGTTGCCATCCGATCCCTGACACTCCTGAAGAATGACGGGATTCTGCCCCTTGATGCAGGCAAGATCAAATCGGTGGCCGTCATCGGACCCAATGCCGACAGCCGCAAGGCGCTCATGGGCAACTATTACGGCACCGCTTCCAAATATGTGACCGTTCTTGAAGGCATCCGCAATATCTGCGGAGATGACATACGGGTATTCTATTCCATCGGCTCGCCCCTTGCCGACCAGTACAACGAGGGCCTGTCAAGGATGCTGGGAGAAGGACCGGATCGCCTGTCCGAAGCAGTTTCCTGCGCGGAGAAAGCCGACGTCACCATCCTTTGCCTCGGGCTTGATGAAACCCTGGAAGGCGAGGAAGGCGACCAGGGCAACGAATACTTCTCGGGCGACAAGGCGGATTTGAGCCTGCCCAAGTGCCAGGTCCAACTTCTGGAAGCTATATTGGCGACAGGAAAGCCTGTCATCGTTGTGGTCCTCGCGGGAAGTGCGCTGGATCTGCGGCTGGCTGATGAGAAGGCCAATGCCATTCTCCAGGCCTGGTATCCGGGTGAAGAAGGCGGAAATGCCGTTGCATCGGTTCTTTTCGGCAGGAGCAATCCCAGCGGCAGGCTGCCGGTCACCTTCTACCGTTCCACCGAAGAGCTTCCCGATTTCAGGGATTACAGCATGAAGGGCAGGACCTATCGCTACATGGAAGGCGAAGCCCTGTATCCCTTCGGTTATGGACTCAGTTATACCACATTCGAATATTCTGATCTGTCGCTGAGCGCAGACAGGATACAGGCCGGTGAGCCCATTGAATGCACGGTGCGGATCAAGAATACGGGCAAATACGACGGGTATGAAGTGGCACAGCTGTACCTTAAGGATATGGAAGCCAGCACTGTCGTGCCCAGGTGGCAGCTCAACGGTATCAGGTGCGTCTACCTGAAAGCCGGCGAGGAAACAACCGTCAAGTTTACGCTGACGCCCAGGCAGATGGCCATGGTGGACGACGAGGGGAATATCATCCTTGAACCCGGAAAATTCAGGGTATTCGTGGGTGGAAGCCAGCCCGATGACAGGAGCCGGAAGCTGACCGGAAAGGCTGTTCTGCACGCCGATTTCGAGGTTACGGGCGAACCTGTCAGATTCTGATTCCGATAAGATTCATGGAATAAGGACGCGAAGCGACCCGGGGACGATTTCAACCGTTACCCGGGTTTCTTTTGTTGTTTCGCCGTCGATATTGATGGGCATCGGCCTTCGGCTGGTGATCTCAATCCGCTTGCAGCGGTGCATGGACACTTCCTTCAGGCCGGTATGCTCACCCTTCATGAAGGCGGGGAAGAACTTCAGAAGCCTCAGCCTGCCCGGAGATTCCACCTCGCAGATATCCAGCAGGCCGTCGGTCATATCCGCATCGGGAGCCGGCTTCATGCCGCCCCCGTAATACTTTCCGTTTGCAAACGCACAAAGCAGAAGCTCATTGCTCCGCTCCGGAGCGCCATCCACGGCGATCCTGACACGGTGCTTTTTTAAGCCGATAACGGCGGCCAGAACGCCCAGAACATAAGCCATGGGGCCGGAAACCAGGGGGATGCGCTTGAACTTTCTGCTGAAAATCACCACTTCCGCATCAAAGCCAATGGAAGCGATATTGATGAAATACCTGCCGTTGATCCTTCCCGTATCCAGCAGGGTGGATGAGGCTGCCGGCAGGATTTTCAGGAGGACAAGGGGATCCGTGATATCATAGAGGGACCGGATGGCATCGTTCCCCGAACCGCAGGGAATGACCCCCAGTTCCATATGATCGCCGGAGAGCCCGTTGATGATTTCGTTGAGTGTACCGTCCCCGCCCACCGAGTAGACGCGCATGGGAACGCCGTCGGCAGAAAGGCTTCTGGCAATGGCGGTAGCATGCCCGGGGTACCTGGTGATTTCAATATGATAAGGCTCGGGGAAATCCCGGAACCGCTCTTCAATATGGCTGATCATGGAAAGGGATTTGCCCTTTCCCGCAGTCGGGTTCACGATGAAAACGTGCAGCAAGTTTGATCACCTGTCCAGTTGATTGCACCATTCTATCATAATTTGACGGACAATGGAATGATGGGATATTTCAATCTTTGGTATGCCCAGCAAGTTGCTGTTTCATGAGTCCTGAAAGTGTCGTATGAAAGACGGACGAGGCACGCAATACAGTTTGAGACACATCTGCCCGTGTATACAAAAATCTTGATCAAAAAACCGGATATGTGTTATTATGGCTCTGTCGGTATTTCTGCAGAAAACCGAACATAATACAACCAATAACCAAAAATATTTCGACTTATATCCCGCAAGGGAATGAGAACGGAGGATGAAAAATGGAAAACATTCAATCCCGGCCTCGCATCAGTGTGAGGCGTATCGCTGTTGCCGGCATTTTCTCGGCTCTTACCATCGTTCTGACACTCATACCGTCTCTGGGGTATATCCCGATTCCGCCATTTTCTATTACCACCATGCATATACCGGTTATCATTGCAGCTGTGCTTGACGGGCCGCTGACAGGCGCTTTTGTGGGCCTCATGTTCGGTTTGTCCAGCCTGTATACGGCAGCCACCATCTTTTCGGGCATGCCGGTAGCGCCTTTCTTCCTGAATCCGCTGGTTTCCGTCGTGCCCCGGATCCTTATCGGTCTTGCGGCCTATTATGTCTTTGCATGGCTAAATAAGCTGGTGAAGAACAAAACCGTATCCATCATCGGGGCTGCGCTGGGAGGTACCCTCACCAACACGGTCGGCGTATTGGGCATGATCTATGTTTTGTATGCCCAGCAGTATGTGGAGGCGGTTGGTGCGACCACAGCGGGAAAGAGCGCTCTTGCCATCATCTTCAGTGGTGCGTTTTTGAATATGCTGGTTGAGATAGCGGCGGCATCCCTTATCAGCGTGCCTGTGGTTCTTGCGCTTCAAAGGTTCAAAAAATAGAACGGATAAGAAAGCGAGGCCTTCGTAATGGGCATCATCATCGGTATTGACATTGGTGGCACCACCACCAAAATCGTGGGTTACTCCGATGGCAGGATATTAAGTCCGATTCTGGTCAAAGCCACCGATCCCGTTGCATCGGTTTACGGCGCTTTTGGACGGTTTCTGAACGATAACGGTCTGAATCTGGCTGCTGTGGACAAGATCATGGTGACAGGCGTGGGCTCAACCTTCCTCAACGAACGTCTTTTGGGCGTGCCCACCGCAAAGGTTGACGAGTTTCTGGCCATCGGCATGGGCGGGCTTTTCCTAAGCGGCCTGGAGAAAGCCATCGTTGTCAGCATGGGGACCGGCACGGCCTTTGTTATGGCCGAGCATGACCGGGCTACCCACCTGGGCGGCACGGGCATTGGCGGAGGAACGCTTCTGGGCCTTTCCAACAGGATGCTGAATATCCGTAATTTTGCTGACATCATCAGAATGGCGGAAGGCGGCAGTCTGGACCATGTGGATCTGACCATAGGCGACATATCCAGGAACGGCGTGACCAATCTTTCGCACGATACCACAGCCTCCAATTTCGGGAAGATCAGCGATCTGGCAACGAAGGCCGATGTGGCCTTGGGGATCATCAACCTGGTGTTCCAGGCCATCGGTATGCTGGCGGTTTTTGCCACCAGGATGGAGCATGTCAGGGACGTGGTGCTGACAGGAAACCTGACCAATGTGCCCCAGGCAAAGGACGTATTCCACAAGCTTTCGGACCTGTTCAACGTGAATTTTATCATCCCGGAGAACGCGGAGTTTGCCACGGCTGTAGGGGCAGCGGCCATCTGCGCCAACAATGGCCAGGCCGAGGAGATCGGCTAGGCTTTGGCAGGGCTGATGCCCAATCCTCCGGTAGGCTCCGGATCCTGCATGTAAAGGCAACCCGGTTCTGACTGTCACACCCGAGCATACCATATTGTAAGGGATGTTTCAGCAGGGGCCGGGTTGTCCTGTCATTTCCGGGCATTCCTGCATCCGGATGGAAAACAAGTGATGGAGAGGTTTTGCTTGTTCTGCGCCCGGTTATCCAGTATAATGGGTATTAATCAAGTCAGACCTGTTACATGGACACATGGAGGCAGGATATCCTCTTTTGGGGAATAAGGTGAAGCATATGTTCAGATGGTTTGAGGAAGCCAAATCGATAGCCGAACGTGATCCGGCCGCGCGGGGCCCGTGGCAGGTCATCTTCCAGTATCCCGGCTACAAGGCCGTGAGATGGTACAGGATTGCCCACTGGTTTCATAAAAGGGGCATGTACTTCATTGCACGTGCCATATCTCAGCATGCCCGCCACAAGACGGGCATAGAAATCCATCCCGGGGCCAAGATCGGCAAGTGCCTGTTCATTGATCACGGGATGGGCGTCGTAATCGGCGAAACGGCCGAAATCGGGGACTACTGCACCATTTACCACGGCGTTACCCTGGGCGGAACAGGAAAAGACAAGGGAAAGAGGCATCCCACAATAGGGAATAATGTGCTTATAGGCGCAGGGGCCAAGATCCTGGGGCCCTTCACCGTGGGCGACAATGCCAAGATCGGCGCCAACGCCGTTGTGACCAGCGAGGTGGAACCCAACACCACTGTGGTGGGCGTACCTGGACGTGCCGTAAGGCGCGATGGAGAAAAAATCCGGCAGTCCTTTGAGCTGGATCAGATCCACCTGCCCGATCCCGTTTCCCAGGAGTTCTGCAGGCTCCGCAGTGAAATCGAGCGTTTGAAGAAAGAACTCAGGGAATATGAGAATATGCTCAATGAAATCAGAAAACATTCGGATAAACACTCCGACTGCGACAACGACAGCGATGCATAGCCCACATCATAGGGCGACCGGATGCGCTACAGGGCGCTGATATATGAGAATGAAAGGGGAGTTTTAAACTCCCCTTTTTGTGATAAATAAAAGTTAGTGCTACCATATGGAGGCGGAAATGTCAAAGCTACGCACAAAGTATGTATGCAGCGAATGCGGATATGAGAGCAGCGGCTGGCTGGGCAAATGCCCATCCTGCCTGAAATGGAACACCTTGCTGGAGGAAACGGCCGAACCGGAACAGGCTTCGGGCAGCAAGCGCGCATGGAAGGATCTGCCCCCGGCAGTGGCCCTGTCCGATGTGGATGCCGCCGAAGGGTTGCGGCTTGGCACCGGAAGCGCTGAACTGGATCGGGTCCTTGGCGGAGGAATTGTCCCGGCGTCCCTGATCCTGGTGGGCGGGGATCCGGGGATCGGCAAGTCCACCCTGATCCTCCAGGTGTGTTCAAGAATAGCCTCCGAGAAGCGGGTTCTCTACGTTTCCGGTGAAGAATCCGTCAGACAGATAAAGCTGCGGGCCGATCGCATCGGCCTGACCGGCGGCAGCCTCTACATGCTTTCCGAAACCTCCTTTGAAAAAATCGAGGCCGTATTGGAGCGGGATCAGCCCGAACTTGCGGTCATTGACTCCATACAGACCATGTACAGCGAGAAGCTGAACTCTGCCCCCGGCAGCGTGAGCCAGGTCCGGGAAGTGACCGGGGGCCTTCTGCGGGTTGCCAAAAAACTGGGTATCACGGTTTTCATCGTGGGCCATGTCACAAAGGAAGGGGCTATTGCAGGGCCCAGGGTTCTGGAACATATGGTGGACACGGTCCTCTACTTTGAAGGGGAGCGCCACCAGGATTATCGGATCCTGCGGGCTGTGAAAAACCGTTTCGGGTCCACCAATGAGATCGGCCTGTTTGAAATGGGAGAAAGAGGCCTGACCGATGTCTTGAACCCGTCCTCCATCATGCTGGAAGGACGGTCTGAAAACCAGCCCGGATCCGTGGTGGTCGGGCTTGTGGAAGGGACCCGGTCTGTGCTGGTGGAAGTGCAGGCGCTGGTTTGTCCTACCAGCTTCGGTATGCCGAGACGAATGGCCACCGGAATGGATTACAACAGGTTTGCCATGCTGATGGCGGTCCTGGAGAAGAAGGCCGGCATGCAGCTGCACAGCTTTGATGCCTACATGAACGTGGCAGGCGGGCTCAAGATAGAAGAGCCGGCAGCCGACCTGGGGGTTGTTGCGGCCATTGCCTCCAGCTTCAAGGGTAAGCCTGTGAGCCATGACACCGTTTTGTTCGGGGAAGTGGGCCTGACCGGGGAAGTCCGGGCTGTGGGTCACAGTGAAAAGCGCCTGTCGGAATGCGCCCGTCTGGGCTTCAGGCGGTGCGTCATGCCTGCCGGGAGCGCCAAATCGCTTCGCGACAGCCATGGCATGGAGATACTACCTGTCAACACCATAGATGAACTGCTGCAAATCCTCTTTTAAACTGGTGAATATCGCTGCCGGGAGGAGTTCATATGCTGGATCATGAAGCCCTCTCCATGATCAAGATGACGGCACCGGGCACCCTGCTGCGGGAAGGATTGGACAGCATCATCCGGGCAGGGAACGGGGCCCTGATCGTGGTGACCGATCCGGAAAAACTCACCTGCCTTATCGACGGCGGATTCCGAATCGACTGTGAGTTCAAGCCGGCCTATCTCTATGAACTCTCGAAGATGGACGGCGCCATCGTGCTGAACAAGGATGCCAGCAGGATTGTGATGGCCAATACCATGCTGATTCCGGATCCATTAATCCAGACCTCTGAAACGGGAACAAGGCACCGGGCTGCCGAAAGGACGGCCAGGCAAACCGGGGAACTGGTCATCTGCATCTCCGAAAGGCGGAGCACCATCTCCCTCTACAAGGGGGAACTGAAAGTGGTGTTGCGAAGCCCGTCCGAGATCATGACCTATGCCAGCAACGCGCTCCAGACCCTGGACAAGAACAGAAAGGTCCTGATGCAGGAGCTGGACAAGCTGACCAACCTGGAGTTCAGCGACATGTGCCGCTATACCGATGTGATCAATGTGATCATCTGTTGCGAGATCGCCATGCGCATCGCCGATGAGATCAGGACCTGCATCTGCGAGCTGGGGGTGGAAGGCCGCCTGATCAGCATCCAGCTGGAGGAACTGCTGACCAATATCGAGGATGAAGAACTTCTGATCCTGGAGGACTACATGGCGGAATGCTGTGGCCTTCAGCCCGTGGAGATGATTGAGAAGCTGCATCGGCTCAGTGAGGATGACCTGGCCAGGCATGAAGTGATTTTTTGCCTTTTGGGCTATGATCCTGCCGAGGTGCCCATGGACAGCCTGGTATCCCCGAGGGGCTTCAGGGCACTGAGCAAGATCGCCCGCCTTCCCAAGAATGTCCAGGGGAATATCATCTGTGCCTTCTCCAACCTGAAGGGCATCATTGCGGCCACGGTGGATCAGCTGGACCTGGTGGACGGCATCGGGGGTCAGAGGGCGCGCAGCATCAACCAGGGAATTAAGCGGTTCAAGGAAAGGCTGTGCCTGGATCCGGATCCGGAATGAATGCATCCGGGCCGGGCTGAACGACCGAAGGGTTACAGGCATCATACGGTTGCCATAAAGTAAATGGGAGGACATGGCAAGTCCTCCCATTTGTGATGATTTCCAGGTATTCGGGGGCAAGGGCTATCTCAGGCTGTATTTGCCAAGAAGCTGAAGTCTGTCCAGCTCCTTGATGATGATATCGTAAAGGTTCAGATCCAGCGTATTGCATATGGAAGTCAGGTAGAAAAGATGCCTGCCGATATCCTTTTCGAGGAGGTCGCGGCATGATTCGCAAAGGCGCCCTTCCACATGGGAATCCAATAACCCGTTGATATTTTCGAATTCCATGTCCTCGGGATATTCCTGTTTTTTGGCGTTGACCCTGATACACCCGCACTGGGTGACGGCCTTGGAGATGGTCCTGTTGATCCTGGCATTGGAATCCTCAAGCTTTGTCATGCCGTCCAATATGCTTTTATTACGGATCAACAGTTCCGAAACGGTGTATTGGAAGCTGTCCAATGCGGTATCTTTTATGTTTTTCAATCCGTGATCCCTCCTGCTTCATGAAATGGTCCCTGCGCCTCGGCACAGAAACGGTTCAGTATCGGCCGAGCTTTCTGCCTGCCTCCGGGATGTGGGCCCGGCGGCGCGGCACTCCCGTTTTTTGTATTTAATACCATGCAAGTCAATTATATTTATTGCAAAAAGTGTTTGTCAACGCACTTGACGTCGAAATTTTCATATGGTATCATTCACCTAAAATCAATATTGTGCCTTATCAAGAGTGGTGGAGGGATCGGGCCCAATGAAACCCGGCAACCGGCCTTAACGGCAATGGTGCTAATTCCCGCAGAATGGCAGCATTCTGGAAGATGAGGAGCTTTGGGAAGTCTCTTCATTGGAAGAGATTTTTTTATGGTAAGCCATGACCGCGCTGGCGCCGTGAGACTTTCCCCCGGCTCCGCAACTTGAAAGGAGGGCTTGATATGCCGATAAGAACACTTTTTACCTCCGAGTCGGTGACAGAGGGGCATCCCGACAAGATATGCGACAAGATCTCCGATGCGGTCCTGGATGCCATCATCGCTCAGGATCCCTATGCGCGCGTGGCCTGTGAAACCGCAGTTACCACAGGCTTGGTGCTGGTCATGGGTGAGATTACCACCAGCTGTTATGTGGATATTCCCCGTATCGTCCGGGAAACCATCCGGGAGATCGGTTATGATCGGGCTAAATATGGTTTTGACTGTGATACGTGTGCCGTGATCACCTCTATCGACGAGCAGTCGCCTGATATCGCCATGGGTGTCAACAAAGCCCTTGAAGCGAGAACCCAGGCCGATGAGGGCGAAAGCGGCGAGGCCATCGGTGCGGGTGACCAGGGGATGATGTTCGGCTTTGCCTGCAATGAAACCCCTGAACTCATGCCCATGCCCATCCTGCTTGCCCATAAGCTCACGCAGCAACTGGCTCTGGTCCGCAGGAACGGGACGCTGCCGTACCTTCGGCCTGACGGCAAAAGCCAGGTGACGGTGGAATACGTGGACGGCAAGCCGGTCAGGGTGGATGCGGTTGTCGTTTCTGCCCAGCATGGGCCGGAAGTTGAGCACGATCAAATCGAAAGGGATATCCTCGAGCATGTGATCCGCCCGGTCATTCCTGCACACATGCTGGACGAAAGGACCCGGTATTTCATCAATCCCACCGGCCGCTTTGTCGTAGGTGGCCCTCAGGGTGACTCCGGTCTTACGGGCAGGAAGATCATAGCGGATACCTACGGCGGCATGGGCCGGCACGGGGGAGGTGCCTTCTCCGGCAAGGACCCCACCAAGGTGGACCGTTCGGCCACCTATGCAGCCAGGTATGTGGCCAAAAACCTTGTTGCGGCCGGCATTGCAGACCGCTGTGAAGTCCAGCTCGCCTATGCCATCGGCGTGGCTCATCCGGTTTCCATCCATGTGGATACCTTTGGCACAGGCCGTATTCCCGACGAAAGGATCGTCGAACTCATCAGGAAGCATTTCGACCTGACACCTGCCGGCATCATCAGGATGCTGGACTTAAGGCGCCCCATCTTCAAAAAGACGGCTGCCTACGGTCATTTCGGAAGGGAAGACGAGGATTTCACCTGGGAGAAGACCGACAAGGCAGGCATACTGAGGCAGGAAGCAGGCCTTTAAGGCTGTGCGGCTGCCGGCTGAACAGCGGGATGAAAAAAGGGAGAGACCGTTCCGGTTTCTCCCTTGCTGTTTCCATAAAGGCTTATGCAAACGGGTTTTCCGATTTGTAGAGCATGCCACTGGGCTGGTTGAAGGAGATGTCCTCCACGCCCAGGTACCTGAAGAGGGCAAAGAGCGCCTTGCCGCAATGATCAAAGGCCACGGCGCCATGATGGGGGTATCTTTTTTCGATGAGGACGTGCCGGTAGAACCTGGCCATTTCCGGGATGGCGAAGATACCGATGCCGCCGAAGGATTTGGTAGGCACAGGCAGAACCTCGCCCTGGGCGATATAGGCGTGCAGGCTGGTGTCGGCCGCGCTCTGCAGCCTGAAGAACGTGATATTGCCGGGCGCAATGTCACCCTCCAGGGTGCCCCTGGTAAAATCGGGCTCACCCTTTTCAAGCAGCCGGTGCTGGATGAGCTGGTACTTGATGGCGCACCCCTTGCCCAGCTTGCAGAGCGGCGTGTTGCCGCAATGGAAGCCCATGAAGGTGTCGGACAGCTTATAGGGGTATTTGCCGGCAATGTTTTCCCTGTACAGGTCCTCGGGCACCGTGTTGTTGATGTCCAGCAGGGTAACCGCATCCCCTGTCACGCATGCGCCTATGTATTCGCTGAGCGCGCCATAGATGTCCACCTCGCAGGCCACCGGGAAATCCTTATCATTACAGTCCGCGGTACCTCTTTTCCGCCGGCGAAAGACATAGAAAATTCAGCCTGTTCGGCTGAGGAATAAAGCGTGCGGTTAAATGTCCCGGAGAGCATCGGGATTTCAGCTGATGATATCCACGATGAAGACCGTGGGATTTTGCTGGAGATCCAGCACATAGGGGTTGAGGATGGGTGGTCCGTCCTTCCTGGTGATAACCGAAACAACGGGCCGCATGGACAATAGACCCCTTCTTGAGGAAAGCACCCGGGCAATCTCGCCGGTGTTGAGCATCACGATGAGGTTCTCCGGATAAATGGCGATGTTGTTGATAAAGGTTTGCAGGATGTAGGGATCAAAGTGTTGCCCGGTCTGGGCCATCAGGTACTCCGCAGCCTCGTGGGGCATGCGCCGCTTGCGGTAGACCCGGTTGGCCGTGAGGGCATCGTAAACATCGGCGATGCTGATGATCCGCGCCATGCGATCGATGTCAAAGCTCTTAAGGCCGACGGGATAACCTGTGCCGTCCCACTTTTCATGGTGCTGGCAGATCACCTTGGGTATCCTGGCCGAAAGATTCGGTGTGTTTTTGGTGATCTCCATGCCGTAGATGGTGTGGTTCTTGATGATGAAGTATTCTTCATCCGTCAGTTTTCCGGGTTTGTTCAGTATCTCCAGGGGTATCCTGCATTTTCCGATATCGTGGAGAATGGCGGCAAAGGCCAGCTCCCTGATTTCATCGAGGGGCATATGCAGTGCTTTTGCCGTGATAACCGAATAGATGCAGACATCCACCGAATGGAGGAAGGTATAGTTGTCGATGTCCCGGATGCCGGTAAGGGCCATGAAAACGGTATCATCGTTCAGAATCTGCCGCACCAGTTCGTAAACGGTTTCCCTGAGCGCCTGGAGATCCAAAGGCTTTTCAAGCCGGGCATGCTCCATGACCGACTTGATATTGCAGAAAACATCCTCATAGATCAGTTCCTCATCGATTTGCCTGACAGGAACCAGTTCGTCTTCCACATAGACATGACTTACCTTATAGGCCTTAAGCCGCTGGATGTAACGGGGCTTTATGATAAACCCCTTAAGCAGCAGAATGCGGCCGTCGTTTGCGATCACGTCTTTGGCAAGTTTCATCCCCGGTTTTAAGCGAGAAATCGATATTTTCTGCATACAACTCCTCCGGCGCAAGGATCTGTTGCATAACATATATTTACCACCAAGCATATGATATAAAAGAAATTATCAATAACAATAAATTGTGTCATAGAATGTCGGATTTTGGAGGCCGTATGGAGATCCTGTCAATTGTCCTGCTCTCTGTCTTTGCGTTCTACGGGTTATTCGTCGCCATCATGGAATATTTAAAGGTACAGCCCGATGAGAACAAGGATGCCGGCTATAGAATCATCCTCGACATACCTGAAGATGCCGCGGAAAATCTGGAGGGTGTTATCCGGACGGCCTTTTCAGAGGAAATGCCCGATAAGCTCATGACCGATCGCAAGCTCTATGTGTCCACAAGCGGAAATAATGCGCAAATCAACCGTATCATCAGGGACATGCAGGCCATGTATCCCATTGAAGTGTTGCCCCGGATCGACAGGTGTTGTATCATTACTGGTAGCAACTTATATACCGATGGTTAAGCCAAGACGGGTGGATGATGGAACAGGTTTCGGGCATCGTCAGGTCCATAATCTATACAAACGAAAACAACGGTTATACAGTATGTGAGATCAGGGACGGAAAACGGGTCCATATCCTGGTTGGAACCATGCCCATGCTCATGCCCGGCGAGTCTGTGGTCGCAACAGGCGAATGGACCCGGCATCCGGACTATGGTCCGCAGTTTGCCGTTTCCCAATGCAAAAGGCAGGTTCCCACCGAACTGGAGGAAATGGAGCGCTATCTGGCCAGCGGCTTTATCAAGGGGCTTGGGCCTTCCACCGCGAAAAAAATCGTGGAGAGGTTCGGGGAGGAAACCTTCGAGGTTTTGCAGAACGATCCCCTGCGGCTGACCGAGATCAAGGGCATAAAGCCGGAAAAGGCTCTGGCCTTTGGACAAGCCTTCGCGGAACATGAGGCCATGCGCGGCGTGGTCATGCTGGCCCAGAGATTCGGGCTTTCCTCCCTGTACGCGACGAAAATATGGAAGAAGTTTGGTGCTTCCGCCGAAACGGAGATTCAGAAAAATCCCTATCGCCTCATGGATTCCGATATCGGGCTGGGCTTTAAGACATGCGACAGCATTGCCCTGGGCCTGGGGATTGATCCCTGCTCCGAATTCCGCCTGAAAAGCGCCCTGTGGTATCTGCTGGGCCTTTCCGCCCTCAACGGGCATACCTATTGTCCCAGGGAAGAGCTGTTAAGGGAAGCCCAAAAACTGACCGGTGCGCCCGAATCCCTGATGCAAAACGCATTTGACGGACTATTGCTGGAGTCGGCCATCCATGTGGAAAGGCAGCATCCCGACAGGGTTTACACCCATTATCTGTTTGAGGCCGAAAGATATTGCGCCAGAAGACTCATCGCCCTGCGGTGCAGCATCGGGGACAGTCCGGTCAGGGATATCCGGGGATGGCTGGCGGATTACGAGAACAGGCACCGCATCATCCTGGATGAGAACCAGAAGGCGGCAGTAATGATTGCCCTTGAGAACGGCGTCACTGTCATAACGGGTGGACCGGGGACCGGAAAGACCACTATTATCAAGGTTCTCATCGAGATCTTTCAGGAACACGGGATCAATGTTCTGCTCTGTGCTCCCACAGGGCGTGCCGCAAAAAGGATAAGCGAAACTTCCGGATATGAAGCGAAAACCGTGCATCGCCTCCTGGAAGTGGCGTATGAGATCGGACAGGACGATCAGGTCTGCTTCTCGCGTAATGAAGAGAATCCCCTGGATGCCGATGCCATCATCATGGACGAGGCTTCCATGATCGATATCGTGATCATGAGTTCGCTGCTGAAAGCCCTGAAACCTGGCACCAGGCTGATACTGGTGGGGGATGCGGATCAGCTGCCGTCGGTGGGGCCGGGAAAGGTTTTGTCCGATATCATCGAGAGCGGGGAGATACCGGTTGTCAAACTGGACAGGATCTTCAGGCAGTCCGAGGAAAGCATGATCATCGTCAATGCCCACCGGATCAACCGGGGCCTGGAGCCCATTTTCAGCACGGATGAGGGCGATTTTTACTTCATCCCCAGGCTGAATGCCCAGGAGGCGGTCAAAACCGTCGTTGAGCTTTGCGTTTCCCATATCCCTGAAAGGTTCGGCTTTGATTTTATGAGAGATATCCAGGTGCTTACACCCATGCGTAAGGGGGATACCGGCGTTCATCATCTCAACGCCATGCTGCAGCAGCGGCTCAACCCGCCCCACGAAAACAAGCCGGAAAAGCAGGCGGGCGGCGTGATCTACCGCGTCGGGGACCGGGTCATGCAGATCAGGAACGACTACAACAAGGTGTGGATGCAACTGGACCGGCAGGGCAACCTGAGCGACGGATTGGGCGTCTATAACGGCGATACCGGCGTTATTGCCGATGTGGATATGCAAAACCGGATCCTCACCGTCAAATATGACGATCAGCGGATCTGTGAGTATACCTTTGACGAACTGGACAACCTGGAGCATGCCTATGCAGTGACTGTCCACAAGAGCCAGGGCAGTGAGTTCCCTGCCGTGGTAATACCGTTGCTGAAGGTTCCTCCCGTGCTGGTTTACCGAAACCTTCTGTATACCGCCATCACCAGGGCAAAAAAGCTGGTGGTGATCGTGGGGGACCCTGAAGTGCTTCGGCGGATGGTCGAAAACAGCAATGAAAGGGAACGTTATTCCGGGTTAAAGGAGAGATTGTGTGCCCAGAACCGGTTTGCTTGACGGGCCGGGTTTTTGGGAGCGGCTCTTAAGGCTGCTCTATCCGGAAAAATGCGTTTTTTGCGGGACCATACTCCCGGAAACCGCAAAAATCAGTACCTGCAAGGTCTGCCATGCCACGCTGCCCAGGTATGGCAGAGGGTTTGAGCGGGCTCCCCATATCCCGTGGGTCAACGGCCTGTTTGCCGCCTTCGTGTATGAGGACATGGTGGAGCAGGCCATCCATGCCATGAAGTTTTTTGGCAGGCCCAGAACGGCGCATACGCTCGCTTTTCTGATGTGGGAGGAAATGGGCAGGCATCCCATGACGCCCGATTGTGATCTCATTGTTCCGGTGCCCATGCACCGACGAAAACAGCTCAGCCGGGGCTACAACCAGTCCGGGATAATTGGGCAGGCCCTGGGAGAAATGCTGGATATCCCTGTGGAACACGCGCTAATTAAGACCAGGCATACCAAGCCCCAAAGCCTGTCGACCAGGGAAGAGCGGCTGACGAACCTGGAGGACGCGTTTCGTGTCGCCGACCCTACGGTTGTGGCCGGGCGCAGCATCCTTCTGGTGGATGATGTGGCCACCACGGGAGCCACCCTTGGCGCCTGCGCCAGGGCCCTGCGCGAGGCCGGTGCCTCATGGATTTTTGCAGCCGTTATAGCCATTGCGGGAAAATGACGATATAATTAATAAATAGTAGAATCTGTTTAATCCGATGAAGAAGTCCCAGGCCTGGGAAACCGGATGGGCATGGTTGGGCGTTATGATTTTTTATGAATAAAAGGGGTGGGGATCGATGCCTGAGTTGAGAAACTGCAAAAGATGCAAGAGAATCTTTATGTATGCCATGGGACCGCAGATCTGCGAGGTCTGCAAGAAGCAGGAAGAAGAGGATTTTGAGAAGGTGCGCAAATTCCTGCGCGAATATCCCGGTGCCACCATACAGGAGGTTTCCGCGGCAACCGAAGTCAGCGCCCAACTGATTTACAAATTCCTCAGGGAGGGGCGTCTTGAGGTGTCGGAGGACAGCCCCATTGCGCTCCTTTGCGAAAACTGCGGCGTCAGGATAACCAGCGGCAGGTTCTGCATCAATTGCTCAAGAAAACTGGCCAACGAAATGATCGCTACCGGGAAAACCCTCAGGGATGCCATCGAACGGAAAAGGGGCGGAGCTGACGACGAGGAATCGCGCGGTCTGCGGTATCTTGACGAGTATCGGCGCGACAGAAACCGGTAATTTTTAAAATGTGGTTAAGTTAAAATATGACCGTGACGATATAGAATAAGGCGGGAGCCTGATCCCGTTTCCCTTCTACAAAAGATTAGTCTGCTGGATTTAGCAAATGCGGTATGAATAGGAAGAGGGGTAAACATGAAGATTTGGGGTGACGTGCCCAAAATTACCGGTATTTATGGTAATACCGGCGCAACTGAAAAGCTGTCAAAAAGCCATGCTGTGGCATCCAAAAAGGATCAGCTCACCCTGTCGGGTCCTGCCAGGGATTTTTCCGTTGCCATGAAAGCCCTGAGGGATGTTCCGGATATCCGGAAGGATAAGGTTGACGCGATACTGGAAAGGATCAACAGGGGCGAATATGCTGTATCAGCCAAGGATGTCGCCGCCAAGATAACGGAACTCATGATGAGGGGGTTCTGACAGAAACCCCGCATCAAAAGGAAGGAAAGGAATGTGGAGCTTTGCGTTATCCCATTCTTTTTTTTTGCCGATAAACAGTTTGAAGGTGTACTTTAGGCAAATTGGAGTGACAGTCGATGCCGGATGTCAAGCTGACCGAAAACCTGATGAAAGCGCTTCAGTATGAATGGCGCATCTATCAAGAGCTTCTGAAACTGGCCGAGAAAAAAACCGATGTCCTGGTCAGGCATGACACTGCCCAGTTGTCGGCTCTCACAGAGGAAGAAGGCAAACTGGCAGAGCAAAGCAAACAACTGGCCAGAGTGCGCGAGCAATATGCCGCAAAGCTCAACGAGGCTCTCGGGCTCGCTGCCAATGCTTCCCTGGAGGAGGCTGAAAAGCTTCTGTCCGAGCCGCAGGCGGCGCAGCTTGCCGATATCAGGGCCAGGCTGAAGGAAACCGTGATGCAGCTGATGCTCCGGAACGGCATCAACCAGAAGCTCATAGAAAATGCGCTGGAATATATCAATTTTAACCTGGAACTGATGGCGGGTCCGGCACCCGAAGCATCGGTTTACGGCAAGTCCGGTACGGAAATATCGACCGGCGGGAAAAGAAGCATGCTGGATATCCGGTATTAGGAGGTGACGCAGGGTGATTCCTGGATTAAATTATGCCGTATCAGGCTTATCAGCGAACCAGAGGGCCCTTGAGGTAACCGGTCACAATGTTTCCAACCTGGGAACCGCAGGCTTTGCCCGCCAGGGGGTTATCATGGCGACTGCCCTTCCGCACGTTTACGGCAACTGGAAAGTGGAAATGGGCGTGAGCATCCAGCAGATCCGCCAGATCCGGCACCTGTTCCTGGATAATATCTATAGGGTTGAAACCAATGCCCAGGGGTATTGGGAAGCCAGAAGCACGGCCCTCAACGATCTGCAGGCCATTCTGGCTGAACCTATGGCCGAAGGGCTTCAGAGCGCGCTGAACCGGTTTTGGGATGGCTGGCAGGAACTTTCCAAAGCTCCTGAGAGCCTGACCATCCGTGCCCTGCTCAAGCAAAGGGCCGATGCTCTGGTCGATTGCATCAACCATATCGGCGCCCAGCTCAACAAGCTGCAGAAGGATCTGAACAATGAGATAAAGCTTCGAATCGATGAAGTGAATGAGATCACACAAAAAATTGCCGATCTCAACATCAAGATCATGAGCGCCGAAGCGGCGGGAAATACGCCCAACGACTACTATGATGAAAGAAATGCCCTGGTGGACAGGCTTTCCACCCTTGTAAAAGCAGAGACTTATCTTGGCCCTGAAGGCAATATGGATATCATGGTGGGAGGTTATTACCTTGTCAGCAAGGGAAAACAGACAAGGATTTACGCTCAGCCCAGCGATGATCTTTCCCAGTTCTATACCCCCATGGTGGAGGGCTTTGATGTGGAGATCCATCTGGGGCAGGGGCTGATTCAGGGCCTGCTGGAAGCCAGGGGGCAGGTCAGCGGCGCCAAGGGAAGCTATGACAACGGCACGCCCAACACCACGGCGGATGTTACCATTGTCGTGGACATAGCGAACAATACTACGGACGACTACCGTACCAAGCTTCAGAATAATATTCGGGAATTGGCCGAGGATCTCAGAAAACGGGGATTGGACTATAATCTCCGGCTCATGGTCATCGGTGTAGATGGCGCCACTGAATTCGAAAGCGTGAATTTCGGCAGAGATGTGGACGCTCTTATCAACAAGATTACATCCAGCGTTCCTGTGACTGTTGAATATACCTATGATTTCGGGGATGTTATCGACAAGGCCGGAGAGGCAATCTCCACGCTGAATCCGGAGGTCAACAGGTATCTTCTGATGTTTACCGGCGACAGCCTGAACGGGGATGGTTCGACGGCAAGCAGCGATGATATCAAGACCTATCAGGAAAAGCTCAATGCCCATGGCTTTACCCTGTCGGTAGCTACCAAAACGGATAACTATAGCGGTTCCGACGATACCGGTGAAAGTGGCTGGGATGCCCTTACCGGACGCCTTTATGACATTACAAGCACCGGCTATGTGGACTTGATGAGAGCCATCAGCAAGGGCATCAATGATGACGTCAACATGAAGATTTCCACCATACCCGAGGATCTGAACATTATCTCCTCGGTGAAGAAGCAGCTGAACGCCCTTATCAACATTATGGCCCGCGAGATCAATTACATCCATCAGTCGGGAAAAACCCTGAATGGTGCTGACGGCGGCCTGTTCTTTGAGCCGGTGAACGATGAATTGCCCATAGAAATGGGCAATCTGATGGTTGCAGGCAGCCTGAATGACTTTAACAATATTGTGGCCTCTGCCATCGATGCCAACGGCGACAACACCCTGGCCCTCAGGATTGCAGGGCTGAGAAATGCCAACCTGATGACGGGCAATGGCAAGGTGCTGAGCCTGGATACCTATTACCAGAACATCATCATGGATGTGGGCAATAAGGGTCAGGAGGCTGCCAACATGCTGGAAAGCCAAAAGAAGCTGGTTCAGCAGGCTGATCAGCTCAGGCAGTCCATTATGGGTGTCTCCCTGGATGAGGAGATGACCAATATGATCAAGTTCAAGTATGCCTATAACGCCAATTCGAAAATCATAAACGTGATCGACAGCATGCTGGAAACCCTCATCTATCGCCTGGGTCTGGCCGGCAGATGATTGATCGCTGAAACGCTCCGTTAAAGGGAGGAGAATGCGCTTATGAGCAATTCCGCGTTTCTGGGAATGGAAATCGCCCTGAGGGGACTCTATTCATCACAGAGGGGTATGGCTACCGTAAGCCATAACGTGGATAATACCAATACGCCGGGATATTCCAGGCAGGTCGTCAACCAGAAGGCGGCCCGCCCCATGCTGATGGCCGGAAGGGTCGGTATGGTGGGCATGGGTTCCGACGTGGTCTCGGTGGACCGGATCCGGGATACCTACCTGGACGAGAAATACTGGGGCGAAATCCAGCATTTTGGCGAGTGGTATGTGAAGCACACCATCCTGCTTGATTTGCAGGCCATATACAACGAGCCGTCGGACAGCGGCTTCTCCAAGATCATCAGCGATTTCTATGATGCGCTGCAGCAGTTGTCCACCGATCCTTCAAGCCACAGCATCCGGAATGCGGTGAAGGAGAAGGGTATTGCGGTGGCCAAATACTTCAACAGCGTGGCCGCCCATTTTGACCACCTCCAGGAGGATCTGAACAACATGGTCTACGCCAAGGTGGAGGAGATCAATACCCTGGCCGATCAGATCCAGAAGCTGAATATGCAGATCTACAATTTTGAGGTCATGGGCTACACGGCCAATGATCTCAGGGATCAGCGCACCTATCTTGTGGACAAGCTGGCTCAACTGGTTAACTGTGACGCCTATGAGGTGGAAACCGGTTATACGCTGCCCAACGGCATGCCGGAGAAACGTTTTGTCGTGGCAATCAGCGGCAAGGCCCTGGTGGATCATGGAAGCGTTGTCCATCTCAAGTGCGTTACCCGTGAAGAAAAACTGAATTTTGAGGATATTGACAACCTCTATGAGGTTGTCTGGGAGGACGGCAACAAGCTCAAAATCAAGTCCGGCGAGCTTAAGGGCTACCTGGACATGAGGGATGGCAACGACGGGTTGCCTGCGCTGAACGGCAGCGGCAACAGCCCGAGCTGCATGGGCATCCCCTACTACCAGCGCAAGATGAACGAGTTTGTCCAGGTCTTTGCCCGCGCATTCAATGAAGGGATAATAGACATTGACGGTGATGGCGTTCTGAATGATGCAGATGGCCATGTGGACGGGTATACCCTGTCCGGAGCTCCGGCCGGTCGCTTCTTCACCATGCTGGATGATGAAGGCAAGCCCATGAGCAGCGATCAATTTGAATCAGAGGTATATAAGTATGCGGAGGCCAAAGGGGTTACTGCGTCGAATTTTGATAAGCTGGTCGCCGGATACGGGATCCTCACCGCCAGGAACTTCTCCATCAGTTTTGAGATTGACTCTGATCCGGTGGAGAATATTGCGGCCTCAGATCAAGCCGGAGAGATCGGGAACAATAACAATTTGCTCAAGCTCATTGAGATGCGGCACAATACCCATATGTTCATGGAAGGTACCGGCGAGGACTTCATCAAAACCCTCATATCCACCATGGGCGTGGACGGACAGCAGGCTTCCATCTACCTGGGCATCCAGGAGGGCGTAGTAAAGCAGATTGAGGGCAGAAGGCAATCCATATCCGGTGTTTCCCTGAACGAGGAAATGGTTAACCTGGTCAAGTACCAGCAGGTCTATGGGGCGGCTGCCAAGATGATCCAGGCTTATTCGGAAGTTCTGGACATCCTGATCAACCGGCTGGGCGTATAGAGCGCCATGCAATCGCTCAAAGAACGGTATTCCGGGAGGTAGGGTTATGAGAATCACCAATAACATGCTCATTAACAATATCATGACGCATTTGTCCAGCAACCTGAACAGGACGATGAAATACCAGAATCAGCTGGCCACGGGAAAGAAGATCAGCATGCCCTCTGATGATCCCATCGTGGCCTCCAGGGCGCTGAAGCTCAGGACTGACGTGGCCGAGATACAGCAGTACAGCAGGAATATGGATGATGCCCTTTCCTGGATGGCGATCACCGAGGCCACCATGAACCAGATCAATGACGTTCTCCAGCGTTTCAGGGAGATAACCGTGCAGGCCGCCAACGGAACCAATACGCCTGATGATTTGCAAAAGATAGGCGCAGAGGCCCAGGAACTTATCACGCAGGTCATTCAGCTGGCCAATACTTCTTACGCCGGGCGCTACATCTTCTCCGGCTTTAAAACCGACAAACCTCTGCTGAAGAGTGATGGAACATTTAATGTTGATGTTGCGAAAGATGAATTTATCCAGTTCGAGATCGGCATAGGCGATAGAATCAACGTGAACGTGCCGGGAAGCGATCTGTTCAACCGGGCAAATGATGCTGCCGAGGATGGCGATTGCTTATTAATCAGTACATTGGTTAACATTAAGAAGGCAATAAACGGCGAGGAGCTAGATCCTGGTGAAAATCAGCATGAAAAGATTTCAAACCTGTTGGGGGAACTGGATCTGGAAATAGAGAACCTGCTCCGCGTCCGGGCCGGTCTCGGTGCCAGGATGAACCGCGTCGAGCTGACCAGCAACCGCCTGGACGACGACTATGTGAATTTCACCAAGCTCATGAGCCTCAATGAGGACGTGGATATGGCGGAGGCCATCATGAACCTGTTTAACGAGCAAAACGTGTATCAGGCTTCACTCTCGACCACGGCCAGGGTAATTCAGCCGTCACTGGTTGATTACCTGAAATGATGCGCATCATGCCATCGGGACATATTGGAGGTGCTGCTATGCAAATCAATACGGAGCCTTTTGGAGCCATCGAGATTCATGAGGAAGATGTGATCACCTTTCCCGAGGGCATACCGGGCTTTGAGGAGCTTCGCAGGTTTACCCTGCTGAGCATGGGAGAAGGGTTTGTGAACTTCTTCTGGCTCCAGAGCCTTGAAAGGCCTGAAATATGCTTTGTTGTCACCGATCCCTTTGTTATATATAATGGGTATGAGGTAAAGCTGGAGGATGCGGATGTTGAGTTTTTAGGCATCACCAGCCCCGATACGGTATTGACTCTGGTCGTTGTGGTCATTCCTGAAGATCCCAGGGACATAAGGGTGAACCTGAAGGCGCCGCTCATCATCAATGTGGAAAAGAAACTGGGCAAGCAGGTGCTTCAGCAGGACGAATCCCTGCCCATCCGGTACTACCTCAACCGATGACAGTAACGAAGCCGCCGCGCGATTAAGGGGTTGAACCATATGTTGGTACTGACAAGAAAAAAAGGACAATCGGTCATGATCGGCCATGATATAGAGATATCCCTCATCGATATCCAGGGGGACCAGGTGCGGCTTGGGATTAAGGCGCCCAGGAGCGTGGCCGTGCACCGCAAGGAAATCTATGAGGAGATCCGGAGTGAGAACCAGTTGGCCACCATGCGTTCCCGGGATGTCATTGACAGGCTGAAAGGCCGACCGCTGAAGGGAGACGCTGAGCCGGAGGCCTGAAGCAGGGCCAGCCCGGGCAATATTGCTGGGCTGTAATGCTGACAGGATTCCAGTGATGGTTTATCACATGTCCATACTATCAGAACGCATACAAATGCCGGGTCGTTGCTGACGTTCAGCCAATGCCCCGGCATTTCGATGGAGTGCTGAAGCGTTCATTCTTCAGCACCCCAACATTTATTATAGAACCTTCAAAATTGGCAGATGACCATACCTGATCATCTGCCTTTATTACATACGCTACTTCATTTTACTGGTTCCACCCCAACATTTGATGTAGAACCTTAATATAGAACCTATTTATTTTAGAACCTGAAACCATAATAAAAGAACCGGATATAAATCCGGTTCTTTTGATTTGCGCCGGTTGTATGATTGAATTATCTGAGCAACTGCAGTACACCCTGGGGCTGCTGATTGGCCTGAGCCAGCATGGCCTGTGCTGCCTGCTGCAGGATGCTGTTCTTGGTGAACTCCATCATTTCCTTTGCCATGTCTACGTCGCGGATACGGCTTTCGGCGGCTGACAGGTTCTCTGCGGAGGTACCCAGGTTGTTGATGGTGTGTTCCAGACGGTTCTGGATGGCACCCAACTTGGCGCGCTCAGCGGAAACCAGCTGAATAGCATTGTCGATGGTGGTGATGGCCTTGCTGGCGCTTTCACCGGTTGAAAGATCAATGCCGTCAACACCCAGAGCCTCGGATGACATGTTGTTGATGGCCAGCTTGGTGTACTGTCCTTCATTGGCTCCGATCTGGAAGGCGACCGCTTTGGATGAGAAGGTGGCTTTGGTTACTGTAGGTGAACCGGACGAACCGCCAGTTATTGTGCTGTCAAAGTTGATCTTTAAGCCGCCAACATTCACATAACCGGTGGTGATGTCATCAGCATCTATGGCGCCAAGCACTGTACCGTCAGGTCCAGTCACAGAACCCTCAATATCAGCGGATACGGTTATCTCTACATCGCCTTCAGCTATTGCCGTCTCGTCAAATGTGAAATCCAAGCCGCCTATTGACACAACAGTTGTTGAACCGCTGGAATCCTTATCTACGGAACCTGTACCAATAACGGTTTTCTTTGAATCAACAAGATACAGGTTGAAAGTAGTACCATCTCCGGAGTCTTTGATTTGAAGGGTATAAGTCCCCATTTTGACGGGGTCTCCGCTGGATGTGAATCCGACAGTCGTGTCGACACCGCTCAAGTTATTTTCAGCTGCGGCTACAACTGTTGCTCCGGTGAGGGATATGGTGAAATCCCCAACCTTAAGGTTGTCGTCCATGACTTCCACAGAAAGGATCTTAGTTGCATTTGTGTCATCCAGCTTCATGTTATTGGAGATGGAACCGTCCAGGAGCTTCAGGGTGTTGAACTCGGTGTCGGTGGAGATACGGTCGATCTCGGACTTCAGCTGTTCAATTTCCTTCTGGATCTCTGTACGATCCGCATCGGTGTTGGTGCCGTTGGCAGCCTGTACGGCGAGCTCTCTCATGCGCTGCAGGATGCTGTGGGTTTCATTGAGGGCACCTTCAGCGGTCTGGATCAGGGATATACCGTCCTGCGCGTTCTTGGAAGCCATGTTCAGACCACGGATCTGACCTCTCATCTTCTCACTGATGGCAAGACCGGCAGCGTCGTCACCGGCACGGTTGATCCTGTAACCGGAAGACAGCTTCTCCAGAGACTTGCTGGTTGCGGAATTGTTGACGGTCAGCTGACGATAGGTGTTCAGCGCGGAAATGTTGTGATTGATAATCATACAATCATCCTCCTTGATTCATTTTCCGGGAGAGTCCTTTCTCCCGCGTTTTGTTCCTTTCACCCGGAACGGGGTTTATGGGTAAACCTTTCTGCCGAACCGGCGCCTGAACGGCAAAAAAGTTTTCCTTCTGCCAAATATATCGTCTCACTTTGTGTCCGACTTTAGAGTGCGCAATACTTTTTTACCACAATGGCGGATGACAAAACAAAAATTTTGGAAAATTACACCGGCGGTTTAATCATCGCATTTTTGCTTTGAATAATTTATTATTGTTTTTTAATGAATTCATTTTTTTTCACGGCATGCCGATATATATTTCGCAAGAGGTTTGAAGTTTTCGTTTGTTTCGGGAGGGAAAGGTATGCGAATTGGTGGTATAGAAAATAATGTAACCGTTAAGGCTCCGGTTTCCTCGGAGACTGCGGCGAAGAACGTATCCCCCGGGAATGCCGGCCCTGTAAAGGAAGCTGCCAGGTATGAGGAGACCGCCTCCGATTGGCAGCTCAGCGAAGGCTTTCTGAGGAAAGCCGTGGAAAAGGCCAACAAGACCATGGCCATCCAGAACCGTTACCTGGAGTTCCGGATCCATGAAAGGACCAATGAGATCATTGTTCGCGTCGTTGACAGCGAAACAAAGGAAGTGATCCGGGAGATACCTTCGGAAAAGATACTGGACATGTTTGCCAGCATGCTCGAAATCGCGGGCCTGCTGGTGGATGAAAGAAGGTGACTAATATATGAATATATTCAATACCAGCGGCATTACGGGATTTTCGTCCAAAACAAGGATCACCGGGCTGTCGGGACTGGATACCGATACCATGGTCCAGGAACTCATGAAGGCCGAAAGAATCCCGCTGGACAGGCTTTACCAAAAACGGACCCTCGTGGAATGGAAGCGGGATGCTTACCGTGAAGTGATCAACAGGCTCAGGGGACTTAAGAGTACGTTCTTCGACATTGTGAACCGCTCGTCCTATATCCTGTCCACCAATTCCGTCAAGGTGATGTCGGCAAAAACCAGCAGCAATGCCTACCTGGATGTTTCCGCCGTCGCCGACGCGCAGGCCGGAATCCACCGGGTGAAGGTGCTGCAGGTGGCTACCGGGGATAAGGCTGTCAGCGGCGCGCCCGTGAGCAGGGCGATAACCGGTGAGGTTTCCGATGACCTGAACCTCTCAGGCAAGAGCATCATGGTAACCCTGGACGGGGTATCGAAGGAAATCGCGCTGGATAATTACAGCCTGAATCCGGCGGATCCGAATTATATAGCCACACAGCTTCAGGATGCCCTGGATAAGGCCTTTGGGACAGGCAAGCTCACAGTGGGCTTTGAGTCCGGGAAACTGACCATCGGTACCACTGGTGGTGCCACCAGGGTGACCGTAGGAAATCCAGCAGATCCCGAAAAAAGCGGTCTTTCCGCCCTTGGCCTTAAGGCCGGGGATTCCAACCGCATATCCCTCAACGACACGCTGGAAAAACTGCAGGACAAGCTGGCCGAACCGCTCCAGTTCAATGAGAACGGCGAAGTCCAGTTCAGCATCAATGGCAAGCTTATCACCGCCAAAAAGACTGAGACCCTTTCCCAGGTGCTGGCCCGCATCAACAACACCACCGAGGCCAATGTAACCATCCAGTATGATGAGCTGGCCGATAAATTTACCCTGACCTCCAAACAGCTGGGCCAGGGCGATAACCTGGTGGTGGAGGACATTGGCGGTAATTTCCTGACCGCGCTTGGCCTTTCGGATGACCGGGCCGAACGCACTGAGGGCCAGGATGCCGTCATCCTGATTAACGGGAACCAGCAGGTGGTCAGAAGTTCCAACCAGTTCACCATCAACGGCGTGACCTACAACCTGAAGGAAGCGCATCCCACCGATTCCGAAGGAGACACCGTCACGGTGGAGATGGATGTGGACAAGGCCGTTGAGAATATCAGGAATTTCATCAATAAATACAATGAGCTCATCGATTACCTCAACGGCAAGATCAATGAGAAGTATGACAGGAATTTCCCACCCCTCACCGATGCCCAAAAGGCGGAGATGAAGGATTCCGACATCGAAAAATGGGAGGCGAAGGCCAAGACCGGCCTTCTGAGGAATGATGACATCCTCCGCAGGATGCTGACAGCCATGCGTACGGCCATGTATGAACCCGTTGAAGGCTGCAGCCTGACCATGAAGGATATCGGCATCGGAACCACCAGCTACCTTGACGGGGGCAGGCTGACGGTCGATGAGGACAAACTCAGGAAGGCCCTGATGGAGAATCCCGATGAAGTGGCCAAACTTTTGAACGGCGTGGATCCCGAAAATCCGGCCTATTACAGGACATCCACAGCCGAGCAGAAGGCATCCAGATACAAGAAATCGGGTGTCTTCCACAGGATAGCCGATATCATTGAGGATCAGATCTCCATTTACAGGGATGCCAACGGCAATAAGGGCGTTCTCCTGGAGAAGGCAGGCATGGAGGGGGATATCACCTACAACGACAACCTGCTGGATGACGAACTGGAGGACTATGACAAAAGGATCAAGGCCATGATTGAAAAGCTGACCAGAAAGGAAGAAAACTATTACCGGCAGTTCTCTGTGCTGGAGACCTATATCAGCCAGATGAATATGCAGAGCGCATGGCTGGCCATGCAATTTAACCAGGGCTGACCATAGAGTGCCGCGCAAAGCTTGATTTCAGGGGAGGATCATTTTCATGCTAGCTCAGAACGCCTATCAGCAATACAAGGAAAAAAGCATCCAGACGGCCAGTCCTGAAGAATTGACCCTGATGCTTTACAACGGCCTGGTCAAGTTTATCATGAGGGGTATTGATGCCGTCGAGAAGAACAAGACCGAAGAGGCGCACAACAATATCATCCGGGCCCAGGATATCATCCAGGAATTCATGGCCACACTGGATAAGAAATACGAAATAGCCGCCAGTCTGGAACTGCTTTACGACTATATGCTCAGAAGGCTGATCGAAGCCAATACCCACAAGGATTCCGCCATTCTGGGAGAGGTCCTCGACATGGCAAAGCAGCTGAGGGATACATGGGAACAGGCCATGAAGCTTGCCAAACATCCCCGGAAGATGCCTGAGCTTGTCGAGCAGGCGAAATAGGAGCTGCCGGTATGGAGCCTCAGGTATATCTTTCAAGACTCAATGAAATCCTTGTCCAGAAGCAGGCGCGGCTTAAGGAGATGCTGGACCTGACCCGTCTTCAGAAAGAAGCCATTGCCGGCGACGACATGGATGAACTGGAACTCCTCATCGCCAAAAAGCAGGCGAGGATGGATGCGGTGGACAAGCTGGACGAGCAGTTCCTGGTCTATCTGCAGGGGCTTAAGCGGACATTGGGGATAAAATCCCTCGACGAATTGCCCGCCTGGCAGATTCCCGGCGCTGCGGAACTGAAGGAGAATACCGCTGCTGTTCTTGACATCCTCCGCGAAATCAAGGTCGTGGATGATGAAAATACCGCGGCGGTGAAGAGCAGGATAGCCGAACTCAAGGGCAAAATCAGCCAGTCCAACAGTTTCAGAAAGGTTAGTGCGGCCTACCTGCGCCCCGGGCAGAATCTTGCCAATCCCTATTTTGATCAAAAAAAGTAACGGAGGGGACTATGGCAAACTACGAGTGTCAGCGATGCGGTCGCATGTTTGAGAGAAGAGGATTGGAAAATGTCTGTCCCGTCTGCGCGCCCCTGGACGAGGAGGATTTTAAAAAGATCAAGGATTTCCTGTCGGAACACCAGGGAGCCAGCACCACCGAGGTCATGCAGCATACGGGTGTGTCGCTGCGGCAGATCAAGCGCTATCTGAAAGAGGAAAGACTGGAGATCGTAGGGGACAACAAGGGTTTCCTCCGGTGTGAGCTGTGCGGAAAGCCTGTGAACAGCGGCCGCTTTTGTGACATCTGTTACAGGGAAGGAACCGCCAAACAGTTGAAAGGCGTAAAGATCACACCATACGGCAAGTTCAAGGAGGACAAGCACAAGTATACCCGCGAAGTCCGGTATTATGAAAAGGATGAAAAGTAAAAACTGGCATATTCGATAAAGGGATGGGGTTGTCGGCTTACGCGCCGGCAGCCCCATCGGCCTGTTCATGAGCCTAAAAGAGCCGCTTTGGATCCAAAGCGGCATGCAACTGATGCGGGATGGGCTGAAAAACCGCATGAAATCTTCAGGCAATCCTCATAATTTTAATAACTGCCATGCAGCGTTTCAATCAGCCTGTGTATTCTGATATAATATCCAGAGGTAAGTTTGGGAAAAACGGACAAGTGCAGCGACAAACGAAACAGGGCGATGCTATGAGAACAACTGTTATCAGGATAAACCAAAGCGATTTTAAGCCGGAGGAGCTGCTTCCTGCCGCGCAGTCGCTGGCCGCAGGTGGACTGGTGGCCTTTCCCACCGAGACGGTGTACGGTCTGGGGGCGGATGCCCGCAATGCCCGGGCCGTGCGGAAGATCTTCGAAGCCAAGGGAAGGCCCTCGGACAATCCACTGATCGTGCACATCTCGGACATAGAGCAGCTGGAGTCCATTGCCGCCACGGTACCCGAAAAGGCGCGCCGGCTGATGGAAGCCTTCTGGCCCGGTCCGCTGACCCTGATCCTTCCCAAGGCCGCAGAGATACCCGATGAAACAACGGCAGGGCTGTCCACCGTGGCCGTGCGCATGCCGGCAAACCCGATTGCGCTGGCGCTGATCCGCCTGTCAGGGGTGGCCGTCGCCGCGCCCAGCGCCAATCTGTCCGGAAGGCCCAGCCCCACATGCGCTGACCATGTGATCGAGGACCTTTCGGGGCGCATTGATTACATTATTGACGGTGGAAGCACTTCGGTCGGGCTGGAATCGACAGTCCTGGATATGACCGCAGACTCCCCGGTGGTCTTAAGGCCGGGCGGGATTAGCGTGGAAATGCTGGAAAGGGTCATTGGTCCCGTCCAGGTGGATAAACTGCCGGAAATGGGCGGAAATACCGTGCCCAAGTCTCCCGGCATGAAGTACAGGCACTATTCCCCGAAGGCTGAGATGACTCTCGTGTGCGGGGAACCGGAACGGGTTGCGGATACCATCAATGCGCTGGTGGCGGAAAACCGGGCAAAGAACAGGAAGACCGGCGTTCTGGCTGCTTCCGAAACCCAGATGAGTTACGCCGCTGATGTGGTGCTGAGCCCCGGATCCAGGCAGGAACCCGAGGCTGTGGCGGCGGCCATTTACAGATGCCTGCGCGAATTTGACGATCAGGGTGTGGAGGTTATTTTTTCGGAAACCTTCCCGGAAGAGGGGATCGGCCTTGCCATCATGAACCGCCTGAAAAAAGCGGCAGGCGGCAGGATGATCCGGGTCTGAGGCATCATCCGAAACCCTGGCAGGATGAGAAGGAACCGCTTTTTGATGATGAATGAAAGGATGGACCCTATGAGAAAGATTCTGTTTGTCTGTACCGGCAATACCTGCAGGAGTGTCATGGCTGAAGCCCTGTTCAACCACCTCCTGGATCAGCGGAACAGAAAGGATATCGTGGTTTCCTCGGCCGGAATATACGCTTTTGAGAACGATCCGGCCAGCCATGAGGCCATCGAGGTACTTAAAAATGAGTACGGGCTCGATATCACATCCCACAGGGCCAGGGTTCTGGATATTGACGATATCAGGAGTGCCTGGCTGATCCTGACCATGACCGAGGAACACAGGAGGATGATCCTGGATGTGTGGCCCGAAGCTGCCGACAAGGTTTTCACAATCAAGGACTATGCCGAGATCCGGGATACCGGTTCGGGCATATCCGATCCGTTCGGCGGTGATTATGAGGTCTACAGGCAGTGTGCCAGCGAGATAGAAAATGCGCTGATGCATATCGCCGACAAAATTTTTGACAATAAGGATTGATTACTATACAATCAATGAAAGAGAGGGGGAAATGGGCTTGCGTATCGCTTTAGGCAGTGATCACGGCGGTTTTCGCCTTAAGGAATTCATAAAAGAGCATCTGACAAAACAGGGACATGAATGCACCGACTGCGGAACCTATGACGAATCATCGGTGGACTATCCCGATTATGCCCTCAAAGCCTGTCAGCTGGTGACGGAGGGCAAATGCGACAGGGCGGTTCTGGTCTGCTCAACAGGTATAGGCATTTCTATCGCGGCCAACAAGATCAGGGGAATTCGGTGCGCGCTCTGCCATGACTTGCTTTCAGCACGGCTTACAAGGGAACACAACAACACCAACGTGTTGGCCATGGGCGCTTTTATTGTTGGAGAAAAACTGGCGGCGGCCATCGTGGATGAATGGATCAAAACACCCTTTTCCAACGAGGAACGGCACGCAAACAGGATCAATAAGGTTCATGATATTGAGAACAGGTATCTAAAATGACTTTGGAGGTTAATAAAATGAATAATGTCTTTGTTTTCGATCATCCTCTCATCCAGCATAAGATCTCATTGCTGCGGGACAAGAACACCAGCGCCAAGGAGTTCAGGGAACTGGTATCGGAGATCTCCATGCTGATGGGCTATGAGGTCACACGGGATATCCCGCTGAAAGAGGTTGAGATTGAAACCCCCATTGGCCACGCCAGGACGAAAGTCATTTCGGGCAAAAAGCTGGCCTTCGTTCCCATCCTGCGTGCCGGGCTGGGTATGGTGGACGGCCTTTTAAAACTGGTTCCCATGGCCAGGGTCGGCCATATCGGGCTGTACCGGGATCATGACACCCTGGAACCCGTGGAGTATTATTGCAAGCTGCCCGAAGATATCAGCGAACGGGATGTGGTTGTGCTCGATCCCATGCTGGCAACCGGCGGTTCGGCTTGTGACGCCGTCAAGGTTCTGAAGAGAAACAACGCAAAGAGCATCAAGTTCGTCTGCCTCATCGCATCCAGGCAGGGCATTGAGAGGCTTCACAGGGAGCATCCCGACGTGGCCATCTATTGTGCGGCTGTCGATGAGACGCTGAATGACGACGGCTACATTGTACCGGGTCTCGGCGACGCCGGCGACAGGCTGTTCGGGACCAAATAGGACAAGGAGAGGTGCACATGCGTCCTACCTGGGATGAGTATTTTATGAGCATTGTGGAACTGGTCAAGACGCGTTCCACCTGTCTGAGACGCCAGGTTGGCGCCCTGCTGGTCAAAGACAAGCGGATCCTGGCAACGGGCTATAACGGCGCGCCGGTGGGCTGCAAACACTGCCTGGAGGTGGGATGCCTCCGCGAAAAACTGGGCGTGCCGTCGGGCCAGCGGCATGAGATCTGCCGTGCCACCCATGCGGAACAGAATGCCATCGCCCAGGCCGCCTATTCGGGAACCAGCGTCAAAAACAGCATCCTGTATGTGACGACACAGCCCTGTGTCATGTGCGCGAAGCTGGCCATCAACGCCGGTATCTCAAAGATTGTCTTCAAGGGTGATTACCCGGATGAGCTTGCCATGGAATTGTTGAAGGAAGCTGGCATCCGGGTGGTTAAATATGAAGAACCGTCGCATGGTTTTGACCCGGGGATTGTAAAGAGGTCCGAGGTGTGAAATGATAACCATTGAATATGAACATCTGGTAGCCTTTTCCGTAGCACTGATCATTGCCTTTTTTTCCACCCCCATCGCCAGAAGGATCGCTTTTCGCACGGGCGCGGTAAACGTACCCAGGGACAACAGGCGCATGCATAAGAAGCCCATGCCGCTTTTTGGCGGTCTGGCCATTATTGCGGGCTTTGTCATCGCCATGGTTTATGGCTTTGCGTCCCGGGATTTATCCGAGTTCTTGTTCTTCCTGTCCCGGCCAAAATCCCTGGGCATCATTTTCGGCGCGCTGATCATCGTGGTGCTGGGCATCGTGGACGATATCAGACCCCTGAAGGCCGGTGTTAAGTTTGTTGTTCAACTGCTGGCAGCCAGTGTGGTCGTCGCAACGGGCACCAGTATCATTTCCATTACCATGCCTTTCACATCGGGTGCCGATAACGGGATGACCTACATCCTGGGAGAAACCATTGCCTTTCTCATTTCGATATTCTGGATTGTGGGTGTCACCAATGCCATCAACCTGATTGACGGGCTTGACGGGCTTGCTGCAGGTGTCTCGGGAATTGCGTCCGCATCCCTGTTCATCGTTGCGGTCATCCGCGGACAGGATGACATCGCGCTGGCGGCAGTCTCGCTGGCCGGTGCCATATTCGGTTTCCTACCCTATAACTTCAATCCCGCCAAGATCTTCATGGGAGACACGGGCGCCACGTTTCTGGGCTTTATTCTGGCCGTTTTGTCCATTGAAGGAACCCTGAAATCGGTTACAACCCTGGCCCTGGCCATCCCCATCCTGGTGCTGGGCCTTCCCATCTTTGATACCCTGTTTGCCATCCTGAGGCGTATTGCCAACGGAAGACCCATCGGCGAGGGTGACAGGGGGCATATCCACCACCGGCTTATCGATATGGGGTTCAGCCATAAAATGTCGGTTGTGATCCTATACGTAATAAGCGGTGCATTGGGGCTTCTGTCCATTGTGCTGGTGGATAAGGGGCTCTTGCCTTCAATTATACTTTTGATCCTCATTGTCATGTTCATGGTAGGCGGCGCCAGGAACATATCCGAGATGAACAAGGATCTTCCGATCAATGGTCATCCGGCGAAGACCGGCAAGGAGAAGGGCGTGGATGAAGCCAGCCTTGAAGCGGCATCCGGTCTCCAGCACTCTGAAGAACCGGGGAAACCGGCGGAAGGATCCGACACGACCGATAAGGATAAAGGAGCGGGATCATGAAGAGAATCAAGGTCATGTCCGTATTCGGGACGCGTCCCGAAGCGGTTAAGATGGCGCCGCTGGTAAAGGCGTTGGAAGCAAATCCATACATGGAATCGTCGGTGTGCGTCACAGCCCAGCACAGGGAGATGCTGGATCAGGTGCTGGATATCTTCGGTATCCGTCCGGATTACGATCTGAACATCATGCAGGACAGGCAGACACTTGCGGATATCACCACAAGGGCGTTGGAGGGCCTGTATGATGTGTTCGGAAAAGCGGCCCCTGATATCGTGCTGGTCCACGGGGACACCACCACGACCTTTGCCGCCGCATTGGCTGCCTACTACCTGAAGATCCGGGTGGGGCATGTGGAGGCAGGCCTCAGGACCCACGACAAGTATTTTCCCTATCCGGAGGAGATGAACAGGAGGCTTACCGGCGCGATTGCCGATCTGCATTTTGCGCCTACCGTATCCAACAGGGAGAACCTGATCCGGGAAGGCATAAGCCCCGAAAAAATCTATGTGACCGGCAATACGGTGATCGATGCCTTGTCCACAACCGTTTCCGACGGCTTTGTCTTCGGGGATCCCTTTCTGAAGGGATTTTCCTTTGACAATAAAAGGGTGATCGCCATGACGGCACACCGACGTGAGAACATCGGCAGGCCTTTTGAGGAGATCTTTGCAGCCGTCAGGAAGATTGCCGATGATTTTACCGACGTTCACATCATTTACCCGGTGCATCTGAATCCCCTGGTGGGCGAGCCGGCCCGTAGAATTCTTGGGGATCATCCCCGGATACACCTGATTAAGCCTGTCAATGTCCAGGAGATGCATAACCTGATGGCGCGTTCCTATCTGGTTCTGACCGATTCGGGCGGCCTGCAGGAGGAAGCGCCGGCCCTCGGAAAGCCTGTGCTGGTCCTCCGCAATGAAACCGAAAGACCAGAGGCCGTGGCGGCAGGAACGGTCCGCCTGGCGGGTACAGGTTATGAAAGCGTTTACCGGTCTGTCAGGGAGCTTCTGGACAGGGAGGAACTCTATACAAAAATGGCGCGGGCCGTTAATCCCTATGGGGATGGCAGGGCGTCCCGACGCATTGTTGAAGCGCTGCTTCACGGTTTTGGCATCACCGGGGAAAGGCCTGCAGATTTTGTGGCTTGATGCGGGATATTTCCCATGATGATATCCTGAAGGAGGATCCATGGCCGATTTTCTGATGCATATCCTGTTGTCGGACGACGTCTTGGAGAAAATTGAAAGCCGAAGGGTGCTGGAGGGCATTCAAAGGTACAGGACGCTGTACCGGCTTGGCGCCCAGGGGCCTGATCCCCTGTTTTTTTATGAGTTCATATCGGGCGGCAAAAGAAGCCCGTTAAGGGAATTGGGACATACCATGCACAAAAAGCATACCGGCGCATTCCTGAAAATGGGATTCAGCCGGCTTCAAAAGGTGTCCTGGGAGCAGGAATGGCTGGAGCTTGCCGCATACCTTTCGGGCTTTATCTGCCATTTCACCCTCGACCGCCTGATCCATCCCTATGTCTATTGGGCGGCGGAAAACTGGATATGGTCGGTGGACGGGCGCCTGGTCAGCACAACGCACCAGGCTGTTGAAATGGCGCTGGACGTGCTGTTCTGGAAGGAAAGGCGCATGTCTTCCGCCTGTAAGGTGAAAACCCGGAAGTACGTGGATATCGGCAGGCAGTGGCCCAAAAGCGTAAGGGATTTTCTCCTGGAGGCCTTTGCCAGCCTTTATGGTGTCCGGGCCGATGAGAAAAGCCTGAACAGAGTCCTCTCCGATTTTTACAGGGGCCATGATCTTCTGTATGATCCCAGGGGATGGAAGAAAGAGCTGGTCGGTTGGCTGGATGCCTTTACCGGAGGCGGAATAAAACCGCCCAAGGTGCCCTATCCGGCCTTACTGGATGAGACTGTCGACTGGGCCAACCGGAAGCGGCGGACCTGGACGCATCCCTTTAAGGCGGGGGAAGCCCATCGGGAATCGGTGGATGAAATCCTGAGCAAGGCTTCCTTTGAGGCGGCCAATCACATCAACGGGGTATTTGCGGGCATCCTGAAGGGAGAACCCATCGACGGGCTTTTTCCGGATCTCAGCTATGACACGGGTCTGCCCTGTGACGGTCCATAAGACCTGCCGTTTACAATGCTTTCCGGAAAGATTCAAAGCTTTTTCGAGCAAAATAAGATTTAAGAACATTCAGAGGAGGAGCCATGCAGGACTATATCGTCAGAGCCTTGGTGGCAGATACCATCAGCGTTTATGCGGGCGTTACTACCCAAACCGTGGAGCAAGCCAGAAACATTCACAGCATGAACCCGACCCCCTGCGTTGCCCTGGGCAGAACGCTCACCGGGGCAGCCCTCATGTCCCAAACCCTCAAGGACAGGAGCAATACCATCACCATCCAGATCAAGGGGGACGGCCCGATTGGTGGCATCGTTGCGGTGACCGATGCCAATGCCAATGTTCGCGGCTATGTGCACAACCCCTTCTTCGACCTGCCCCTGAACGATAAGGGCAAGTTTGATATCAAGGGCGCCGTGGGAAAGGGCTACATGAACGTGATCAAGGATATCGGGCTCAAGGAGCCGTATATTGGCTATGTGAACCTGGTTTCCGGTGAAATCGCCGAAGATCTTGCTTTCTACTACGCCTCCTCGGAGCAGATTCCCACGGCTGTGAACCTGGGTGTGCTGGTTGCGCCAGAGGGGCATATCCTGGCTGCCGGGGGATTGCTTGTGCAGCTCATGCCCGACACGCCGGAAGAACTGATCGCTTTTCTTGAGGAAAGGATTATGAAACTTCCGCCCATAACCAACATGGTATCCAACGGACTCACGCCCGAAGCGATCATACACGAGCTCTTCCAGGAAAAGCCTGTGAGGATCCTGGGGCATAGCGAGGTCCATTACCGGTGCAATTGCTCCAGGGAGAGAATGGAAAGGAATCTCATCAGCCTGGGGAAAAAGGATTTGATGGAGATCGCCCAGGACAAACAGGATACCGAACTCCATTGTCATTTCTGCAATCGAAAGTACATCTTCACCCCGGAAGAACTGGATAAAATCATTCAAAGCCTTGGCTGAGAAGTCCTGTCCTATGAGAACGCACCCGGGCAGGAGAGGGGTACGGCTGAAAAGCAGATATTCCGCCGGCGGCCAGCGGATTATATAATCAGAACAATGTGGCAACAATACTTAATGGTTGTTGCCATATTTTTATACTCAAATAATTGTCCGGAAAAAAGAGAATACTAACCAGGCAATCAAAATAAGACAATGGAGGGAGAGTATGAAAAGACGTTTTTTGGCTGCAACGCTGACAGTGTTTTTTGCACTGAGCGTCATGTGCTTGTCCGGCGGCGGCATGCCGAAGGCCAGGGCTGCCCAGACCTTTGAAGATGTGGATTTCATCAGTGGCGTAGTCATTGCCAATGAGCTCAACATGCGGACAGGACCATCCACCAAGCATTCCATCATACAGGTTCTGAAAAAGAACAAGTGGGTGAACGTGCTTTCCAAGATAGGCGACTGGTATGTGGTCTATGATCCGGACACCGACAAGGTGGGTTGTGTGGCCAAGCAATACCTGATGGACGGAGAGACCTTCAAGAAGCAGGCGGGTTCCGGCAGCACGACCGTGCCGAAACAGCCCGCAGCGACCCCGGCGCCCAGCCCGTCCACACCCAAGACGACCACCGGGCTGACCAGCGAAGAGCAACAGCTCCTGACCCTTATCAACAATGAGCGTGCCAAGGCAGGCCTTCCGCCGCTCCAGGTGGACATGGAGCTGATGAAGGTGGCCCGTACCAAGGCCAATGACATGGCCCAGAACAACTATTTCTCCCATTATTCCCCGACCTATGGCTCGCCCTTCGACATGATGAGGCAGTTCGGCATATCCTTCAAGGCCGCTGCTGAAAACATAGCCGGTAACTCCACCATCCAGGGAGCCGTGAACGCCTGGATGAAATCATCGGGACACAAGGCCAATATCCTCAACGGCGACTATAACTATACCGGTATTGGCATCACCAGGAGCAACAAGTACGGCTACCTGTTTGTGCAGATGTTCATCAAGAAGTAATCTCTCCCGGGTCTGTCCGGGAATGAGCACCGGCGAAAGCGGCAGGCGGAAAGGAATGCAGCCGTTGAATATACAACCGGGTAAAGATTAGTATTTTCGGGCGCATATTTTCACCGGCGCAGGACAAAATAAACCTCGGAGGTGGAATAAATGGGCAAAGACAAGCAGAAAAACTGCGAGAACGAAGCTAACAAGCAGAACAACAACAAGAACAAGAACGCTCAGAACAATAAGGACGAGTAAAAACAGTTCATGGATGAACAAAGCAGGAACCCGAGGGTTCCTGTCAGACTGTCGAAAAAGTCCAGTGAGAACTGGGCTTTTTTGCATTAATATAGTAAAATATTATTGGGTGACGGAAATGATAATTAAGAATGAAGAT
>NZ_FQZP01000010.1 GCF_900142095.1 Thermoclostridium caenicola | reverse complement strand
AATGGTTTCACGGAAGGTGTCAACAACAAGATTAAAGTGATCAAACGAAATGCCTATGGGATAAGAAATTTCACAAGGTTCAGAAACAGGATACTTCATGTTATGGCTTAGCTCTTATATTCAAAATTGGCAGATGACCAAAATTGATCATCTGCCAACAAAGCATAAGCTACTTCATTTTACTAGTTCCACCCCAACAATTGACGTAGAACCTAAAAAAAGCGTCCCGTTCGGGACGCCTTTTTTGCGATTTACCGGCATCATTTGAAGGCTATGCCGCTCATGATGTTCTCAAGCGTCTGCATACCTTCATCGGTGTTGCTCGTAAGGGTGAACATGACGACAAACCCGTTTTTCATAAAGACATACATGGTCTGGTTGAGCGCAATGCCGGCCACGCTCTGCTTTGCGGATACCTTGGCAACTTCCTGACCGCCAATATTGAGATATTCAATATCCCCGGACTGTTCTACGCCCTGGGCCTTGAGTCCCTGGACGGCCATGTTCATATAAGTTTTGAGGTCCTTAATCAGGCTTCCGTACTGGCTGATGTTCTGCGCCGTGCATGCCAGGTTGGAATTGGGACCGATACTGCTGGACGGATCCTGTTCAGCAATAATAATGAGGGGAACGATCTGCAGCGTTTCCAGATCAATGGTTCCGGCTCCGGAGTCGTTTTCCAGATAGTCCAGCGCAGCGTTGAGGAGCTGGGCCAGCTGTTCCCTGGTCGCGACAAACCATCCCTCGGGGATGGGCAGGGTGAAACCAAAATAGCCGTTGGTGTAAGTGTTGCCTTCCACGGTTCCCAGCACCAGGTCGGCTTCCACTTCGCCGGTCTGTGCCGGTTCGGAAGCGGACTCGGGCGTATCGGTTGCAGGCTCTTCTGCAGGCTCTTCAGTGGGCTCCTCGGAAGCTTCTTCGGGTGTGCTCGCCGGGGTCTCCTCGGGCTCGGGAGTGGATGTATCTTCCACCTTGTCTGCAACAGCCACATCAGGGGTGTCTTCGGGTTCTTCCTTCCTCCCGCAGCCGGCAAATGCGGTAGCCATCAGCATAACTACGAGAAAGATTGCGAATACTCTCTTGATGCTTTTCATCGATTTTTCCTCCAAATAGCTTTGTTTCTCTCATGGCCACTTCTGTTTCTATAGCCCATGAATGTAATTATTACATATTTTTACTTCGAAGGCAAGTGCTTTTGGGATGGGGTTTTCCGCAACCGGTTGCGACAAAATGAACTATTTTTTCGGCCGATTCATCCTAGATTTATAACATATTTCAATAAATTCTTTCTGTATTGTTAAAATATTTCACCGAAATCTTGACATATTTTAGCCATAGCGTTAAAATTCAAACGTATCAAAATAAATTTGGGGGGGGTACTTAAGATGAAGGCTACAGGTATGATCCGAAGCCTTGACCAATTGGGCAGAATCGTCATTCCGATTGAACTGCGCAGAGTGCTGGACATAGAGATCGGTGATGGACTGGAATTCTACTCGGATGATGACGCCATTATATTGAAGAAGTATGAGCCAGCCTGCATTTTCTGTGACAACGCCCGTGACATCAGGCAGTACAAGGGTAAGAACGTCTGCGGAGAATGCTACGAACTCCTTAAAAACAAGGAGTAAAGCCATTGGTCTGTTAGGTGAGGAACGTACAGTGGATGCGACTGTACGTTCTTTGTTTTTGGGGAAATCCTGCGGCCTGTACGGGGAAATGCCTTCCCGGGAAATTCCGGGCATCCGGCCTTGACATCTGTCTGAACCTACAATACAATGAACCCACCAATTCATTCCTTTCTATGCCTAATGACTCTTCCAGGGAATTTTATGCGAACACGACTTCAGAAAGTGGGGTGTCACTGATCATGTATCGCGAACAGTCGGAAAACGGCATATCGGCCAATAAGAAGGTACTTCAGGGCATTCCGCAGAATGATGTTCCGTTGTACCCGATAAAATTCCGCCCTCTCTATAAGAACTACATCTGGGGAGGAAGAAATCTGGAGAGACTGGGAAAGGAACTGCCCGAAGGCAGGGTTGCGGAGAGCTGGGAGATATCCACCCACCCGGACGGCATGGGCATCATCGCCAACGGGCCTTTTCAGGGGCATACCCTCCAGGAGCTGATCCGTGCGCATCCCGTAGCCATCGTCGGAACAGCCAGCTATCAGGCATACGGGGAACACTTCCCGCTGCTGCTTAAGCTCATCGACGCCAACGACTGGCTCAGCGTGCAGGTCCATCCCAACGACCGTTACGCCGCCCTTCATGAAAGGGACACCGGCAAGACCGAAGCCTGGGTGGTGCTTGAAGCGGAGCCCGATGCCACGATCATCCACGGCCTCAACCGGGATATCAGCCGGGAGGAACTGAAGGCTTATCTCCAGGAAGGCAGGCTGAACCAGATCCTGAAGTACCGGCCGATCCGGAAGGGGGATGTGGTCTACATACCCGCAGGAACCATCCATGCGGCCGGCAGGGGCCTTCTCCTTGCGGAGGTCCAGCAAAATTCCAACGCGACCTACCGCCTGTATGACTATGATCGCAAAAACCCTGACGGGACTTCCAGGCCGCTGCATATAGAAAAGGCCCTGGACGCCATAGACTACGGCAGGGTCCGCCAGGACGGCTTTGTGGATGGACTTAAGGTTTGTCCGGAACCTGGCCTGTGCGTGGAATACCTGATAGCCGATCCCCATTTCTTCATCCAACGCCTGACCGTCACGTCGGAAGCCGCATGCATTGCGGACGGCCGATCCTTCCATGCCCTGATCATCCTGTCCGGCCAGGGCCAGTTGTCCTGGAAGGGCGGAACGCTTCCCTTCAGGACCGGCGAATCCATCCTCATACCGGCAGAACTGGGAAGCTACCGAATCCAAGGCCATGCCGCCATCCTGAAATCCTTCGTGGGCGACCTGACCAGGGATGTCCTGGAGCCCCTGGCGGAAGCAGGCTATTCCCCGGAAGCGATCCGGGAAAAAGTCGCCGGCTTCCAGCGTCAGGATTGACCTTTCTGTTGCATCTTCATTCGTTTATGCGATATCAAACACGCTGTTGACAGACAACAGGCCCGCTAGCTCATGGGCTGAAAAACCATCGGGCAGCTGGGCCTTTTCGACCGTGACAACCCATTCCCGGCCGGCGGTAAGATCAAAATAGTTGTCGCTGAACACAAGATCCCTGTCCGGCACCGAGAGCTCCACAAACCGGGCATACGCTTTGGACTGAAGCCTTATCACAAATGCCGCTTCGCTTTCCTCCACGCGCCAGGTTATTCCGGGATCCGAAAAATGATAATGCTTGGGCTTGACGAAGAGGCTGGTTCCCCGGGAAATCACCTGTCCTCCCTCGAGCAGCTCGTACTCCAGGTACCGGTTCATCCGCACTTCCTTAGCGGCGATTTCCTCCGCCAGATCCAGCTCGGCAATATTCCGGGCCGAAAGAGCGGGAACCTCCGCGGGTGCCGAGTCCTCCCTGACAACCGAGCCATCGTTATTCCGGATAAACCACCTGACAACCCCTGAAAAGGGTATCCTGCGTTCATTGCTCACGTTCAGAATACCCACGCCTTCCCCCAGGTCGCAGGACAGCAGGACGGGCGCAAAGAAACGTTTGGCCGCGTAATGGAGGGCCTTCCAGCGGCCATGGTAATCGATGCTGGACCAGGAGGCCACCGGCCAGCAGTCATTGAGCTGCCAGTAAAGGGCGCCCATGCACCGCCCCCTGTTCCTGCGCATATGCTCAACGCCGAAGGCGATGGCCTCCGCCTGGAGAAGCTGGGAAGCGTAAACCAGTTGGCGGAGATCCCTGGGATACCGGTAGTTCTGCGACAGATAGGCCAGTATTCTGCCGTTGGCGGTTTCATTTTTCTGGTGCCGCTCCATAACGTAGGAAAAGATATTCCTGTCCTGGGGCAGGGTAAAGCTTTCGATGGTCTTCATGGCGGGAAAGGACTGGAAGCCGAATTCCGAGCAGAACCTGAAATAATGGTTCCTGTAGTCCTCAAAGGGTTTCATGCCATGCCACACATCCCAATAGTGGGTATCGCCGCAATTGACATCCTCCGGACGCTGGAAGCCGCCGAAGCTGGATGGCGAGGACGGCCAGTAGCTGTGCTCATCGTCATGCTGGGCCAGTATTCCGGGTATCAGGCGCTCAAAAAGGTCTATATAATCGGCTCTCAGCTTGTCGTTTGCGGGTATGTCCCAGTTCACAAGGCCTGTTTCAATCTCATTGTTGCCACACCAGAGGGCCAGGCAGGCATGATGGCGCATCCGCCGGACATTGTCTTCCACTTCCCGGGCAATATTCTCCCGGAAAGCCGGGTTCAGATCATACAGGGCACAGGCAAAGGCGAAATCCTGCCATACCAGGATCCCATAGCGGTCGCAAAGGCTCAGCAGATAATCGTCAGCATAGTGTCCGCCGCCCCAGATGCGCAGCATGTTAAAATTGGCCCGTACGCAATCCCGGATCAGGCGTTCGGTCTTTTCGGGGGTACGGCGCCCCAGCAGGCAGTCTTCCGGGATATAGTTGGCCCCCATGGCGAATATCCTGACCCCGTTGACCACAAAGGCGAACTCTCTTCCCCACTGATCCCGGCCCGTGCTCAGTTCAACGGTCCGAAGCCCGATTTCATATTCCCGCTCATCCAATATCTCCTGATCCCTGATGATGACCTTCACCCGGTAAAGGGGCTGATCGCCGTAGCCGTTGGGCCACCAGAGCCTTGGGTTTTCCACCATGGTTTCAAGAACGCAGCCTTCCTGTTCAAAGCCTGTGCAGGCATGGGTTACGCTGCCGTCGGGATGCAGAATCGTCATTTCCGCCGTCAGCCGTCCTTCCCGGAAACGCTTCACCGTGATTTCCGCGGAAAGCTCAACCCTGTTCTCCCAGTGGCGCTGCCTGAAACGGACATCCTCCAGGGCTGCAATCCGGTATCCCTGGATGGCAATGCTTCTCCAGATGCCCATATCGGGCAGAACCGGTCCCCAATCCCAGCCAAACATGCAATGGGCTTTGCGGATATGCTGGTAGCCGGGCATGGTATGGGATGCACCCCACACCGGGCGTTTCCTGTCCATCTTCCGGACATAATCCACGGGAGAGGAAAACCGGATGCACAGATGGTTTTCCCCCAGGCGCAGGTAATCCTTTATGGGAAATTTGTAGGTCCTGTGCATGTTCTCAGCCTTTCCGACAGTCCGGCCATTGAGAAGGACGGTGGCCAGGGTATCCAGCCCTTCGCAGACAAGCCATACCTCGTCCTGGGAAAGCAGGGCTTCATCGGCCTCAAAGGTCCTCGAGAAAGCATAATCCTCCTCGCAGACCCTATAGGCCTCTTCTTCGTTGTCGCGCCAGAAGGGATCAGGGATCAAGCCTGCGTCCAGAAGGCTCTCGTATACGCTGCCGGGAACCTTTGCAGCCGCTACGGGCCGCCTTTCCTTTTCCAATGTCCATGTACCGTCAAGCATACGCTTCATAGCCGACATCCTTTCAAAAGGTATTTCCCATATTTCCCGCACTCAAAGAGGATTTACCGTTGATGTCGTCCGGGTTATGCAATCTCCGGAAGGCGCTGTGGGCAGTTGCAGCATGCGCAGCCCGAATGATGATATCGCCTTCCTATCATATACCACAGTGCATCAGGATATAAATCTTTATTCATCCGCCTTCCATATGGAAAAAAATTTTAATTTAGGTGTTGACACCGATATCATGTTTTGCTATTATATATTTGTAACGATTTCAAATATGTAATAATAACATAATTCATGGAGGGGTTTTTATCATGAAGAAGTTTGTATGTTCCGTATGCGGCTATGTTCACTATGGGGATGAGGCTCCTGAGAAATGCCCTCAGTGCCAGGCCTCAAAGGAAAATTTCAGAGCGGCAGTTGATCTTTCCAACCTTGAGTTTGCCGACGAGCACAAAGTGGGCATTGCGGCAGGGCTTGATCCCGAAGTCGTAGAGGGACTGAGGGCCAACTTCATGGGAGAATGCACCGAAGTGGGCATGTACCTGGCCATGAGCAGGCAGGCCGACAGGGAAGGTTATCCCGAGATAGCCGAGGCTTACAAGCGCATTGCCTTTGAGGAAGCCGAGCATGCGGCCAAATTTGCTGAGCTTCTCGGCGAAGTTGTTTCCGCCAGCACAGAGGCCAACCTGAGGACAAGGGTTGAGGCCGAGCACGGCGCAACCCAGGGCAAGAAGGATCTGGCTACAAGGGCCAAGGAACTGAACTATGACGCTATCCATGACACCGTTCACGAGATGGCCAAGGACGAAGCAAGGCATGGAAAGGCATTCAAGGGCCTGCTCGAAAGGTATTTCGGCAACAAGTAAAAATAAGACCCATATCGGCAAATATGGGCTTTCTGATAGCAAAACCGGAATGGTGTAGACCATTCCGGTTTTGCTTTTCTTCCCACGATATCAGCCCGTGCGGTTCAAGCGCTGAACAGTTGCTCGTTCCGCCCGGACATCTCAGTAACCTTTTGCTCAACAACCTCAAACAGCTCAAAGATCCTGCGGGAGCATGCCAGGGTCTCCTCCAGCAATTGCTCGGCCTCCGTCCAGCGATTCCCCCTGATGGCCGCCAGCACCTTTTCGCCCTTCCTGTGCAGTTCGTCGTGAACTTTTCCGATCTCCGACCATTCATAAGCAATGTTTTCATGTTTCACATGCAGAACATGGTAAATATGCCCGAAGGCACACTTGGTGCTGTCGGTCTGCAGGGGCTCAGGCTTCCGGTTGGCAACGATGCGTCTGAGCTTTTCTATCCACTTGCCGTGCGCCTCTTTTGCGGCATTGATGTGCGAGAGGAACTGTTCGTTGTTCATGGCATGGATACCGCCCATGACCAGATTATAGATATCCGCTGTCAGCCTGGACATATTGGCATCAATGACGGAGATGATTTTTGCCGACTCTGCCGCCGTCCGGGATTGCTCCACGATGCCCTCGGTCATGAAGGTTATGCGCTGTGTCTCCTCACTGGTGTTCTTCATGGCTTTATTGATTTCATTGGCGGCAAGGGCGATCTCATTCATGGCCGAGGCCAGATCGTTGACGCCGTTCACAGTCTCTTTCAGGCTGTTGACATTCTCATGGATGGATTTGCTGATGTCCTCAATCCTTTGCGACATCTCCATTGTGGATTCAATGGTGTTCGACATGCTCTGTCTGCCCTCGTTGGCAGCTTTCTGGATACCTTGTATAAAGCTTCTCATGCCCTCGAGGTTGTTCTTGGTGTCATCGGCCAGTTTTCTGATCTCATCGGCAACCACGGCGAAGCCCCTGCCCGACTCCCCCGCGCGGGCAGCCTCAATCGCCGCGTTCAGGGCCAGCATGTTGGTCTGCTCGGCTATCTCCTCAACGCCTGCCACAATCTCGTTCACCTTGGCGACCATTTCAACCAGGGCCTCTATCTTGGCGGACATATCGTTGGCATCTTTTATCACGTTGTCCTTGATTTGATTGATCTCCTCGATCTGTCTGATACTCCTGCCATTCAGTTCGATCAGATCCTGGGATTGCCTGGTGATCTTATTCAGCGTTTCGGTGTGGTTCTTGATGGAGTCATTGACATGATCCATGCTGGCGGTCGTCTGCTCCACGATGGCCATATTGGTTTCGCTCATCGCGGTCATTTCCTCGGCAAACTGGCTGATGGACTCCGCCAGAAACGACATGTTCACATCGAAATCGCTGAGTTTTGATATCTCGCCGAGCATTTCCACCGATGTGGAAGCCAGGGACTCCTCATTGTTCAGGAGCCTTTCAAACTCATTAAGAATGCGCTGATGGATAGGGCGTTGAACCACCGGTTTTTCGACTTGCTTGCCGCTTAATCTGGCAGTGACATAATTGATAATCAGATCAGCTTCATGACAGGCCTTGGCTCTGAGCATCCTGCATCCCCCCGCGAACGATTTAAAATGAACTGATCAACATACTTTGAGTAATTGTTTTATACCCAGATTCGCCCGGCCAATAACAGAGGATGGCCCCGGATGCTCATTGTAAGGCATCTGTCTGTTATTACAAAAAAAGCGGGCTGCCGCCCGGTTCATCTTACTTCAGGGCGGCTTTCAGCACAGCCTCCACTTTTTCCAGGGTGGGCACGCCCTCATGCAGCTTTTCCCTGCCGATATAGAAGGCCGGAACATACCAGTAATCATATTGATCCGCAATATCAGGTCTTGCGGTCTCGTCGATCCGCTCTATCTCCACAGCACGGTACTCGGGATTCTTCTCCATCAGGTTTTTGAGATATTCTTCCGCCTGTTTGCAATACGGGCATCCTGGAAGTTTGAACATGGTTACCCTTTTCATAAAGTCACCTGCCCCCTTAATAGCTTTTATAATTATATTTTCCCCAAAACAACGGGCTTGCAAGCGTTTTGCTCGGTCCGCAAGGATACCGCAGGCTTGCTGATGCAGCCTTACCGCTTTCCCCGCTCACTGGACCCTGTAACGTCCGGAATGGACAACCTTCCCGTTCCCATCAAGAATATAATAGGTAAAATCATTATATTTATACGCCCTGGCATAGCCGGTCGTGAAATCCTCCACCTCATCGTAAACCGCATCGACGACCATGTTACCGGAGGTATTGATGAATCCCCATTTTCCTCCGGCCTCCATCCGGGTCTGGACAGCTGCCAGCCCGTTCCGGAAATCCTTCGCCCAGGCGAACCGGGGTTCTATGGCGATTTTCCCGTTCCTGTCGATATAGCCGTACAGATCATCTTTCCGGAAGACGGCCAGTCCGTTGGAAAAGGTACCGAAGGCATGTTCAACGGCGGCCACAGGGTTACCTGTCTTGTCGATGATGAATTTTTCGCCGTCCTTCTCCGCGTAAGCCAGGCCTTCCCAGAAATCGCCGGCATCCGTGTACCGGGGCTCAATGGCGATGGTATAGTCGGCACCGATATAGCCAAACAAATTGTCCTGCCTGATCAGGGCCAGTCCGTCTGAAAACCGGGAGCAAATCTCATAATCCTCCGGAATGAACACCTCACCGTCGGTGTTGACAAAGCCTCTGACCACTTCCTCCCCGCGGAATGCCCATACCAGCGCCCGCCCCTCGGGCGTGAAGCTTTCGGCATACAGAAACCGGGGTTCGACGAGCTCCCGTCCCGTGGCATCAATAAACCCCCACAGGGCGTTCCCGGACTCCCAGTCGCCTTTGCATACCACCGCATATCCGTTGACAAACGCATCGGCACCGTCATATCCGGGCGGTATCACAACCTGGTTCTGCTTGTTGATATAACCATACCGCTCCCCGTCGGAAAAGATGGCCAGCCCTTCCGAGAAATATCCGGCATAGGCGTAGACCGGCTCTATGACCGTCTCGCCCCGGGGATTGAGATATCCCCATTTGCCGTCTGCTTCAAAGGGCAGCAGGACCTCATCCATATCCCGTGATAAAACCGCTTTCCCTGTCCCGGATCCGGAACAGGCACCCAGGCACAGCATGGCTGCCAGCAGGCAAAAAATCCGAAGAATACGCTTGTTCATGAACCGTCCTTCCCGTTTTCGCAAAATACGGAACAGCTTGATGAAGCCATCGCGGAAACTGCAGCGGACATCCGGCATCAGCAAGGGGCTGAAAGCCCCGAATCAGCCGAATACCGCCTCACCCAAAACTTTTCCTATGGCATCGGTGATGACCAAATCAGCCCGCTGGTCATAGGGCGTGGGGGATTTATTGATCAGGACCAGCCTGTTCCCGCTGTAGTAGTCGATGAGGCCGGCCGCCGGATAGACGGCCAGGGATGTTCCCCCCACAATCAGCATGTCCGCCTTCTGGATATGGGAGGTGGCCCTCTTCAAAATACGCATGTCCAGGCCTTCCTCATAAAGCACCACATCCGGACGGACCATTCCGCCGCATTGGCGGCATTTGGGGACTGTCTCCGGATAATCCACCACATACTTGAGGTCATAATTCTCCCCGCATTTCATGCAGTAGTTCCGGAAGACGGAACCATGGAGCTCCAGAACCTCCTGGCTTCCGGCCATCTGGTGCAGTCCGTCGATGTTCTGGGTGACCACCGCTTTCAGAATCCCCCGCTTCTCCAGTTCGGCAAGGGCCTGATGGGCCCGGTTCGGTCTGGCTTCAGCGAAGATGAGATTGTTCCGGTAATATTCGAAAAACTCCTCCGGATGGGCCATAAAAAAGGTATGGCTCAACAGTTGCTCGGGCGAGCGCCCGTATTTTGTCAGGGTTTTGTAAATCCCGTCCTCGCTTCTGAAATCGGGTATATTGCTCTCGGTGGAAACGCCGGCCCCGCCGAAGAAGACCACATAGCTGCTGCTTTCAAGCATCTCCTTCAATGCTGCCAGTTTATCTGCACTCACCGCAAACACCCCCTTCTGGCAATGGAACGCCGCATCTTTTATCCGCAGCCTTCCGGGCAGGGTATCCCGCCCCTATCATTATAGCACTTTTATCCTGTACAGCCCGTCCATTCCGGGGAATAACAGAAAAGGCACCGATAGGGGTTGCTATCAGTGCCTCCGTCATTGCCCGGCGCTAAACGGTTTCCTTCACCAGCGGGTTGCTCCAGTCCCTGCAGAGCACAATGGCCTGATCCTCGGGCATCGGCTTGCTGATGAAATAACCCTGAGCCCGATGACATTTTCGCTTGATAAGGTACTCTATCTGCTCTTTCTTCTCAACGCCTTCTGCCAGGACCACAAGGCCCATCTTGCGTCCCATCATGACAATGGTATCGATAAAGCTTTCACCGATTTGGCCCGTGCTGATGCTGTCGACAAAAGACTTGTCGATTTTCAGCGTATTGATGGGCAGCTGCTTGAGCGAGCTGAGGGACGAAGAACCCTTTCCGAAATCGTCCAGGGCGATCTTCACGCCGGCCTCCTTCAGCTGGAGCAGCCTTGTCCTGATGGTCTGATAAGACTCCACCAGAATCGACTCGGTGATCTCCAGCTCCACCTGTTCCGGCTTAAGCCCGGATTCTTCAATGGTGTTCAGGACCATATCCACAAAGTTTTCCTGGAGCAGCTGGAGTATGGACACATTAACGGCTATCATCATATCCCGATAGCCCATATCATTCAGCTTTTTAAGGAACATGCAGGCATTTTTGAGGACCCACTGGCCGATGGGAATAATAAGATGGGTCTCCTCGGCAATGCCAATAAAATCCAGAGGCGGGACAAACCCCAGTTCAGGATTCTGCCAGCGGAGGAGGGCCTCAAACCCTGTAATTCTGCCATCCAGGATATCCATCTGGGGCTGGAAGTACAGGAAGAACTCATTGTTGTCCATGGCACCCCGCAGGTTCTTCTCAATCTTCATCCTTTTCTCAAAGGCGATTTGTAGATCCTTATTATATATAAAGTACTTGTTCTTGCCGGTGGCCTTGGCCCGGTACATGGCCAGATCCGCATGCCGCAACAGTTCCTCGGTATCGGTTCCATGATCCGGATAGATGGCAATGCCAATGCTCACGGTGACATATAACGTACTTCCGCCTATGGTAAAGGGCTTGGCAAAGCTGTGAATGATCTTCTGGGCGAAATCTTCCACCGCCCTGATGCTTCTGGGAGAGCAATAACAGATGATGAACTCGTCACCGCCCAGCCTGTAGATGGTCTGATTCTTTCTCAATATGGCCGACAGCCTTTTGCCCATCTTGACAATCAGCTTGTCACCATTGGTATGACCCAGCGTGTCATTGATAAACTTGAAATTATCGGAATCCACATACAGGAGCGCGCACAGCTCGTCTTTTCTGGTCTTGATGATTTCCTGCATGTTCTCAAACAGGGACAGCCTGTTGGGAAGCCCGGTCAGGGAATCATGATAGGCATTCTGGCGGAGCTTTTCCTGGATGTCCTTCATTTCCTCATACTTGACGCTCAGCTCACCCTGGGTGGCAAAAAGCTCCTCATAGGTGGCTTCCATTTCCTCATAGCTTTCCTGGAGCTTCTTTTCGGCCACTTTCAGACGCCTGACATAGATGACCAGGACAACGATCAGAACGGTGAGGATGATGATTACGCCCAATACAACCAGGACTTCCAGCTTGTATTCGTCGAAAAAGGAGAACGGACTGTTGATGACTTCACTGTTTGGGTCTATCCGGTCGAGGGGAATGCCGAACCGGGCCAATTGCTTGTAATCATAGATCGTTCTCACGGTTTTTTCCCGGGATACGGGTATGTCGGAGGCGGATTCCCCGTTCAGTATGCGCAGAGCGATCCTGGCCGCATGCTCTCCCTGCAGCCGGCCGCTCAGCATGCTCCCGCCTATTGCGCCGTGCCCTATGGTGAAATCATACAGGTGGAAAACAGGCACCTTGCTCCGCTGGCTGATCATATGGCACAGCTGCTCAAAGCTCATGCTGTTTCCGTCCTTGTCGGAATAGAAAGAGACGATGTAGATGGCGCTGTCGGATTCGATGCGCTCAACGGTATCAAAGATCTCCTTGTAGGTCATGTTGTTGAGGCTGATGCCCTCGATGTCGGGCCTGATTTTCTTCAGCGTGGAAAGGGCAAGTTGCCCGGAAGACATGCCGCTTTCGGTCGTGTCATAAAGGATATAGATCTTTTTCAGGCCGGGCATGGCTTCAATAGCCAGCCGGACCGTGTCACCGGGATCAACCTGTTCAAGGATGCCCGTCACATTATCATGTCCGGATACGATGGCGTCCATTCCCATCTCATTGACACCGCAGAACACCACCGGCGCATTGGAAAACAGCTCCGCCCGGTTCTTCAGGGCAAACTCCAGGGCGGCATCATCCGAGGTGATGATCACATCGAGCTGCCGATCCCTGTACTTGTAGCGGTAATACTCCGCCAGGCGCCTGAGGTTGTCCTCGTTGGGGTAGTTCTTCCAGTCCATGTATTCGACGGAGATATTCAGGATATAATCGGATTCATGGAGGGTATCGAGAATCCCGCCGACGATCTCGCGGGTCCATGTGAAGCTTTCATGATAGGAGTTCAGGATAAGCACATGCTTTTGCTCGTCCATTGGGCGCGCATGGGCAGAAACCATGACAAACATGGCAAGCATTACAAGGAGAATAGCAAATATCAAGATATGTCTAGTCCCTATCCTGAAACTCATATCATCACCATAATCAACATAAATCATCTTTTTTTGCACTTCTCTGTGTCTTTATCTTTTTATCTCTATGCAGATAATTCACACAGGCATATGCCAATCATTACAAGAAGCCATGAAATTTTTACCACAGTTTTACGGGGCCGAAACCGGTTATTTATTACTTTTTGATTGCATAAATATGTAAGTCGCCGTAAGTATCGGGCCTTCGGGCGGCAAAAAAAATCTCCTTGCGCTCTCACGCAGGGAGATTTTTCTATGGGAAATATGCTTATGGGACGCTTACTCAATCACGTCGTACCCTCTTTGCCGGAAAGCTTCCTTAACTTTTTCCAAATCGATCCCTTTCATGGCCGCTCCCTTCGGGATGGTCATGTAACGGCCAACCGTGCGAAGCATGGCAGGATTCGTGATACTTTTGAACCCCAGCTCATTCATGATATCCATGATTTCCGGGTTTTCGCTGCAAAGCTCATAGACGGTTTTCCTAAGATCGATCTGCCCGGCCATATCCTCCCCTCCCCGTCGCAACCGTTCGCTGAATAAGAACTTACATTTTCTTCTTACCCGGTTGTAGCCCGTCGAATCAGCCGCAGACCAATTCTCCCTCATCTATTTTCCGATAACCGGCGCAAGAAAATACAATGGGGCGGGATTTTTATTCCCGCCCCGAATGACCAATTAACCGTTTCCATTGAACGCAGGCTGAACCTGCGGATCAGAGCTGTGCCTTTTTAATGGTGATCTTCCAGTTGGTTCCCGACGAAACATTATACGCTTTTGAGAAGGATCCCTGGTTGATGGCCACAGCAATATAGTCCAGCGAATTCACATAGACCAGGGGCTCGCCTATGTAAACATCGGCAAAGGATTTTACATACCGTATGATATTGCGGTAGACTTCCCGCGTATCATTCATGATGGTTATCTCCACCCTGCCGCCATAGGGGACATCCAGCGTTTTGAACAGATCCCTGCTGATGTTTGTCCAAAGGCTTCCAAACCGGACGTCCAGGATGTCGATGGTGCCCGTAATGGTGTCTCCTTCCTTAACAGGCTCCGATACAGGAAGCTCCACGATGCTGTCCACATCAACCAATGGTCCTATGTCCTCAAAGCTGATGATGCCTGCCGCCAGCCTGGCGCCGGTGTAGGCATAGATATCCCTGCCATGGAAGGTATAAGACTCGCCGGAGTTGGGAAGGCGGTTGGTTTCCTCGTCTATCTCCCTGGCCTCCCGGATGCCCAGCATTCGCTTGATATGGGTCAGCGTGCCGTTATCCGGCGTGATGATGTACTGGCCGTTTATGGTCCTGGCTGCAATGCTCCTTCTCGTGGAACCCACGCCGGGATCCACCACCGAAACGAACACCGAACCCTCCGGCCAGTAGTTAACAGTCTGAATCAGGCGGTAGGAAGCCTCCCAGATATTGTACTGGGGTATTTCATGGGTCAGGTCGCATATCTTCAGATCCCTGCATACCGAGTAGGCCACACCGTACATGGCACTGACCGCGCCGTCAGCTATACCGAAATCGGATTGGAAAATCAAAAGACTGCTCATAACGTTCACCTCGCTCACATTATGCCTTCTCAAACACAACCGTCCAGTCACTGCCAAAGTCCACATGCCAGGTTTCGCGGAAATTGCCCATACAGGTGGCGACCGCGATGCGCATGAGCTCATTGGTATAGATAACGGTTTCCCCTTTATTGACATACCCGAAGGACCTGGCAAAGAGCGCCTTTTCACGATGGACTATCCTGCCCTCATGGCATATGGTCATGTCCAGCATATCGCCATATTCGAATCCGTTGCTCAGAAACAGGTCCACGGGGATATTGGTCCACATGTTCCCGAAATTGGGATCGCAGATCTCAAAGATGCCTTCGGCCCGGTTCGGGCTGACCCTGGGTTCCATGATGGGATGCATGACGATCTCTTCCACAGGATAGTTTGGTCCCACTTCCTCGTAGGTAATGATGCCGCTTGCAAGCCTTGCGGCGCAATAACCGAACAAATCCCTGCCGTGGAAGACGCTGGTCCCCTCCGTGCTTTTCAGACGGTTGCGGGTCTCATCGATCTCGCGTACTTCCTGAATGCCCACATAGGCTTTCAGATGGGTCAGCGTACCGTTGTCAGGGGTGACAACATAATAGCCGTCGCAGGTTTTTGCCACGCAGGCCCGGCGTGATGTGCCCACACCCGGATCCACAACCGAGACAAAAATGGTGCCTTTCGGCCAGAACCGCATGGTCTGGTACAGGCGATAGGAGGCACTCCATGTATCAAAATGAGGGATTTCATGGGTGCCGTCAAAGATCTCCAGGCTGCGGTCCACCGATTTGACCACGCCATACATGGCGCAGACCGCGCCTTCCTTATAGGTAAAGTCTGTCTGAAATACGAGAATCGGTTTCTCCACGTTCTCACCTTCTCCTGTCGATGTCTTTCCCGGGATGCTATTTTTCGGCTCACAAAGTTGCCAGCCGGATCATGGCGGTGGTGTATATCTCGAAAAGCTGTTTGACTCTTTCAATTTCTATCCGTTCATTGGCCTGGTGGGCCAACTCCTGTTCGCCTTCCCTGAAGGGTCCGAAGGCAACACAATTACCGATGGCCTTCCCATAGGTCACACCGCCGCTTATCACAGGCTCTGCCCCGGCGTCCCCGCTGAGCTCCCTGTAAGTATCCAGCAGGATTTTCAGCCAGGAGGAATTCTTATCGGCCAGGGTGGGCCTGTCGTCATACCGCAGGGTCACCTTCAGGGGCTTTAAGACCTCCTGTAACCTGCCTGTCAGGATATCGGAGGTAATGCCATAAGGATACCGGCAGTCCACCTCGGCCGATACCTGGTTCTCCCTGACTTTGAGCACCCCCAGGTTCATGGTCAGTTTGCCCATGGGCGCGATGTCATAGTCCAGGCCTGCACCCTTGCCGTTGTGATCAGAGAAGCACCGATATAGAAGATCCGCCAGCGGATCGGCGCTTACACAGGCAACCAGCTCCAAAAGGCGCACCGTGGCATTGGCTCCGTCCTCGGGCCTTGAGGCGTGGGCCGCCTTGCCAAGGACCCGAAGCCTGATCCGGTCTCCTTCCCGGGACACCTCGCCCGGATACCCCTTTTGCTCCAGCATGTTCCGGTACGCGTCAGCGCTTTGGCCGCACCGGATCAAAGCCCAGGCCTCCGGGCTGACGACATTGCACTGGATGCCGCCCTCCAGCGCTTCCATGCAGGTCTCCATGTGCCCTTCAACAGACCACATCAGGGCGCCCTTCTCGCCCAGGGTGTAAGGGAATCGGCCGTCAGGTGTGAAGGCGAACGCCGGAACTCCCGACTTTCGGGCATAATACTTCATATCTTCCATGGTCCGCTCCTCATCGCAGCCGATGACCACACGGAGTTCCCTTTTCAGCGGTATCCCATGATCCTTTATATATTTCAGGGCATAATAAGTCAGCATCAATGCGGCCTTCATATCCTGGGTACCCCGGCCATGGATGAATCCGCCCGAAACCTCTCCGCTGAAGGGATCGGCAAGCCATCCGTCGCCGGGGGCTACCACATCCAGGTGGGAAATCACGTCAATCCGCTCACCCGTGCTGTTTCCGGGGATGCGGATCGCCAGGGCATGGCCATCGAATTCCAGCACCTCGAACCCGTCGGAAAGGGCCTTCCTTTTCAGCCACTCATACCCTTCATGGATGTATTTCCCATAGGGCATGATCGGCGTCACCGATGCCGCGTCATAGACCGTGGGTATTCTGACAAGTTCGGATATGCTGCTGATGATATCAGGGTAATACTGTTCCAAATTCATGCGAATGGGTACCACATCCTGAAATCCTGGGGCATGGTGTTGTGGGTGATGATCCAGTATGCGCAGAACAGCAGCAGGGCAACGTAAATGACCTTGAAGGCCTTGTCGGCTTTCAGCTCTTCATGCTCGCTGTAATAGGTCCTGGTCTTTCCCCTGCCGTATCCCCTCAGATCCATGGCATTGGATATATTGGCCACCCGGTCGAAAGAGGAGATGATGAGGGGGATCAGGATCAGCACGTTCTGCTTCAACCGGTCTTTCAGGGACGCCTTCTTGGGATCCAGCTCCACGCCTCTCGTTTGCAGGGATACCTTGATATTCTGGAAGTCACGCCCGATATCGGGGATATACCTGAAGGCCAGCGAGAAAATGGTGCATATCTTGTAGGGCACCTTGATGGAATACAGGCCGGCTGCCAGTTCCGACGGCGTTATGGACAGGATGAATACCACCGAAACCATGAAGGAAGTAATCATCTTGATGAAACGGACCATCAGATACCAGAGGGTCTCGGCTGTCAGGTAAAAGCGGTCGGTCAGCTTAAACAGCACCGTATGGCCTCCCCCGCACCAATAGGCCCCGATGTCCGGATCCGCCAGCCAGAAAAGCACAATGTTGAGCAGGTTGACTGCCACAATGATGATAAAGAAATACTTAAGCGTCTTCCAGGCTGGCTTCAGCGACTTGAGACCGATGATGCCCAGGATGAACAACGGCAGAATCAGCCGAAGATCAAAGGACATGATGAGGTAAATCAGGAGCACGATAAACGTGCGGACCTTGGTCTTGCCGGTCAGCCTATGAAGGAAGGTGTCGCCGGGGATCAGGTTAATCAGCAGCTTGTTTTCCATGAACCCGCACCATCCTTTCATAATTGATGAAGTGTTCGATATAGGCTTCCGGCTCGAACCCCAAACGCCTGGCCAGGGTGTAGAGGGAGGTTTGCTTCAGGTTGGCCTTGGTAATGACCTCATCATTGGACAGCACCCTGAAGACCGAATCATCGGCCACCAGTTCGCCCTCAGAGAAGACAAGCGCCCGGTCGGTGTACTGGATGGCCAGGTGCATGTCGTGGGTGACGAAGAGGATGGTGATGCCATACTCCCTGTTGAGTTCGTCCAAAAACTCCATGATCTCGGTATAATGGCGGAAATCCTGCCCGGCTGTGGGTTCGTCCAGGATGATGATCTCGGGCTGGAGCACCAGGATGGATGCAATGGTGGCCCGTTTCTTCTGCCCGTAGCTCACCGCCGAAACCGGCCAATTCCTCATGGGATAGAGTCCGCACATCTTAAGGGTCTTTTTGACAGCCTCATCGATCTCCGCCCGGCTCTTTCCCCTGAGCAGCATGGCCAGCTCAACCTCATCCTTGATGATATCCTTCACCAGCATCTGGTTGGGGTTTTGCATAACATAGCCGATTCGCTCGCCGATCTCCTTGATGGAATACTGTGTATAATCGGTGCCGTTAATCAGCACACGCCCTTCCCGGGGCCTGACGATGCCGCAGAGCAGTTTGGCCAGGGTGCTCTTTCCGGCCCCGTTCTTGCCCACAACGGCGATCTTTTCACCCTTTCTTACCGAGAAGGATATGTTCTTAAGAACCGGATCTTTATCATAGGCGAAGGTAACGTTTTCAACCTTCAGGATCTCCTCGCCGAGCCTGGGAACATATTTCTCAAGCTTCATCATCTGCTGCTTTTTAAGCTGCTCTTCAAAGGGGGACAGATCCACCGTCTGGATGTCCGCCAGTTTCTGTTCGCTCGACAGCTCGCAGCCGGCATATTGCAAAGCCTTGATATAGAGAGGCTCACGAATACCGTAACGGGTCAGGAGATCGGAAGCCAGAAGCCTGTCGGGATCGCCGTCATAGACAATGCTGCCCTCGTTCATCAGGACAATCCTGTCCACGCTGCGGTGCAGCACATCCTCCAGCCGGTGTTCCACGATCAGGACCGTCTTGTTCTGTTCCTTATGGATGCGGTCGATGAGCTCCACCGCGGTCATGCCCATCATGGGGTCCAGGGAAGCCAGGGGTTCGTCAAAGATCAGGAGGTCCACATCACCGTGCAGGACACCAGCCAGGGCCACTTTCTGCTTCTGTCCTCCCGACAGCTCGTAGGGCACATGCATGAGAAAATCGGACATGCCCACAACCCCGGCCGCCCATTCCACCTTCGGCAGCATCTCTTTCCGCGGCACGCTCTGGTTTTCCAGGGCAAAGGCGATATCTTCCCCAACGCTCAGGCCCACAAACTGGGCATCCGAATCCTGGAGGACGGTTCCCACCACCTTGCTCAGAGCAAAAATGCTGGCATTTTTGGTTTCCATGCCAGCAACTTTGCATGAGCCTGTGATAACCCCATCGTATGAAAAAGGATTTAAACCGTTGATGCAATTTGCCAGCGTCGACTTTCCGCTTCCACTGGGGCCAAGGATGAGCACCTTTTCCCCCTTGTAGATGGTGAGGTTGATGTCGTGAAGCGTTGGTTCCGACTGGGATTTATATCTGAAGCTGAAGTTCCTGAATTCTACAATGGGTGTACGCACTGGCATCTGTTATTCCTTTTCTTCCTCCATTTTCAGGTTTGTGCTGTGGGCGCTGCGCCTTGCGAGGGCATACAGGATGGGAATACCGATTATGACCAATACGGCTGTGTTGGCAATACCGCCTGCAAAAGCCTGAAGGAAAGTGATGGTCAGTTCACCGCCATAAAAAGCGACTGTCATCAATGGAGTGACAACGCCAAATGCGAGCGCATTGCCAACGATACATGTAATGGCATAGATAACGGCATGGACGGGCTTGAAGATTCCCTCGTTGATCCTGGCGCCATAGAACGGCAACAGTCCCACGATAAAGCCCAACACGCCATTACCCACCGACCAGTCGAACCAGAAGCCCCAACCGCCGATGAGATCCGCGATGGTGTTGCCGACAAAGCAGGTGATGAACGCCGGAACGGGACCAAACATGGAACCCACAATAACAGGAACGATCATGGCCGTCGTCAGCCTGGTGTTTGTGTAAATCGGGATTCCGCCGAAATTCATCAGCACGCCGAAAAGGGCCGCACCGATGGCGATGGCAACGACCGTCTTGGTATTCCATACACCAAGCAATGTTTTGAGAAAGCTCTTCTTCATCTTTGACCCTCCAATTCCAAATTTCTATTCACGTATGCATAACCCGCACATCCGGATTATGCATATAAAAAACGGTTGAGCCATGATGCCATGAAAATCCTGTCTATTGCAGGAATATCAGCCGATCATGGGAACAGGAGGTTTTTCCCACTTTTCATCTATGTTTAATATCATGTCTTTAATACCAATATGGCATTTTTCGCGCGTTTAGTCAATAGAATATTACTTGAAAGCTATTATTTATAAGCGTTTCCGAGTATTTTCTGCAAGTTTTTCATTTTTCTGAATACCACCCTGCTTTTCAAAACGGCTCCCTTGCGACTTGCGCCTGTATTCCTTGACTTCCGCTGAAACATGCTTTCGTTCCGGCACGGGTGCATACGCCACAAATTCTGCTAAAAACCTTATACTTATTGACATTTGGCTATCGCATTGAATATGCTTAAGAAAAGAGCTGAAAATCGAATCAGGAAGGAATGATAGAGGCGCGGTCCTTACGAGTAATCTGTCCTTCATGACCTGGCAAACGGGGCAGACGAAAAGAATGACCGCCGAGGTTTCGGTTTCCACCAGGAGGAGCCGTTGCCGGGCTGGCACAGAATATGTGTCAGACTGTCACTTTTTAAAGTGGAGCGCTATCATGTCTGTTGATGTATGTCGACTGCAAACATGAGGCCCCCGGTGCCTCATGTTTTTATATAGGCCGAAAATTCATGATTTATGGAGGTAGGTTATGAAACCAAGAAAACTGCTCCTGCTGCTGCTTGTTCTTGCAGCCATACTCACCGTCTTTGCGCTGCCTGTCTTTGCCGAAGACGCCTCCGGTGAAGAAAGCCAGAGCTTTGTTTATGGCACATTCTGGGCCCTTCTTCCGCCAATTATCGCCATCGTTCTGGCCCTCATCACGAAGGAGGTGTACAGCTCGCTCTTCATAGGCATCCTGAGCGCCGCCTTGCTGTATGCCAACTTCAATCCTGTTAATGCCTTCACCGTCATGTTAAATGACGGCTTTATCGCATCCCTGGCCGACAGCTGGAATGTAGGCATCCTCATTTTCCTGGTGGTGCTGGGAACCATCGTATGCCTGATGAACCAGGCCGGCGGTTCTGCCGCCTACGGAGAATGGGCCAGCAGAAGGATAAAAACCCGAAAAGGTGCCATCCTGTCTACCTTTGGGCTTGGCGTCCTGATCTTCGTGGATGACTATTTCAACTGCCTGACCGTTGGCAACGTAATGCGTCCCATCACCGACAAGCACAGGATCTCCCGCGCAAAACTGGCCTACCTGGTGGATGCCACGGCCGCTCCCATCTGCATGATCGCTCCCATCTCCTCCTGGGCGGCAGCCGTTACAGGCGTAGTGGAGGGCTATGACGGCTTTGAGCTCTTTATTCGCGCCATTCCATACAACCTGTATTCCCTGCTGACCCTTGCCATGATTCTGATCATCGCCTTCCTGGGCATTGAGTACGGGCCAATGAGAAAACATGAGGAAAACGCCCTGAACGGGGATCTTTACACAACGCCCGATCGTCCCTTTGAAGGGCAGGAAAACCAGGCACGGAACACGAAAGGAAAGGTGCGGGATCTGGTCATTCCCGTCATTGTCCTCATCGTATGCTGCATCCTGGGCATGCTCTATACGGGCGGCATTTTGGAAGGTGAGAACATTGTGAACGCCTTCGCCAATTGTGACGCTTCACTTGGCTTGTCGCTGGGCTCGGTTCTGGCCCTGATCATCATCATTATCTATTTCATTGGCCGAAAGGTGCTTTCTTTCAATGAATGCATGGCATGCCTGCCCAATGGTTTCAAGGCCATGGTTCCCGCCATCCTCATCCTGACCCTTGCCTGGACTTTGAGCGGGTTAACCAAGTCTCTTGGTTCAAGCGAGTTTGTAAGCGGCATTTTCAATGAAAGCGCCGCCACAGTATTCCTGCCGGCCATCGTGTTCGCCATAGCCGTAGGGATGTCCTTCGCAACCGGCACCTCCTGGGGTACTTTCGGCATCCTGCTGCCCCTGGTGGTCGATGTCTTCGATAAGTCCGCAGCCTTTTCCGGCGGAACTCCCGAGCTTCTGATTGTTACCATATCCGCCTGCCTGGCCGGAGCGGTATGCGGCGACCATTGCTCACCGATTTCCGATACCACCATCATGTCCTCCACCGGAGCCATGTGCAGCCATATCAACCATGTCTCCACCCAGCTTCCCTATGCCCTCACAGTGGCTGCTGTCTCCTTCCTGGGCTATATCCTGGCCGGATTCATCCCCTCCGCGTGGGTTGTCCTGCCGATATCCCTGGTGGTCCTCTTCAGCGTGCTCATGATCATCCGGGCTGCTGTACCTTCCATCAAGGGCGGAGAAGCCGGGAAATCCGCAGCGCGTTAAGACTTTTCACTGCAAACATGTCCATAAAAAAGGAGGCATCCTTCCCGGGATGCCTCCTTTGCATATCTTGAATGCTTCGATCATTTCAACGCTTTCTTTGCCTGTTTTTCCGGCTTTGGCTGCCCAGCCTTGATACAACCCAGATAAGCCCTGCCACGCCTGCCAGGGGGATAATGGATGAGGGATTTATAACGGCCGCGATAAAGCCCATTATGATGATGACGATCCAGAAGTAGCCCTGACCGCTGAGAAACGCGGCTTTCCTGCCGGACTCTTGCCCGGACATCAGCTCGCAATAGGGACAGTTATCGTAATAATAGTTCCTGCCGCAATGTTCGCAGCGGCGCATAGGCGTTCACCCCCGTTTACACAAGATGGTCTTATCGTGGCCTATATATTTATTATACCATGCATACCGTCCCGCAGCTTTTTGCGTCAGGCAAAAGGCCTTCACAATCTGAACATAAAAAAGGGGACTCCGTATGGGTCCCCTTCCCCCCCCCCATGCCCCCGGGCAGAAATCCCGGCGGTCATACGAGAAAAAGAATGTTATTCTTTCAGCCCCCGACAATCACCTTGATGGATTCATCCGACATCTGCATCAATATGGCTTCTTCAAGCTGATCAATCGGGTAACGGTGTGTGATCAAAGGCTTCAGCTGGATACGCCCGCTGTTGATGAGCTGCACCGCCCGTTCATGGGTGTCCGGATTGATCTTTGAACCCATGATGGTCAGTTCTTTATGGAAAACATCATCCAGGCTCAGGGGATAGACCGATCCCACCTTGGGCACGCTGAAGAGCAGCACGGTTCCACCGTGCTTGGCAGCCTCAATGGCCTGGCCGGTAGCTATGACGTTCCCCACGCACTCGATGACCACATCGGTACCCTGGGTGCCCAGCAATTCCTGAAGCCTCTGGGGCAGTGATTCATTGACAGGATCCACCACATAATCGGCGCCAACCGAAAGGCCGATCTCCCGGCGATGCTGGACCGGTTCGCTCAGAACAACCCTGGATGCGCCCGAAAGTTTCGCCAACTGCACCATCATCAGCCCAATTGGACCTCCACCGACAACGCAAACGGTATCGCCCTGCCTCATGTTCAGCCGGTCTATACCGTGCAGGCAGCAGGCCAGAGGCTCAGCCATGGCACCATTTTCAAGGGGCACGGATTTATCCAGCTTGTAGCACTGGGACTGGGGAACATAGCAGTATTCCGCAAATCCCCCGTCGCGGTTGACGCCGACGGCAAAGAGATTCGTACACATCTGCTTCTTCCCGATTCCGCAGAAATGGCATCTCCCGCAGTAGATGTTGGGATCGACCGAAACATGATCCCCTACCGCTACCTTATCCACCGCGCTGCCAACCTTCTCAACCACACCGGAAAACTCATGGCCAAGAATCACAGGCGGTGTCACCTCGGCAGAGCCCTTGCTGCCGTGGTAAATATGGACATCGGTTCCGCAAACACCGCAGGCTGCCACCCTCACGAGAACTTCGTCGGGAGCCAGGTCGCGGCTCGGAATCTCCCGGGTTTCAAATCGCTTATTTCCAAGAAAATAGGTCCCCTTCATGTTTCCTCCCCCGCTTTTCATCAAATTGCAATTCCAAAAGAAAGACCTTGTAACGCTCAGCGCTCTTTCTTGATCCAATCTTTAATAATGTTACTTTTATAAAGTGTTTTTCCTTAACCCAGTCCATTGTAACACAATGGTAACCCGTTTTCAACAGGCTTGCTTGTTCTGTCAGTCCACCCCGGCCAAATATCCGCTGAGCCGGAAAAATTTGCGGCTTTATCTTTGCTTCGTGCATCAGGCGGGCTTTTGACAATATTGTTGCATTCTATTAATATAATAATTAGCCAAATTAAGTATGATTAGTATGCTTTACGTTATCCGGGAGGTCCACCCATGGGCAGAGCGGTAATAAACCCCACAGAAAAAAAACTTACGCCAACCGAATTAAAAAAGTTGAACCGCAAGAAAGTATATACCTATATTTACGAGTCCCGACAAACATCCAAGCAGGCCATTGCGGAAGCGCTCAGCCTCAGCCTGCCGACCATTACGCAAAATCTCAACGAATTCATCAGGCTTGGGCTTGTGGAGAAGAACGGCGAATATGAATCCACGGGCGGAAGAAAGGCCCAGATCATCCACTGCAATGAGAAAGCGCGCATCGCGATAGGCGTGGAGGTTTTAAAGGAATGCTCCCAGATTGTGGCTGTGGATCTCTACGGCAACATCCTCCGGGAAGACACTCTGCCCGTGCGTTTTGAAAATTCCGAGAGCTATTATGAACGCCTGGGGAACTGGATCAACGACTTTGCCAAAAGCCTTCCCTATCCTTCCGATCGTCTGCTGGGCGTCTGCATCGCCCTCCAGGGCCTGGTCTCCCATGACGGCGAGACCATCACCTTTGCGGAAATCCTGCAATGCACCGGGGTGACGCGCGCCACCTACCAGAAATATATCGATCTGCCCTGCCATCTGATCCACGATACCGAAGCCGCCGCTGCCGCCGCCCTCTGGCAGAATAAAATCGAAAATGCCGTGTATTTATCCCTGAACCGCAATTTCGGCGGCATTCTCATCATCAACGGCGAGGTGGTGCAGGGGCGTGAACTGGGCAGCGGCATCATCGAGCATATGTGCCTGCGCCCCGACGGCCCTCTCTGTTACTGCGGCAAACAGGGATGCGTTGAAACCTACTGCTCCGCCGGCAGCCTGAAAAACATGGCAAACATGGAACTTGATGAGTTTTTCCGGCGCGTGCACGCAGGGGATCCCCGCTGCTCCAAGATCTGGCGGACCTACCTTAAAAATCTGGCCATCACCGTTGACAACATCCGCATGGTCGTAGACTGCGATTTCATCCTGGGCGGCTATCTGCTCCAGTTCATGAACCAGGACGATATCGAGATGCTGACCAATTATGTTAAGGAACAGTGCGCTTTCGACACACCATCCTTCAGGTTCCGGATCAGCCGGTACGGGGAAAAGTCCACCCAGCTTGGCGCGGCCCTGACACTTGTTAAAAAGTTTCTTGACACCATATAGGTATCCGCTTCATGGATTCGGGCAGACAGGGCTGATGGGAGCATCTGCTCCTAATCCCCGGCACGACTGCCGTCATTCTGCCCGGTTCCTGTGCTTTCCTTTTTCAGCAATCCGGAAAACCATGCATACCTGTCGGCCGCATTTTTTTTAAAGTCTTCGATGGCCTCGTTCCGGGATTTCTGCCCATTCGCATACGCCATGGCTTCCTGGATAAACTCGTGGCTGATATAATCGTCATGTTCCGACAGGCCCATGCCTCTGGCATGCTCTGAGGCTGAAAGGTAGGCTTCAAAAAGATCCTGTCCCCCCATAAAAACCGTCCGGCATTCCAGCTTTCCTGCCACAGCGGCAGCTGCGGGCAAATCCCTTTTTTCACCAAAGGCACCGGTTGCCCATAAATACTGTAATCCGCTCTCCGATGTATCCAGGGTGATCCAGCGGATGATCTCGCCCACCGCTTCCTTGTGCTTCGTGTTCTTATTGGCCAGAATCATGGGGCCTGCCCAGAAAAAGCCTTCCGGCGGATCACACACGGCCCAGTCGCCGTATGTCCCTTCCCCGGGTTTTTCACCACCGCTATAGCTTTCGAGAATGTAATGGACAAACCAAACTGGCCCGAAGAACCCGAAGATTTGCTTTTTCCCTTCACCCCGCATATCGGAATACCATTCATCGCTCCATGATGCAGTATTGTTGGTATAACCGTTTTCAACCAGGATACGGGCATAATCAAGAAAGGCTTCCCGTTTGGGATCAATCACAATATCGCCGTCCTTTATCCACCCCTGCTCCGAGTTCCTTTCAAAGGGCATCCAGATATCCTCGATACCGGAGCAGATACCGTATCCCTTTGCTTTGAGATCAGCCGCCGCTTTCAGGAATTTGTCCCAGCCCGGGCCGATGATATTCCCTATCACATCCGGATCGTCGGTTCCCCACACCTTCTTGGCAATGGAGCGGCGATAGATGAATGCTCCCGCGTAGTTTTGGTAACCCAGTGCCACCAGTTTGCCATCCCTGTTGGTCCCTGCTTCCACCATGTACCTGGGAATGCCGGCCTCCTTGACAAGCGTGTCTACGTCGATACCCAGCTCCTCGTAGGGCGCTGCAAACCGGTAATTGCTTCCGTGGGTATAGGGATAGATATAATCGACCTCGATGCTGAACATATCGGGGGGTTCCATATCATAGGCCCCGTTCATCAGATTGTTGACAATCACACTGCGATCGATGCAGCCGAAGGCGTATTCGGTGATGATCTTTATGTCATACCCAAAGTCCGGATGAAGTTCCATGAACTTTTCTATGATTTGCTTAACCTCATCGTTATAGCAAAAAATACGGATAATCTTTTCCTGTTCCTCTCCCTGCCCGGTATTCTCATCAATTGGCTCTACTTCTGTTCCTTGGTTTTCCTGCGCCGCCTCGGGCGTTGGGGAGGGTATAGGCGTGTTTTGTACGGATGAGCAACTTACCAGGCTCAGGCAAAGAAGGATTGCAACAATCAGATGTATAACCCGTTTCATGACCATGCCTCCTTGGCATTTCACAGATGGCTCTCCCGGAAATCCAACCTCTATTATATTGTACTATATTTTGTCATGATCGGATTAACATTTCAGTTACATTTCCATGACTATCCCCTCTCCCCTTGCCGCATCTCCGGGGCTGCTTCCGTCCAACCAGGGCAGCAGGATGCTTTCCGGATATCTGGCGCATGGCTACAAGACACCCGGACTTCCTTGCAGGAAAGCCTTTGTTTACGAATGGCATGGATGGGTATAATGGTATAGAACATGCATTGGTGATGGGGAGGAATTATCATGTCTTGCTATTATATCATCGGCATCCGGCTGGATAACCGGGTGAACAACGCCGTCAAGTTCCAGGAAGTGCTCACAAGGAACGGATGCAAAATCAAAACGCGCCTGGGATTGCACGAGGTAGGCGAAAACGCCTGTTCAAACGACGGGATCATCATCCTGCAGCCCTACGGTAAAAAGGAGGATGTTGAGGCCCTGGTCGAAGAGCTCAACAGCGTAGAAGGCGTAACCGCAAAATACATTGATCTCAACTGAAATAACCGAAAGAAATAAACCTCCATTGTCAGCCATCGGGTAACCGGCAATGGAGGTTTTGCTTTCACTTGTCATCCCGCTTGCTCAACAAGATACCGCGCTGCGCTTTCAACATTCTCTGCCTTTCCTGAGCCAGCGGGCTACGGTGACGGTGCGTCTTGCCTGGTGCTTCACCGCGGCCTCGACGTTTTCAACCATTTTCCCGTCTTCATCCACCGTTACCGTTGTCCCATAGGGATTCCCGCCGGCTTCAAAAATAACCGGATCGGTAAATCCGGGCGGCACGATGATGGCCCCCCAATGGCACATCATGGTATAGATGGACAGTATGGTCGCTTCCTGGCCGCCGTGGGGGTTCTGAGCGGAGGACATGGCACTTACCACTTTGTTGACCGTCTTGCCCTGGGCCCAGAGGCCTCCGGTCGTATCCAGAAACTGTTTCATCTGGGAGGCCATAACGCCGAAGCGGGTGGGTGTGCTGAAAATGATCGCGTCCGCCCAGTCCAAATCGTCGGTTGTTGCTTCGGGTATATCTTTCGTGGCTTCAAGATAGGCTTTCCAAACCGGATTGTTGTCGATTACGGACTGCGGGGCCAGCTCGCGGACCTTGAGCAATCTCACTTCAGCCCCGGCCTCCTTGCCGCCTTCAGCGGCCCATTTTGCCAGCTGGTAGTTGGTTCCGCCCATGCTGTAATAGATCACCGCCAGTTTCACATCACTCATGGTTCAACCCTCCTTCATACGATGAACTAAAGATCTTTATGGCAAATCTGAATCATATGATGGCAAACCATACAGGTCTGTCGCCTCGGAAGTCCATCAGGCTGTCTGATCCATACTTACCCATCCCGATAAAAAAATCTCCCCCGGCAGTCCAAACATCATCCTAACCGGAAGAGATTTTTTCTATACCCGCAATATGGTTTCACGTAAAATCCTTTATTGCCCTGTGTTGCCCATCTGCCACATATGGTTGAGCGGCCCGCTTCCCTTGCCCAGATCCAGCATGGCCTTCAACGCGCCCGCCACATAATCCTTCGCCATCCGGATGGATGTTTCCAGGTCCATGCCTTTCGCAAGGCCGCAGGCGATGGCGCTGGACAGGGTGCATCCGGTTCCATGGGTGTTGGGGTTATCAACCCGCTCCCCCGTGAACCACTTGAACCGGCCCTTGTGGTACAGCAGATCATTGGCATGGCTCATGCAATGCCCGCCCTTAACCAGAACGGCGCACCCGTATTCATCCCCGATGATTGCAGCAGCCTTGAGCATATCGTCCTCAGTTTCGATAGGAATACCTGCCAGGACTTCCGCTTCGGGAATATTGGGCGTCAGGACCACCGCCTGGCGGAACAGGCTGTTTTTCAAAGCCTCGATGGCATCGTCACGGATAAGCTTCGAACCGCTTGTAGAAACCATAACCGGATCCACAACAATGTTTTTTGCCTGGTAAAAGGCCAGCTTCTCCGATATGGTCTTAATCAGCCCGACCGACGCAACCATTCCGACCTTGACCGCGTCCGGAAAGATATCGGTAAAAATGCAGTCCAGCTGCTTGCCCAAAAATTCCGGGGTTACCTCCATGATGTCAGTAACGCCCAGGGTATTCTGTGCGGTCAGCGCGGTGATGGCGCTCATGGCATATACGCCGTTGGCGGTCATGGTCTTGATATCGGCCTGGATGCCGGCACCCCCGCTGGAATCGCTGCCCGCTATCGTCAATGCTGTTCTCATATCGCTTTCACTCCATCTTTTCATGTTAATTTCTCCGGCCTCTATGAGATCAAGATGTCGCTTGGTTCCGAAAGGTATTAAGCGGATGCCTTCTCCAGGAAGAACCGGATATCCATCTTCTCCATGTGGATATCGCTGACCCGCTTAATCTCCTCCCAGTCACCGGCGCTGCAGGAATCATAGACCCCGGCCGTTCTGAAACCGGCGTTTTTGGCTGTCTGGATGGCATACAGCGCGTCTTCAAAAACCCAGGTCTCCTCCGGGAGCGTCCCCATGAACTCGGCCGCCACAAGGAAGATATCGGGCTTTGATTTGCCCACACCGATTTCTGAGCAGGTAAAGATCTGGTCGAAACAGTCGAACACACCCAGCCGTTTCAGGGCGCCTTCAAACACCTGCCGGTCATTGGAGGTGGCTATCACCATTTTGATGCCGGCCTGCTTAAGGCCTGCCAGAAACTGTCCCACGCCTTCCTTCAGCTGAACCTGATGGGCATAGAAATCCTCAATGACGTGGCTGACACCCGCTACGATTTCATCAACGCTCAGCTCCAGTCGGTACCTGCTCTTCAGGTACTCGCCACCTTCCGTCATGCTCATGGGATACAGGATCTGCCGAAGCCCGGGTTCGGCTTCTATCCCCAGGCTGTTCAGAAATCTTTCTGCCGCGTCCTCCCAGATGGGCATGGAATCCAGCAGGGTACCGTCCAGGTCAAAGATCGCACCCCTGATCATGGCATCACCAACTTTCCGGCCAGTGCTTTCAGCTCAGCGGCTGCCTTTTCAATGTCGGGCCGGGCAAATATGGCGCTGATCACAGCAATCCCGCTAATGCCGGTACCTGACAGGGCCAATACATTATCCTTGCTGATACCCCCGATGGCCACCACGGGAATCCTGACAGCCCGGCAGATTTCCTTCAGGGTTTCATGGCTCACCTCTTCCGCGTCCGCCTTGGAACCGGTGGGGAACACGGCTCCCACGCCCAGGTAGTCCGCGCCCCGCTGCTCTGCCAGAAGCGCCTGCTCCACCGTCTGCACCGAGACGCCCAGGATCTTATCCGGGCCAATGAGGCGGCGCACATTTCCTGCCTCCATGTCGCTCTGGCCCACATGGACGCCGTCCGCATCCACCGCCAGGGCGATGTCCACATTGTCATTGACCAGGAAGGGCACGCCGTATTTTTTGCACAAAGCCTTTATTTCCCTGGCTTCTTCCAGGAATTTATCGTACGCCAGCTCTTTTTCCCTGAGCTGGATGAAGGTTGCGCCACCCTTGAGTGCCTTCTCCACAGCATGGGCGAGGGTGTCGCCACCAAGCCAGGACCTGTCGGTCACAGCATACAAAAGCAAATCCTTCTTATCGAGTTTCATACTTCGCCCCTCTTTCCAATGTTTCTCCGTCCATATGGTAAATGGCGTCGATGATCCTGCTCCGGTACGCGGTGTTGCCGTCGGAAGGCTGCATGCTCTGCCAGCCCAGCTCTCCCGCAAGGCCCATGGCGCAAACAGCCGCCGCAGCCGCTTCAAGGGCGTTTTCCGGGTTTGCCGCAAGGTACGCGGTTATCAATGCGGAAAGCTGGCAGCCCGTACCCGTAATTCTTCCCATTTCAGCCCGGCCGTTGCGGATCACATAGCACTTCCCGCCATCGGATACCAGGTCAATGGCTCCCGTCACAATGATGATGGAACCCGCCTTCTGGGCGAATGCCTTTACAAACGCTACGGCTTCATCCAGGGAATCCTCCGTGACGGCATCGGCCACATCGGCGTCCACGCCCTTCGTTCTGCCGCTTCCCAGCGCCAGGGTCTTGATCTCCGAAATGTTTCCCCTGATAGCATCAAACCGGATCTCGTCCATCAGTTTGACGGCCGTATCGGTGCGCAGCTTACTGGCTCCCGCCCCGACCGGATCCAGCACCACCTTATGCCCCAGCTTGTTGCTGGTTTTCCCGGCAAGAAACATGGAAGGTATGGTTTGCTGATTCAGGGTTCCGATGTTGATGCACAACCCGCCGCAAATGGACGTGATCTCCTCTACTTCCTCCGGATCGTCCGACATGATGGGGCTTGCCCCGCAGGCAAGCAGCACGTTGGCCACATCGTTGACGGTGACATAATTGGTGATATTGTGGACAAGGGGTTTTCTCAGTCGGACATTTTCAAGGCAATCCTTCAGCATACGGTTCTCTCCTTTCCAATCCAAGGGGTTCTAAAATATAAAAAAATGCATATACGCCAACAAGCAGCATATATGCAGCATCCTCTGCACCATATTTCCCTGCGTTGGCATTACCCAAATCAGGTTCGATGGGTCTAAGCGATACAGCTTACTCTCAGCCTGCTTCAGCAAGCTCCCCATTGTCATTTTCAATTAATTGTAATTATACTACTGTGGGGAAATAAATCAACCTGGATATACTCAAAATTTTCAGTATGAGTTCTCAAAACTCGAAGCACCACCCTTATATCCCCGCAATCGCATTCTTAGCCAACTATCTTAGTGGCGTTTTCCTTTATCTTGTTAATTGTTTCAACCATTTTCCTTTGCTTCGTGCTGTCAAACAGCCTGATAAAGCTTTGCGGCTTGTCAAAGGGCGGTTTCATCAGCTCCGATATGTTTTCGATATAACCGTTTTTGACAATATAGTCGATAACTTTTTTCACAAAGACGATTTGCTCCTGATTGAGGGACTGGTCGTTAATAAACTCGCTGAAAGCCTCACATGCCGCCTGATAATCCAATTTGGCAATTTTCCTGACAAGCAAACCGAAGGGCGTATCCTTAAACTCCCTTTGATAATCTTCAGCCGTACCAAGCTCTCCCGTAAAGATGCGCTCCAATTCCTTATAATCGGCCTGGGTAAGAGGTACGTTATGCCGGAGTTTATAAATGGCGATGTGGTCTTTATTCTCCTCAATATAACGGTTCACTTTAAGTTTGTAATCTTCAAAAGTAAAGCCGGGATCAATGTTTTTACCCTCCTGAACGGAAATAACCTCATCCTGGAGATTGGTATAGATGATCTTCCTGTCTTCGCCTTCCATGATAAACTTGATGAGTTCCCGAAGCTCAACACGCACCTTTTCAAAATTTAAAATGTTGGCATTATCCCAGAATTCATTACTGCCAATAGTTTTGATTAGCTCAATCTTGCTGTTGACTTGGGGAACGGTTGCCTTTCTTTGCAGGCTGTTGCTGATATTTATAAGTTCTTTCCTGCCCCTGCTATACTGCGCTTTGCCTTCCAGCAAGGCAAGCATGAGCCCATACATGAAATTGTCAAACCGTTTGGCATGTTCATCGGCATCATCCATGTAAACCAAGGGTGCAAGGCATTTGATCAAATTCTCTTTGTCGTTTTCCGAAAGGCAAACAAACGCCTCTTTGTGCTTATATTTCTCCACATGCTGCAGTTGCAGTTTTACCGATATCAGTTCCGGATTCAGCGCATTGATTTGCGCCAGCACTGTCTCCACGAGGGAATCGCGCAGCGCCTGATGCGCTTCATCCATATAATCAGCGTGCTGGAGATGATGAATCAAACGTACCCTTTTTGCAAATATCGCCTCAGTCAAACTCTGTACTTCACTGCCTTCTATCCCCTCTTTATGGGTCCTGAAAAACTCAAAATTGCCAAGATAGTCGAATATCAGGAAGTACTGCTTGTCCTTTCCCGGCCCGAACAAATCCTTGCAAAGTCTTGTTCCGCGGCCAATCATCTGCCAGAACTTTATCTTGGAGCGGACACGCTTGAAAAATACCAGATTAACAATCTCAGGGACATCAACACCGGTATCCAGCATATCAACCGAAACGGCGATATGGGGCTCTTTATCGGGAACCTTGAAATCTGTGATGATGGTTTGTGCGTAATTGTCGTCACAGACCACTCGCTGCGCAAAGCCTCCTTTATATTGGGGATATAATGCATTAAATCTCTCCACGATGTATTGGGCATGCCTTTTGTTTTGCGCAAAGATGATGGTCTTCCCCAGCCTGTCTCCGCCGGCAACCTTCAGCCCCTTTGTCATCAAATCTTCTAGAACCGTATCGACGGTGGACTGGTTAAAAATGAATTCGTTGAGCTCAGGAGAAGGGATATACTCAGGCATCTCTCCATCTTCGTCTGTGAAATCCTCTTCATACCGTTCCTTATCCTCTTCGGAGAGTTCATCATAGACAATGCCCTCCTCAAGGAACTTCAGTTTGACCTCGATATTTCGGTATGGAACCAGCACATGGTCAACATTGACCGCTGTTTCATATTCATAGGCGAAGGTCGGGACACCTCTTTCCAACTCAAAGAATTCGTAAGTATTTCGGTCCACATCATTCCTGGGCGTGGCTGTCAAACCGACCAACATGGCATCGAAATACTCAAAGATGGCCCGATATTTCTTAAAGATGCTTCTGTGCGCTTCATCAACGATAATCAAGTCAAAATGGGCAGGCGAGAAAAGACGCTGTCCCGCCTCATTTTTTGCCGTATCAATCGCATTCAGCATGGTAGGATAGGTTGAAAAAACAATGCGCGCGTTTTTATCTTCCTTGTTGTTAAGCAGGTTACAAAGGGACATGTCCGGAAGATAGTTCTTGAACGCATCCTTGGCCTGGCACACCAGGGCGGTTCTGTCGGCCAGGAAAAGCACATTGGTCACATAGCCTCCGCGGGACAATACATCCGTTAAGCTGGCGGCCGTTCTTGTTTTACCGGTTCCAGTAGCCATGACCAGCAGGAATTTTCTGTGGCCCTTCTGGATACTGTCGCATACGGCTCGGACAGCTTCCTTCTGGTAATAGCGGTCTGTTATTCTGTCATCAATGGGTACCTCGTTGAGCGGTTTCATTTCCGTGCGGCGGTTGATCAGCTTTTCCAGGTCAGCCTTGGAAAAGATGCCGCTGACCTTTCGCTGCGGAGAGGTGACATCATCCCAGATATATGTCTCAAAGCCGTTTGTGGTAAAGATAATTGGCCTTCTCCCAGTCATTCTTTCAAGGCAATCCGCATACAGCCTTGCCTGTTTTACACCAACATTTGGTTCTTTTGATGTGCGTTTGGCCTCGATGACGGCAAGGGGGAGCCCGTCCTTTCCGTAAAGGACATAATCGGCATAGCCGATTCCTTGCGGATTGGGCATACCATAGAGTTCAACTTCTTCCAGCACATCATCTCCAAAGGTCCAACCGAGCAGCTTCAGTTCCACATCGATATACGTCTTACGGGTCTGGTATTCGGTAATATCCACAGGCGTAAATCGCCGCTCTTCCTTTTTCGCATCCTTTTCCTCGGTGTATTTGGCGCTCATGGCCGCAATCTGCGCCCGCAGAGCCTCAATCTCCGTATCCTTCTGCTCGATCAGACTTTGCATCCTTTTGATTTTGGCTTCGTCGAGGATAACTTTTTCGGTCGGAATAATTGCCTCATTAAATTGACGCTCTTTATATTCGGTTCCGTAGCAGTAGTCAATCCACTGGATGAACTCAAAAAGAGCCGATAAAGCCAAAACAGCTTCGCCCCGGCTAACAGATTTTTCGGTATGAACAGCCAGATTGCCAAGCTTGATGATATACGGGAGCTTGCTCCATGTCTGCTTTGTAACGGAATACTTGAAGGTTGGCTCGTGGATCAATGCCTGCAAGTTATCCTTATAAGGCATCTGCATGGTGTTGTCTGCTGAATAGACCCATTTGACGGCAAGCTCCAAGGCCTTACGGCAGCCGATAGCCGCCATGGCGGGAGAGGTGGCCAATACCCGCTCGGCCTCAATGCAGGCTTGTGAGAATAGTTTATATTCAGGCTTACCGTGCAAGAAGTCAAAGTTTGCAGACATGATTCCGCACCTCAACTTTATTCGTCAAAGTATTGGCTCATCAGGCTGTCAAACAGAAGCTGTGTCTCTTGGATGGCTTTTCTCACGAGGGATTTTTGCTCTTCGATTTTACAAACTATTGTTGCAAATTGCTTTTGCAAAGAAATAGGTGGAATAAAAATACGAATATTTTGCAGTTCTTGCGCATTTATATTTGCCTGCCCAATAATTGCTTTACACATTCCATACAGTGTTTCCTTGCCATACCTGGAGTTTAAAATTGCAGACAAAAACTCGGGATCCGCCCGTTCATTTACTCTAATTCTAATAATATAACCAGCGATCACCATAGGTGTATCATTTTTGAATACCGCAGTTTTCCCTACCAATTCTTTGCTATTTGTACGGTTAAAAAGCACATCACCCTTCTTGACTAAATATTTCTCTACTTCATGCTCGGGTAGATCTATATATTTAATGTCTGAATAATCCATATCTCCGTCATATGTTATATTGTTCATGCGAAGATATATAAATTTCCCTTTTTCTTGAGCAGGTTTACTTGTGCCATATTTTACATCAGCAACAATATCTCGAATGGTACCTATATCCCAACCTTTCTCGTTTGTTGCCGGATCACCAAACATATCATAAAAGATAGACTTAGTCAGATTATTCAATTCAGCTAGCTGCTGTTTGCGCAAGGAAAGCAGCTCTGATATTGTGTCCAAGGTTTTGGCTATTTGCTTTTGGGTTTCGAGGGGCAATAAGGGAATTTTTATCTCTTCAAGAGATCTTCTGTTAATATGAGGTATAGTGGCACCAGTGCAATTACTTCTTAAATAATTAAACTTCTTGCGCAAAAGCATTCCAAGAAATCTAGTATCAAAATCCTCCCTATTCAATCTTATAATAGCCAGCGTACTTCCTATTGCACCACTTAATCCAAAACCAACTGTTCCTGCATTAGCCCCATCCCATGCAATAATAATATCGCGTGGATTTGCAATTACATAATGTTCTTTTTTCTCACAATACTTTATGCACTCATTACTTCTAAGATCCTCGATCTGAATATAACGTATAGAATTGCAGTCTTGTTCAGTTTGTTCAACCTTTGTTCCCTTAATAATGGTACAAATATCACCAAGCCTTGTTTTACTCACCAATAAGCCCCCTTAGCTCCTTCATCTTTTCTGCAATTTCGAGGCTCAGTTTGTCCAGGCGATCCATAATTACCACAGGCGGATCATATTGAACCTTCTCATACACCACCTCTTTGTACCGGTTGATGGACAAATCATAATCATTAGCCACAATGTCCGATTTATCAACAAAGAAGCTCTGATCGGTCCGCTTGCGATCTTTTTCTCCCTCAAGATTATGAAAACGCGCAAGAATGTCCGGAATGTCGTTTTCCTGAATAGGCGTGCGCTTATCGTCAAGTGAATAGCCATCCGCTTTCATGTCATAGAACCAGACCTTGTCGGTACCGCCAGAGCCAGTCTTGGTAAACACCAAAACAGCGGTACTCACACCGGCATAGGGTTTGAAAACCCCACTGGGCATGGAGATAACCGCACGCAGGTGATGGTTGTCAACCAGCTCTTTGCGCAAAGCTTTATGGGCTTTTGTAGAACCAAACAATACACCGTCCGGAACGATGCAGGCGCAACGCCCCCCTTTCCGGAGCATCCGCAGAAAGAGGGCAACAAACAGAAGTTCCGTCTTCTTCGTGTTGCATACGGCTTTCAGGTCATCATTGATGCTTTCTGCATCAACGGTTCCCGTAAAGGGCGGATTGGCAAGGATCACATCGTATTTTGATGAAATCATGTTTTGCTTGGAAACGCTGTCCACATAAGTAATATGCGGCTGGGTAACCGAGTGGAGCATCAGGTTCATTGCGGATATACGTAGCATGGTCCTGTCTGTATCAAAACCTGTAAACATATCGCCTGCAAAATGTTCCCACTGCTCATTGGTCATCACGGCCTCATATTTTTCCCGGATATATTCAGCCGAAGAAACGAGGAATCCCGCAGTACCGCAAGCCGGATCGCATATCTTGTCATCGGGCGAAGGCTCAACGAGGCGCACCATCATGTCCCGTATGTGCTTGGGCGTTCTGAACTGGCCGTTCTGACCTGCTGTGGACAGTTTGCTCAGCATGTATTCATAAACATCGCCCTGCATGTCCCGGTCTTTGATATCGTACTCATAGAGTTCATCCAGACCTGTTACGATTTTTTGTAACACTTGCGGCGTTGGTATCAGGAACATGGCATCCTGCATGTATCTGGAGAACGCCGACTCACTGTTTCCGTTAAGCGATTTAATAAACGGGAATACCTTATTGCTGACGATATCATACATTTTACGGGGATCCATGGTCTTAAACCTGCTCCATCGCATGGATTGCCCCTCTTCATCCTGCGGGAAGATTTTGGGCTGTTTTTCTCCTGTAAGCGCCTCAAATTGCTCTTTCTCCAACTCCTTTTCATCGAGGGAACGTATGAACATGAGATAGGTAAGCTGCTCTATCACTGTTAACGGGTTAGTAATTCCCCCTGCCCAAATATCCGTCCATATTTTGTCGATCTTGTTCTTGATTTCTCCGGTTATCATGTGTGCACCTCTCCAAGATGGCTGACTATACTTGATGCAATAATTATAGCAAATTCGACATGGACGCTAGAAGATCAGCGATGCCGGGTCGTCCCACTTGGAATACAGCTTGCAGTTGGGCTGCAGGATCACGTATTTCAAGGATTCCTTGGGAACGGTGCTCATGCAGTCGTCGTCAATGACGGTTGACATGCCCATCACGGAATACTTCACAGCCCCGAATTCCAGTATCTCAAGTGCCCTTCCTTTTTCGGTCACATACTTCTTGATGGCATCAAGGGTCTCCGGTGAGGCGCCGTGCTCCAGGATCCATTTATCCTGCTGGGTCTGGGCATTGACATCGTCGGTGCTGGTATACAGCACCCTGAAGGTCACCTGATCGGCCAAAAGCTCCTGGCGGGCATAGGTAAGGATTTCTTCCGGTGAGCGCCCGGTAAAGTAGTCCGTCATGTTGACGGACAGCCGGAGGTTGAAATCATATTTCTTGATGAGGGCGCACAGCTTGCGCAGATTCACTTTCAGCTGCGGCAGCGTACCGTTATACTCGGCATTGATGTCATCGTCAAAGGCCGAAAGGGAAACGCTGATGGTGCTGACCCCCACATGGTTCCTCAAAAAACGCAGATAGGATTCGTCCAAAAGGACGCCGGTTGTCTGCATCTCAATCCACCGGAACGGCTTGGACAGGTTGTTGTTCATAGTTCCAAAGGCTTGCAGGAAGCTGCGGTTTTGCTGGGGTTCCGAGTTGCCGGTCAGCATGACCGTATTGCAGCCGTTATCCCGCGCAAACTCCAGCCTTTTTATGTAATCCCTCTGGTAAAGGTCGAAGAACGGAAGGTTCTCGTCCATCATGTTCTTGTACGGGCTTTCATGCATGCGGCTGACACAGAAGCGGCAGTTATTGATGCATTTCTTGTTGGGAACGACGACGCTCAGGCTCTGGATTTTCAAGAAAAACGCCTCCTTGCCGGGATGTGCTCTCAGTTGCGGATTTCCCTTTATTATACCACATGGATTTTATGTTGCTCATAAACCTGTTGATGCAGGCGCATATGTAACTGCTATTTCGTCCCGCTATTTCATATTAAGTTAATATATGGTATTATCTTATTAAGATCGGATGTATAGGGGTGGCTTGCTGATGAAGAGACACACGATTATAGCCATCGTATCCGTCCTGGCCATAGCGCTCATCGCCGTGGCGGTCTTGACGCATCGTCCCGCCCGGGATACCGCCTCTTCCCCTGCGCCGGCAGATGAGGAAACAACGGCGGCGAATTCTGAAAACGCACAAAATTCGAATGGTTCAGAGCCAACCGGAACCGATCAGGCGCCTTCGCGCAAGGTAAACCAAATCAATATCTATGTGTCATATTCCGACTGGGATCTCTATCAGATGATCGATGCCTATGCAAAAAAGCATTGGGGCAATTGCTATATCAAAAAATATGATGGTTCAATATACTACAGCCAAACAGATATCCACAACATGGTCAAGCAGTCGCTGCTGAGCGGTGACGGCGCTGTAGACGTCTATGTACTCGACGAGCGGCTCGCCCCCTATTATCTCAAAGGGGAGTTTTCCCAATATGCCTGCACCTATAAGGAGCTGGGCATCGATGTGGAAAACGCCCTGAAGAAGGCTGACATCCCGGAATATGCTGTCAGGCGCAATCCGGACGGGGAAGTGATTGCCCTCCCCTATCAGTCAGCAGCATTTGCATTCCTGTACCGGAGGTCCATTGCCAGGGATGTTTGGGGAACGGACGACCCTGAAAAAATAGCCGAGATCATCGGAGGCGGTACGCAAAGCTGGGACAAGTTCATTGAAGCGGCAAAAGAACTGAAAAAGCACGGGTATTATATAGCCCCCGGCTACAAACACCTTATGTGGATGATTGATACCAGCTCATATCCCGCCTTGGATTATGCGCAAAATCAGCCAAACCCCTTATGGGAAGAATATATGGATATTGCGAAGTATCTGGTTGATAACGGCTATGTCTCTGATTTCAACGACTTGTTCAATAATGAATGGAGCAACGCTCTGGAAGGTCCGGGCAGCAAAGTGTTTGGCACAGTTGTTTTCCCTGACTATTTCGATGCCGATTATTTCATAAGTGAAACCAGCGGGGACTGGGCTATATGCATGCCACCGTTTACAACATGGTACACCGGTTGTATCGGAATCATGGTCAACAAGGCGTCGCCGAACAAAGACATCCTGGGGCCTTTGGTCGAGTGGATCACCCTCGACTGTTCGGAAGAAGGCGCCCAATACGGTCTTGCAACGGGTGATTTGCTTGGTTCCAAAACATCGGTGCTCTCCGGAACGGTCCTGAGAAATGCTGAAAGCCGCCGTGATGCCCTGGGCGGGCAGGATGTCAATCCCGTCATCTATAACCTGTTGAAACAGCCCCTGGGAAAACATGATGGGATGTCCATCTTCAACTTCTTGCTCGATGCCATGGAAGGTTATGTGACCGGGGAGACGGATGAAGATTCGGTCATGCGCCTCTTCAAGGAGGAGGCAGAAATGTCCGAAAGCAATTTTGGACCCCCGCCTTCCTGATATCCAGACGCACATCATCTTCGGTGATTATGTTACGGGTATGTCTTCATCTACCATAACGGCACCGAATCCTACCATAGCTCCAGGAGCTTCCGCGGCATGCTTAAGGTTTAAAGGCTCGGAACAACCAATACAGCCCGAAAAATATAGAGGGGACAGCTATTTTACTCAGCTGTCCCCTTGTCTGGTTTAATCCTGTTCTAATATTTCCCGGGGCTTCACTTCGTATAGCCCCCTGAATATCCTGTCATACCCATGAAGCTCGTCGGGCCTTCCTATGGCCACCGCTTTCATTCCCGCGCTTTTGGCGGCATCAATGCCCGCCTGAGCATCCTCAAAGACAACGCACTCTTCCGGCTTTACCCCTGCCTCTTTCGCTCCCAGCAGGAAGACCTCCGGATCGGGCTTGGCCTTCGTGACCCTGGTGCCGTCAATGATCACGTCAAAATAGGGAACGAGCCGTAGGTTATTGAGAATCAGCATGGCATTCTTGCTTGCAGATCCCAGCACGGTTTTAACCCCCAGAGCCCTGAAGCCGGCAAGGCATTCAACGGCACCCTCAAGGATCTCGCTTTCATCCATCCCTGAAATGTACTGGACATACCATTCGTTTTTCCTGGCGGCCATGGCTGCCATTTCTTCCGCGGTGAACCTGTCCGCGAGCCCGCCTACTTCCAGCAGGATCTCAAGGGAACGCATGCGGGACACGCCCTTGAGCCTCTCGTTATCCTTTTCCGTAAAGACAAAGCCAAGCTCCTCGGCCAGTCTCCGCCATGCCATGTAATGGTACTTGGCCGTATCGACGATCACGCCGTCAAGATCAAAAATTGCAGCTTTGATTGGCAATGGTCTAACCTCCAAAACAAGTATATTCGCAATGTCAACCGCTTGCATAAAAATGTGCAAAAAATAGGTTCGGGCAAGAACCTATTTTTATTTTATGAGGAACTGTGAGGAAATACAATAGAAAAACAAGGGACACAATATGACAAAAATACACAAAAAGGTTGTAAAAATAACGGGAATTTTGTATATTTGATATGGAGGCACGTGCAACCGATTGCCCTCAGCCGCGCATCATGTTAAGGAGGAATTGTGATGATTAAGTTGTTGAGCAGTAAACTCCCTTTCAGAAACGCGGGCAAAACCGGACCGGAGAAACAAAAGAAAAGCATCCTGGCTTCGATTTTCAGTTTTTTCAGTAAGCGGCTGGTCGTAAGGATTATCACCCTGATTGTATCGGTGGTTCTCGTCGGAAACATCATCCTATTAAGCTATGTCGTCGGCACCATGAGGGCAGGAAAACTCGATGAAGAAATACGCATCACCGAGAGCCTCGCCAATGAGAAGGCAAGGAGCATCGAGATCTTCATCGAAAACGTAACCGGTTATACGAAATATTTTCAGCAAATGATGATCATACAGCGCATCAGCAGGATATTGCAAAGGTCCGAAGTAAGGACAATTCTTGAAAGGAACCTGGACAGCTCCCCGGAACATATTTTTGGCATGTATGTGCTTGGCGAAGCGAAGGCTGCCGACGAGATCGACGTCAGTTTCGTCAACAGTGACCTTGGCGACAGCAAAGGGCGCATCAGGTTGCACGTCATCAAGCACTACAATAGATTAGGCAACATCAATCCCTATCTTTTGGATCCCGACCATCCCACCAACGCGGATGATACCGAAGCATATTCCCACATCAAGCAAACCATCAAGCCCTATATTACCTCTCCCTATGTTGTGGAAGAGGGAGACAAGCAATACACCGTCATAGCCTACAGTATGCCCATCACGACAAATGGCACCGATTTCCACGGCATTGTGGGAACCGAGATGTACGCCGATCACTTTAGCAGCCTGGTGAAAGAGGCAACACAGGAGATCGGCATGAGCGGCCTTGTAATGGACAACGGGGAGATCTTGTCGTACGGGTCGGATACTGGTTATGAAGGCCGGAACATCTCATCATACCTTAGCAAAGATCTTATGGCGGCATATCAGGAAGCCAAGGAAAAAGGAAGCACCGTCAGCAAGCTGAGCTATGCCGACAAAAAACTCTATTGCTTCTCCCCCGTTACCATACCCGGTACCGACATCCGATGGATATTCTGGTCGGAGATACCCATCGACGGCATCATGAATGAAGTCAACACCTTTACATCCATCGTGATCCTCATCAGCATTGCAACTCTCCTCATCGTTCTGATTGTGGCGTCACTGCTGGTATCCAGGCAGATCAGGCCCATCAAGGTGCTTACCGGGCATATCGAAAGGTTTGCTAACGCGGATTTCACATCCAGTATCCCTGCAAATTTAAGAAAGCGGAAAGATGAGATCGGAAAGCTTGCCAGTTCCACGGAGAAAATGCAGCAGTCCGTATCCGAGATTATCAGGAACGTGCGTGTCCAGGCCGATGAGGTTGCCGAAGCCGTCGCCACGGTCAGGAACTATATCAACAACCTGCATCTCAGTATAGAAACCATTTCGGCCAATACCCAGCAGCTGTCGGCCGCTTTGACGGATACGAACGGTTCTGCCGAGAACATGAACAAGGCGGTTTCCGATTTGACACAGGTTGTTGACACCATCCGATCCAACGCGGAAAAAGGCAATATATCGTCGATGGAGATCCGAAACCGTGCTCAGGAAGTGTTTAATAAGGTAAGGCTCAGCAGCAGCGAGAACCAGAAGATGCAGGAGGCAACCAAGAAAAGGCTTGAAGAAGCCATACGTGAAGCTGACTCGATCCATCAGATCACCCTGCTCTTGGATAACATCATGGCGGTGGCCTCCCAGACCAACCTTCTCTCGCTGAACGCGGCCATAGAAGCTGCAAGGGCCGGCAAGGCCGGTGCAGGCTTCAGTGTGGTTGCAGAAGAAATCAGAAAGCTGGCCACCCAGTCCAGAAACAGCGCATCCCAGATCCAGGACATATCGAACCTGGTGCTGCTGTCGGTAACCCATCTGTCTGAAAGCGCCAATGATCTGCTCAGGTATTTCGAGACCAATGTAAAGGAAAGCTTCAAGCTGCTGGATCAGACCGGCGAGCAGTATAACCGGGACGCCGCCCTGTACCAGGAAATGTCGCTCAAGCTGGCGTCCACCGCCGAAACCCTGTCAAATGCCATCACGGCACTGAAGGATACGCTCATGAAGGTTGTTTCGGCTACAAATGACGGTGCCCAGGGCGCCGCCGTGATTGCCGAAGAAGCCTCCAGGATACTGGCCGGCTCCGAAAACGTCCTTACGAAGGCCATAACTGCCGATGAAAGCGCTGCAAGGCTTAAGGATGCCGTCTCAATGTTCGTCATACCGGAATAACAGAAAACCCGCCTTGTATATAGCGGCTGTCGATATTGATAGAAACAAATGGCCCGGATCATGGAAAATCCGGGCCATCTTGTTTTCTTTATATTTCCTGGCAGGCACTCGCCGCCTGGTTATTTGACGATATACATCCTGTTGTAGTATTCATCGAGCATTCTCTTCATGCCGAACTGGTCCCTGGTCGTGTTGATGGAAGCGGCCATCATGTCAATCCACTTGTTCCTGTCCTGATAGTATGCAGGCAGGACTTCCCTGGTCAGGCAGTTCTTCAGCACTTCGAAGTCATGGGCGTCGCATTGCGCTTCATCCTCGAACTGCCTGCCATCTCCGAACTGCCAGCCGTTGACGCCGTGACGGCATGCTTCCGGCCACCATCCATCCAGGATGGAAACGTTGAGGACGCCGTTCATCGCCGCTTTCATGCCCGAGGTACCCGAGGCTTCCATGGGACGCCTGGGGTTGTTGAGCCAGACATCGGCACCGCGCGTCAATGCACGGCCAATTTCCATATCGTAGTTTTCAAGGAATACCACGCTGTTCGGATAAAGCTTTGTCACCTCCAGGATGTCGGAAACGATCCGCTTGCCTACGTCATCAAGCGGATGGGCTTTTCCGGAAAAGACGATCTGGAGCTTGCCGGACTTCAGCAAAGGTTCGATGAACTTCCTGTCGGTGAAGATGAGGTTGGAGCGCTTGTAAGGCGCCGCGCGGCGGGAGAATCCGATAAGCAATGCATCGGGATTGAGCCGTACACCGGTCCGCTTTTCAACAAAGTCAATGAGGTCTCTCTTGTTCTTCATATGCCTGTTCCATAATTCTTCCCTTGCCTTTGCGCTGCCGTCATATTTTTCGGCAAGTTCCAGCATCCGGCTGTCCACCCAGGTCGGGATATGGATGGCGTTGGTGATGCCGATGATTTCGCTTCTGTTCCTGACTTTTCTCCACATCTTGTTGGCGGTCTCTTTATGAAGCTGCGCCACCGCGTTGGACAGCCTGGAGAGCCTGAGGGCCCCGACCGTCATGTTGAAAGGCGAACCGCCGATCGCCTTCAGTTGCTTTTTGGTCATGCCAAGGTTGGCGCCCATATAGACCAGGCGCTCGATCGGATGGGATTCGTTGCCCTGTATGACTGGGGTATGGGTTGTAAAGACGACCTCTTTGCGGGTGTTTTCAACCGCTTCTTCAAAGCTCTGTCCTTTTGCCATTTTTTCGCGGATGAGTTCAAAGCCCGCAAATAAGGCATGGCCCTCGTTAAAATGGTAGACATCCGGTTCAAAGCCAAGGGCACGGAGAGCCCGGACGCCGCCTATGCCAAGGACCATTTCCTGGGCCACCCGTTCTTCGCCGAACCATCCGTAAAGCTGGCCCGTTATCCATCTTGCGTCGCCGTCGTTGCCGTCCACGTCCGTATCCAGCAGGTAGAGGTTGTTAACGCCATGGGCGTCGTATTGCCAAACCTTGACCTTCACATCCCTCTGATTGATCCTGACGGTCACGGTTATGCCCGTGTCTTTCAGGAAATCATAATACCTGTTTACATAGGCATCATAAGGCCGGCAGTTCTCCTTGTCGATCAGTTGCTCCCCGTAACCCTGCTTCCACTTGATGCCTATGCCGATTACAGGATAGCCGTTATCGCAGGCCTCTTTCATGTAGTCGCCGGCAAGTATGCCCAACCCCCCGGCATAGAGTTTCACATTGGATTCGATAGCGTATTCCATGCAAAAGTAGGCCACCTTAGGTAATTTGCGCATCTGTTCTACCTCCATTTACTTGTCGACTTACTGGTGTATACTTAATCACTCAATTTAAATCCCTGACAAATATGACGGTGCTTAATGGCGGCATCACAACTTGATTGCCGTCCTGGACAAACCCGTCCTTCTTCTGGCAGAATTCAAGGGTATAACCTGTCAGATCCAACGACGAGATGGACTGCTCGGTCTGGGCCAGGTTATGCAGGATAATCGCCGACTGTCTGTCGGATTTCATGTTATATGCGACGATGGAAGGATTCTCGGACTCAATCGGGCTGAACTTACCGGCATAAAGGGCATGGTTCTTCGTCCTGACCCGTATAAGCCGCTTATAATGGGTGAGAAGTGAATTCGGATCACCTTCCTGCTCAGCCACCGATTTGACAATGGCATTGTACTTGGACTCCCTCCACCTTGTCTGCAGGGGATCGTCGCCGCCCCAGACGAACGGGAGCCGGATATCTTCGTCGGGCTTACCGCCCACCATGCCGATTTCCTCGCCGTAATAGATGAACGGGATGCCTTCCAGCGTCAGATAAATGCTGGCTGCAACCTTCATTTTTTCATGATCGCCGCCCACAGCGGTTATGATCCTGTTCTGGTCATGGTTGGAAAGCATCGGTGCATCGATATAATCGGGATTGGCTTTCGCATACTGGGCATAGTTGTTGGCGATGAACGTGCTTATATAGTTGTTGTTGCTGGCGCCGCCCTTTACGACATTGGCAATCTGGGGCCCCAGGCCGATGTGGAACGTGGAGTCAAGCGCCGGTAAGTACGAGGCCCTGATTGACGTGCTTTCGTTGAGCACTTCGCCGACGATGAGACAGCCCGGCTTCTTTTCGTGGCAAAACGCCGTGAACTTGGTCCACCATTCCAGGGTCTTTTCGAGGCCGCTTTCACCGGGACGGACCTCAACCGAGTCAAACAGATGGGGAACCGCGTCAAGCCTGAACCCGTCAACCCCTTTATCCAGCCAGAAGGCGGCTATGTTCTTGGCTTCCTGCCGCACTTCGGGATTGTTGTAGTTCAGATCGGGCATTTCGCTCCAAAACAGGCCCAGGTAATAGGAATCGTTCACCTTGTGCCATGCGTTATGGCCCCAGATGGTGGCCTTGACATTATACTCGTCAGAGTTTTCGTCCGCCCACAGATACCAGTCCCTGTACGGGCTTGCGGGATCCCGGGCGCTTATGAACCATGGATGTGAGCTGCTGGTATGATTAAGGACAAGGTCCATAATTACCGAGATGCCTCTTTTATGGGCTTCCTCAATGAGCCTTTCAAAATCCTCCATGGTCCCGTACTCAGGATTGATGGCATAATAGTCGGTCACATCATATCCATGGTATGAAGCCGCCTTATTGATAGGCATGAGCCAGATACCCGTGATCCCAAGGTCGGTTGTCGTCTCGGGGTTGCCATCGTTCAGGTAATCGAGTTTCTGTATCAGGCCATTGAGGTCACCGATCCCGTCGCCGTCCGAATCGGCAAAAGCCCTGACAAATATCTCGTAATACACGCCCTGCCTGTTGCCTGATGCGTTCTGCGCAGTAGGAGCAAGCGCATAGACAGGGTCGGCGGAATGTACAGACGAGGTTTCAGGGTCAACCGAAGATGTCTGGACCGACGCTGACGGCTCCGGATTATTTGTGGAAGAAGAACCGGAACCGCAGGCTGCAAGAGCAAAAAGCAGCAGCAGGCATAAGCATTTTGACAACAGCTTTTTCAGCACTGTTTTTCCCCCTTAGCTATAATCCATGTTCAGCCTCACTCTTTAACCGCACCGGCCGACATTATCCTAACCAGGTATTTTTGGTTGATGACAAACAGAATGACGAACGGGACGGCTATCAACAAGGCTCCTGCCGCAAACTGGGTGAAATTGTCGTTGGACCGTCCGTTAATCATTTCAAACAGGCCGACAGCCAATGTCTTGTTTTTGTCGCTTCTTAAGATAAACCTGGGAAGTATGAAGTCCATCCAGGGCTGCGTGAAGCTGGTTACAGCCAGGAAGGCCACCATGGGCAGGGTATTGGGCAGGATAATCCTGAAGAACGTCGTGAGATTCCCTGCCCCGTCCACTTTGGCCGCTTCGTCGATGCTCTTGGGGATGGTGTCAAAATAACCTTTCAGCAGCCATGTGTTGTAGGGGATATTGCCCGCTGTATAAACCAGGATAAGTCCGAACAGATTATCGGTAAGGCCAAAACGGTTAAGGATGACATAAATGGCTATCATGCCGATGGTGCTCGGGAACATCTGAAGTATCAGGAAGCTCATGAGCATGGGCTTTTTCAGGGCAAACCTGTACCTTGAGAAAATGTAAGCCGTTATCATAACAAGAACCGTCGTCATAAGCATATTGCAAACCGCAATGATGAAGGAGTTCTTGTACCAGTTCAAATAGTTGGTTTTGGTAAACAGCTCGGTAAAGTGTTCTGTTGTTGGATTGGAGGGTATTGGCAGCACGTTCATCTGGAACAGGGACTTGCCCTTGTTGAAGGCACCGCTGATGGTGAACGCAATAGGATAGAGCACGATGAATGACAGGATAATAAGCATCAGGTACACGAAGAAGTACCGAACAACCGTCAATGCCTTTTTCACTACAGCTCACCCTCCTTGAACGACTTGGTCTGGGCGAAGTTATACAAAGCAAAGGGTGCCACAACAAGGAACATGATGAGCGCCACGACGGAAGCTTTGTTGTATAGCCTCTGATCCAGCGTCAGCTTATACATCCACGTGATAAGGGTGTCCGTCGTACCCGCGAACGACTGCGTGGTGATGGTATCCGGCGGGTTACCATTGGTGAGGAAGTAAACGCCCGCAAAGTTGTTCATATTGTACGAGAAGCTCATGATGAACAGCGGCATCGTCTGGTACATGAGCAGCGGGAAGGTGATGTACTTGAACTGCTGGAACTTGCTCGCCCCGTCGATCAGGGCCGCTTCAAAGATATCCTGCCTCATGGATGTCATGATGCCTGTGATCATGAGCATAAAATAGGGAAATCCCAGCCACAGGTTCACGAGAATCAACATGATTTTGGCAAGGAGCGGATCGGAAAGCCATGGGATGATGTCCTTTTGAAGGATGCCAGTTTTCTGAAGCCAGGAGATGATCCCAAGTTCCCTGAAAGCCCGTGTGATAGGCCCGAATTGTCCGTTTAAGAGAATAGCCCACATGAAAAGGCTAATCATGCCCGGAATCGCATACGGCAGTATGAAGATGGTCCTGAAAACGCCCGCAATCTTGATCTTTTTGTCCAGGAGTGCAAGGGCTAAAAACATCCCGCCGAAATAGCAGGTAGTCGTGGAGAGCAATGCCCAAACAAACGTCCAGATGGCGGTACGGGCAAATCCCTGGGAGTACTGCTTGAGACTCAGCATTTCCCTGAAGGTCTCAAACCCTACCCAGTCAATGGTGTTGTTCGGCGGTATATGATTGGGAGCCGAATAGTTGGTAAAAGCAATCAGGATGGCAAAGACCAGCGGAATGACCACAAAGAATGCAAGCATGACGAATGCCGGAGACAGGGCAAAGTACGCAAAAGCCTTTTCGCCTATTGCGCTGAGGCCATTCTTTCTGGATGGTAGGATACCGGTCTTCAGATAGATTTTCGCCGTTTTTCTGGCGTCCAGAATATTGTATAGATAAATGATTGCTACAATGATAACCACGACTACCGCGATCAGACCATCCAGCATCATGAACGTCGAGTTGTCCCTCTGGGCGACCGGCAAATGGGGTTTCGGCTCTCCGAGCGTAATCAACCCCTCAATTGCCTTGGCGATGGTACCTGTGTTGAGCAGTACAAGCACTTCGATCAAAGCGAGCAGTATACCTTTGATGTACTGCTTCAGAACGATGATTTGACCAAGCCCCATAAAGATGGCCGACAGAATGGGGGCAGTCAAATCGGAGCGTTTTTTCATGTTGAATGCTCCCCCTTTCGGCAACAAAACATGATGTGCTTGCCCAAGTTGAAACTTATACCTTTGATTTACAATATTATTATAAAAGGCGATTCCGGTTTCGGAACCGCCATTAGAATGTTACACCGCTTATGGTGCGGCTTCAATGGCTGCCGCGGCGAGATCCAGCTCTGTCTTAATGTCATTTCCGTTCCATATGTTGGCATATGCAGAAGCCATTGCAGGCCAGTATGTATTCATAGCAGGAATACTCGGCATGGGTTTGGAGTAAGCGAACTGGGCCAGGATACCCTCGTGTGCCTCATCTTCGATGTGGATATCCTTACGGGGAGGTATCTGGTTGGTAATCTCGTACCGCTTCTGGAGGGCTTCCTTGGATACGAGGTAATAAGCGAACTTCTGAGCCTCTTCGGGATACTTAGTGAAAGCGGATACATACATGGCACGGATACCGGAGAACGACTTCGGCGGCGTATCACTTCCGGGGAGTTTCGGCAGTGTTGTGACGCCAAAATCCACTCCGGCTTCCCTGTAACCGGCAATAGCCCAGGGACCTGTAATAACCATCGCTATTGTGCCGTTCTGGAAACCGGCGTTCATGAAGTCGGCGGTCAGGTCGGCAGCGTCAACGTCAAGGCATTCTTTTCTGAAGTTCTGGAAGTATTCCAGCGATCTGATGGCTTCTTCGCTGTTAACCATATGCTTGCTCTTGTCAGTGCCTTCCGGACCGAAAAGATCGGCCCCGTAGCCCGACAGGAACATATAGCTGAAGTAAGCATCGTCTACATCCCAAACGATACCGTATTTACCCTGGCTCTTGTCATTGAAATTTTTGCAGAACTCCTTGACTTCTTCCCATGTTTCAGGCGGATCGGAAACAAGCTTCTTGTTGTAGAAGAGTGCGTATGTCTCAACGCCCGTGGGGAAACCATAGAGCTTGCCTTCCGACGATGTTGCCGTGATAGCGGCGTCCACCGTGACCTGTCTTACTTCATTCGCGTAAGCGTTTTCAAGAATGATGCCGCTGGTAAGCATTTCACCCAGCTTGTCATGAGGTGCTGCAAACACGTCGGCGCCAACCCCGGCAGGACCGTCCAGCTGTAACCTCTGTGCCGCATCGGTATGGGAGACGGGCTCAACAATGATAGTCACATGGGGGTTCTCTGCCATGTAGGCCGCTGCCATTTCTTCGATGAATTCCTTCTCGGGTCCGTCAGATTCCCAAACCTTGAGGGTAACCGGTTCCTTTGGAGCCTCTGAGTTCGTAGATGCGGTTGTGTCAGCAGAAGCTGCGGGAGCACTTGGTGTGGCGACTGATTCTGCTTCCTTGCCGCAGCCGGCAAACAGGGACATCACCATAACTACTGCAAGGAACAGGGATAAAATGCTGCGCTTTTTCATTACTTCTTCCTCCTTTTATTTTTATGGCACTGTTAGAAAGAATAAAGCAAGCGGTTGCACTTTCTACAACATAGTATAATATTCCATTTTCCTTTTGTCAATGCAGTTTGTATAAAATCCCCCCTTCTTTGCAATGTATTTTGCAACATATTGAATAAATGCTTATGTAATAATATACTTTAGCTCTTCCTGAAAAATGCTCCGACACCCGTGAAGCGGTTCATAAAAAATGCAATCGGTTACACCAAAGTGCGGGAGAAGCTGAAATAAGAGGGTTTTGGCAGGGATGGGCCATTTCTTCCGACTCTCGACGTGTGGCGGCTCCGGGCAAATGAGAAGAAGTCTATCGGCGATAGGCCAGGCGTGAGCGCCAATACTCTTACTTGTAATCTTTCATCTAAAGCCCATTCAGCATGTGGAGGCGTTCATCCTGTGATTTTTCTGGCTGACGACTCCCTGATGATAAGGGACGGAGACAAAAGGCTGTACTGAATGGTCATGCCGGGATTGGAAAGCTTGTTGATGATGGCACGCGCGGACTGGACCCCCAGTTCGAAAACGTCTATGTCCACGGTACTCATGGGGGGCATGGTATAAGGAGCAAACGGATAGTTGTCAAAAGTGATCAGGAGCATTTCCCCGGGCACCTCAATGTTTTTTCTTTGCAGGTATTTCAGCGTTTCAAAGGCGATAAAGTTGTCGGAGCACACCAGCCCGTCAGGCCGCTCATCCATGCCGAGCAGTTCCTCCAGAAGGGCCGGGATGTTTTCACACGTTCCCTTCATGTCCTTGATGTAGCGCTCGTCCACCGCATACCCCATTGCCTGCAGGGCGTTTTTATACCCTTCGGCGCGGGCGGCACAGATTGAATGCCGGATCGCAACACCGTCTCCGATGAAGGCGATACATCTGCATCCCTGGTCGACCAGGTGATGGGTTGCAATCTCCCCTGCCTTCGCATTGTTGATATCCACCCAGCTGGCGCCAGTTGCGAAGTTAGGCCGCCCGATAAACACGTAGGGAAAATCGGCTCTGTTCAGGACCGCGGTGAGCTTCTCATCGAATCCTCCCAGATGGATGATGAGCCCGTCCACCCTTTTTTGAGCGATGAGCTTTTCCAGTTCGGCGGGATTTTCCGAAAGGGTGCTTGTATTGATGATGGACAACAGGTAGCCGTTCTTTCGCGCTACCTCTTCGATACCGCCCATTATCTCGTAGATATAAGGGTTCAGGAAAGCATCCTCTTTCTTGAGGCTCATGATCAGCCCGATATGGTATGAGCTCTGGCTCACAAAGCTCCTTGCAATGATATTGGGGTGGTAATTGAGTTCTTTCATGATTTCCAGAACCCTTTTCTTCGTCGCATCCGATATGGTGGGTGCGTCATGGATGACCTTTGAAACGGTGGATATGGACACACCGGCTTTCCTTGCGACATCTTTTATGGTTACACCCATATTAGCTCCTTCTTCCTTGTATATTCTTTAGGAAAACGTTGTATTTGCTCCCAAAAGGAAATGTACTGAGAATATTCTATCAATTATTGCCTGATCATTCAATGTCCCGTTGGATACGTCCCGTACAAAGCGCCGATATAAAGCCATACGCCGAAAGTCATAAGCATTTTCCATAGGCCTCCACGAGCTTGGTATTTACAAAACTTGCCGCAACATTTATAATAATTTCAGGAAAACGTTTTCCTAATAGACGAAGGAGGTTTTTCCCGATGAACAAGCATGCCGTGTTCCACCTGCCGGACTCCAGTTATTGCCATGCCCTTTCAGAGACCAGGATATGCATCAGGCTTAGGGCGGCAAAAGGCGATATAAAAAGATGTGTACTGTTTTACGGAGACAGGATGTACCCCGAACCGAGTGTTATCATGCATACGCAGGAAATGGAGCGTGTTGCATCCGACCGCCTGTTTGACTATTTTGAAGCCGATTTCCATACCGATATCAACAGGATATGCTATTATTTCTGGCTGACCGACGGAACAGAGGACTATTATTACTATTCGGGAATCTTCACCCACACCCCGACGCACAATCGGGTGGAATACTTCCAGTTCCCCTACGTCCACCGCAATGACATCGCTGTCGTTCCCGAATGGGCCAAGTATGCGGTGCTGTATCAAATCTTTCCCGACAGCTTTGCAACCGGAAAGAGATATATCAGCGGCGAGAAAAAGTCCGTGTCCGTAAACGGCGAGGATATGTCCCATTCCCGTCTCGGCGGAACCATCAGAGGTATAACCGAAAACGTGGACTACCTGGCCGACCTGGGAATCAACTGCATCTACCTGAATCCTATATTCACCGCCGAATCCTACCATAAATACGATACCATCGATTATTACACCATCGATCCGTGCTTCGGCACAATGGAAGACTTTAAAAACATGGTGAAAGCCTGTCACCAAAAGGGTATCAGGGTCATCCTGGACGGGGTTTTCAACCATAGCGGATGGAAGTTCTTCGCTTTCAAAGACGTATTGGAAAAGGGAGAAAAATCGAAGTACAAAGACTGGTTCTACAAGCTGAACTTCCCCGTCGACACCGAAAAGCTGAACTACGCCGCGTTTGCCTATGTCCGTCAAATGCCGAAACTGAACACCGGTCATCCTGAAGTGATCCGGTATTTTTGCGACGTCGGCCGCTACTGGATCAGGGAAGCCGATATCGACGGCTGGCGCCTGGATGTGGCCAACGAAGTATGCCATGATTTTTGGCGCGCTTTCAGGAAGGCTGTGAAGGAAGAGAAGCCCGATGCGTTCCTGATCGGGGAAATCTGGGAGGATGCGGAGCAATGGCTCTTGGGAGATCAGTTTGATTCCGCCATGAATTACAGGTTCGTTGATATCTGCAAGGCCTTTTTTGCAAGCCATGATATCAGTGTTGACGATTTTGACAACAGTCTCGGCTATATGCTGATGCGTTATAAAAAGCAGATAACCCTGGTCCAGATGAACATGCTGGATTCCCATGACGTACCCCGTTTTCTGCATTACTGCGGTGGGGATATTCGCCGACTCAAGCTTGCCGCCCTGTTCATGATGACTTATGTCGGCATACCGACTGTTTTTGCAGGGGACGAGAAAGCCATATCCGGTGCCGCAGAGCATGAATACCGCGCACCGATGGTCTGGCAGGACGATCGGGTGACCGAAGATCTCACGGCGTATTATAAAAAGATCATTTCAATCAGGAAGAAATACACGGACATTTTCACAGGCGGCGTAAAAACCGTCTTTAAAGATAACGGCACAGGCGTTTATGCCTTTTCAAGGTTTACCGATAACAAGGAAGCCATTGTCGTCCTGAACAACAGCGAAGAATCTCGGCTCGTCAGGTTCTGCGCGGGTGAATCGGACAACAGCGCTTCCGGCTATTGCGATATCCTGGAAGGTACGCCTGTCACATGCGAAGCCGGTGAGATCCGTCTTACACTGCCGCCGCTAGGAGGGGCTGTTATTATGCGGCACGAATAAGTATTACTGGCATTTTGGCGTGGACAACCGATACAGGAGCTGGTACAATAGGAAAGTGTAAGCAGCAACACCATTCTCCCAGTCTATCCGGATGGGATCCTTTGTTATTGACACCAAAAGATAGATTAAGATATAATACTAGTGCAAGCGTTTTCACAGCTTTCACAACATAGAAATTGGGGGAATGAGTGGGTCCAGATGAAGATCACGATAAATGATGTTGCGAAAGTCGCAGGCGTTTCCACTTCAACGGTCTCGCGTGTTATTTCGGACAGCCCGAGAATAAGCGAAGAGACGAAACGACGCGTCAGAAAAGTCATAGAGGAGCTTAACTACCATCCTAATGCGATTGCCCGGAGCCTGGCAAACAAATCCTCAAAGACAATCGGCCTCATTCTCAACACCGAAGCGGAAACCCTGGTAAGAAACCCATTCTTCATCCAGGCGATGACAGGCGTCAGCCAGTATACGCAGAAGAACGGCTATAACGTCATGTTTGCCTACAACAAAAGCGAAGCCGGCGATCTGGACATCGCCGTCTGGTATGTCAACAGCAGGTGTGTTGATGGCATCATCCTGTTCACCTCAAGGACAAATGATAAATGCATCGATTTTTTGAAAAAGAACGATTTTCCGTTCTCCGTCATCGGGCGGCCGGACCAGACCGAGGGCGTGCTTTGGGTGGACAATGACAACTTCCAGGCGACCTATCAGGTCACCAATGATCTGATAATGAAAGGCCATCAGCGGATCGCTTTCCTGGGAGGCCCCCGGGACCATAACGTGTCGCGGGACAGGTTTGAGGGATACAAGAAAGCCATGACCGTGCACGGATACGCCATAGATAAGGAACTGACCTTCCTGGACGGGAATTTCTCCGAAGAATTCGGCAGCGAATGCATGCTCAGGATCATTACTGCCAGTAAAAAAGGCGCCGAGCTTCCGACGGCCATTGTTACCAGCGATGATATGCAGGCCCTCGGGGTATTGAAGGCGATGCGGAAGAAGAACATCTCCAATATTGCGGTAACCGGCTTTAACAACACGCCGATAAGCCTGTATCAGAACGAAAGCTTTACCTCTGTCGATGTCAACGCAAACAAACTGGGCTTTTATGCCGCGAAGCTCCTGATCGGCAAGATAGAAGGCAAAAAGAATCTACCCACCCATTATATTGTCCCAACAAACATCGTGGAAGTCGAACCCTTTTATTGATTACAACAAAGTGCCAATGGAGGTTCCCTATGTGCAAACTGATCTCGGACAGTTGGAAGATAATCCAGGTAGGCTTTTCAGCAGAAAAAAACCGTTTCTTTGAAAGCATCATGTCTACCGGAAACGGCAGGATGGGACTTCGGGGAAACCACGAGGAGGATTATTCCGGCGATTCCCTGAAAGGAACCTACATTGCCGGCGTGTATTATCCTGACAAGACACGTGTCGGATGGTGGAAAATCGGTTATCCTGAGTATTTTGCGAAGGTGTTGAACGCCGTTGATTTTATCGGCATCAAGGTTGCCATAAACGGCGAGACTGTGGATTTGGCAAAATGCCGTTTCAAGGATTACAGACGCGAGCTGGACATGAAGGAAAGCATACTGAGAAGAAGCTTCACCTTCATTGGGAAAGACGGTTCGGAATTCAAAATAAACACCGAGCGTTTTTTAAGCTATGCGGACGGTGACCTTGCTGCCATCAAATATGCCATAACCAGCCTATCGGGCGAGGCTGAGGTGGTTCTCACGCCTTTCCTGAACGGCGACGTAAGGAACGAAGACGCCAACTATAACGAAAAATTCTGGGAATATGTGGCCAGCGGCACCGACGGTTCCATATCCTACATCACTTCCAGAACGCTAAAAACCCATTTCAACGTGACAGCCGCCTTTACCTGGGAGCTTTTCGGGGCCGATGTCCTGGAAAACAAAGCCGTGAGCGAAAACGGCGGCGAATTTGTCGGAAACAGAATCAGGACAAAAATCGGAAAAAACGGAACCGTGACATTAACCAAATATGTTTCGGTCATCAGCGACAGGTATTATGATGCGGATAAGCTGGCAGACATTGCGCGTGAAAAGGCATTGAAAGCCAAGGAGACCGGTTACCAGGGTCTCTTTGATGCCCACAGGGCTAAATGGGACAATATCTGGAGCATGGGCGACATCACCATCAAAGGCGATATCAAAGCCCAGCAGGGCATCAGGTTCAACATCTACCAGCTGAACTGCACTTATTCGGGTGACGATCCCAGGCTGAATATCGGGCCCAAAGGGTTTACCGGCGAGAAATACGGCGGGAGTACCTATTGGGATACCGAGGCTTTCTGCCTCTATTTCTACCTGGGTACGAGGGAGCCTCAAATTGCAAGAAGCCTGCTTGAATACCGCTATAACCATCTTGAAAAAGCGAAGGAAAACGCCAGAAAGCTGGGGACCCGGGGCGCCCTGTATCCCATGGTGACCATGAACGGCGAAGAATGCCATAACGAATGGGAGATTACCTTTGAAGAGATCCACCGGAATTGCGCCATTACCAACGCCATCAAGGTTTATACCGAATATACCGGCAACAAATCCTATCTCTATGAAAAGGGCATCGATGTCCTGGTGGAGACCTCCAGGTACTGGGTTTCGAGGGTAACTTACCATCCCACCAAGAAGGTTTATATGATTCTGGGCGTCACGGGGCCCAATGAATATGAGAACAATGTTAACAACAACTGGTACACAAACCGGATGGTGAAATGGAGCCTTCTGTATACCGTCGATACCCTGGAAGAGATGCGGGAAAACGCAAGCAGGCTTTATGAGGAAGCCATAAGGCATCTCGGCGTAACCGCGGAGGAAGTGGAAACATTCAGGAAGGTCAGCATGAATATGTATCTTCCCGAGGACAAGGAAAGAGGCATATTCTTGCAGCAGGATGGCTTCCTGGACAAGGAGATTGTTCCCGTATCGGCGCTGAAGCCGTCGGATCTCCCCCTGAACCAGAACTGGTCATGGGACAGGATACTGAGGTCCTGTTACATCAAACAGGCGGACGTCCTCCAGGGGTTATGGTTCCTCAATGAGGAATATTCGCTTGAAGAGAAGAAAAGGAACTTCGATTTTTATGAACCGCTGACGGTGCATGAGTCCTCATTGTCGCCCTGTATCCACGCGATTCTGGCGGCGGAGATCGGGCTCAGGGAAAAGGCCTATGCATTTTATCTGCGAACATCAAGGCTGGATCTGGACAATTACAATAACGATACCGATGACGGCCTTCATATCACATCGATGGCCGGTACCTGGATGAGCATAGTACACGGTTTTGGCGGTATGCGGATTAAGAAAGGCGAGCTGTATCTTGCGCCGTTTATCCCGGAACAATGGGAAGAGTACTCCTTCCGTCTGGTATTCAGGGGACGGATTATCAAAATAACCGTGGATAAATCCGGAACGACCATACGCCTTGAAAAGGGCGATCCGCTGGACATTCTTCTCTTTGACCAACGTATGCGGTTAACCCCGGGAACCGACTGTCATCATGTCCATAGCTGAATCAAACAGGCGCATACTATAAGACCATCCCGAAAATGATTCGAACGTATCCTGCATTATATCGGTTCTACGTCAATTGTTGGGGTGGAACTAGTAAAATGAAGCAGCTTAAGCTTTGTTGGCAGATGATCAATTTTGGTCATCTGCCTTTTTCTTGGCAGCTCTATGCCATAACATGCAGTATCCTGTTTCTGAACCTTGTGAAATTTCTTATCCCATAGGCATTTCGTTTGATCACTTTAATCTTGTTGTTGACACCTTCCGTGAAACCATT
>NZ_FQZP01000009.1 GCF_900142095.1 Thermoclostridium caenicola | reverse complement strand
GGCTAGTCTGCAAGAGGACGGCGGTTGTTTAATCAGCTATCATCCCTGACATTTTCATAGAACAGTTAACCTGACATTTTCACAGACGCTTGACACGGCCAGCTATAATTTCCTTTTTATATCCTTTCTGGAAACCATCCGGCGAGCCCGGCCCGCAAGGCCTTCCGAATGGCTTTCAGAACATGTCCCTCCTGTAAAGGATAAATGCCACAAAGAGAGTTATGGCGATGGAGCCGACGGTAACATAGAGCCACATAAACGGATTGCCTGTAAACGGCCATTCAAAGTTCTGTCCGAAAAAGCTGAATATGACATTGGGGACAGAAAGCACAATGGTGATGGCCGCCAGGAACTTCATGACCATGTTCTGGTTGTTGGAGATGATGGACGCAAAGGCATCCATCATGCCGCTGAGGATGGAACTGTAGATGTTGGCCATCTCAATGGCCTGCTTGTTCTCAATGATGGTGTCCTCCAGCAGATCCTGGTCTTCTTCATACATCTTGATGAGCTTGCCGGAAAGAAGCCTTTCCAGAACGGTCTCGTTGGACTTTAATGACGTGGTGAAATACACCAGGCTCTTGCTGAGCTCCATCATCTTGTACAGTTCCTTGTTCCTCATGGATTTATAAAGAGAATTTTCAATGAATTCGCTCTTTTTGTCGATATGCTTCAGGTATTTCAGGTAGTCCTTTGCCACATGGTACAGGACCTGAAAGATAAAGCGGGTTTTCTTGTAGGTATACAGATTCTTTATCTGCCCGTTCCTGAAACGTTCCAGGACAGGAACCTGCTTGCTGCATATGGTGATGATGTAGTCGTCCCTCACCTGGAGCAGACCCATCGGCAGCGTTTCAAATTTTATGGATTTATCATCCTCGTAGACATAGGGTATATCGACGATGATGAGTATCTGGTCATCCTCGGTATCAATACGAGGCTTCTCTTCCACATCGAGAGGATCCCGCAGGAATGTCGGTTCGGCACCGATAAGTTGGGTCAATTTGTCGAGTTCTTCTTCGCTGGGCTCGGTCAGATTGATCCAGCAGCCCTTTTCGATGGTATCCACCGTAAGGGTCTCAAGACCGTGCTCCGATGTCTTGAAGATTTCCATCATGGAAATCACCTTCCTTCTATAAGAATCACCTCACCGAAATTATGCCTGAAGACGATGAAAACAATCACCCCGGCAGGGGGCACCATTTTCATAAAGCCCGGCCGTTCATCCTGATATGCTCAAAAAATCCGGCCAGGTGCATAACAAAAGTCCGCGAGAGCGGACTCAGATCACCATTCATGATCACTCTCCCCCTCATCGAGTTTTGGCACTATACGGCTTAGGCAAAAAGCCAACTGCATTAAACAAAACCTTAATCCGGCAATGTTTGTTTACCCATTGGCGTCTCTCGACGTTTCCGGGCAGCAGCCTGTATCCGTATAGGAGCCTCACCTAACAGAGATATTTACTTTTACACCTAGATTATAGGCTTTATTATACACGGCGTCAATACGGCAAACAGGCTTGTTTTGCCGGCCGGAACGCAACCTGTCGGATAATGGATGCGTAAAGAATCGGAACCTGTTTCAACTATGCGCAAACTGCGTTTTTTTGGAAGAAAACCGGTGGTATTATATAATAAAACAGGATTGATAAGTAAACGCCTTCTTTTTTCGGAAGTCGGGGGGGGTCTTATGAGAATAGGTTTTTTGACCAGTTCCATCTACAGCCCTTTTGGGATGGCCCTGATCAAGTCCCTGTGGCGGGAGCTGGAACCCCGCAACTGTTCATTGGTCATTTTCGAAGGATACAGCCTGATAAACAATACGGCAACCGACTATCAGTGCAACGTTCTGTACCGCATGATATCCCAGGGCAGCATCGATGCGCTTGTTCTGTCTGGTCAACTGTCATCAAAACTTGGTGTGGAGCTGGTACAGGACCTGGCCACGAAGGCCGGCCTTCCATCCGTTTCCTTAGGCATTGAGCTTGAGGGTATCCCGGCGGTCTCAACCGATAATTTTTCAGGATTTGAGCAAATCGTATCCCACCTGATATCCCACGGCTACCATAAGCTGGCCCATATCAGCGGTCCCCTGAAAAACCCCGAGGCCCTGCTGCGGCGGGATGCGTTCCTGAAGGTCATTTACCAAAACGGGCTCGAAGTCCCCAAGCATTTCCTCCTGGAGGGCAATTTCAGCGATATACGGGGGTACCATCTGACCAAAAAACTCATTCCCCATATCCGGGCAAAGGAGATCGACGCTCTTGTCTGCGCCAATGATGATACGGCCAGCGGCGCCATAAAGTGCCTGAACGAAAATGGCCTTTCTGTGCCCCGGGATGTGGCGGTAACCGGCTTTGACGATGTGGGAGATCCCATGGGCATGGTCCAGACCCTGACAACGGTTTCCCAGCCCATGGAGGAAATGTGCCGCAAAGCCGTGGAACTGCTTCTTGATGAGCAGCCGGATCGATTCAGCGGGCTGGTTTATACCTTGCAGCCCCGTTTGATCATACGGCATTCCTGCGGCTGCAAGGATTCCGGGCATCCAGTGAGCAACAATCCCGGACCCATATTCAACCCCCTCAGGACCCATCGACGATTCCAGTCCCTCGATGAGACTGCTTTCTACTCTGCTCTCACCGACTGTCTGAGCGAGTATGGCATGAACGCCTGCTATATCGTGCGTTACCTGACGCCAACACGGTTTGACGACTATGCTTCCGCAAGGCAAAACCTCAAGGGAACGATGCTGTATGGCTATTCAGATGGGCGGAAAGTCCAGTATGCCACGCCTTTTGAGGTCTCCCGGATCCTGCCGGATCCCATATACGGGACCCTGGATGGCATCACCTTCGTCAAGCCCATTTTCATAGGCAAGAACCAGCTGGGTTATATCATCATGTCCGCTCCGGAGAACCTGGTGGCCACCATGGCAAACCTGTGCCTCGAGGTGCAGCAGTACATGGAGAATGCCTTCCTCGCCTACGAAAAGCAGCAGGTGGAGATGAAACTGTCCGACACGCTTGAAAGGCTTATCAACACCAACCGCAAGCTCAACGAGCTGACCGTGCGGGACAATCTGGACAAGATGAAGAAAATCCGATACCTGGCCAACAACATGCTCCAGAACCGAAAGGCCGACAGCGGAGAGTATTATCTGATCCTGGTGGAAATCGACAATTTCTTTGAAATCAACGCCGAATACGGCTTCGAAGAAGGCGAGCGCGTTATGAATGAGGTCACCAGGATCCTGTCCGGTTCCATCCGGGAGGACGATTTCCTGTCCCACGAAAGCTGCGAGCGTTACATGGTGCTCATCAAGAACATCCACGGGGATGCAATCCACGCCATTGAAGAGCGATTCCGCAAAAAACTGGAAGAACTGAACAACGGACTGGACAAGCCCTACAAGGTCTCATTCTCTTGGGGCTATGCCCGTGCCAGCGTTGATTCGGATTTTGAACAGGTCTACACGGACGCTGAAGCGGATCTGGCCTCAAGGAGGCACAGCGCCGCACAGGAACCATAAACCGATGCACAGCAAACGGGCTGCGGAAGGATCCGCAGCCCGTTCCATTTAAAGATATAATCTTTACTCCGTGATTCATCGGATTTAAAGGACGCTGCTGCAGTTTGCGCACCGTCATACGGGAAGAACATCCCGATGGCGGTGTCTTTCGGGTCCGCACCGGGCATGCCTTATGGGAATTAAGCCTTTACAAATGCTTCCTTCTTCTGCTCCTCCATGAGCTGGTTGGTATATAGCCTGTAATAATAACCCTTTTTCTTCAGCAGTTCCCTGTGGGTACCCTCTTCGATGATCCTGCCCTTGTCGATGACCAAAATCCTGTCCGCCGAGCGGATGGTGGACAGCCTGTGGGCGATGATGAAACTGGTCCTCCCTTCAAGGGCCCGGTTCAGCGCATCCTGGATCAGGTGTTCGGTCTCGGTGTCCACCGACGAAGTGGCTTCATCCAGCACGAACATGCCCGGATCGGACAGAATGGCCCGGGCAAAGGAAATGAGCTGCTTCTGGCCGGTGGAAAGCCGGCTTCCCCGCTCTCCCACCTGGGTGTCGTATCCCTTTTCCAGGCGCATGATAAAATCATGGGCGTTGACAGTCTTCGCCGCCCGGACGATGTCCTCCATGGTGGTCTCTTTCCGGCCATAGGCGATGTTTTCCTTCACCGTGCCGCTGAACAGGTAGGGCTCCTGCAGCACATAGCCGATGTTGGAGTACAGCCACAAAAGCGGTCTTTCCCGGTAATCCACGCCGTCGATCAGGATGCTTCCCTCGGTAGGTTCATAAAAGCGGCAGGCCAGGTTTACGATGGTGGTCTTGCCGGAACCGGTCTCACCCACCAGGGCGATCTTTTCACCGGGCCTGACCTCCAGGTTGAAATTCTCCAGGATATTCTCGCCTTCCTTATAGCGGAAGGTCACATTCTTAAAGACAATATGTCCATGGAACTTTGGCCATTCCGACTTGTCGGAGTCCAGCATATTGCCGTAGCGGGTTATCACTTCCCTGCTGTCCGCAATCTCATTTTCGGTCTCCAGCAGCGTGACCACCCGTTCCGCCGCAGCCTGGGTATACTGAAGTTCCGTGAAGACCCGGGCAAAGGACTTGACGGGCTCGAAAAATTGGACAGCATAGGATATGAACAGTACCAGGGTACCGTAGCTGGTGATGTTCCGGCTGACCTCAAAACCGCCCTTCCATAGCACCAGCCCGGTGGCGATGCTCCCCAGGAGGATTATCAGCGGGGTGTAGATGGATGAGACAGTTGCCGCCCGGACCGAAAAATCCCGCATCTGCCGGGTTGTCTTCTCGAATTCTGCCAGCATGTCATCCTCTATCCCCAGTGTCTTGATGGTCTTCGCACCCGTAATGCCCTCATTGAAGGCCGCGGTGATCTGGGAATTGTATTTGCGCACCTTCCTGTAATTGAACAGGATCTTTTTCTGGAAGATCATGCTGATGATCACAAGGGCAGGAACCACACATAGGACCATCAGGGCATAGCCCGCATCGGTGACCAGCATGAACACGGTCATGATGATCACCAGGAAGATGGACCAGAAAAAGTCCACCACATGCCAGGACAGGGTAATGCCGATCCGATTGATATCGGATGTCATCCTGGATACCAGCCAGCCCACCGAAGTCCTGTCGTAAAAGGAGATGGACAGTTCCTGCAACTTCTTGAAGACACCTTTTCGCATGTCATAGGGGATACCGTACTCAATCGTTCCCGCGTTCCGGATCATGAGCCATACATTGGCCGCCTGGATCACCACCAGGCCAACCGCCACAAGGCAGAAGACCCAGAATCCGTCCAATGATTTTTTGACGGCAAAGTGATCGATGGCATACTGGCTCAGTTTGGGGAACAGGGCATCCACCAGCGCCAGGAAAAGCATCTGCACCATCAGCGTGATAATGGTCTTTTTATAGGGTTTTGCAAAAGCGGCCAGCTTTTTGACAACGTTTATGTCAAACCGTTTGCCGTACTCGGTTTCCTCGAAATACAAGATCTCACACCTTTCAGACTGTCATTTCTTCCATCTCATCGCCCAGGGCGCTCTGGATCTCCCATATCCTTCTGTAAGGCCCGTCAACCTTTATCAGTTCCTCGTGGGTACCCGACTGGATGATCCGGCCCTGGTCCAACACCAGGATCCTGTCGGCTTCCGCGAGGGTGGTGATCCGGTGGGAGATGATGATGGTGGTGGTGTCCTTCCGCCGCTCCCTCAGCGCTTTACGGATCCTGGCGTCGGTCTCGGCATCCACGGCGCTCAAGGAGTCATCAAAGATGAGGATGGGCACATCCCGGATGATGGTCCTGGCGATGGCAATTCTTTGCCTTTGGCCACCGGACAGGGTCACACCACGCTCGCCCACAAGGGTGTCGTAGCCCATTCCAAATTCCTGGATGGCCTCGTCCACACAGGCCGTCCTGGCCGCTGCAAGGATCCTGTCCTCCTCCACCCGGCCGCAGCCTATCCCGATGTTCTCCCTGATGGTTTTCGAGAACAGGAAGGGCTCCTGAAGGACGATGCCGATGTGCTTTCTGATCCACTGCCGGCTGATGCGTTTCAATTCCACGCCGTCGATGCGGATGCTGCCTTTCTTGTAATCGTATAAACGAAGCAGGAGATGGACCAGCGAGCTCTTTCCGGCGCCTGTGGCGCCCAGTATGGCCACGGTTTGGCCTTTCTCTATCCTGAAGGTTGCACCGTCCAGAACGGGCTTACCCTTCTCATATTCAAAATGGACATCCTCAAAGACAATCTCCCCCTGAACGGGAGGTGTCTCGCCCGTGGTGTAATCTTCGGGTTTGTTGTCCAGGATCTCCTGGATCCTGCCTAGCGAAACGAAGGCCTGGCCCATGAATCCCATCATCTGGCCAAGGTTTCGTAAGGGCCATACCAGCATTCCCGCATAGGATGAAAAGGCGACCACCGTGCCAATGGTAACCTGGCCCCTGACCACCCAATAGGTGCCCACCGCGATAACCAGCGCATGCTGGAGCATGCACATCAGGTCGGTTCCTCCATAGAAATTGGCCATGATCCGAACGATGTCCATGTTCAGATCCCGGTGGGTCCTGTTCTTCTCATCAAACTTCTCCATCTCGAAATTCTGGGCGCCAAAGGCTTTTACGACCCGGACGCCGGCCAGGTTCTCCTGCAGGGTTGCGGTCATATGGCCTTCGGCTTCGTCCGCCCTGACAAACACCTTCATCATGTTGATGAAGAAGCGGACGGTTATGACAAACACAATGGGTATCAGCAATATGGAGATCAAGGTATATTTCAGGTCCATGGCAATCATTACGGCCAGCACCACGATGACCTGCAGGATGATCTGGAGCGCCTCGATGGACTGGGTGGATATGAAGTTCTGGATGGTCTCTATGTCGGAGGTACACCGCTGGATGATATCCCCGGTCTGTACCTTCACATGATAATCAAAGGGCAGGTGCTGCAAATGCCCGTACAGTTTTTCCCGCATCCGCTTGGAAGATGCCTGGGCCGCAACGGCCGAGCATTTTCCTTTCAGGTACATGAAGATGCCCTGAAGCAGTGTAATCACAACAAGGACCGCCAGGATGATCCACAGATTGTTCCTGATGGTGCTAATCCCACTTGCCACATCGATCCGGGATGCCAGGGCAGCAGGCAGTTCAACCGGTTTGTCGCCGATGACGTAATCCACCGTGAATGCGATGACCAGCGGCACCATGGACGAAAAAACAGTCATCAGTAGCACGGACAGCATGGACAGAAGATAGGTCATGCCGCTTCCGCGCAAATACTCACGAAGCAACTTCAGTTTTCTCACGTTGCGCCTCCTTTCGGGCGGTATCAGCAGCTAAAATGGTGTACATAGATTATCATGTGCATCCGGTCATGAAGAAACGCGAAAAAAGAGCCATCACATCAACCATCGCATGACTCAGCCATCAAAAATGGATTTGAAATTGCCGTAGGGACAGATAGGATCAGCTCAGATGGGCCTGTCGGCTGCGACAATGCCAACTCCATATTTGATTCTGAATCCTGCAAATCCAAACTTGCTTGCCATATCGCAGCCTCCTCTCAAGACGGATTGGTTTGGCGGCACAAGCCACCAGTATAATATACCACATGGCAATCTAAAAAGGAATACTTTTTATGCCAGATCCATATGCCCGTCATGGCGCGCTTTAACCATAAACCGTTAAAAAAGCGTCACGCTTTCACGTGACGCTTCAACGCGTTTTCCGGTTATTCCTGGCGTAAAGCTTTCATGACGCTGAGCTTCATGGCACGCCTTGCGGGAAGCAACCCGGCCAGAAGGCTTGCCAGGAAGGAGAACCCCGCTCCCGCCAGCATGAGCCAGGGAGGAATATAGGAGGACATCATCCCCTCCGCCTCAGGCATCCACATGATCTGGCCACCGAGGTTAATCTTGAACTTGTTCAGCGCCATGGAGGCCAGCAGGCTCAGCCCGATTCCGAACACGCCGCCGAAGATGCCGATCCAGCCAGCTTCCATCAGGAAGATGCGCCGGATATCCCTCAGCCTCGCACCGATGACCTTGATAATGCCAATCTCACGGGTCCTTTCATAGATGGACATATACATGGTGTTGGCAATACCGATGGCCGCAATGATAAAGGCCGTGATCCCGATGCCGCCCAGTATTTGCCTGAGACCTGCCGATTGCTGCTTCATCTGCTCCAGGATCTGGATGGGACTTTGGGCTTCATATCCCATATTCTTGATCTGTTCCAGCACTTCGGCCACACTGTCTATGTCCTTAACCTTGACAATGGCCTGGTTATACCCCTGGTTTTCCTGGGAGGAGGAGCCCCGCGAGCTGCTTCGGCCTATCATGAATCCGCCGTTTCCGCCATACTCCTGTTGTTCAAATTTTTCCTTTTCCTTCTTGTATTTCTTAACAGCCTCCAGAGGCATGATGACACTATAGTCATAGTTGCCGCTTTCGCCAATTATACCCACAACCTCAACGTTTACTGGCTTCACTTTTTTCCTGGATGATCCGGACATACCCGGGTAGGTCCTGTTGCCATAGTTCATATCCCAGGTAATAAGAACCTTTTCCTCCATAAGGTTAATGTCTTCCGGTGCCGGATCCCACCTGTTGGATTTTGGATTGTAAAGGTTATACCTGACATATCCACCGACCACCATCTGATCGGTATCCCCGCTGGTAAGACCGCGTCCGTTGCTTATAGGTATATCCAGCATCTGGAATACATCGGGATCAATACCCAGTATATAGATCCACCCCACATACTTGCCCACTGCCATTTTCAGGTCGAGCTCCAGAACGGGCGTTGCGCCTTCAACCCCTTTAATCTTGGCAATCTCGGCAATCTTTGCATCGGTCAGGGGTTCAATCTTTTTGCCGTCCGGCGTCGTGCCTCCTGCATTCCAGGCGTAGACCTGGATCTGCATGATGCTGCCCATTCTGCTGAGCTGATCGATAAAGTTCTTGTTCATGGCCAGGCCCAGGGAAATCATCACCACAATGGCACAGGTACCGATCATGACGCCAATGATGGTCAGGGTGGTTCTGAGTTTTCGACGCCACAGGTTTCTTACGCTGAGCGTGAGTGTATCAAAAAATCTCATCAGAATTCAAACTCCTTGTTCTTCCTGCGCTTCCGGACGACCAGGATAATGGTTACGACCACGCCAACCACAACAACACCGATGATGACATAGAACCATACGCTGCCGATGAAGCCGCCGTTTCCTCCGTCCTCCATGCCAGGATCCATCGGGAAGCCGCCGTCAACGGGGAATCCGGGATCAAAGCTGGGCATTTCAAGGACATTGATGGCAAACTCCTTCTCATAGGTCATGAGTTCGCCGCTGGTGGTTTCGTATTCCACCACAATCTTGCCTTTGTTCACTCCAATTTGCATGGGTATGAGGTTGATCTCGCACCACTCCATATAACCGGGCGTGAAGTTGCCGAAATAGGAGCTCATGGGATCGGCGGCGAAATCGCCCTCGACGTACATCTTCACATTGTACAGGTCCGTCTTGCCCATATTGTAAATGCTGAAGTTGAGATAGATGGGGTCTCCCATGTACGCCTCGCTGGGAAGCATGAACTCCGACATTTCAAACCGGGAGGGCTGGTAAACGGGAATGCCGATGATCTCCTGCTCGGTATAGGGGTTGCCCTGCTCATCCTCGTACGCAAAGGAAAGGATGACGGTATAGGTCTTGGACTGGGCATCCGGTATGGTGTACAGGTTCAGAGTCCAGTCGTATGTACCCTTCGGCCGGATCTCGTCAATGAAGAAGGTATTGCTGCTGTCCACAGGGGTAAAGACATTCCCTGTCTCATTGGACTTCTCCTCCACATTGAAGCTGCCCTTGATGTTCCGGATGGTTTTGGAGGAATGGGTATTTTGGAAGGACATATGCAGGGTGAACTGCTCACCGGCCTTCACCTGCCTGGGTTCGTAGGCGTAGCTCTCCACGATGATCTTGGGAACGTTCTTGTTCGGATCCGATTCACCGCCTTCTGCGTCCACGAAGACCGAAACAGCCTGGGAAATCATCGCGTTATTTCCCGAACCATCCACAGATCCCACCTTGATGACGATGGGCACGCTCCCGCGTTTCGCATCGGGAGAGGGCTGGAACCTGAAGTTCAGGGTCCTGCTCTCATTGGGCCCCAGTTTGGAGACGATGAAAAGGTTCTGGGTCACCGGCAGGAGAGCATCGGTCCCGTCAGCAGAAACCTTGATCTGCTCAGTCTGGGTGTTCCCGTTGTTCTTGATGGTAACAGAAACATCAAAGATATCGGAAGGGGTCACAGTGCTCATGGAAGTCCCCACATTAAGGATCTCCAGGGCATTCACCGCATCCCCACTACCGGTTACAGGGATCCAGATCTCCTGTTCCTCGCTGACCTTTTCCCCGGATTCGGTGGTGTATTCCACCTTGAAAGACAAAGGATAGCTTGCGGTTTTCAGGCCCTTGGCCGCCAACAGGTTAAGGGTGAATTTCTGATTGCTTCCTCCGTTGATCCGATCAAAGGTGATGCGGCTTGAACCGGAGCTGAGCATAAAGGTGTCCTGGGACAGCCCTTTAACAGTTATTGTGATGTCCTTGGCGAAATAATTGCCTGAGTTCACCACATATACCGGTACGGAGAAGCTCTTGCCGGCCTCGGCGCTCACATTGTCAGCCGAGGAGGTGCGCACGATGAGCTTCGCATCCTGCTTGTTGTTTACAACATTGATGTAGACGATATGCTCGGTGGTGAAATCTTCACCCCAGGCATTGGTGAAGGTCAGCTTGAATTTGAAGGGATAATAGCCGGGTTTTACGAACTTGTCGGTGTTGACGGACAGTTTAATCACATCCACCGCCCTGGGCCTGATCTCCTTGATGGACGTGCCGTTCACCGTCACATGGATGAACGGGGATCCGGTCTCATACACGGGCGTGAAGGTGATGTTCCTGGCGGTGGCCGCGCCGCTGATGTTTTTGAGGGTGATGTTCAGCGCGGAGAACTGACCGGCTGTCACCGAGGCATTCTCAGCCACCGATGCCTGCAGAATGGGCGTATAGGGATCGGTCTCAAAGTTCTCGTCCTCTTTTACATCAATTCTGTATTCAACAGAGGTGTTTCCTATTTCTCCATTTTCAAACATGTAATTGATGGTTAACGAGAAAGTATTGTTGTACTTATTACCCACAAATTGCATGATGTGGTCACTGAGCACTGTTTTATGGCCGTCCGGCTCTATTCCAATTTCTCCAATAAAAACAGTATACGGATCACCATTTTCCTCTTTTACTGAGATGGCGGCTCCTTTGTTTAAAAAAATCGAAGTAATAGTTATTTTTTGATCATATTTATTAGTAACAGTTAACGTGAAATTAAAGTTTTCGCCAGGTGACAAGTAGTTATAATAGTCCGCTTCAAACTTAAAGTTGCTACGGTCATGCACCGTTGTCGCCATGGCCACATCGGCCGGCAGCAGCGAAAGCATGGCCGTCATCACAAAGATCAGTGCGAGTGTGAAGTGCAAGGTCCTCTTAAGCATTCTCCGTTTCATAACCATTATCCCTTCCATTCTCAATCTTTTCTATCTTGCCGTCACGCACCCTGACAATGCGTGTGCAGTAATCCGACAATTCCGGGTTGTGGGTAACCATCACCAGGGTCTGTTTCCTCTCGTAGGCCAGGGAGGTCATGAGCTGCATCATTTCATGGGTGGTTACCGTATCCAGGTTGCCCGTGGGCTCATCTGCGAAGACCACCTTGGGATTGTTCACAAAGGCCCGGGCGATGGAGACCCGCTGCTGCTGGCCGCCGCTCATCTCGGAAGGCTTGTGCTTCATCCGGTCCTTCAGGCCAACAGCCTCCAAAAGCTCCTTTGCCATTTTGATCCGCTTGGACCGTGGCACGCCGCAGAAGGTAAGGGGCAGGGCCACGTTTTCCAGCGCGGTGAGGGTGGGAATCAGGTAGTAGCTCTGGAAGATGAAGCCGATATGCTTCTGCCTGAACAGGGCCAGCTGGTTTTCGCTGAGCTTGTCGATACGCGTATTCCCGATGGTGATGGAACCCTTCGTCGGCCTGTCCAGTCCGGCCATTATGTGGAGCAGCGTCGATTTGCCCGAGCCGGAGGGCCCCTGCAAACAGCAGATCTCACCTTCCTCAATGGTCAGGCTGATACCATTGACGGCATAGATGCGTTCCTGGCCCATGCGAAAGATACGGTAAACATTATCCAGTGTAATGATTGCAGACATTTATGTATCTCCTTGGTATGGTTAGTTCTTTTATCATCCCGCGCTCATAATCGGGCTTCCGGTTTGTCCCAGTTAATTATATAACAAATCTTTGAAAATAACACAGGGCAGTCTCAGATTTTGCCAAATAATTGGATATAATTTTCCAGCTCTATATATATGACGTACGGTAATGAAAAAGGTTCGAAGATTTTAAAACTTTTTTAAACTTTTTTTGCACACGCTCGCCTGAAAAATGCGGGAAGGCACAATGCAGGCCGTTGATAATAAACGCTTGACAGCGGAATGGTATAAAAAAAGGACGATCTCTTGGGTCGATCATCCTTTTTTCATCGCTATATCCTTTTGTCAGTCGATAACCCGCCTGGCGCCGTAGTATGGGGCAGGGTATTCGGACAAGGATGCGATAACGACTTTACCCTTGGTCGTGGAGGCATGAATGAATTTTCCGTTGCCAATATATATTCCCACATGGCTCACATCCCAGTTGCCTCCGTCGGTATCAAAGAGCAGGATATCCGATGGCCTCAGGTTTTCCCTTGAAACCTTCTTGCCGAACCCGGCATAATCCGCCGAGCTTCTTGGAACTTTGATGCCGAAATGCGCATAAACATACTTGACAAAACCGGAACAGTCAAATCCCTTGGTGCTGTATCCGCCGTATACGTATTTCACACCCAGCAGGCTCTGGCTGTATTCCACAATCTGCTGTGCCAGCGGGGTTACTGCGCTCGAACCCGCTGTCGGGATGGATGAGGCTCTTTCCACTTCACTTTCGCTCTCCACCAGGTACTTCAGCAGCATGTAACCTGTTTTCCCGGATGGTGTCTGGATCCTGGCCCATTCGCCTTCGGTGGCGAAATAGCCTATCTTTGCGCCGCGGGAGAGCGTTTCAATCTTTTCATATTGGGTGCCCGGACCACTGCGCACGTTGAGCGTGTTCGCATTGATATACCAGTAGGCTACGGGCTTTTCAGGCTCTACCTCCGCTTCGCTGTTAACCAGATACCGTGCCACCGTATAACCGGTGAGGCCGGACTGGGTCCGGATTTTTGCCCATTCCCCCTCCATCCGTATCAGGCCTACCTTGTCCCCTCTCTTGAGGGTGGCCAGTTTGTCGTAGTCGGTACCCACACCGCTTCTGACATTGAGCTGGTTGGCGTTGACATACTTGTAGGCCGTGACCTGCTCCGTCGCTGCCATGGTTTTGCTGGCATCGCGGGAATCGCCTGCGATACCCCTGGCTACCGAAGCCGTCAGCATGGGTTCTTCGCCTGCATCGCTTTCTGCTGTGCTGGCTGCAAGCGTTTGATCAGGTTGTTCCGCGGATTGGGTGGAATAGAGGGCTATGATTTCCTGGGACTTGGCCTGGAATTCCAGTTCCCGGGTGATCGCTGAAAGGTTCTTATAAGGCAGGGAATAATCGAATGAGGTATTGGAAAGCGTTGCGTCAGAAGCTTGGTAGGATATATCGGTCATCGCTGCCGGGGTTGGATTCTTCAAACCGGCAAGGATAAATACGCTGATAGTCAGGGCAAAAAGAAAGCATATGGTCTCTAAGGTGTATTTATCGGATTTTTTGGATAAATGCATCGTTAGTCCTCCTATTTTAGGCTTCCGGAGTTAGCTGACGGGCTCGGGAAATAGGGAACCCTACCTTGAGGGATTAGCCCCAGAAAACTTGGTTCCTCCGTACTCTTTTCAAGAGATTCAGCCTGTTAATCATGCCCGCGTTGCGGGTATATATATTTCTTGCGGCACAACGCTTCTATTTATTGGTTATAATTATATCAATAACGCGTTTCATAAGCAATACAAGGTAACAATTACCAAGCCTGAGGGGTCTCGTGCAAGGGTTGCCTGCAGAGGAAAGTCTGAGCTGAAGCGAAGAAAGCCGTTTTTTGCCATGCGGCTTAGCCGGGGCCACTCAGCCCTTCCGGCCATTGCGGCTTTTCTTCTGCCGCAGATGAGCGATCTGAAGCGATACGCTTTCTGATTCCTGCCTGGATGCGATGAAGAAAACCTATTCCCGATCTTGCTGCATTACCAGTATATGCTCAGGGCGCGGTTTGTTTCCTTTCTATTTCCCGGGCTATTGCCATGCCGATTGCCGGGGAAAATTTGATTCTTCCCTTTCATCCCATGCGTTAAAAACTGTCGGATGCGTATATGAGCGCTTTCTGACAAACAGAGGGGTTTGCCAATTTCAGGTGATGAACTAAAAGGTCTTGAATTTGAAAATGGATCGTGCTATACTTTAATGCGTCGGTTGGGTACCGACAAGATAACGACGCGGAGTGGAGCAGTCTGGTAGCTCGTCGGGCTCATAACCCGAAGGTCGTGTGGTTCAAATCCCACCTCCGCAACCAGAAAAAAACCGCCTGTCAGAAATGACAGGCGGTTTTGCTGTTTCTACCACGAGGCATTTTTCCTTTTACACGCTCCACAACTGTGTTACAATGTTTTTATATTTCTTGTACTGCGACGGAGGACAACATGGATATCAAACAACTCCTGGAGCGCATCAACAACGAACCGTCCATTCTCTTTCTGGGACAAGCCTACCTGGGCATACAGGAAAAGAGCGATCTGTTCCTCCGGTATGTTAACGAGTTTGTTCTGGACAATGCCATCGAAGAAAATGCGCTGACCTACAACGCCTTACTGGACCACCTTGAACCTTCGCGAAAGAACCAGACCATCAAAAAACTCCTGGAAGTGTCGGAAGCCATTCCCGTTCCCGAATGGCTTCTTCATGTTTCCAAGCTCAGATGGAGTTCGGTGTTTACTTCGGCCATCGATTCGATCACCCAGAAGGCTTTTTTCTCCTACGGAAGGCAATATAAAAGCATTTTCAGCAAGAATGACAACCCCCGCAACTATATGAGCAAGTCCATTCTCCATGGGACCTATCTTTTCGGGAATGTTTGCGGCGAAGACAGGTACATGCCCCCGTTCTCCGAAGAAGACCTGGACGACAAGCTTGGGGATGCCTCCATCCTGTTCGGACGCATAGCGGAGCTGATCGGAAACTATGGGCTTTTGGTGATCGACGGCTATGATCCCGACAACGACTGGCTGGATCCGGTAACGCTGGCAAGCGTGCTGTCCCATTTCTCTCCCGGCAATGTCTTTGTGTTCAGCGCCAATGAAGCCTTTATGGCCAACCCGAGGCTGGCACGGTTTATCAAAAGCGGCCGAATCACCGCAGAAAACAGGAGCCTTTATGAATGCCTGCTGGAAGCAGGGGCCTTTGTCGACGACGAGGAACCTTTTGAACCCATTGAGGATGAGGACGTCCCCCTTACCGTCAACAGGGAACTGAAATATCTGCCTTTTGACATATACAATGATATATCCCAGAAGTACATCCTTCTGGATGACCGGGTCCTCAAAAAAGCGCCCGTCAACAATTTGGAGGAAGCTTTCCTCAAGTTTTTGAGGGAAGCTTCAGTACGCCCCATCTGGAGCGCCTTTCTCCAAGGGTTCTATTTCAGGCGGGTCTTTGATGATGCCCTGAAGCAAGCGGTGGAGACCGAGCTGGACAGCGAGGTACTTGACAGCCGGACCGTGATCCTCCGCGGACAGAACGGCACGGGAAAAACCGTATCCCTCTGTCATCTGGCCATGGAAATCAAGCGCGGCCTGAAATACCCGGTCATTTTCATTCCCCGGGAAACCACGCCGGATGCCGCAGTCCTGGATCGGTTCATCTCCTGGCTCGAAAACCGGCTTGGTGCTGAAAGAACCGTCATCATCTGGGATATGGGTGCCTACAGGAGCGAAATCTACGAAATGGTTACCCTCCAGAGGACACTGAACCACGGAGGCAGGAAGGTCCTTGTGGTGGGCAGCAGCTACGCCAATGGCGAGGAACCCAAGAACGCCGTATTTATCGACATTGCCCCGGAGATCGATCCGGAACGGGAGATACCCGCTCTCCGTGAAGTTCTGCAAAGGATTAACTCGGCCTATGTTCACCGGCTTGACAGCGCGCTTCCCCAAATCGGCGGGCACGGGAACCTGTTCCTTGCAGCCATGTATGAGCTGTTCCATGATCTGCACACCAACCTGGCCCAGGGTGTGGCCAAGGAGGTGGATAAGGCTGAAAAGGCGCTGAGCCGGCAGGTTAACAGGAAGCGCCGCGTGGTTAGCGACAGCCCCTTTGCCAAGCTGAGAACGGCCTTCGGCCTTGAGGAGATATGCTATTACACCGAGATGAGCTACGAAATCGAACGCGCCATACAGGAAGTGAGCGATCTGGTCTGCGTGGCCAGCCAGTACGGTGTGGATCTGACCCTGGATCTTCTGCTCAGGGTAACGGATATCAGCGACAAGTATGAATTTGTGAAAGACCTTTCCCAAAACAGCATGATCGCGGTCATCCAGGACGGTGATTACAATTACCTGGTCCGTTTCCGCAGCACCCTTGAGGCCCAGCTCTATATCAAGGACCGGTTTGCAGGCATTGAGCAGGAGATAGACTGTGTCAGGCGAATCATCGCCAACATCAAGACTTACTCAAACCTGAACGACAACGTGGAGCTGACACAGCTTCTGAATCTCCTGTTCAACTATGGTCCCAATGGTCCCCAGAAAAGCAAGTATAAATCCTACTATCTGACTCTTGCCAATGCGCTTAAGGACCTTAGGGAAAAACAGAACTTCTTCGTTCCGTCCCTCGTCCTCCAGGAGGCCAACTTCATCCGCGAAAGTTTTAAGGGCAGCGAGAACAGCGAAGAAAAGCGCAAGTACCTGGAAATGGCCCAGAACATCCTGCGGGAAGCTATAGACATGATGCGCCAGAACGGTGAAACGCGCCTCCAGTCCTATGCGTCCCTGCTGGTGGAACTTGCTTCCAACCTGTCGGAGTTCGTATTCGCCGACGGCCAGGATTACAGGAAAAGCCTTGAAACCTACCGGGAGATTAAAACCAACCTGGATAAGGCGCGCTCCATCAGTCCGCAAAACTACCACCCTGTGGACGTGTACCTCAAATCCTCCATGCAGGTATACGAAAACGCGGAGAATATTGATGAGAAAAACAACATTCTGACTGACATGCTCAAGACCATAGACGACGCAAGGCATGCCAACACGGAGTTTGAGGATCGGCCCGAGTTCCAGAGCCGTGTGTTCCGGATCAACCAATATCTCAAAAACACCGAGATTGCGGAAAGCTATTACCAGGAACTCCTGAAAAAGGGCTCGGCCACAGGCGTATACCTGCGGGCCAAGAAAATCCTGGGGGACTACGTGATCACCGCATCCCCCGACGCGCAACAGTATGAAAAGATCGAGCAAGCCCTCAATCTCCTCACCGAAAACCAGGCTGTGGTTTTCAGCGATGCGCGCAGCCTTCTTCTCCTGATCCAGCTTTACTGGATCAAATACACGGGAATTCCCATCTTCTCCGTGGAAAGGCTCTGCCCGGCACTGGGAAAGGCACAGTGGGACTATCTCGACAACCTCTGCACCCGATATCTCAGCATGGAAACGGCCGTACCCGTAGCCCTTCCCCTGTTCCTGAAAGCCGTCCGCCTGTTCATCAACGAGGATGACTACAAGTCCATGGAATACTTTGAGCAGGCCAAAAAGGCTCCCGGTCCGAGCCGTGTGCCCATTTATCTCATCCACTGCGACGAGATGGGCAAACCGAGAAAATACAAAGGAAAGCTCGACACCTTCAATAACGGAAAGGGTAAGATCAAGCTGCTGCACCGATCCATCAAGGCTCATTTCACCGCTCGCTCCTTTGATATCGCCACCATAGAAAAGGAACAGGAATTCAAAAATCTGGCAATAGGCTTTAACCTGATGGGGCCTGTGGCCTTACCTCTGGAAAGCTTCGGAGACTGAGATGCATAAACCCACCCTGTTGGACATCCGGGCGATCAGCGAGCTTAACGGTTTAATGAGCGACAGCGGCAGGCACTTCATTATTTTCTGGGAATATTACCCTTACCCTTTTACCGACACCACCTGGGGCACGGCCTTTCTCGAATGCGTCCTTGCCCTTTACCGGCTGTATGTGGATTGCGGCGCGGGACGACTGAAATACTGCTTCGACCAGCACAGGCACGGGCGCAGCGAATTGCTGGCGTTCATGCAGCGGCACTACAACAATGTGTGCAACCTGCGGACCTTCTTTGCCCACAATGTTTACCTTTCCAATGAGGTGAACCGGGCAACTTATGAAAAAGCGCCAAGATGGTTCCAATATGCGTGCGGTGAAGCCTTCCCCTCCACGGAGGCTTCCTGGAAAAGCTGCTATGATGCCCTTGTTTCGGAAGCAGACACCTTCCATCAAAGGCTGCTCATCAGGATAACCCAGATGACCACCGGCATCAACCGAAGGATCCTCCTTGAGGAAGCTTTCAGATGGTATGCGGGGAATTTACCGGAGAACCAGCTTTACACAGCGCTTCAGTACGCCGTCGGCAGCCATGGCCTGAGATGGTCTTCCGAACAGCTGAGGGAGTGCATCCGAAGAAATATGGAAAGCTGGAAATCCACCTACAGGGACGGGGTCCTTTACCGGGATGATCCCTACATATTCCTGCTTTCCATACTCTCGGACCATGTTTCCGGCGTCGCTTGAGGGAACACGGAAACGCTACAATTCCTTAAAAAAGAACCGGGCCAGGATGGTGATCCTGGCCCAAAGATTTTCCGGACATGTTTTGATCCGCACCTTCGGATTTAAAAAGCTTATTCAACCACCCGGCCTTCAACCGGTAACCCATGGCTTTACATGCCTCTTTGCGCGGGGAGGATCGCTGACAAAGCGTCCTGTCCTGAATGTGGAAAGCAACACGCCGATAAGGCATAGGTTGACCAGTATAAAACCGTTGCCCCGGGAGATCAACGGAAGCGGGAGGGGCGAAGCAATCGCCAGCCCCAGGTTAAACAGGATATACAGAATGGTCTGCATGGTAAAATTAAGAACCACCGACAATGAAACCAACTGGGCCAGGACGCTTTTCAACCTGAGGCATTTGGAAAAAGCGGCAGCAAGGAACGCAACCAGCAGGGATGCTGCAACCAGGAATATAATCCACCCGAACCGATGGATGGCGTAGGCAAGCAAAAAGTCGCTTTCTATTGCAGGGAGCATCATCCCAGCCGGATAGATATCATTAAAAGTGCCCTGTCCGATAAACCTGGCACCTGACAAAAGCTGTTTTATGATTCGCGCAAAATCATCCATAGGCGAATCAGCGGCAGCAATCTTCAGCCCGTCCCACACCCTAATCATGGCACCTGCCAGGCCCAAATGGAGCAGCACATAAATCAGCAACATGGAGAAAAGCCTGTTGGATCCGAACCAGTTCTTCCAGATGGCCACCGTCAGAAGCACAAGGCCTGTAACCCAAAGAATCAGAAAGCTTGCCTTGAATGGTAATAAGAACGTGACTGAATTCAAGGACATGATGAAGGCTATGGTAGAAGGTATGGCCAGACATACACCGCATAACAGGACCCCCCAATAGCCCTTTCCTCTCATACGGAAAACAACGCCTGCAAAAGCGGTGGGGAAAAGCATCAGGATATAGATCAGATGCTAACCCCCTTCAGCACCTTGTTGACCGCAGAGGAAAACAGCTGCCACTCCGCCTTTTTTTCGGCAAGAAGCCCTCTGCCCTTTTTGGTGAGGCTGTAATACTTCCGCATTTTGGCACCACCTGCCGAGTCATAATAGGAAGACACCATCCCCTGCTGTTCCAGGCCATGAAGGAGGGGGTAGAGGGTGCCGGCTTTCAGCGCAAAGGTGTTGTCAGAGCGCTTCGCCAGTTCCTCGATCATCTGGTAACCGTACATGTCCCCATCCTCAAGCAGCCTCAGGATCAGCATGGCCGTGCTGCCGCTCAAAAGGCTTTTGTCAATTCCCATAAGACCATCTCCAGCAATATATAGATCATCTATATAAATATATATCGAAGATCTATATATGTGTCAAGGCTGATGTTCCGCGCCCTCTATGCAGAACACCTGATACGATCATGAAAAACTGCGGCAGGTCAAATTTTCAGTTCATTACGCGAACCATAATTATCCTTACGCGTCTAATAGAGCAGAAGAGACAAAAACATCGGAGGTGCACAACCATGAAAAAAAGGTTTATTTCATTTACCATTGCATTTGTCCTGCTGATGTCCCTGCTGGCATTTCCGGCTTTTGCACAGAAGGATGCCAATCCTCTCATCTCGGCAAGCAATAGGCACTGGGCCCAGGATTACGTGGATGATTTGGCTTCCAGATCCAATATTGACGCAATCTTCAGGAATAAAAGCCTTAACGCCCCCATCACCGTGGAGGACTTCCAGAACCTTGTCCGGCTGGTGATTGACGAGACCTATGACGGCGCGCCGGATTCAACGCTCAGGGAGGCCATTGTATATGAATGCGCGCGGATCTGGGCTGAAAAGACAGGCAACAACCTGGACGAAATGGTCTTTATCCAGGTGGTCTTCTATTCGGACATGGACCAAGCAGATGCAAAGTACGTTCAGGGCATCTACGCCGCTTACACGCAGGAGATCGCCCGCGGCAGGGGCAACGACATCTTTGATCCCAAAGCCCAAACCACTTACGGCGAACTGGCCACTTTGATCAGCCGGACTGTGCAAGCCATTGAAAAGGCATCGGTCCAGGCTCCCCAGCCCATTGTGGCAGGGCGGTTTGAAACAAGGGCCACATACGCGGTCAAAGCGGATAAAGTGGTGTTTGATTTCGAATTGATGAGCCACTACACCGAGCCCAGGGATATCACCTTCTCATCGGGGCAGCAGTTTGAGCTCACCATCACCGACGAAAGCGGGAAGGAAGTTTACCGGTATTCGGACGGCAGATTCTTCACCATGGCCCTTATCCTCAAAACCATCAATCCCGGCGAGTCCCTGAAATGGCAGGACGAATGGGACATGACCGACAAGGATGGCAACAGGCTGACATCCGGAAATTACAAGGCCGTGATCACCATCCTGGCCTATCCGGATGAGGGCGGGGAAAAACTTGACGAAAGTCAGTTTACAGCCACCATTGACTTTTCCCTCTGAATTGTTGCTCATCATTTCCCTTGAGATGATTGGCAAAGCAAAACGCCCGGTTTTTTCAAGCCGGGCGTTCTGTTTGCCTTTCGGTTTTTCGTTAAAAGGCTTTGTAGGCATCCTTCTTGGCCCCGCAAACCGGGCATTTGTCCGGCGCCTCATTGAGGACGGTATGGCCGCAAACGGGGCAGATATATACCTTCTGGAACTCCATGTCCTTGCCGGCCTTGGCAGCATCCTGGGCCTGCTTGAAGAGTTCGGCATGGATTTTCTCAGCTTCCAGCGCAAAGTGGAAGGAACGTTTGGCCCCCTCTTCCTTCTGGAACTCGGCGGCATTCAGATAAACCGGATACATCTGGTTAACCTCATGAAGCTCGCCGTCGATGGCTCCCTGCAGGTTGTCAACGGTCTTGCCCACTCCGAATACGGCGCCGGCTACCACTGTCGCATCAGCGGTATCGCCGCCGATTTCCTTGAAGTGGTTGCTGGCATGAACCTGCTCGGCATAGGCAATCGCTTCAAAGAGCCTGCCTATGTTCGGGAACCCCTCTTTTTCCGCCATTTTGCCCCAAATGAGATAGCGCATGTGGGCCATGCTCTCCCCGCCATAGGCCGAATGAAGAAAATCATTGGTCATAGCATTTTTTACTGCCATATTTATCCCCTCCATCTTACACTAATTATTTCTTCAGTCTTTCAATCCACCCAATGGGCAGAGATCAGAAGTCCGCCTTCCACAGGCCATGGATATTGCAGTACTCATAAACCGTACCCGATTCAGCCCCCTCAAACTCGGCTATGGGTTCCTCGCCTGGTTTGAGGTACTTGAATTCCACCCTGTTGCCGGAAACAAGGGCAATCCATTCAATGTAGTGTTCCGGCACCATGGGATGCAGGGTTGAGCCGACCGCAACCTTGATCTTGCCATTCTCCCTGGTAATAGCAGGAACATGCTTTTCCTTGGAAGCGTCCGTCGTGTTGGCTTCAAGGCGGGTCATCTCCTGATCACAGCAGACCAGGGTTCCTCCTCCCTCTTTGAGCAGCGCAACAAAATTCCCGCACTTTTCGCAGCGATAAAATGTAACATCAGACATGATTTCCTCTCCTTTCCCCGTCTATTCCAGCCCGCAGGCTGTTAAGCGGTCAAACCGCTTCAGTTTTATTCAAACACAACAATAGCCTGGCTGCGTTTGATGCGCAGCAGCACGGTTTCCAGCACGCGCAGCCTGTGGTTGAGTTCGGTCTGTTCCAGATAGGCCGTGGCCATATCCTGCCCAACAACAAGATCCATATTTCTTTCGTCGGAAGCTACCAGAACAGCCTTGCCCTTTCCCAGGACCGGAGATTTGAAGACATGCCCGCCCACAAGCTTGCTCACCCTGTCAATCTCGAGAAGGCCGGTCCCAGGCTGGATCCGCTGCATCTGCATATACAGGTCAGGGCTTAAGGCAAGGGCGTATGGACCATAAATACCTTTTTCGGTGAGCAGTTCCAGTGCTGCGGCAATATCGGAGAACGCGTTTTCCCCGGTGCTCCAGTCCTTCCTTTCAATCTTGTTCGCGCCGGGAACTGTCAGCAAGCCGTCATATCCAACCCGGTTGTCCCCGAAAAAGATCAGCTTGTCTTCTTTCAGGGCGCAGGCTTCAGCCGCAGCGGCAGCTTTTGAGAGATCCACAGGGAAGCCCGACCTGTCCGCAGCTTCCAGATCTCTTGCATACAGGAGGAAATCGTCGTAGATCATGGGAATCTCCAGGACTTTTCTGCCGCGGGTTGTGATAAGCCCGTCCTGGGCCACCTGTTCCACATGATCCGCATCATCCACCGAAATATGCTGCACCCCGATGCCAAGGGGGCCAAAAAGCTTCAAAAACCTTCTGCCAATGAGAACCCTGGTTGCCGCTCCGACAACCGTGGAATCGATCTGTTTCCATAACGCTTCGGAAAGCGGAGATGCTTCTCTGGACAAGAAATCCATACGCGTACCCTCCTTCTTGGTATGATGACCTATTTCCCAATCAGGCTGCCGATGGTAGTACCTCCATTATTCTGTGTATTGAGCTGAGGTTCCTTGATTCCCAGTTCGGTAAGCATTTCGCGAACCTCTTCTTCGCCGGACAGGAACAGCTCTGCTTCCTTGGGATCCAGAAGCCTTAAGAGCGTCATCAGTTCGCCCACATGGGCCTTCTCCTCATCACGGATGTCCGCAATGATCTTTTTGGCCACTTCATCGTCGGTTGCCTGCACATGCGCATCATAGAGAAAGATGGCTTCCAGTTCGCCGGCAATATCCAGCCTGATAGCCTGGATGAGTTCTTCTTTGCTCAGCTTTCTTGGAATATTCCCTTGAAACGGATTCGGAAAAGCGGGCATGATTAAACACCTCCGAAGAATAATAAGAAAAGCTTGTCAACAACACGATTTCGCGCCGGATTGCAAAGTCCAGCGCGGAAAAGTCATTATCAGTTTTATTTTATCTTGGCAAAGAGCTGCGAAAAACCCGGATGGTTTATTACCTGCTGTCCGGCATTTCTTCCGGTCCGTTGCACTCCAGATCCTTGCAGCCCTCAGAAAACTCCGGCGAGCAGCAGGTCTGTTCGCATACAACCATATTGTCATGATTGTCCTTTTCGTCCACTCTATGTAATTTGTTTACTTCCGTCATAACCTATACCTCCCAAATCATGGTAATCCGTTGTGTATAGTATATATTATTTTTGTAATGATTTCAATACAATTTTCGCGTTAATTCCGCCATATTTTTTGATGTGGCGGGATTATTCCCGGTCTGTGTCGCCTGAGCCCTGTATGCTCGGCCGTTCGCTCCCGGACGGAGCTTTTTGGAGCCCGGGAAATAAATACCCATAGGGTGGTATGAGATGGCAACCTGATATGGTAAAATGATAGGGCTGGAATTCCGTAATCAGGCAATTACAGATGAAGAGGTGCACCAATGAAATGAATATCGGGTTCTTTGATTCGGGAATCGGCGGATTATCGGTCCTGCGCGAGGCACTGGCCCTCATGCCCAATGAGAACTATCTCTATTATGCGGATTCTGACAACACGCCCTATGGCACAAAAACCAGGGATGAAGTAAAAAAGCTTGCCTTCAGGGCGGTTGAATTCCTCATATCCAAGGGTATCAAGGCGCTCGTCATCGCATGCAACACAGCCACCAGCGCATCCGTTGAAGACTTGAGAAAAGCATACGATTTTCCAATCATCGGCATGGAACCGGCAGTGAAGCCGGCAGTTGCCAGGAGCCTGAACGGCGGCAAAAGGGTTCTGGTTCTGACCACGCCGCTGACTTTGCGGGAAGTCAAGTTCCGCGAACTGGTAACCCGGGTGGATCCGGAGCATATCGTGGATGGCATTCCCGCGCCGAAACTGGTGGAGCTGGCGGAACGATTCACCTTTGACGGACCTGAGGTGGAGGAATATTTCCGGGAGATCCTACCGTGGGACAAAATCAGCTGCTACGGCACCATCGTCCTGGGCTGCACCCACTTCCCGTTTTTCCGCGACACCCTAGCCCGGATCCTGCCCCAAAGCATCGACATCATTGACGGGAACCGCGGCACGGTCAATCATCTGTATGACGTTCTGAAGTCGAAAAACATGCTGAATCCATCCAACAAACCAGGCCGGGTGCTTTTCTTCCGGTCCGGCGTTCCGGTGGAAGATCCGCTCCTTCTGGAGAAATACAATCGGCTGCTCCGTTCCTGATGGGAACCATTTAGCGGCTTATCATTCAACCCCGTACGGGTATGCGGAGAAGGGAGATACTCTCCCTCTTTTTATCTGCTTGGTAGCATGTCAATAATGCGACGAAGCAATCTCACTCACTTGCGGTGTTGCTCTTAAGAAGCTGAAGATTGCCACGCTCCACTTACGCTGCGTCGCAGTGACAACCCGGGTATGGCTCCGCCGGGCTATGACCCTTGTGTCATTGCGAGGAGGCAACCGCCGACGAAGCAATCTCAGTTGCTTATACAGCCGCTGTCGGGTTCTCAGAGATTGCCACGCACCGCTTATGTGATACTCGCAATGACAGCTTTGCAAGCAGGGAGTCCGTAAAGGTAAAGGCCGCATTGCGATAAGGCGCCAAAACTTCCTGTGAGAGCGGGAACCGGGCGGCTGCTGTTTGAGCGCAGCGAGTTCAGCCGCCCCCCGCTCGAACAGCAGATGTTTTGCAGCCGTGCAGCACAGTGGCCGGGCTTTACGGGCTCCCGGCCCGAGAGATTGCCACGTATCGCTTATGCGGTACTCGCAATGACAGCGCGTGCTTATAGGGCATTCACACAATCCTTGAACCGGTTACCGCGGATTTCAAAATTCTCATACTGATCCCAGGACGCGCAGGCCGGGCTGAGCAGGACAACATCTCCGGGACTTGACGCGCTGTAGGCTGCGGCGACCGCATCATCCAGCACATCGACCACGGTGCAGGGTATGCCCAGATCAGAAGCAAAGCGGCTGATCCGTTCCTTGGTTTCACCAAAGGCCACGATTCGTTTCACCCATTTTAAGTATTCTTTCAGCCCGTCAAAGCTGTGCCCCCTGTCCAGACCGCCCAAAAGGAGAATGGTGGGCCTGTCAAAGGAAGAAAGGGCTATCTGGGTTGAGGTGACATTGGTGGACTTGGAATCGTTATAGAAATCCACCTGGTTGATGGTCCTGACGTATTCCAGGCGATGTGCCACACCGCCGAAGGTTTTCAGCACCTCCACAATGGGCTGGTTCTCCACACCCAGCTCCTTGACCGCCGCAATGGCAGCCATGGCGTTTTCGTAATTGTGCATTCCCTTGATCTTCACATCGCTTATGGAGATGATCCTTTCCCCGTTATAGCAGATCGCTCCGTCAAGCAGGCAGCATCCCGGCTGATCGGAAGGATGCGACGAGAAATACCGTTTGGTGGATCGGATGTCGCGGGCGAGCTCCAGCACTTCCCTGTTGTCCAGGTTGAGGATGGCAATGTCTTTTTCAGTATGGTAATTGAATATCCGTTTTTTCACTGCCTTATACGCCTCATAGGAACCGTGGAAATCAAGATGTGCCTCATACAGGTTGGTCATGACCGAGATATGGGTCTTGAACCTGTCCACATTACATAGCTGGTGATCCGACACCTCCATCACGGCAATATCGCCGGCCTTCAGCCGTGAAACAAAGGAGCACACCGGAAAGCCGATGTTTCCCATGAGCCAGGCCGGTTTGTCCGCCTTTTTCAGCATCTCATAGATGAGGGTGGTGGTAGTCGTCTTGCCGTTGGTACCGGTTACGCCGATAATGGTTACACCGCTCGGGAAGTAGCGAAAGGCCAGTTCCATCTCATTGATGACAGGCACCCCGAGCCTTAAGGCCTTCTCCACATAAGGATGGCTATTGGGAATGCCCGGGTTCTTGACCATGATATCCACGGAACCATCCAGCAGATGCTCGGGATGGCTCCCCAGAACCACTTCCACGCCCAGCGCCTCAAGCTCTTTCACCTGTTCCGGATTCTGGTCAGCCCTGGCATCATTGATCACAACGCCGTACCCCCTGCTGACCAGGAATTTGGCAGCTTCATAGCCGCTACGGGCCATTCCCAGTACGAAAGCCTTTCTTTTATCGCTCATATCCATGCACGCTCCTTCCCTGCTCCTGTATATTATACACCAGACGGCTTATCTGGTTACATGTCCCTGTGCCGGTTTGATGAAGAAATTGAAAGCAAGGGGAGAATAAAAGGGCCTCCTTCCATCAAGGAGACCTGAGCTTTGGAACCATCATTCCTGCATGTTCGGCGGGTTTGGAGCGGCCAGCGTGGCAAACCGTACGTCATGGTCATGGAGAACAATACCGTTGAGCGTGGTTTCTCCTTCCACAAAATGCACGTGTACCTGTTCTTCCGGGGGCGCGTCGGGATTGACCGTGATGCCCGGTCCGGTTCTCAGGATGACCTCATGGAAGTGTCCGATATCAAAGGTGGTGTTTACCCTTAATTTATGGATATGGTTCTGGCCCACAGGTATCGCCTCACCGGTTATACCGGCAAACCGGTGATTATGCCTCAAATCGCCCTTCAGTTCCAGTTCGGTTGAGGCGGTGAATTCATGGGTATGGGTCTGCGCCGGAGGATTGGGCTTGCATTTCTTGCAGGTAATCTCGGTCGGCCATACGCGATAGCTGTTTCTCTTGCAAAGTTCAAGCGCAGTATTGTAATCCATTGCATGACCTCCTTTCTTTGATCGGATACTACATGCTATTCTTGTCCCGGCAATATGGTTACGGAGGCCTATCATCAACCGGTTTGACAACTGAGGGACTTTGCAATATCCTTATCATGACAGGCCGGCAAATTGCCGCTTCTCACCGCAGGAAAGGCCGCGGAACCGAATGATTGCGGCAAATCACGACAAAGGCAGGTAAAATAGCATGAAGTCTCCTCTTGAACTTGGTCTGGAACGCGAGCTCTATTCCATGCTGGACGGAAAAGCGCTGGAGGTGGCACAACTTCTGGCGGAAGACGAAGAGATCAACGCCCTGCAGGAAGTCGCCAACACGGTTTCCATACGGCGTCTCGGCTTCAACGATCATGGGCCGGTGCACATGCGGAAAGTGGCCGTTAACGCCATGAAGATGTTCAACATCCTCACGGAGCAGGGCATTGTTCCGAACATCGTGAAGGAAGGTTCAGGAGCCGAGGAGGACAGCCGTATCGCGGTGCTTCTGGCATCCTGGCTCCATGACGTCGGCATGGCAATCGGCCGGCATGATCATGAAAAAAGTTCCGTCACCCTCGCGGCACCCATTATTGACCGCATCCTCCTGACGGCTTTCCCCAACGAGTTGATGCGTCGCACCGTTATAAAAGCCGTCACCCTTGAAGGCATTCTGGGACACATGACCCATCACCCCACTACGACGCTGGAAGCGGGCATCATCCTGATTGCCGACGGCTGCGATATGGAAAAGGGGCGCTCCCGCATTCCCCTCCTGGTCAGCCAGGGATCCCAGGTGGGAGATATCCACAAGTATTCCTCATCGGCCATTGAATCGGTTTCCATCGAAAAGGGATCGGAAAAGCCGCTGAAGATCACCGTGAGAATGACCGCATCGGTAGGCTTTTTCCAGGTTGAGGAGATCCTGATGGGAAAGATTTCAACAAGTCCCGTCAAACCCTATATCGAACTGTATGCCTATGTGGTGGGCCGGGACGTAAAACGTTACCTCTAGAACCGTATCCCATTTGCGGCTCAGGTTTTTGAAACCGGCATTCAGACAGGCTTGCATGCCTGGATTAAGCAGCATCCCCTGCCCGACAAGGCAGGGGATGATATTTTTGGAAGTCTGACTTACCTGTTGGCCATGGCATAGATCTGATAGACATCGTCGCGGCCAAGCACCCTGAAACTGCCTATGGTGCGCTGGCCAAAGTATACGCATCGGTCGGCCAGTTCCCGGACAACCTCATCAGGCTGGACCCCGATGCCCAACTCTGAAAAGCATGTGGGTGCTCCCACTGAAGCGAAAAAGGCTTCCGTTCTTTCTATGGCAGCCTTACCGATGGCCTCGGCACTTCCCTCGGAGATTCCCCATACCTTCCGTCCAAACTGGGCAAACCGCTCCGGATTGACATTGAAGCAGTAGCGAGCCCAGGAGTCCCAGACAGCCGACAGGCTAGCTCCGTGGGCCACATCAAACATGGCGCTGAGTTCATGGCCCAGCTGATGCGTGGCAAAGTCTCCCTTGCCGCCAAGACCGGTAAGCCCGTTATGGGAAAGGCTTCCGCACCACATAATTTCGCTCATGGCGTGATAATCTGTGGGATTTTCCAGGGCTATCGGTCCGTTTTTGATCATCACCCGCAGGAGGGATTCGGCTATCTCGTCCGTGAGATCGTTGCCCAATTCCGGGGAGAAATAGCGTTCCATGGTATGCATCATGATATCCACAATGCCGCACATGATTTGGTACCTGGGAAGCGTATAGGTCAGTTCCGGGTTCATGAGGGCAAAGCGCGGACGGTTGAACTCGGTGCTCAGCCCGCGCTTTGAGCGAATCTCGTCATTGGTAATCACAGCAGAATCGCTGGTCTCGCTGCCTGCCGCCGACAGGGTCAGGACAACGCCCACCGGAAGGCTTTTCTCCACCACGGCCTCCCTGCTCCAGAACTTCCATATATCGATGTCCGGGTTGGCAACACCATGGGCTATAGCCTTTGCCGTATCGATAACGCTGCCGCCGCCTACGGCCAATATGAAATCGACTTCGAATTCAAGGGCCTGTCTGATACCTTCCCTGGCAAGGGACAGCAGGGGATTGGGCTTGACACCCCCCAGAGTGGTATATGGGATCTGATTATCCTCAAGCTGCTTGGTGATTTTCTGCAGCAAACCGCTCTTCACAACACTGCCCCCGCCGTATACAACCATAACCCGGGTTCCGCCGAAGGCTTTTATCTCCCTGGCTGCATGCATCTCGGCGTCCTTACCGAAGATCACTTTGGTCGGTGAATAAAAAGTAAAGGAATTCATCTGCACCATCCTTTCTCTTGCGTCTTTACCTTTATCATAACATTATCAATCCGGGTTTTACAGGATATAACCTGCTAATTTCCCTTGCGTCGGACCTTGAACGGAAGGCTTCCGGATGTGCCTCCCCTTAGAATGCATACCAGGATGCCCCTGTATCGCTGCCCCTGGGCCGGGCTGCTGCCAGCAACTCAGCGCTTTTTGACGTTTTACCTGTGAAAACCGTGCCTGAACAGCCGTAAAAGCACGGCAGAGGGTTCCCTGCCATTCGTTTTTTTCCCATAAATATGTTATGCTTATGCATTAGTGGATCAAAGGACATCGTCTTCGGACATACAGGTTCCTGGCCTTAACCCTCCCATGTCAGGACGAAGTGGGCCTTGTTGTCACCGGACTTTCGCAACCGAACCCTGATGAATCCCGGGTATGAAACAGCAAGGCGGGGTGCCTGAAAAGCGAAGACAGACCAACGATAGCCATTACGGCGGATAAGGGGAGATCGAAATGAAGCTGTTTGTCCTGATACTCAACCGCACCGAAAAGCTGGACGAACTCATGTTAACCTACGCCAGGGAAAAGATCTGCGGTGCGACAATCATCGACAGCACGGGCATGGCCCGTGAGCTTGCCAGTGCCGAACACCATGAAGAAGAGATTTCCTTCCTGGGATCGATCCGCAAGTATCTGAACGGAAGCCTGGATAAAAGAAGCAAGACCATCCTGGTTGTCATCCGCGATGACCAGCAGGAGAAGATCATTCGCCTCACCGAAGAAGTGGTGGGGGATTTCTCCAGACCGGATACGGGAATCATGTTCACCCTGCCCCTGGATTTTGTCCAAGGAAAGGGGTTGGACAAATGAGCCCTCTTTTTTATGCCGGATTGATGCTGTTTTGCGGTCTGCTGATGGGAAGACTTGCAAAGCTTGTCGGACTGCCGAATGTCACCGGTTATATTGTAGGCGGCTTGATCATTGGGCCCTATGTCCTCGGAATCGTATCATCCGGGATGGCGGAGGGGCTCAATATTATTTCGGAGATGGCCCTCGGTTTTATTGCCTTGTCCATCGGCGCCGAGTTTGAACTGTCCTATTTCAGAGAGGTGGGGAAAGCCCCTGTCATCATCGCCGTTCTCGAAGGATTATTTGCAATAGCCTTTGTAACAGCAGGACTGCTCATTATGGGCTTTGAGCTTCCCCTCACTGTCATTCTCGGCGCTATTGCATCGGCCACGGCGCCTGCGGCCACCATCATGGTGATTCGCCAATACCAGGCGAATGGTCCTGTCACCAAGACCCTGCTCAGCGTGGTGGCGCTGGACGATGCCGTGGCGCTGATCGCGTTCGGTTTCGCGGTTGCCATCACCAAATCCCTGACCAATGCCGACGGGGATCTGTTAATGGGCATACTCGATCCTTTCATCACCCTCTTGTTGTCCATTGTAATCGGCGTGGTATCAGCATTAATCCTGCTCATACCCATGCGCTTTTTCAAAAAGACATCCAACCGGACATGCGCGGTGGTGGGTATTGTCTTCCTCACCCTGACGCTGGCCGATTATTTCGGCGCATCGTCACTTCTGGCATGCATGGTTTTGGGCGCGGTCTTTACAAACATATCGCAGGATGCCGCGTCCGTTTTCCGGATCGCGGACAATCTGACGCCTCCCATCTTCATGCTGTTTTTTGTGCTTTCAGGCGCACGGCTTGATGTTACGCTCATTCCTGCCATAGGTGTCATCGGGGTGGGCTATATCCTCCTGCGCGTCCTCGGTAAGCTGAGCGGAGCCTGGCTGGGAGCTGTTATTTCAAAGGCGCCAAAAACCGTCAGAAAATATCTGGGGTGGGCACTGGTTCCCCAGGCCGGTGTAGCCATCGGTCTGACCCTCGTGGCCGATCAGGTTGTGCCGGAATACGCGCCCCGGATCCGTACGGTTATCCTTTGTGCCACGCTGATTTATGAACTGATCGGTCCGGTCATATCCAAGATGGCGCTGAAAAAAGCGGGAGAGATTCAGGAATCGACAACCGCGCCGGCCTCTGACGCACATGCCCGATAAGAAGGCATTTTAAAATGGTATATATTATAGTGACGGAAAAACCTGTCGGAACACGAAAATATCCGGCGACGGCCGGATCAGACCCGCACGGGAGGATTTTGAAAGATGCAAATCAAGTTTTTGGGGGCGACCACATCGGTAACAGGCTCCTGCCACCTGATAACGACAGAGAACCATAAACTTCTGCTGGACTGCGGCTTGTTCCAGGGAAGCAACGAACTGGAGCAACTTAACTGGGAACCCTTTGATTTTAATCCTGAAGAGATTGAATGCGTATTATTAAGCCATGCCCATATCGACCACTGCGGCAGGATTCCCCTCCTGGTCAAGCGCGGCTTCAGGGGAAGAATCTATTGCACCGACGCAACGGCCGATCTTTTGACCATCATGCTGAGGGACTGCGCGTCCATCATGGAAAAGGAAGCCGAATGGACCAACCGGAAGAACATGCGCGCCGGTGGACCCCTGGTGGAGCCCCTTTACACCATGGCAGACGTGGAGGCGGCCTTAAGCCTTGTAACGCCCGTGCTTTACAACCAGCTGATCGCGCTCAACGGCTCTTTAAAAGCCGTGTTCAATGATGCAGGCCATATCCTGGGATCTGCCATCATCGAACTGTTCATCCAGGAAGGCGATGATGTGACCAAGCTGGTATATTCCGGGGACCTGGGCATGAAAGGCCGCCCCATCCTGAGGGATCCCACCTTTATCAAAAAAGCGGACTTTGTCATCATGGAGGCGACGTACGGCAGCCGGGTCCATGAAAGCAATTCGGACAGCATTGATAAGCTCATCGAGATCATTCTCAAAACCGTGCGCAGAGGAGGCAATGTGATCATCCCATCCTTCGCCGTCGGAAGGACCCAGGAGCTGATCTACCAGCTTAACCGGTTTTATGAGGGGCATTCAGAGTATCAGAAAGAGCTGAGCAGCATCATGGTTTACGTGGACAGCCCCATGGCCACCTCGGCCACCGAGATATTTCGAAGAAACGCCCAGGTCTTTGACGAGGAAACCAGGGAATACATCCTGCGGGGAGACCATCCGTTGGACTTTAAAAACCTTAAGTTCACCCGGTCGGTTGAGGAATCGGTGGCGCTGAACCATGATCAGAATCCCAAGATCATCATCTCGTCCAGCGGGATGTGTGAGGCGGGGCGGATCAAGCACCACCTCAAGCACAACCTGTGGAATCCCAAATCCAGCATCGTCTTTGTCGGCTACCAGGCCGAGGGTACGCTTGGCCGTTCCATAGTCAAAGGCGATAAGCGGGTAACCATCTTCGGCGAGAAGATACAGGTGGAGGCCGAAATCTACAACCTGGAAGGCTTTTCAGGCCATGCCGACAGGGATGGGTTACTGGAATGGGTGTCCGGGTTCCAGAAAAAACCGGGGCGCATTTTCCTGGTCCATGGCGAGGAGGAAGCCAAGAAGGCTTTTGCAAAAACCGTTAAGGACGCTTTGGACATTGATTGTACAGTCGTCAGGGGGAATACGGAATATACCCTTTCAAAGGATAAGGTGATCTCCGCCGAGGAAGCTTTGGATGAAAGAATCTCACCCGAAGCCTTAAGGCAGATTAAAAGCAGGATTTCCTCCATACACGATGACCTGGAAAGGATACTTTATCATACCCATCTTGCCATGGGAAGCGATTTGTCTCCCCAGCAGATCATCGAGATTGGGAATATCGTGATGGAGCTGGAGAAGCATACCCTGAACCTGGGTTCGGTAGTCGCCAGAAAAACCGGCTAACCGACGGGAAGATGTACTTAAAAAGCCACGGACCCGAAAGCGCAGCGGAACGGTCATCGTTCCGCTTGCATGCTCATAGCGGAAGCTTTTTCAGACCTCAAAAACACTGAAACTTTCTGGACAGAACATTATAATAATATTTATTGCTTTTAAAGAGAGGAGTCATCCCGATTTGCTTCGTCTGATCAGCAGCCTGAGCCATTCTGTTACACGTTTTTTCGGCCAGGGATTGCGGAGGGAAGTCATTTCCATCACCTGGCCTGCTTTTATAGAGCTTGTCATGTCAACCTTTTTTGGCATGGTGGACATGATCATGGTCGGCCGGCTGAGCTCGGCCGCCATAGCGGCGGTAGGGCTCACCAACCAGCCCTTTATGCTGCTTCTGGCCATCTTTGCAGCCGTCAACGTGGGCACAACTACCCTGGTGGCCTGGAATATCGGGGCGGGAAAGCCGAACAAAGCCTCCGAGGTAACACGTCAGATCATTGTACTGAACATAATCCTGGGCATCCTCGTAAGCATCATCGGTATCGTCCTTGCACGGTGGATCGTCCTGTTCATGGGAGCCAGGGAGGATACCCTGCAGGATGCCACCGTATATTTCCAAATCGTTTCAGCCGGGCTCATGTTCCAGGCCCTGACCATGGGAATTACCGCGGCGCTCAGGGGTGCGGGCCAGACCAAGCTTCCCATGTACTACAACCTCGGCAGCAATCTTCTGAACGTTTTCGGCAACTATGTGCTGATATACGGAAAACTAGGCTTTCCCCGGCTGGGCGTTTCGGGAGCGGCCATATCCACTACCCTTTCCAGGGTTGTGGCCTGCATCGTCGGCCTTTATATTGTCTATTCGGGAAAAGCCATCATCCACATCGGCAGAGCCACCCGATTCCGGTTTGATTTCGGAATTATCAAAAAGGTCATGTCCATTGGCATCCCTTCCGCACTGGAGCAGTTCGTCATACAGAGCGGACTCATGATGTTTGCACGGACGGTTTCCGGTCTTGGGACCATACACTTTGCGGCTCACCAGATTGGCCTCAACATATCCGGATTATCCTTCTCCTCCAGCATGGCCTTCGGCGTGGCGTCCACCACCCTGGTGGGGCAGAGCCTGGGTGCCAATGACAAGGAAAAGGCCAGGCGGTGTGCCGATGTGGTCCATCATATGGCCCTGGTGGTGGCTATCTTTGTGGGGATCCTGTTTTTCCTGTTATCCCACCCCCTGGCAAGGCTGTATAACAAGGAAGCAGAAGTGGTGGTCCTTGCCGGCATGGTTCTCAAAATACTGGCATTGATCCAGCCGGGCCAATCCACACAGCTTTCCATTGCGGGCGCTCTGCGCGGCGCAGGGGATACCATGTACCCCCTTTATGCCTCCATTTTCGGCATATGGATCTTCCGGGTGTTCGTCGCCTATGTGTTTGTGAATGTCTTCAACTGGGGGCTTGTGGGTGCCTGGGTGGCTTTTGTGCTTGACCAGACCACAAGGGCACTGATCGTTTATTTCCGGTTCCGGTCGGGAAAATGGCTGGATGCCAAAGGAAAGCATTTAAAAGAAAGCCTCAAAAAAGAAGAAGTGTAGCATAAAACCGGCGAAAGGAAGAAAAACGGGCGGGACTCACGTTCCCGCCCTTCGTTTGATTTATGGATGAGCCTTTCATCTGCAGTTGTCAAAATCTATCACTGCGCCCTGTTCCCTGAGGGTCTTAACCAGTAAAGGAATGTCCATTTTGCTCATGGCCAGGCCCTTCTGGGCAGCGATGGCTGCAGCGGTTCCCGCAGCCTGTCCCATGGCCATGCAGACCGCCATGACCCGGACAGTTCCGAAGGCCGCCCTGTCGGCGCATACGCTGCGGCCGGCCACGATGATATTCCTGCTGTCGTAGGGCACCATGATGCGGTAAGGGATATTGTATTCCTGCTCCAGTACCACCAGTTCCTGATCGATATTGTCCGGCCTGTGGATATCAATGACATGGGCACCTTTGGCAACGGTATCCGGGAAGGGTTTGGGATGAATCACATCGTCGGTCGTGAGCTGGTACATCCCCACGATATGGTAGGTTTCCCGGACGCCGGTCTGCGTACCCGATTTCAAAATCCGGCAATTCCTGAATTCCGGGAAGTTCTCCCGCAGGATGGTTACAACCTTGAACAGGCTTTCGCGCAAGCTGCATTCGGTTTTTGTGAACTGCTCGGGGTTACTGGCATCCGTGGCTTCCCGCAGAAGATTGATGCTCACCGAGCCTTCATTGAACCCTCTGCTGATCCATGGTCCGCCAAACAGCGGCATTTCACCCTTTTTATGCAGCTCGCCCAGGCGGTTCCGGATAACATCGCTAATGGGTAGCTGATCGTTCACCGCATCCCCGAACAGGCCTTGTTCTTCGAGGGATTTGGTATCCACACCGCTGAGCTGGAACCACAGGGTTGCCGGCTGCAGGGTATTTTCCTTAACGGTCTTGTAGCCTGCGGCCCGCACCACATCCGCATCTCCCGTACAGTCCACGATCACCTTGCCCTCATAGGCGACGCGTCCGATCTTGTTCTGGACGATGACATGACTGACATGCCCGTCCGTTGTGATGCAATCCGAAAACCAGGAATGGTAAAGCAGTGTGACGCCGCTTTCAAGAAGCATCTGCTGGGCTGCCAGCTTGAAAACCTCATCATCGATGGGATAATTGCCGCTCTCGAAGGCAATGTTTGCCCCTCCCAGCCGGTTTGCGCGAACCATCAGTTCATAGGGCATTCCGCCGATGATTTGCTTCCCGTTCTTCCTGAATTCGCTGATGGGCGTAACCAGCGCATTGGTCGCCATGCCGCCCACAAATCCGTACCGTTCTATCAACAGGGTTTTTGCACCGTTTCTTGCCGCCGCCACAGCAGCGATGATGCCGGACGGCCCCCCGCCGCATACGATGACATCGTAGCTTCCGGCAACCGGGATTCTTCTTTCAGGTTCGAAAATATGCATAAGGTTCCTCTCCTTAAAATCTTATCCTGTTTCTGCCTCAAGGACCGCACCTGAAACCGGAAGTTTTTATGGCTCAGACGCAGGTAAAGGCGCCGTCTATGACAAAATCAGATCCTGTGGTAAACTTGCTGGCATCACCGGCAAGGTATACGGCGATCGCCTGGAGCTCGTCGGGCCTTCCCAGGCGGCGAACGGGGGTCATCTCTTCCCATTGCTTGATCAGGGGTACAAGGAAGGGAGAGTTTGAGATCAGCTCAGTACCGATATAACCCGGACTGATGGAGTTGACCCGCACCCCTTTCAGCGCCCATTCCACCGCAAGGGACTTGGTCAGCAGGATCACGCCTGCCTTTGAAGCATTGTATGCACACTGGGGCTGCGGATAATTGACAATATGGCCCGACATGGAGGCCGTCGTGATGATGGAGCCTCCTCCTTGCCGGATCATCACCTTTCCGGCAGCCTGGGCTGTCAGGAAAACGCCGGTCAGGTTGATATCGATAACCTTCTTCCACTGCTCAAAGGTCATTTCCTCAGCGGGCGCGTTGATGCAAATGCCCGCGTTGCAGAAGGCCGCATCTATCCTGTCAAACTGCTCCAGGATGGTGGCTATCATCTGTTCCACCTGATCCGGCTGGGTGACATCCGCCTGAACTGCGATGAATTTGCGCCCGGTCTCGGCAGCAAGCTGCTGAGCCGTTTTCTTCGCCTCTTCTATGTCCAGATCAACAATGGCCACATCGGCTCCGGCTTCCGCCACGCCGAGTGCAATGCTCTTCCCTATGCCTCTTGCGCCGCCGGTGACAAAAATCTTCTTGCCGTCGAGGCGCATCTTTTCCATGATTCCCATGCGATTCCCTCCTTTTTCTTTCTCAGTATGCCCGATACGCATAGTTTAGCTGAACAGATCCACGCCCCGCTCCAGCAGGACCTTCTGTACTTCCCTGTAATCCACTTCGCGGGGATTAATCCCCTTTTTCGCTGCAAGGGCCGCCGTCACGCCCGAGGCTTCGCCGATGGCCATGCAGATGGACATGACCCGGTAGGAGGCATGGGCCCTGTGGGTGCCTGAAATACATCTTCCGGAAAGAACCAGACCATCGGTCTTCTTTGGGATGAGGCACCGAAGCGGAATGTCGTAGGGCGTTACTTCCTCGGGAACGCCTTCTGCCTGGGCGCTGCCCGTTGGGTTATGGATATCGACAATAAAGCTGGCCTTATGGACCACTACATCCTCAAACCGGCGTCCTGTGCGCAAATCGTTATCCTCCAGGATGTATTCTCCGATGAAGCGGCGTGTTTCCCTGACACCAAGGGTTTCGGCCGTGCTCTTCACATAACAGTTCTGGTAGCCGTCCACGAACTTGCGCAGGAACTCGGTCACTTTATCAATCTGCGCGCGCAGATCCACCTCGGCCTTTTCCAAATCGTCGCTGTTGACGGCGAAGATACCGTTGGCCTGGGTGGTGTTGATAAGGCGTTCGCCCGGCACCAGGGTACGGAAAGAGCGGACAGATGCCGAATGGGGCGGCAGGTGCCCTTCCTTGCAGAGCCTGGTGGTATAGTCGAGGAATCTTTCACCCTTGTACTGGACATAGTCCACTTCACCGATGCAGGTAAGGGCGTCCTCTTCCACGCCATTGAGGGTGAACATCAGCGTTACCGGCTGTACCAGGGAATCGCTGTCACGGCCCATCTGATACTCGGCACCGGCATGGTAGGCCACATCCCCGTCGCCCGTGGCATCCACGAAAACTTTCGCCCTGAGCACCTTCAGGCCGGTTTTTTCCGATATGACAACGCCGTCCACCCGGCTGCCGTCCATGATCACGTCAACCACCGGTGTCTGGAGAAAAATCTTGACACCCGCCTCATGGGCAAATTCCACCAGCACGCGCTTGGCCTTTTCAAAATCGTGGCACTGCTGGGTGGCTCCGATCTCATCGCAGTCCGGAACGCCCAGCCGCTCCACCAGTTCATCCCTCAATGTTCCCCTGGAAACGCTGCCAAGGATGGGAGCAACGGCGCCGACGGTCAGGTTGCCTCCCAGCACGCCATAGCGCTCAACCAGGGCGGTCCTGACACCCATGCGGGCTGCCGAAACAGCCGCGCATATGCCGGAAGGACCCGAGCCCACGACCACCACATCGAATTCGTCCCTAACGGGTAGTGTTTTTTGGTAGGAAATCATCTCTGCACTCATATTGATTGTCTCCTTCAAATAGCTTCCCGGACTTTTCCGCGCTTTCAGCCAGCCACCGGCACGGCACGGAAAATTACGGGATTGAAGCATATTCTTGCTCCTCCATTGACAAAAAGGGGGGAGAAACCTTCCGCAACGACAAAGGATGATCTGCAACCATAACAGGCTTCCCCCCGACCACAAAAAGATGGGCTGTCATTGCTGTGAGCATGTCCCTGCGGGCGAAGCGGGGATAATGCGCTGTTATCAGCCAGTCACTTCACCGCTCCGCCCCCCGCAGCGACATGCATATGGTTGATATATGGGCATGGAATCAGGGTTTCAATGCAAGGGAACAGAAGCCGTCCCACGGCATCTATTCTCCTAGGTAAGCTCCCTGCTCCTTAAGCTTTTCACGCAACATGGTCACATCAACCTCTGCAGGGGTTTTGTCATCCCTGACCGCAAGGGCTGCTGCTGTTCCTGCCGCCTGTCCGAAGACCAGGCAGCAGGGAATCATGCGGATGGCGGAACCTGCCATGGCGTCAGCCGAAATGGCCCGTCCGGCCACCAGCAGATTGCTTATGCCTTTGGGCACAAGGCAGGGATAGGGCACGCCAAAATAGGGGCCTTTTTCAAGGGTGTAATAGGTGCCCCCCGGGTCGCTCTTGTTATGGGTATCCATATTGGTAGCCATCACGGCGATGGTATTCTCGGGAACGCGGCAATTGATCACATCGTCCGCGGTCAGCCTGTACAGGCCCTCAATATGCCGGGTCTCGCGGATGCCTATGGTGGCTGCCGTTCCCATGAACTTGGCGTTTTCGAATCCTACGGCATATTTTTTAAGGAAGCTGAAGACCTTGTGGACCTGTCTTAAGCCTTCCAGCTCAGCCCGCGTCAAGTCCTCGGCCCTGGTCCCGTCCACATCCAGAATACGGGTCACGTTCAGGCGGTACTCGCCGGGCTCCGGGCTTTCAAACAGGCAGACCTCGGCACGGGGCACATCCCCCCATTCGGCCTGCTTCTCCCTGATAAGCCAGCTGAAGGGACCATAGAAAGGCCGGATCTCATGCTCATGCTCCTTGATGTGGGCTGCAAGCCTTTCCGTGTCCACGTTGCACACCCGGAAGAACAGGGTGGCCGGCTGCATGTTGCCGTCCTCCACGCGTCCGAGTTCAAAATTGACGCCGGCCCGGGCTGCAACATCCGCATCCCCTGTGCAGTCGATGATGATCTTCGCCCGGATGACCGACATGCCATCCTTGTTGGCAATGATGACACCGGTTATTCTGTCGTCTTCCCTGAGCACATCCACAAACTGGGTGTGCAGCAGAAGCTCCGCTCCCGCCTCCTGGATCATTTCGGTCGCCACGAGCTTAAAAGCCTCATGGTCAAAGGGACCTACGTGATCGTGGCCGATGAGATAGAATCCGGCCCGGGATGTTTTCGACCTGACTTCATCGGGATGAATGGCCCCGCCGATCCGGATCATCCGCTGGACCATCTCTTCGAATATGCCTTTGATGATCTGCTTCTCACTTTTTGCGTCATACACGGTCATAAAGGGGCCTACCAGGCCATTGGTGGCCATGCCGCCCACGCAGCCCATACTGTCGAACACAAAGGTTCTGGCCCCGTTCCGCGCCGCGCAGACCGCCGCGCCGATACCTGCTGGCCCGGCGCCCACCACCAGGACATCCACATCACGGTATGCGGGAAGTTCTTTTGAAAATTGTACTGTACTCATCTTGATTCTCCTGCCTTCTTATAACCTCGCCGCAACAGAAATCATAGATTTCGAACGGCCCGAGAGCATTGATACTGCGTATGAACAATCGCAGCAGTCCCTTTTGGGGACTGCCGCAATCTGTTATCCCTGGTCTATGGCTTATTTGCCGTAGAACTCGTCATACCATGCCTGCATTTCGGCTCTGACCTTGTCGCCGCCGTTGTTCTGCCAATCCTTCATGAAGGTGGGCATGTCGCTCAGCTTCTTGGTTCCGGCCATCAGCTGGAGGACGAAGTCGCTGGTGCTCTTGAACAGGGACTGGTTGTACTTGGCGTAGTTCTCCAGCGAAGGCATGAACGCAAAGGTGTTGGGTACGAAGATTTCGGGAGTATGCTTGTTGGCATAGTTGGTTACCGCATCGAAAGGCTCCCACATGGCCTGGCTCTTGCGGACGCGTGCAGGCCACTGCTTAGCGAAGGCTTCCTCGTCGGTGCTGTTCAGGTACCAGAAGGAGTTGCCGCGCTCTTCGCTAAAGATGGGGTTAATCGGGTTGATTTCACCATTTTCATCATAGGTGAAGTGCACGCCTTCCACACCGATATTGAGGTAGAGCTGGTTCTGCTGCTTGATGTTGATCCAGTTGATGACATGCTCAGGATGCTTTGCGTTCTTAAGGATGCAGGTTACCTGGTTGATGGCCTCTGTCCTCATGTATGTGCAGGTACCGTCGTTGCCATACAGCGCGCCGATGTAAGCCAGATCGTCCCAGTCAAGTCCAAGGCTTTCCATCATAACCGGAGTAGTCACAAGGGTACCGGTACGGTTGGAGCAGGCGATGATGGCTTTGCCGGAAGAAAGCTTCTCGTTCACGGTTGTGGTGTTGTTAACTGCCCAGTCACGGTCCAGCAGGCCTTCATTCATGAGCTTCTGCATGAACTCGATCATCTTCGGGAAGTTCTCATGCTCGGTCATGTAGATGACCTTGCCGTTCTCGTCCACCATCCACATGAACTGTACCAGGCACCTGGGAGTAGACGGCAGCAATGTGCTGGATCTGACCCGTGCTGAAATCGAAGGACATCTCCAGATCCCCAGGCTGGTGGAGGCCCTGAAGAAGCATGTGCCCGGCTTTGAGAACTGCTATATCACCAATATCTATTCCAACATCGGCGTCCGTGAAACCCGGCGTTTTGTCGGCATGAAGGAACTGACCGAGCACGAGATCATGGACGGACAGGTTCCTGAGGATACGGTCGCATTAGGCGCCTACATCATCGATATCCACGACGGCCAGGGCGGGGGCACCGTGGTCAAGCATATCAAGCCCTATGGCATCCCCTATGGCTGCCTGGTCAGCAGGGATATCGACAACCTCATGTTCAGCGGCAGATGCATCTCGGTAGACGCCGTCGTCATGAGCTCCATGCGCATCATGCCCACCTGTATGGCCATCGGCGATGCAGCCGGTGTGGGCGCTGCATGCGCCGTGAAGCACGGGATTCTGCCCGGAGAAGTGGATGTCAGCGAGGTCAGGGCAATCCTCCGCAAGGCCAATGCCATCCTTGAACCTGCAAAATAGCATTCAGGCCAGGTCCGCCGGATGCTCCTGTGCGGAGGCATACCCATTACGGCCCGCCTTTGATATACGGGGCGCGCCTTCTATGGCGTACCCCGGCTGTGATCATTTCCAAGGGTTCATGTGCCATAGATAACCGGATGAAAGAAAGGAATGATGTCCATGAAACAAGCAATCATGTTGGAACCCGGGCGCATTGAATACAGGGATGTGCCCGTACCAGAGGTCGGACCCGGCCAGATAGAAGTAAAAATCAGGAAGATCGGCGTATGCGGATCGGATATCCATGTATGGCATGGCAAGCACCCCTACACCTCCTATCCCGTTGTACAGGGCCATGAGGTTTCCGCGGTGGTCACAAAGCTTGGAGAAGGCGTTACGGAATTCAAGGTCGGCGACCTGGTCACCATTCAGCCCCAGGTGGTCTGCGGCAAGTGCTATCCCTGCACCCACGGCCTTTACAATGACTGTGAGGAGCTCAAGGTCATGGGATTCCAGACCACGGGCATGGCCAGCGAATACTTCGTGGTGGACGCGGTAAAGGCCATAAAACTACCCGATGGAATGAGCGATGAGCATGGTGCCATGATCGAGCCCCTGGCAGTGGCATGCCACGCCGTCAGGCGCTTTGGCGATATTGCCGGCAAGAACGTGGTGGTCATCGGCGGCGGTCCCATCGGCAACCTGGTGGCCCAAACCGCCAAAGCCAAGGGGGCAGCCAAGGTCATCATTACCGAGATCAGCGACTACCGCCTGAAAGTGGCTGAAAAATGCGGCCTGATTACCGTCAACCCCACCCAGACAACGCTCCGGGACGCTATCAGAAGCGCCTTTGGAAGCGACGGCGCCGATGTCATCTTCGAATGTATCGGAAGCCCAAAAACCCTTGAGGAAGCCGTGGAGGTCGCCCGGAAGGGCAGCGACATCATTGTGGTGGGCGTTGTGCCGGATCTGTGCCCCATCAACATGGGATTTGTGCAGGACCATGAACTGCGCCTGATCGGCAGCGCCATGTACCGAGTGGAAGACTACCGGGAGGCCATCGAGCTGGTAGGTAAAGGTCTCATCGAGTTTGACGCATTGATCACCCACAGGGTACCCTTCTCTGATTATGCCGGTGCTTACAGGCTGATTGAGGAGCAAAAAGACAAGGCCATGAAGGTAATGATCGATATGGAGAAATAGGAGGGCATCCCGTTATGAAATACGGCATCTTTTACGCCTATTGGGAAAAAGAATGGAAGGGCGATTTCATCACCTATATCGAGAAGGTCAAAAAACTGGGCTTTGACATCCTGGAGGTGGGCTGCGGCGATTTTCACAAACAGCCCGACTCCTATTTCCATACCCTCCGGGATGCGGCCAGGGAATACGATATTATCCTGACGGGTGGTTATGGCCCCCGGGCTGAGCACAACCTCTGCTCTCCGGATACCGCCGTTGTGGAAAACGCACTGGCTTTCTACAGCGATATCTTCAGAAAAATGGAGATTGCAGGCATACGTTCCATCGGCGGTGGGCTTTATGCCTACTGGCCTGTAGATTACAGCAGGGAGCCGGACAAGGCAGGCGACCTGGAGCGAAGCATTAAGAACATGCGCAGGCTGGCGGACATCGCCGAAAGGCATGGCATCACCCTGAACATGGAGGTGCTTAACCGCTTTGAGGGCTATCTGATCAACGATACCAACGAAGGCCTTGCCTATATCCGCGCCGTGGACAAGCCAAATGTCAAGCTGATGCTGGATACCTTCCACATGAACATCGAAGAGGATTCGTTCACCGAGCCCATCCTCCAGGCCGGGAAATACCTGGGCCATGTCCACGTGGGCGAGCCCAACAGGAAGCCGCCCCGCGAGGGCAGAATTCCCTGGGGGGAGATCGGAAAGGCCCTGCGCCAGATAGGCTATGATGGCCCGGTGGTCATGGAGCCCTTTGTGACCATGGGCGGCCAGGTGGGAAAAGATATCTGCGTCTGGCGCGACTTGTCCCAGGGAGCTACGGAAGAGGATCTGGACAGGGACGCTGAAAAATCCCTGGCGTTCCTCAAAGGCATGTTTGAAGCATGAGCAGCAGGCATTCATGATATACGTTTCAAGTGTATCCTCCTTATAAATATGATTAGTCCCGGGATCCCTTCAGGATCCCGGTTTTTTTATTCCTGTCATTTCCGGATCCGTTGTGATAGAATGAGTAGAAAAAAAGAAAAAGAAGGCTGCAACATGAATCTTTCAACTATTGTGATGTTCCTGATCATTCTCTTTCTGCCGCGGCTGATCATGCTTTTGGTGAGCAGGTCGTCTTTCCTGGCTACCCTCGGCCCGGTTTTTCTCTGCTACCTGTTTGGCTTGTTGCTGAGCTTTCCCTTGAAGGCCCTGGGCGCAGATATCGTCCTGGCTTCAGATTTTTCGTCGGTCCTGGTTTGCACCGCCATGCCGCTGATCCTGTTCTCTGCCGATATCCCAGCCCTGAAAAAGCTAGCCCGTCCCATGGCCGCATCCTTTGCAATGAACACCGTATCGGTCATCCTCATCGCCACTGCGGCCTTCTTCATTTTCAGGCAGTCCGTTCCTGATGCCGCCCATATCAGCGCTATGCTGACAGGCACCTACACCGGTGGTACGCCCAACATGATCGCCATAGGTCACGGGTTGGGTTCCGGAAACGACCGCATACTCCTCCTCCAGGCTTCAGATATGATTGGAGGAGGCATTTACTTTTTTCTGCTGATCTCCGTCATGCCGCGCCTGATGAGGCATGTCCTGCCCGAATATACGCCTGTCGGTAATACCTTCAGCCAGGAAGACACCCATCGGTACATAGAAGCTTTCAGCGGAAGGAAGCAAAGCGTCAAACCCTTCAGGATGTTCCTGAACCGCTGCGGATTTGTGCTGCTCTCGTTGGTCTGTGTGGCCATTGCCATGGGCATCTGTCTTTTGCTGCCCTCAGGCTATGGCAATACCGGTCTGGCCAAGCTGGGCGAATATACGGCCTTCATCATGCTGATCGTAACCACCCTGGGTATCGCCCTGTCCTTTGTGAAGAAGGTCCGCACCGCGCCGGGTTCCTACAGCTCAGGCCAGTACTTCATCCTGATGTTTTCGGTGGTCATGGGCCTGTGCTTTGATCTTTCCGCCGTTACCGGCGGGCTTCTCTTGTTGGGCATGCTGCTGTTCATCCAGTTTGTGACAGTGATTTTACATATCATCATGGCCCGGATCGCCGGGATCGACTACCATACCATGATGATCACATCCACGGCAGGGGTTTTCGGACCCGCCTTCATCATGCCCGTCGCCAGGGCCCTGCGCAACGATGAGATCGTCCTTCCCGGAATCCTGTGCGGCATCCTGGGTTACGCCATCGGCAATTATCTGGGTATCGGCCTGGGAAAACTATTGCTTCTGTTCCCATAAAACGCATGGAAAAAGCCCTGCGCCGCGGATCTTTACCCGTAAGGCAGGGCTATTTTATATCAAAAGCACAGACAGGGTATCAGTAGATGGTTCTTCCCTTTTCATCCGGTATGCCGCTCTTTCGGTAGAAGTAGCTGTTGACCACATCCCGCCATTCCCTGGCATCCTTCAGTTGGATGTCCAGCCTTTCCAGGACGGATTCAAACCTTTCCCTGTCGATCTTTCCTTCCAGGCTGAGCCATTTTTCGCGGAACTGCTCAACCTCCTCCACGCCCTCAAAATGGGTATCGTAAATGTGCTGGATCAGGGTTTTTCCAGATTTGAGGCGGTGTCTGTATGCCACCCGGTGGAAGAACAACAGCAGCTCCTCGGGGCATTTATCCATATCCTCATACATGTCCGCGTTGGGTTTGTGGTACCTTCCCGCAAAGCCCGTGCCACGGGCAACGGTTCGATCCACGCCGATGGCACGCCAATCGGCACGGTGGTAGGTTCCCCACGGGGAGTATTCATACCCGTCCACATTGGGGCCATAATGATGGTTCGGATTGATCATCCACCCGATGCCCAGCGGACTTGTGTATTTTTCGTAGGTCAGCCAGGACTTCAGCAGGATATCGCTGATGGTGCCGATAATTTCCGGGTCGTTGGAGAAGGTCAGCCGAATCCATTCTTCAGCTATGGCTTCGCTGGACAAGTCGGGATTCCATGTCAGGCGTCCGTAGCCGTAGAGATTTGCCTGTGCCAGCACATGCCCGGTCCAGTTGGCGTTGTCGCCAATATTGGAAACGGCGGCAAAACCGCAATGTTTTTGCGGATAAACCTTCCCACAAACCAACTTTTTCACCGTGGATCCAGGGCCATTGGACCAGGTTTCGAAGTCCAGGACTTCCTTCCACTGGGGGATCAAAAAGCAGACATGTTTCTGCTGTCCGGTGTATTCCTGGGTAATCTGCAGTTCCAGGATCTGGTTGGTTTTTGTCAGACCGCCGAAAAGCGGAGAGACGGGCTCCCGGACCTGGAAGTCCATGGGGCCGTTCTTGATCTGAAGCACCACATTGTCCATGAACTTCCCGTCCAGAGGCATGAAATGGTCATAGGCCGCGTTGGCGCGATCGGTCTTCGTATCCCGCCAATCCTGCCTGCAATTGTAGACAAAGCAGCGCCAGATCACGATCCCGCCGAAGGGCTCAAGTGCTTTTGCCAGCATGTTGGCGCCCTGGTCATGGGTTCTGCCGTAGGTAAAGGGTCCCGGCCTGAACTCGGAGTCGGCCTTGACGAGGAAACCGCCCAGATCAGGTATGTATTCATAGATTTCAGCCGCCTTTTTGCACCACCAGTCCTGAACGGCTTTATCCAGCGGATCGGCAGTTGAAAGGCCGCCCAGCTCAATGGGGCTGGAATAGTTGACGGAAAGATAGACCGATATGCCGTAATTGCGGAAGATCCCTGCAAGCTCGGCCACCTCCGGCAGAAGCTCCCTGGTGATCAACCGTGTTTCCCGGGCATGGACGTTCACGTTGTTGATGGATATGCCGTTGATGCCTACCGAGGACAGGAGCCTTGCGTAGTCCCGAACCCTGCTTTTGTCGGCGATGAATTGATTGTCCCTGAAAAAGATGGAGTTACCCGCATAGCCTCGCTCTATGCTTCCGTCCAGATTGTCCCAATGGTTGATCATGCGGATCCCGGCCGCGGGATTTTCCATGCGGCTGAGGTCCTCCGGTTTTATCCCCACCTGCAGACAACGCAGAAAGGCGAAAGTGCCGTAGAGAACGCCCCTGTCCGTCTTACCTGCTATCAGAATGGCATCTTTACAGGTTTTCAGGATGAATCCTTCATCACCCAGCGCATGCATGTCATCAGCCGTAAGCTCCACACCGCTTTCCGATCCGATAAACAGCGCCCGGGTATCGGATTTTGCATAAAGGACCTCCGGTTCAACGCCCAGAATGCCTTTCAGGCCCCTTTTCAGCTCATCAACAGCCGATTCCATGATGGCCGATTGACCCGCAACGGCAACCTTTTTGCATATCGTTCGGTATTGGTCCGCGACGGCGTTCTCCAGCGGCCGGTAGGCCAGCCAGCAATCATATGCCCTGCCCTGCTTTTGGGCATCTCCAGGCTTTATCATAGCTATCTCTCCTTCATATCTCCCCAGGAATCTTCCCCATCATTTCTTGCTTTATTTTAAAATATATTAATATACTACTATATCAATTATAATAGGATGCCTGTTTTGAGGCAACCCTGCAGGCAGTAAGAATCTGTGTTTTGCCAATAAGGCAGGCATCAGATTCTCCCCATCCACTTTAAATGGCTTGTGGCGACAAATCCTCATATTCTTCAGGCTCTACGAAATTTTAACACAGGAAGAGCTTTTTCTGCATGGCTGGATTCCTTTGGTAGACGCTTGCCACATTCAGGATGTATAATGAAGGCAGGTCCTACAAAAATAAAGAAGGAGGAAAACCCCATGAAGAAGCTGAGAACCCTGTCTTTCATCCTTGTATTTGCTCTGTTGTTCTCCTTTGCAGCCTTTGCTGACAATGGCACTTCTTCTGCGACCGGTTCCAAATCCATTGTCATCATCCACACCAATGACGTCCATTCCAGGGTTGATGAGAACCCGGGTCTCGGTTATGCAAAACTGGCTGCCCTGGCTTCAAAACTGGCATCTGAAACGGGCGTTGACCCCATTCTTGTTGATGCGGGCGACGCTTTTCATGGCCAGACCATCGCTACCCTTGCCAGGGGCGAGAGCATCGTGAAGATCATGAACGCCGTAGGCTATGATGTGATGGTGCCCGGAAACCATGATTTCAACTATGGCTACGAAAGGCTTCTTGAGCTGGCTTCCATGGCAGAATTCGGTGTGATTTCCGCCAATGTGAAGAAAAGCGATGGCTCCAGGCTTTTTGAACCCTACACCATCATAGAACGGGACGGCGTTAAAATAGCCTTCTTCGGGCTTTGTACTCCTGAAACCGCTTACAAGACCAACCCCAAGAACGTAATCGGCCTGACCTTTGCCGATCCGGTGGCCGAGGCTAAAGCCATGGTGGAACAGCTGGACGACATGGCCGACGTGATCGTTTGCGTATCCCATCTCGGGCTTGACGAATCCAGCATTGAGACCAGCAAACTGGTGGCTGAGAAGGTCAGCGGCATTGATCTGATCATCGACGGTCACAGCCATTCGGAACTGAAGGAACCCCTGAAGATTGGCAACACCCTGATTGTGCAGACAGGGGATTACATCCAGAATGCAGGCGTGGTCAGGATAAGCCTTGATCAGAACAACAAGATTCATAGCGTTTCCGGCTCCCTCTATCCTGTGGAGCAGGCTGCCGAGTTGACACCCGACGAGGGTATCCTGTCGGTCATCGACGCCTTCAAGGCCGCCCAGCAGCCCATCCTTGCCGAAGTCATCGCCACCAGCGAGATCGACCTTGATGGCGAAAGGGAACATGTCCGCACCAGTCCTACCAATCTGGCCGATCTCATCACTGCATCCATGCTGGCCGAAACAGGAGCCGATGCGGCCATCACCAACGGCGGCGGCATCCGGGCCAGCATTAAGGCAGGAAAGATCACCCGCGGCGATATCATTACGGTTCTGCCCTTCGGCAACTACATCGTTACCAAGAAGATGAAGGGCTCCGATATTGTGGCCGCCCTTGAGCACGGGCTTTCAGCTTATCCGGCACAAAACGGGGGATTCCCTCAGGTAGGCAATATTGAATACCTCTTTGACCCTTCAAAGCCTGCCGGTCAGCGGGTAACCTATGTATGGGTCAAGGGTGAAAAACTCGATCCGAACAGGGAATACATTGTGGCCACCAACGACTTCATGGCTGCCGGCGGAGATGGATACCCGTTTGCCGATCTTCCGCTGGCCAATGAATTCGGAAGCCTTGACGAAGCGTTGATCGCCTTTATCCAGAAGAATCCTGGGGTCCTGAAGTATGACAAATACGTCATCCAGCCAGGGGACGCCATCTGGAAGATAGCCCGGAAGACCGGCACCAACTGGGAGGTCCTGGTCAGGATCAACAATCTGGAAAACCCGGATCTGATCTATGCGGGCGACACCCTGCTGGTACCTGCATGGTAACCAACTGAAAAAGGGGTGGTACACAAACCCCTCAGGATGTTATATAATAGTGATGAAACTGAATACCGGTTTGGATGAAGGATGCGGAAGAGCTCTGCCCCAGGGCAGACACCGAAGGAGAAAACGGCAAATTGTCGGGTTTGTCGTGAAGCTTTCAGGTTAAAGGACCGTATCCGGACAAAACTCTGGAAAGCCGCAGGTTATCCTGGGCACCGAAGGAGCAATGCCCGACCGTCGTGAAGTCTTGTGCATGGCTGCGCGAAGGGTCGCGGTAAGAAACTCTCAGGTCATAAAAACAGAGGAAGACGACAGACTATGTTTTGTTGTCTTCCTTTTTATTTACCCCGGCATGCTCAGGGCATCATGCCATTATCCCGGCAATCGGAAAAATGGCCGCATAAACGGTCAGGGAGGCATATGGATGAAGAAAACACCGCTGTATGATAACCATCTGGCCTTAAACGGCAAAATGATTGAATTTGGAGGCTGGCTGCTTCCGGTGGAATACACCGGGATCCTGGAGGAGCACAGGCAGGTGCGCGAGGCTGCCGGTCTTTTCGATGTGTCCCACATGGGAGAGATCCTGGTCAGGGGAAGAGACGCCGGAGCTTTTCTCCAGGAGCTTCTCACCAATGATCTTTCAAAGGCGCCGGACAGCAAGGTCATTTATTCGCCCATGTGTTACGAGAACGGAGGCGTGGTGGATGATTTGCTGGTTTATAAATACGCAGACGACCATTATCTCCTGGTTGTCAACGCAGCCAACACCGACAAGGATTTTGCCTGGATAAAAGACCATCTTTCAGGCCATGTGGAAGCCGTCAATGTTTCGGATGCCTGGGCGCAGCTGGCCATCCAGGGTCCGAATGCCGAGAAGATTCTTCAGGAGGTCACGGATTTTCCGCTGAGTGGTATCCGATTCTACTCTTTTATCCCGGATGTGATGGTTTGCGGCGTTCAGGCCATGGTATCCCGAACGGGATACACGGGGGAAGACGGCTTTGAGCTTTATATACCGGCAGATAAGGCGCCGAAGGTATGGGAATCCCTCCTTGAGCTGGGCCGCGCCTTGGGACTGGTGCCGGTTGGGCTTGGCGCAAGGGATACGCTGCGTTTTGAAGCCGCCCTGCCCCTTTATGGTCATGAACTGTCGGCCGAAATCACCCCGCTGGAAGCCGGCCTGGGCGCATTTGTCAAGCTGGACAAAGACAGTTTCATCGGAAAGGATGCCCTGCTGAACCAGCACAACCAGGGTCTGAAGAGAAGGCTGGCAGGATTCGAGATGGTGGGAAGGGGCATCCCCAGAAGCGGTTATGACATCGCGGACAATGGCAGCAGGATTGGTTTTGTCACCTCGGGCAGCTATTCCCCGAGCCTTGGCAAAAACCTGGGCCTGGCCATGATGGACAGCCGCTACTGCCAGCCGGGAACCGAGTTTGACGTGATCATCAGGAACAAGGCTGTCCGGGCAAAGGTTATTGAAATACCCTTCTACCGTAAAAAATACCGGAAATAAATACCTATACAAAGAACGTATAATTATAAACCTGTCTTGCGGAGGTTGGAATCATGAAAGTATTGGATGGACTGAAGTATTCCAGGGAGCATGAATGGATCAGGGTTGAAGGCAATAAGGCCTATGTGGGCATCACCGATTATGCCCAGCATTCCCTGGGGGAGATCGTCTTTGTGGAACTGCCCGAAATGGATGCCTGCCTGGAGGCAGGGGACGTCCTGGGTGTTGTGGAATCGGTCAAGGCGGCTTCTGACGTATATGCCCCTGTGGCGGGAAGGGTAGTTGAGGTCAACGAGTCCCTTGTGGACGATCCGGCCGGCCTGAACCGGGACCCTTACGAGAACTGGATAGCCGTCCTGGAAATCACCGATGATACCTCGCTGGATGAGCTCATGGACGCTTCCGAATATGAAGCCTATTGCGCCGGGGAGGAATGATTATGAAACCCTACATCCCCAACACGGAGGAACAGCGGCAGGAGATGCTTCAGGTAATAGGGGTTTCCGATATGGATGCGCTCTTTGCGGACATTCCTGAGCGCATCAGGCTCCGTCGTGATCTGGATCTTCCGGAAGCCCTCTCCGAGATGGAGTTGGTCAGGCATCTTCGGGACCTGGCATCCAGAAATGTGACCACGGAGACTCATACCTGTTTCCTGGGCGCCGGCGCCTACGATCATTATATCCCCAGCGTGATCCGGCACCTGACAAAGCGGCAGGAGTTTTATACCGCCTATACGCCGTACCAGCCCGAAATCAGCCAGGGAACCCTCCAGGCCATTTTTGAATACCAGACCATGATATGCCGCTTGACCGGGATGGACGTGTCCAACGCCTCCCTCTATGACGGCGCCACCGCTGTGGCAGAAGCCGCCACCATGGCTGTAAGAGCGACGGGACGGACCGGGATCATTGTGTCGAAAACCGTACATCCCCAGAGCCGGGAGGTTCTGAAGACCTATTCCCGCTTTACCGGCCGGCCGATTGCCGAATGGGATCACAGGGACGGAAGGCTGGATGTTGATGCGCTTGAAAAGCTGCTGTCGCAGGATACGGCCGCCGTCATCGTGCAGAACCCCAATTTCTTCGGCCTGATAGAGGACCTGGGCGATCTGGCGGACAGGGTCCATCAGAAGGGAGCCCTGCTCATCGTCAGCTGCAATCCTGTTTCCCTGGCCCTGCTGAAACCGCCGGGCGACATGGGAGCCGATATCGTGGTGGGCGAAGGCCAGCCCCTGGGCAATCCCCTCAACTTTGGCGGACCTTACCTGGGATTCATGGCTGCAAGAGAAAAGTTTATGCGGAAAATGCCCGGCAGAATTGTGGGCGAAACCAGGGATCGCCAGGGCAGAAGAGGCTATGTGCTGACCATCCAGACCCGGGAACAGCACATCCGACGCGAGAAAGCTACCTCCAACATCTGCAGCAACCAGGCCCTGAACGCCCTGACGGCTGCCATCTACCTTTCCGCGCTGGGAAAGACGGGCCTGTCAAAAGTAGCTGCCCTCTGCTGCCAGAAATCCCGCTATGCCTGTCAGCAACTTTTGAAAACGGGAGCCTTCTCCCCGGTATTCGACGGTCCCTTCTTCAACGAGTTTGCCGTAAAATACCGCGGAGATGTGGAAAAGTTGAATCAAAAACTCCTGGAACACGGCATAATCGGCGGCTATCCTCTGGAGAGGGATTATCCCGAACTGAAAGGGGCATGGCTCGTTGCAGTCACCGAAAAGCGTACGAAGGCTGAGATAGATCATTTTGTGGAAAGGGCGGGAAGCATATGATGCATAAGGACAAGGCCCTGATATTTGAATTGAGCCGGCCGGGAAGAACCGCCTGTTCCCTGCCGGAGTGCGATGTTCCGGAGGCAGAGCTGTCCGACCTCATACCTGAAGAGCTTCTGCGCGCATGTCCGCCGGACCTGCCGGAAGTCAGCGAGGTGGATCTGGTGCGCCATTATACCCAGCTCTCCCAGAGAAACTACGGGGTGGATGCGGGATTCTATCCTTTGGGGTCCTGTACCATGAAATACAATCCCAAGGTCAATGAAGATATGGCGGATTTGTGCGGCTTTGTCAACGTTCATCCCTACCAGGACGAAAGAACCGTGCAGGGCTGTCTCGAACTGATCTGGAAAACCGATCGCCTGCTTTCCGAAATAACGGGCATGTCCCGGTTTACTTTCCAGCCGGCGGCAGGCGCCCATGGCGAGATGACCGGTCTCATGATCATGAAGGCATGGCATGAGAGCCGCGGCGATCACGCCAGAACCAAGATCATCATTCCCGATTCGGCCCATGGCACCAATCCGGCATCTGCAGCCATTGCGGGCTTTGACGTCATCGAGATCAAATCCGATGAAAACGGCCTGGTCAGCCCGGAAGAGCTCAAAAAAGTGGTCAATCATGAGATGGCCGGTCTCATGCTGACCAATCCCAATACCCTTGGGCTGTTTGAAAGGCACATTCTCGAAATCGCTGATATCGTCCACGATGCGGGCGGCCTTCTGTACTACGACGGCGCCAACATGAACGCCATCATGGGCATTGCAAGGCCCGGCGACATGGGTTTTGACGTGGTCCACCTGAACCTGCACAAAACCTTCAGCACGCCCCATGGCGGAGGCGGTCCGGGAGCCGGCCCGGTAGGCGTGGCGGAAAAACTGGTGCCCTTTTTGCCCGTACCCGTCGTGGAATATACGGCCGGCTCCTATCATGCCGATTACAACAGGCCTCTTTCCATCGGAAGGGTCAAGTCCTTCTACGGCAATTTCACAGTCGCCGTAAAGGCCTATGCCTACATTCTTTCCATGGGGGCCAAAGGTTTAAGACTGGCATCAGAGACGGCCGTGCTCAACGCCAATTACATCCTGGCAAAACTGCGTGATGTTTATCATTTGCCATACAACAGACCCTGCATGCATGAGGTGGTCTTCTCCGGGGAGAAGCAGAAAAAGCGGGGGGTATCCACCCTGGACATTGCCAAGCGGCTTCTTGATTATGGGTTCCATCCGCCCACCATTTATTTCCCACTCATCGTAAAGGAAGCGCTGATGATCGAACCCACGGAAACCGAGAGCAAGGAGACCCTTGACGCGTTCATCCAGGCCATGCTGGATATAGCCAGGGAAGCGGAAACCGATCCGGATCTGGTAAAGGGCGCGCCCTATGCCACCGTGGTCTCCCGGCTGGATGAGGCCATGGCGGCAAGACAGCCAGTCATAAAATATCAGCCCCTTTGTGAGTAAAACGTCCAAAAAGGTTTCTCGTAACCTGCCTTATGAAGGAAGTGCAAGATTTTTTTGCATTTCCTTCATTTTTTTGTGTGGCCATAATGACATTTTTCAACTAGCAATACCATAATTAACTATACCAATTAGTATTTTACATTACCGGGACCTGGATGCCTATGCATAAACCCTGAGATGCGTAAAAACAAGCATTTGAGCAGGTTCCAGGCAAAACTCCTGCATAAATATTCAACTTGAATGTGTATGGAAAACAACATATAATAAACGAGACAAGGTTTTCAACTTGTTTTTGCGGCAGTCCCCTTTTTGGTGAAATGAAAGTTTGGCTCTGCTAACTGTCATTTTTATTTTGTCGGGCGGTGAAACGTTTACAAAAATGAACTATTGCGAGCTGTTTTCATGCCTGGCTTCTTTGGGGGCAACAGCCGTTTTTGACATAAGTAAAAACCGAACCTGCATTTCGGAGATCTGAGATACGCACGGCAGCATGGCAATGCAGAGACAATATATACACCAATGCAGATGACTGCATAAAACAGACAGAAAAGTATTAGGAGTGATATTGTGGGGAGATACATTGTTAAGAGGGTTTTTCTCGCGGTTGTTACCATTTGGCTTGTTGCAACCATAACCTTCTTCCTCATGTTTATGATTCCCGGCGGTCCATTCCTGGCGGAAAAATCGCCCTCACCCGCCACGCTGGAAGCGCTGAACAGAAAATACGGGCTGGATCAGCCAGTTATCGTACAATACAAAAACTATATGCTCAATCTCCTGAAGGGTGAACTGGGTGAATCCATCAAGCAGCGCGGAAGAACAGTCGGGGATATTATTTCCCGTGGATTCAAGGTCTCTGCACGTGTCGGAGGTATTTCCATCCTGGTGTCCGTTCTGATCGGTGTGCCCCTCGGGTGTGTGGCCGCCCTGAACCGGGGCAAGTGGCTGGATAATCTCATCATGGTAGTCGCAACCTTTGGTATTGCGGTACCCAGTTTTGTCATATCCACAGTTCTCATGCTGATCTTCAGTATCAAACTGGATCTGTTGCCCACTTACGGACTGACTTCCTGGCAGCATTACATCATGCCTGTTATCGCGCTTTCCTTCTATCCGACGGCCTATATTTCACGGCTTATGCGCACCAGCATGCTGGACGTGCTGGGTCAGGACTATATGCGGACAGCCAAGGCAAAAGGCCTTTCCCAGTTTAAAATGCTGTTCAAGCATGCCCTGCGCAATGCGATCCTCCCGGTGGTCACCTATCTCGGTCCCCTGATCGCCTATACGCTTACGGGCAGCTTTGTGGTAGAAAAAATCTTCACCATCCCCGGTCTCGGAAACGAATTCATATCCTCCATTACCGGACGCGATTACACCATGATTATGGGTACCACCATATTCCTGGCCTCACTGGTTATCATCATGAACCTTGTGGTTGATATCGCCTATAAGATCATTGACCCCAGGATCAAGCTCAAATAGAAAGGAAGGAATGAAATTAGACATGAGTCATGAACATGAGAAGAAACCTTTCAGTCTGCATCTGGATGTGTCCGATTTCCTTCCTGCCGATAAGGAAGAGAAGCAAAGCCTTGTTGTCATGCGCGAAAGCGTAAGCTTTTGGCGTGATGGGGTGCGCCGTTTCAGGAAAAACAAGATAGCCATGGCAAGTTTGATTGTCATTATCCTGATATTTATCTTTTCGTTTATCCTGCCGTCCTTTTACCCCTATGGCTATGAACAGCAGATCAGGGGCAGCGAGAATCTCCGCCCCATGCAATATTCTGAAGCCGAGTTGGCACGCATTGAAGCAGGAGAAAAAGTCTTTCCTCACATCCTGGGAACCGATAACCTCGGTCGTGACATGACTGCCAGGTTGATGATGGGCAGCCGCATCTCCCTGCTGGTTGGCCTTGTGGCGAGCGTACTGGTTCTTATCATAGGTTCCATATATGGTGCCATTGCCGGTTATTTCGGCGGCAAGGTGGACCTGATCATGATGCGGATTGTGGACATCATTTATACGGTACCGGACATCCTCATCATCATCCTTCTTATGGTAACCCTGAAGTATCCGCTGCAGGATTTGGCATCGAATGTACCCGGGTTTGGATGGATCAGCGACATCGGCATTGGACTGATATCGATATTTATCGTGTTTTCACTCCTTTACTGGGTAGGAATGGCCCGAATTGTGAGAGGCCAGATCCTGGCTCTCAAGGAGCAGGAATACGTTACAGCGGCAAGAGCGCTGGGGGCAAGCCATCGCAGGATCATTGGCAAGCACCTGCTGACCAACTGCATGGGACCCCTGATTGTTACCACCACACTGCAGATTCCGTCCGCCATCTTCACCGAAAGCTTTCTGAGCTTTATCGGTATTGGCGTTCAGGCTCCCATGCCCAGCCTGGGCTCCATGGCTTCCAATGCCATCGGCGGCATAAGCACCTATCCTTACAGGCTTTTTGAGCCTGCCATTATGATAAGCCTTATCATCCTCTCGTTTAACCTGCTGGGCGACGGGTTGAGGGATGCGTTTGATCCCAAGCTGAAGAATTGAGGTGATAAAATGAGTGAACCGCTTTTGAATATACAGCATGAGCGCTTGTCGTTCTTTACCCCGGCAGGTGAAGTGAAGGCGCTGAACGATGTAACCATACAGATGTATCAGGGCGATGTGCTTGGCATCGTCGGAGAGAGCGGCAGCGGCAAGAGCGTCACCGCATACTCCATTATGGGTCTCATTGCCCATAACGGGAAGATTATTGGCGGAACCATCGATTTCAACGGACACCGCATCAATGAACTGACTGAAAAGGAAATGCAGAAAATCCGCGGCAATGAAGTGAGCATCATTTTCCAGGACCCCATGACCAGCCTGAATCCGGTCTTTACCATTGGTAACCAGATCACGGAAGTCATCAGGCTCCATACCAACAAGAGCAAGAAGGAAGCCCTGGAGCGTGCCGAAGAGCTTTTAAACCTTGTGGGGATCAATGAACCCAAGAAGAGGCTTAAGCAGTATCCCCACGAGTTGTCGGGCGGTATGCGGCAGAGGGTGATGATCGCCATGGCCCTGGCCTGCGAACCCAAACTGCTTATCGCCGATGAGCCGACTACAGCTCTCGATGTGACCATCCAGGCTCAGATCCTGGAGCTGATGATGGAACTTCGTCAGAAGATCGATATGTCCATCATCATGATCACGCATGATCTGGGCATTGTGGCCAGCATGTGCGACAAGATCGCCGTCATGTATGCCGGAAAAATTGTCGAGTATGGAAAAACCGAAGATATCTTCTACAATCCCAAGCATGAGTATACCAGGGGACTTTTGCGCAGCATCCCGGTTCTCACCGAAAAGGAGCACCGGAAGCTTGTCCCCATTGAAGGTACGCCCGTTGATTTGCTCAACCCGCCTAAAGGCTGTCCTTTTGCACCGCGCTGCAACAGCTGCATGAAGATTTGCCTGAGGGAGATGCCTGAATACACCTACATCACAGAGGATCATTACAGTGCATGCTGGTTGTTGCAAAAGGAAGCCTATATGAAAGGTGGTGAGAACTCATGAGCCACAAGCTGGTTGAAGTAAAAAATCTGAAGCAGTATTTCCATGCAGGCGGATCGTTTCTGAAGCCAAAATATATCAAGGCTGTAGACGATGTGAGCCTGTATATCAATAAAGGTGAAACTCTGGGGCTTGTGGGTGAAAGCGGATGCGGAAAAACCACCCTGGGAAGAACCATCCTCAGGCTGTATGAGCCCACGGCCGGAAAGATTTTCTTTGACGGCCAGGACATAACCCATGTGAACATGCTCCCGTACCGCAGGAAGATGCAGATCGTCTTCCAGGATCCTTACGCAAGCCTGGATCCGCGTATGACCGTGGGTGACATTGTTGGCGAGGCCATCGATATCCATAAGCTGGCTCCAAACAAAAAGACACGCCGGGACATGATCATACAGCTTTTGGAGAAGGTCGGCCTCAACAGCGAGCATGCCAACAGATACCCTCACGAGTTCTCCGGCGGCCAGCGCCAGCGCATAGGTATTGCACGGGCCTTGGCTGTAAATCCTGAGTTCATCGTCTGTGACGAGCCTATTTCGGCCCTCGACGTATCCATTCAGGCCCAGGTCGTGAACATGTTTGAGGAACTGCAGGAGGAGATGGGCCTGACCTATCTGTTCATTGCCCATGACCTCAGCGTCGTCAGACATATCAGCCATCGCATAGGGGTCATGTACCTGGGTAAACTGGTGGAACTGGCCGACGACTATGAGTTGGTCTTCCACTGTGTTCACCCTTATACCAAATCCCTTATTTCGGCCATCCCAATCCCTGATCCGGTTCAAAGTCGTTCGAAGAAGCGCATCATCCTGGAAGGGGATGTTCCGAGCCCGTTGAATCCGCCAAGCGGATGCCGGTTCAGAACCCGGTGCAGGTATGCAACCAAACTCTGTGAAGAAGTGGAACCCGAGTTCAGGGAAGTCTCACCCGGGCACTTCGCAGCCTGCCACCACCTGGACAAGATCAACTGAATTTTTTGTTCAGAAAATAACATCTCCAGTGTCGGGGGTAACCTTGCATTGGAGAGTTATATAAACACATAAAATAAATTATCGTACATCAGTACGGAATTAAATGGAGGGAGAAAAAGATGAGAAAGAGAATTGCACTTTTGGTCGCAATTGTCATGGTATTCTCGCTGGTTCTGTCCGCATGCGGCGGCAATGCCGGCGGAACCAAGGGCGGCACGCTTGCTGTCAACGTTGGTTCGGATCCGGATACCATCGACCCGGCACTCAACTCTGCTGTTGACGGTGCCACACTGATTATCCATGTTTTCGAAGGGCTCTACACGCTGGATAAGAACGGCGTGCCCGTACCCGGACAGGCCAAGGATGTGCAGATTTCCGACGACGGTACGGTGTATACCTTCACCCTTCGCGACGGCCTGAAGTGGAGCGATGGAAAGCCCGTAACAGCCAGTGACTTCGTGTATGCATGGAATCGCGCCATCGATCCCGAAACAGCCGCAGACTATGCCTACATGTTTGAGGTCATTGAAGGTTACGAAGAAGGGAAGCTGAACGTGACCGCGCCCGATGACAAGACCGTCGTGGTCAAGCTGAAGAACAGGGTTCCCTACTTCCTTGAACTGACCGCGTTCCCGGCTTTCTCACCTGTTCGCAAGGACATCATTGAGCAGCACGGCGACGCATGGGCAACCAAGCCTGAGACCTACATCGGCAATGGTCCCTACAAGGTAACCGAATGGGTTCCCGGTTCCCACATCACCATGACCAAGAACGAAAATTACTGGAACTACAAGAATCTTGGCATGCAGAACATCAAGTTCGTGCTGATGGATGATCCCGGTGCTCAGCTCAACGCTTTCATCAAGGGTGAGATCCTGTTTACGGATGATATCCCCAATGATGAAATCGATACCTGGAAAGATAAGCCTGAGTTCCATCTGGAAGGCCAGCTGGGTACCTATTATGTATCCTTCAATACCCAGAGGGAATACCTGAACAATCCCAAGGTACGCCAGGCTCTGATTCTCGCCGTCGACCGTGAATTCATCGTACGTGAGATAGGTAAGGCCGGACAGGTTCCTGCAGGCGCTTTCGTACCGATTGGACTTTCCGATGCTGATCCGAGCAAGGAATTCCGCGATGTTGGCGGCAATTACTACGATCCTTCCGATTATGAAGGCAACCTGGAAAAGGCCAAGCAGATCCTTGCTGAAGCCGGATATCCCAACGGTCAAGGCCTGCCTGCCTTCGAATACCTCTACAACTCTGAAAGCGAAGGCCACAGGCTTATCGGTGAAGCCCTCCAGGATATGTGGGGCAAGCTTGGCGTCAAGATCAACCTGGTGTTCAGGAATGGGCTACATTCCTGAACACCAGGAAGAACGGAGACTATGACATCGCCAGAAACGGATGGCTGGGTGACTACAACGATCCGATTTCCTTCCTGGATATGTGGATTACCAACAGCGGCAACAACGATGCCCAGTGGTCCAATCCTGAGTATGACAAGCTGATCTCCCAGATCAAGACCGAGACCGACACCGCAAAGCGCTTCGAGCTCATGCATAAGGCTGAGGACATGATCTTCGACGATTGGATGCTCTGCCCCATCTACTACTATGTGGATATCTTCGTGCTCAACACGAAGGTTGAGAACTTCTGGTCCTCACCGCTGGGCTTTAAGTACTTCATGTACGCAACAGTCAAAGAATAATAATATGCTGAGTTTAAAAAAGAGGTAACTTCATGTTACCTCTTTTTTATTTAATCCTTCTCTTTATGTGACATTTGTTCTTCAAGGCTTTACATCCACCATGGTATAACCCTGTAGGGGCCTCCATTACGGAAACCGCGGCAATTAGATAAGTTCAATACCTGCATCACGGATGATTTTATTCATTATCCTGCGGTTCTCCTCATATTGCAGATCCTTCATTTTTCGGCTCAATTCTTTAAGGTACTGGTATTTGTAGCTTTTGTAATATAGCAGATCAATATCATCTTTTTCGCATTTGTTCACAATATCGCTCCAGAACATATATTTTTTATACGCTTGATATACGTACGCCATTTCGGTATAAATCAGGCATTCCTCCGAGTAACGGTGTTCATAATCGGGAAGCCACCTGAGCAGTTCATCATATTCCCCGCTATAATAACAATGCTCCAATGAAGCGGGATAAAGCCCGTCATACCATTCGTCATCCATATACTCCTTAATTGTCATGGCCGCAATAGAGATGATTGCTAGAATCAATAAAACAAGAATAATTAATCGAATGATTACACCAGGAAGAATTTTTCGCATAATGGATTTGTGCATTTTATAACCCCCTATTGCGATGAATACTGGTCATACAGTTTACGGCAGTAATCGGTAAACTCATCGGAATAGGCATATTTATATTCACAAAGTTTCTTTATTTCTTCATCATTTAATCCTAAAATGTATTTCAGGCAGGCCATAACTTCCATAGAACATTCCTGATAATATTCCCTGTTCTCAGAAAGAATCCCTTCATCGGCATAATGAAATATCTCATAGGCCTTTGTCATCATATCAACATATTTCTTTCTGGCATCTTCTTCAGTATAGGGGTGTGGGTTTGCTCCGTTTCCAATTTCTTTACGGATATTCTCATATGAATCTTTATATGACCAAAACGTATCAATGGTGTTATGGATTTTTATCGACTGTAAGTAAACAGCATATTGATCACTGTAAAGATCGTATCGGTATACATAGTCTTCTATCTCGTCATATCTTTTCTCATTGCGCATTTTTTCAAGGACCATCAAATGCTCTTTTTCATTTCCAACAGGTATCCGACTGCTTAAACAAAAAACTGCAAAGCTTATGGACAGGACGACAAGCAACATCATTGCGGCAATGAAGATGAATCTATTAAGCACCCTGATCACAACATTCGGCACGGTTTCTATGATCGCTCTGCGCCTTGCCTTATTGAAAATATTCTTTAATAACTCCAATTCTTGTTTTCGTCTTATGTATACCTCGTTTGCCGTACCGCAGTATTCACATGCCGGCAATCTTGAAGGAACTGATGCGCCACAGTTCTTACATTTCATTTTATCTTTCCCTTCAAATCAATATCTTTTTTCCTCTGTGATGCCAAGGCGATTGCATATTTCATCGGCTATCTTCCGAAGAGATGAATTGTTATCACGATCTACATCCAATTGCGCATCCTTCACCGTTTCTATCTGGATTTCGGTCATACCTAAAGTTTCTCTGAGAAAAGATTCTGCTTCCGATATGAAATCCAAGAGAATCTGTTCGTTTCCATAAACGGTATTATCATTTGTTTTTTCTTCGGTCCAAATGTAAATTTTGTTGTAATATTCGAGGACATAATATATGTCTATTGGGAAAATGCGTTCTGCATCCATCATTCTTCTGATAGAAGACATATAATCCCATGCATAAATCACTTCCCTATACTTTTGATCCTTTTGGGTAAAAACATCCTTGTTGTCATAATAGCAAGCATGAAGTCCGGCATAATCTCCTTTTTGATAATAGGTTTCCAGTCTCGCCAGATAAGCTTCTTCTTTTTCCTTTTCCCTGCCGGACTTTATGACGGCATAAACATCAGAAATAACGTAATACAGAACAGTGGCGATTAACAAGACCCCAACGAAAACAAGAAAACCCTCTGCCGCTTTTTTTGTAAAGATTCTTTCCTTATGTTTTACTTCCTCTTTAACGTTTTTAATTTTTGAAATGGCGGCTCCAACCCGGTTATGATATATTTTATCTGTAAGCTCGGTATTTTCGCTTTTGCAGAAAGGACATTCCGAAGCATCATTCTTAAATTTTGCGCCACAATATTTACAAATCATATTTGATCCCTCAAAACATAATGAGACACTCTTTATATATAATAACATAAAATTGTGAAATATACAAAAAATTAAAATATATTATCATATCATCAAACTGCATTCGTTACCAAAATCGTCGTGTTACCTGCTACTCCATGTCATTCCTTTGGATACAATTTTCCCGATTAAAGCCTTTACATAATGGTAGAAAGAATTTCTGAACGCTTCCGATGCTCCATATACCAGTTGTTAACGAAAGGAGTCGGCAACAGGAATAAAAGCAATCCAACGGTATCCATATGGGATAAGAAATATCGTGAAGCACAGAAAAAGGATACTGCAAGATGTAGCTTGATTTTGCCATAAAAATGGCAGATGACCACACGAGATCATCTGCCACAGAAGTACTTCATTTTACTGGCTTCACCCCAGTAATTGACGCAGAACCTTGATTATTTGTGACAATCTTATTACTGCAGCTTATTTAAAGGAAGTAAATATCAAAAAGCAATTATTTCTTTACAGGCACCAGGACTTCTTTGCCAACCCATTGCCTGAGAACCTCCGGTACAATCACGCTTCCGTCTTCCTGCTGGAACTGCTCGACAATAGCGGGCAGTAGCCGGCTTGTGGCAAGGCCGGATGCATTGAGGGTATGGACAAATTCGGTTTTCTTGCTGTCCTTCCTCTTGAACCGGATGTTTCCCCTGCGAGCCTGGTAATCATAGGCATTTGAACAGGAGCTGACCTCTTTATAGTCGTTCATGCTGGGAATCCAGACTTCAATATCATAGGTTTTGCCCATGGACGCGCTGCAATCCTGTGCGGCCAGTTTTGAAACGCGATAATGGAGCCCAAGACCGGCTACCAGGCGTTCTGCCTTTTCAACAAGCTCTTCCAGCGCTTTTTCCGATTCCTCGGGAAGGGTGTACTGGAACATTTCCACCTTGTTGAACTGATGTCCCCTGATCATGCCTCTTTCCTCTGCCCTGTAGCTTCCGGCTTCCTTCCTGTAACAGGGTGTGTAAGCAAAATACTTCTTCGGAAGGTCCTCGGCCTTTAGGATCTCATCCCGGTGCAGGTTGACCAGCGCCGTTTCAGCCGTAGGCAGGATAAACTGCATTCTTTCGTTGACCTCACTGGTTTCCAGCCTGAATACATCCTCGGCAAACTTCGGGAATTGCCCTGCCGTAAAGCCACACTGGTAGTTCAGGATGTGGGGAGGCAGGATGAACTGGTAGCCGTCCTTCACATGTTCCTGGATGAAATAATTAAGAAGGGCCCATTCAAGCAGTGCGCCGTCTCCTGTGTAAAGCCAGAAGCCGTTTCCTCCCAGCTTCACACCTCTTTCATAATCGATAAGTCCGAGGGAAGTGACCAGATCCACATGGTTTTTCGGAGTGAACGAAAACTGGGGTTTTTCGCCATAAACTTTAACCACCTGGTTATTTTCCTTGCCTCCCGCAACCACATCATCGGCGGGAAGATTGGGCAGACCGGCTACGAAACGGAAAATCTCATCTTCTACCGCTTTCAGTTCATCTTCAAGGTTCTTTACCTTTTCGGAGATCTCCTTCATTTCACTCAATAAGGCTGTAACGTCCTTGCCTTCTTTTTTGAGGAAAGGTATTTCAGATGAAACCTTGTTCTTTCTGGCCTTCAGAGCTTCCGATTCGGCTATAAGGGTTCTTCTCTTCTGATCCCATTCCAGGAATTCTGTAAAATCAACTTCGACCAATCTTTTAGCCAGGGCTTTTTTTATCCTTTCGGGATTATTGCGTATTTCATTGATATCAATCATATGAGTATCTCCTTTCCGGGTTTCAAGTTATGTTTTATGCTTTGTTAAGAGCCTTGTTCAAAGCTTCTTTTTCCTCCCTCGACAACTCCTTATCCACGGGTTGACCGTTTTTAATTTGCTTTGCATATACATAGGAATTCTCTCTGGAATAGATGCCCGTCATGACAAGACCATCGTGATTGTCGTCCAATGCCGCTATTGAAAAGCTCATATTGTTCCCCACATTTTCGAACGCATTGTAGGTAACCATACCAACTTTTCTGACGCAGGAAGGCATTTTCTGCTCCAATATCGCCAACCGCCTGTCGATATTATCTGATATTCTCCGGTTAATATGCTCCAACTCCCGCGTATAGGACAACATCAGGTCCTCGACATTCTTATCGCTCAGGCCGTTCATGAATTGCCTGTATTTTTTTATAGTAGCATTGAGCCTGAAATGATTAATTAACACCAGAATGAAGCTCAGGGCACCCAATCCGGCCCCGATATATAGGCATATCAATACTTTAAATTCCATATTCTCCTCCGTTCCCATCCAATTTTTGTCTCTCCTCTACAATGGCCTTATTTTCTATTTAAAGCCATTATATCAAACTATAATGATAACACATTACCATGCCTTAAAAAATCCATACTGAGGGAAAATAGAAGGATGGTCATTTGCCAATATTTAACAGTAAATCAATGATCCTGTCAAATTCTTCTTTAGAATAATATTCTATAACAATTTTACCCCTATCCTTCCCGTGGTGGAGATCAATCTTGGTGCCAAACAGAGTACGCAGATCCTCTACAAGCTGAGTCATTTCCAAATCTTCCTTCCTGGTTCGGACTTTTTTTACCGATGACCGCTTGGACTCCTGGGCAGCCAGCCTTTCGGCCTCCCTGACATTCAATCCCTTTTTCGCAATTATCTCAGCCAGTTCCTTCTGCTTAATTGGATCTTCTATGGTCACCAGCGTACGGGCATGTCCGCTTGTCAATCTGCCATCCACCAGCATCTCCTGGATTTCTTTGGCCAATGAAAGCAAACGGACAGAATTTGCAATGGCGGCCCGGCTTTTACCTACAAGTTTTGCGACCTCTTCCTGCGTCATGCTGTATTCGTCCATGAGCTTCTGGTAAGCCTCGGCTTCTTCAATGGGATTCAGATCTTCCCGCTGGAGATTTTCTATCAGGGCAATTTCCATGACCTGCCTGGATGACAGCTCTTTTACCACCACAGGTATGGTTTTCAGACCGGCCAGTTTTGCCGCACGCCACCTTCTTTCCCCGGCGACGATAACATACCGGCTGCCATCCTGCCTGACAATGATGGGTTGCACCACGCCATGCTCCTTGATGGATTCTGCCAGCGCCTGGAGCCTTTCCTGATCGAACACCTTTCGGGGTTGATCGGCATTGGGCTCGACGTCGTTGATCTTGACCTCCAGAACACTGTCCCGGGCATTCTCCAAAGCATTGGCGGAACTGATGAGCGCATCCAGACCTCTGCCTAAACCCTTTCTCATGTCTCAACCTGTCCTTTCATGTGGAATATATGGCCTAGTACTGTTCCGAGCTTTCAATAACTTCCTCGGCAAGTTCCATGTAACATTCTGCACCCCTGGACTTTTCATCATACAGGATGATGGGAAGACCATAGCTGGGCGCTTCGCTGAGTCGGACATTTCTGGGAATGATGGTCCGATAGACCTTATTCCCAAAATACTTCTTGACTTCATCCACAACCTGAATGGAAAGATTGGTTCTGGCATCGAACATGGTCAAAACCACACCTTCCACCCTCAGGTTCCTGTTCAGGTGTTTTTGCACGATCTTGACGGTATTCATCAGCTGGCTCAACCCTTCAAGGGCATAGTACTCACACTGTATCGGAACCAGGATGGTATTGGCAGCGGTAAGGGAGTTCACCGTAAGAAGGCCTAATGACGGTGGGCAGTCGATCAGAATAAAATCAAACTTATCCTCGATATTTTCCAGGGCCATTTTCAGACGCATCTCCCTGGAAATAACGGATACCAGCTCAACTTCCGCACCGGCCAGGTTGATGTTCGACGGGGATACCATCAGGTTCTTTATCTTTGTTGGAAGCAGCGTATCCTCAATATCGATCTCATTGATAATCACATCATAAATAGATGATTTCACCGTGTTCTTGTCTATTCCAAGACCACTGGTAGCATTCCCCTGGGGATCGATGTCGATCAGCAGCACCTTCCTGTTCTTGACGGCAAGACAGGCACTGAGATTGACAGCTGTCGTGGTTTTACCCACTCCCCCTTTTTGGTTAGCAACCGCGATTATCTTAGCCATACCACACCTCATCAAGCCTTTATGGAACATTTCCTATTATAGCACATAATGATTGAACTGTGGCTGAAATGTTTCACGTGAAACAATGATTCTTGACTTTATTTATTGCATGCCATTTCCTGTTATAGCTCTCAGGGGCATAATGTCAGATTGATATCAAGGGCACTCTTTATTTTGGTATCCTGTCCGAACTTTCTGATAACTCCTCACTTAAATCTATGTATGGTTTTCATGCTGCATAATCATATCTTTTTCCTTACTGATAGTTGAATACAATACCAGCAATAATCTTTCTTCATTATCTCTTCTTTTTCTTTCTTATTTATGCAGCCTGGTGCATCTCATTGTTTCACGTGAAACATAATATTTTCTCTTCCTTGGAATAGTTATTATAGGTAGGATTTGTCCGGGTGTGTTGCATGATTTCAGATAATAAATTCCATACCGTGCGCGGCTATCAGCTTCTTGAACAGAACAAAAAGATCCTCACATCTGCCATGGAGGATTACCTTGAGATGATTTACCGACTCAGCCTGAAAGAGGGATATGTTCGTATTAACACGATCTCAGAACTGCTTAATGTTCAGGCATCGTCGGCCACCAAAATGGTCCAGAAGCTTAGCGAGCTGGGCATGGTCGATTATAAAAAATACGGTATCATCTCTCTTACAGAAACCGGTAGTGAAATAGGCCGTTTTCTCCTGCAAAGGCATCAGATCGTGGAATCCTTTCTGAAGCTCCTTGGGGTGTCCCACAGCCTGCTCATAGAGACGGAACTTATGGAGCATACCCTTTCCATAGATACGCTGAATCGACTGCACGCCCTTACAAAACTGTTTGAAAAACATCCTGATCTTTTGGCCAAATATGAGCATATCCTTCTGCAACAACAAATAAGCTGACAGGAATACTTCCTGCCAGCTCTTCGCTTTTTTCTGGTTCTATAATAAATGTTGGGGTGCCGAAGGGAAATAACTTCGGTGCTCCAACATTTTTTGCAAAAAAGAGAGCATGGAGTTGAAATCTCAAGTA
>NZ_FQZP01000008.1 GCF_900142095.1 Thermoclostridium caenicola | reverse complement strand
CGATAATACGGACAATATTTGCCCAGAATGATCAGGAATCTGCGAGGGAACAGTTAAGGCATGTAGTAGATGAGCTTAAAAATCGTTTTCCAAAAGCAATGAAAATTCTTGAAGAAGCAGAAGAAGAAATCCTGGCATATATGGCTTTTCCCCGTGAGCATTGGGCACAGATACACTCCACCAATCCTCTTGAGAGACTTAACCGGGAAATTCGCCGTCGAACGGATGTTGTTTGCATATTTCCAAATCGTGAGGCGGTAATCCGATTGGTAGGAGCAATGCTCATGGAACAAAATGATGAATGGAAAGTAGGGCGGCGCTATTTCAGTCTGGAATCAATGTCAAAGATTACATCGATAAATGAATTTACATTGACACCAGTAGCTTTATTACATAAATGAGGTGAAAAAATGATAAAGTAGAAATCATTTTACACCACTTGACAAGACACTATCGAAAAAATGAAAATAAAGTAGTTGCAAAATTGAGGATTTATAGAGAGTTAAGGAAGAAGGTTTAAGGAGAATTCTTTCCATTTCTTCTCTCCATTTTTACTTCCATTCAATCTCTCAATCCATTGATTTTACTGAATTTAAACCTTATCCCTTATTCCTTTTCACCTTAAAATTCCTAATAAAAAAACATGGCCTACAGGGCTTTTCTTCTCCCTAATAAACCATGTTTCCTAAAAGAACTTTATTTACTCCTTCTCAAACATTTGAAAAATGAAAGGAGTTTATTTGATGTAGACACGACTGACGACCTTATATCTCCCTGCGTCCTTCCAGGGACTTGGCCAGAGTCACCTCGTCGGCATACTCCAGATCCCCGCCCACGGGCAGGCCATGGGCAATGCGGGTGGTTCTGACACCCATGGGCTTTACGAGCTTCGAAATATACATGGCCGTGGCCTCACCTTCCACAGTGGGATTGGTGGCCAGGATGACCTCCTGCACGCCGCCCTGGGCAATCCGCCTGATCAGCGATTTGATATTGATGTCATCGGGTCCGATGCCCTCCATGGGAGATATGAGCCCGTTGAGGACGTGATACTGCCCGCGGAATTCCCGGATCCTTTCCATGGCCGCCACATCCCTTGGGGACTGCACCACGCAGATGACGGACCGATCCCTTTTGTCCGAGGAACAGAGCCGGCAGGGATCCACATCGGTGATATTTCCACACACCGAACAGAACCCGGTCTTGCGCTTGGCGTCAACCAGGGCGCGGGCAAAAGAGACCACCTTCTCCTCGGGCAGGTTCAGCACATGAAAGGCCAAACGCTGCGCGGTTTTATGGCCTATACCCGGCAGTTTCTCGAACTCTTCAATCAGATGTTGTACGGGAGCAGCGTAGAAATAGTAGTCCATATCAGAACAGGCCCGGCAGGTTGCCGAAAGCGCCGGTTATGCCTCCCATAACATTCTTGGCCAGCTCATCGGCCTGCCTGAGGGCTTCATTGACAGCCGCCAGTACCAGATCTTCCAGCGTTTCCACATCATCCGGATCCACGGCATCTTTTGAGATCCTGATTTCCCTGATCTCCTTATGGCCGGTGGCCACAACAGTGACCGCGCCTCCGCCCACGGTGGCCTCAACGGTTTTCTCAGCCAGTTCTTCCTGAGCCTTTGCCATGTCCTGCTGTATCTTCTGGGCCTGCTTCATCAGGTTGCCTATATTGCCTCCCATGCCCATGGGAAACCCTCTTTTTGCCATATGCACTTCTCTCCTTATCCCAAATCAATAAAAAAGGCCTTACCCAACAGCATCCGGTCATTTCTTCGCTTTATGCCGGATCGGCCTTAACAGAAAAGAAGGCCCGGTTCCAGCGCCGGTTGCTTTTGAGTCGCTGGATTAATTATATCATGCTCTATATTATATTCAATAACCCAGGATTTCAGAAATCAGCGCCCGGGCCCCGTACAGCACGGCGTCATCCTTCAGCTGGGAGGCTTTTATCTGCGTCTGGCTGAGCATGGCTGGCCAGGCAAACCGGCCGATATTTTCCGACACAAGCTCCAACACCTCTTTCTCCAGCGCCTCTACAACGCCGCCGCCCAGGATGACCATTTCGGGATTGAAAAGGTTGATCAGGTTGCCGATGCCGACGGACAGATAATATACCGCCCGCCGGAATGTGGAGATAGCCAGCGGATCACCCTGGCGAATCGCTTTTTTCAGATCGCTGCTTTTTATGATGCCGGATCCCTCTGAAAGGACATCCTTCAGCACGGTGGGCGTATTCCCGGCTAACCCGGCCTTTAATTCCCGGGTAATGGCAACCTTGCTGGCATGGGCCTCCAGGCAACCTGTTTGTCCGCATTTGCACAAGGGCCCGTCGGTGTTGATGATCATATGCCCGATTTCGGCACCGGCATATCCGGAACCGATGAACAGCTTGCCGTCGATGATGATCCCTCCGCCGATGCCCGTTCCTACAAAAAGGCCGACCACATTGGCACATCCTCTTGCCACGCCGAACTTCCATTCCCCCAGGACGCCCAAATTCACATCGTTGCCCACCACGAAGGGCGCCTGGAACTCCTCCTCCATCATCCTGCCGAGGGCGTGATTCTGCCAGGGAAGGTTGGGCGCATAACGGACCATGGCATGCTTTGTGTCGATAATGCCCGGCGCGCCGGCCCCAATGGCTTTCAGGTCTTTTATACCCATGCCGCAAGCGGACATGAGCTCATGAACTGTTTTTATGATCTTCCTGTCGACAGACTCCCGTCCCAGTTCCGGACTGGTTTTCTTCTTGACCCTGCAGAGGATTTCATTGTCCTCATTCATGACTGCGCCCAATATCTTGCTTGCGCCGATATCAAGGCAGATAAACCGTTTCCCCATCCCAACCTCCTGTGAAGGCATGAACGCCGCACAGCCATATTCACCGACACGGCGCCGTGCTGTTTTTTCACATTCTACCACGGTCGCAGCGGCCATAATCCGACAAACTGTCATTCCGCCCGAAAAACCACGAAGCACGATGCGATCAGCCGCTCCCGGCCCGCTGACGGCTGGTTGACAATGGTATCTCCGATGATCAACTCGCTGGAAGCCCCGCCATCCAGCATGGCCGCCTGGACAACATCCCTGTCGATCAAGAGATCTGCCAGCTCAGGACCGGTGGCCCCGATGCTGATCTCCCTGTTTCTTCCGTCCACCACCACAAACAGGAGCGTGCCATCGGATTTGATGCCCACTGCGGTCCTTGGCGCGCGTGTGAGGAGGGTGCCTACCCAGGCATCGGAATCAGGACAGACATTCACCCCGTCCCTGACCAGCCAGCTGCCGCATTCATAAGCCGACACATACTCTCCCTCCAGGAGTGGGGTTGTATCCAGATGGGTGTTGAGCGAAACCTCCCGGCCCACAGCCGCAAAATCCCGGAGCCGCTTTTCGGCCTCTGCCCCCACCGCACTGATGAGGAGGCCGTCGGAAGGTATGGCTACGGGTTCTTCGGCCGATCTGAGTTCAGCGATCCTGCCTTCGCGCACGATTGCGCAAAGGTGGGGTTTTTCAATCCTGTCGGTGGAACCGTAAATGGGGGTGAAGACATAGATACCGCCATAGGTGGAATATTGGTTGTAAAACACGGGTTCCAGGGTTTTTCCGCCGGATTCCAGCCAGATCCGCTGCGAGGCATCGGCAAGAAACGCTCCGTCGTCAAGGATGAACAACACCGGGAATCTTCCTGACGCCGGTGTTTTCAGGGTTTTATTGGCATAGATCATTCCGCCCGGAAGTCCGTTGGGATGAGAAAAGCCGCCGTTTACGGCCGCAAGGGCATTGGTGTTCTTCGCCATGACGCTGAGGTACTCATATCCAAAAAGCGTCCTGTGAGAGGTGACCGGCTTGACGCCCACCTGGCCGTTTTTCAGGTCCACCTCCAGCCAATGCATGGTCATGGGCCCGTCAGGGGTTTCCAGCACCTGTTTTTCGTAGCGGAAAGGCTCCCCGGGGTCGGGGGTTTCCTGTGCAGGGACAGGCGAACCGGACTGGGCCGGGGAAGGAGCGGGAGATAAAAAATGCCCGTCCGAAGGTTCCCTGTCCGAACCTCCGAAAGGGCATGACAGCCAAAGTACGGCAATCGTCAGTATCATCAGGCCGAAAAAATTAATCCATCGGTTTTTCAACCATTTCAGCTCCGATCGAAGACTCGCTTTCTGCATCCCCGGTCAGGTCTGCTTCATCACGGGATGTGCCGGATGCAACATAGGTCCTGTCCATCTGGGCGCTCAGCTGCCGGTACATCATATCGGCAATGCCGACACCCCTTTTGCTGCAGGCGCTCATCAGCTCCTCATCCAGCATATCCTGAAAGATGTTCCGGGCGTTGCTTTCTTCAAAAAGCCCGCCCTTGGGCACCGTGGCCTTCATCTGCTTGTAGAGGGTCTGGAGCATGATGCTTTCAAACTGGATGCAGGCTTCCTTTAGTTTTTGCTTGTCATTTTCATTATATGCCTTTCGCAGCGCGGCTTCAAAGTCCGCACTGTCGGTTACCCTACGGGTATCCTGAACATTCTGCATGTATTGCTGGGCAAAACCCTCTATTTTCATAGAAAAACGTCACTTCCCCAAAAAGCGGCCAACCCATCATGCATCATCCGATCCGCATCATGGGCATCCGTCATCAGCGTCTCAGGTTGTTTGCAACCTGCAGCATTTCGTCCGAGGTGGTTATGGCTTTCGAATTCAGTTCATAAGCCCGCTGCGCTGTTATCAGCTTGACCATCTCTTCAACGACCTGGACGTTGGAAGCTTCCAGGAATCCTGTCCGGATGGTGCTGGGATTCTCTGTCTCCTCATCAGGAATGGCCTCTCCCGATGCGGAAGTGGTTCTGTACATATTGCCGCCCACCGCTTCAAGGCCCTGGACATTCTCAAACTGGAACAGTCCGATAAACTGGCCGGTGGACATGCTGGTACCGGTCTCCGGATCCCTGTAGAGAATTTCACCGCTGGGCTCTATGATAATATTCTCAAGATCGGTATCCAGGTAGATCTCCAGGCCGTCCCTGTCCAGAACCGGGTAGCCCTTGGAGGTGGCCAGCATCTTGCCCATATCGGTCATGGACACCTTGAAGCTGCCGTCGCGGGTGTAGTACGGATTTCCGTCCGGACCTCTGACCAGGAAAAAGGCATCGCCCTCGATGGCCATATCCAGCTTGTTCCCAGTCTGCTGGATGGCTCCCATGGTGAAATCGCGGACATTAGCCCGGGCAACCACGCCATGGCCAACCTGCAGATTGACGGGCCTGGTGTTTTCCCCGTCGGAGTAGGCCTGCTGCATGGTCACATACAGCAAATCCTCGAATTCAGGCTTCTCCTTCTTATAGGCCGTTGTGGAAACATTGGCGAGGTTATTGGCGATTGTGTCCACGCTGAACTGCATGGCTTTCATGCCGGTTGCAGCGGTCCAGAGGGATCGCATCATAATCTTTCACCTTTCCTTCTCGGACATCCGTATCCTGATAATTACATCCTGTAGACCTTTATTTCGACATACAACGGACCGGATTGACCTGTCGCCATCCGGCCGGACAAGTCATGCTTAAACCCTTCCGATATCATTGACGGCCCGGTCCAATGTGGCGTCCTGATACTGGATCATCTTCTGGTTGGCCTCATAGGATCTCAGTATGGTGATCATGTCCACCATTTCTTTTACGGCATCCACGTTGGAGCGCTCAATAAATCCCTGGAGGACGGTACCGTTGAACGCACCTTCCTGGGTTTCGTCGGTCACCGCCAGAAGGTTCATGCCGAATTTCCTGAGGGTTTCGGGATTCTCGAACTTCCTGATCCTGAGGGTATCAACCAGTTCGCCGTTCTGGTAGATTTCCCCGTTGCTATTGACATTGAACTCGGTGCCTTCAAGGAATATGGCCCCGTTTTCTCCCATGACCACAAATCCACTTCTGGTCACAAGCCGACCCTGGTCATCCAGTTTGAAGGACCCGTCACGGGTGTAGAATTCCCTGTAGTTGCCTTCGCCATCGGGAACCGCGACCGTAAAGAATGCGCCATCGTCACCGTTGATGGCAAAATCGGTATTGAGGTTGGTGTTTTCAAGAGAGCCCTGGGTGTAATCGGTATACACCTCGGCGATATCATTGAACAAGGCCATCTCGCCAATATCCTGGGGCATGTTCAGCGGACGGTTCGTATTATCGTACAGGCGTTTTGCCAGAACCTCGGAGAATTCCTCGAACACAACGCCGTCCTTTTTAAAGCCGTTGGTGTTCACATTGGCCAGATTGTTGGAAACCACATCCATCTTCCTGTTCAGCGTTATCATGCCGTAACCGGATGTGTACAGCCCTCTTATCATATGTATACCTTCCCTTGTACCGATTTTTGAGCACGCAAATGAACATTCGAGTTCTGAGATATATATCGGTATTTAGGAAATAAATCATTAACACCAAATACTTAAGAAAAATAATGCCACAGAATGTCATAGCGAGGAACGAAAGCGACGGGCAATCTCAATCGCTTCAGTGGCTGCCTGCAATGGCATCTGCCGTGAGGGAGCCCGTAAAGGTCAAGGCCGCATTGCGATAAGGCGCCAAAACAGCCTGTGAGAATGGGATAAGGACGGCTGCTGTTTGAGCGAAGCGAGTTCAGCCGACCCCCATTCGAACAGTTGCTGTTTTGCAGCCGTGCAGCACAGCGGCCGGCTTTACGGGCTCCCTTGGATGATGGGATTGCCGCGCTGCACTTCGTTCCGCTCGCAATGACAGCAAGAGTGCTCCCCCTGCCGTCCTTACTTTGCGCGGCAAATCTCCTTCTTTGTCTCATACAGGCGCGAAACCTGCAGCAGGAAGGCTTCCAGGCGCGACTCAATGAGCTGCGGGAAGGCGTTTCCGTCCGTCTCCACCGAAAGGAAGGGCAGCGACGGCCAGACCTCCATCACCCTGGCTACCAGTTCGGCATCACGGGCGATCTTGCGCTTGTGGGTGTTGAGCCTGTTGGTCACCATGGCCTCCGAAATGCGGGAGGGCATGCACCCAAAGGGCCCCAGAGCCAACACCCCATCCACACTCTCCACGATCTCCGCCAGGGCCGCCCCAACGGTCAGAATGGCTTCACCGGTCAGCCGGGGCGAAATCAGATCCCGGGCAGCCGCTATCAGGTGCTCCACATCGTTTTCAAATACCCTGTAAAAGCCGCAATGGGCAAACATGTTCCTGATCTCGTCCTCAAAGGGGTTCTTGACCATGCAGGTGATCCGATTCTTTATCCGATCAACCCATTGGGACTTGGCAACAAGCCTGTGTTGGACGATATAGTCGCAATACCGGATCCACTCGGCGACAGGCGCTGTTCTGACCCAGAACCCCCGCCTGCTGAGCCGCTCCACCAGCCGCTGCCTGGAGAAGCTGTCGCGCCGGACATAGATCTCGCCGATGAGCGCAATGGACGGGATATCGCCGAGCTCACATTTTCTTGGCAGCTTCGCAAGCATTTCGGCTGCCTGACAAATCTTTCGTTTCAGGACCTTCCACGGATCGCGGGCAATGCTGTCAATCAGGATCTCGGATATTTCCCGGAAAACCTTCGCGCCATGTTCCGGATCCTCGGCGATGGCCAGGATGGCACTGTAGATATCATCCAGCACATCGGACAGGACAATGGAATGCCAGGCGCGCAGGGCGAATTTCACGCCGAATCCTGCGTAGGAATTCTCGGAGGTGAGGGAAAGCATGGTGATCCGGTCATGTTTCTGCTTTCTGACAAGCTCCTGCATCATGACGCTGTACTGGCCGAACCGGCAGGGACCCGAGGTTTCGGGCATGAAATTCACCAGGATGTCCTCCCCGTTCCACTCCTCTTCCAGATACCGCATCAGGCTTCCGGCCGTCAGCAGCAGAGGCAGGCATTCCTTACAGGAAGCCACAGACCTGCCCAGGGCCAGCTCCTTTTCGCCGGGAGGCGGCAGGGGTACGGTTCTGACCCCCACATATTCCAGCGTGGCAGCCAGCATCCTTGCACCGATCTCTCCCATGGATGGCACCAGCACCTTCACCTTCGGATGGGTTAAGGGATACCGGGAACCGTCGGGAAGGACTACTTCCATTTTTCCGGCCCCCGATTCCAGCCGGGCTGTCCGGAAGGGCTCCCCTTCATCACCGATGTGCATGCCGCGGCGCATCATGTCGTCATAGCGCTTTGCCACGTCGATGAAGGCCTCTATGCGCGTATCTACCCCGGCATCGGCGGTATGGGAATCCAGCTCAAGGGTGAGGGAAGGCTTATGTCCCATGATATCCCTGAAATAGCCAATGAGGAAGGAATCGGGACCGCAGCTGAAATTGGTGATATAGGTTCCGAAAAGCCTGTCATGGCGCTTGACGAAGCGTGCGGCTTTCAGTATCCACTGCCCGGAAGCCCAGTACATGTTGTCCTGGGAGTCTTCGGGTTCCACCGGCAGGAAGTCCTGGGGAATGATGCGATAGCCCCGGGAAGCGAACTTCCTGGGGATGCCCATATTGCCCATGCTGGAGAAGGCATTGTAGGGTCGTCCGTACAGCACCACCGCAAAGCTGTCCGGTGAGGCTTCAATCTCTTCCAGCGCTTTTTTCCCGGTTTCCCTGCAGGCCTGGTGGAAGGCTTTCTGCGCCGCAAGACCGGTTTCAAAGGCCAGCCTGGTTTCCCGGTCGCTGTGTCCAAGCCTGCGCCCCATCTCCATGAACTCGGCTTCTGCCGCCTCATAACCCTTTGTCATATCCAGGACCGGGCACAAAACCTCCACTTCCGACAATTCCGGAAAAGCAGCCTTCAGCGTATAGGGCTCCGACTGGACGAAGGGACAGGCCACCCGGACATCGCTGCCCCCGGGAACCGGAAAGGCCTTAATATGGGGTAAAAAGACCACATCGGGCTTCATTTCCAGGAGCGCCTTCAGGGTACCGTGGGCCTGTTCCATGGGCCAGCAGAAGGCGGCTCCCTCCATCAGGCATCCTTCCGGATCGCATGTATCCGGCAGGATGACCTCATAGCCAAGGGTCCTGAAAAAGCCTTCATACAACGGCAGGAGGGTATTGGTCATCAGCGATCGGTTTATGCCCACCCGCTTGCCATTGGGTTTCACCGTTTCGGGCACAAACCTTCCGGCCGTTTCAAAAAGCAGCTTTTCCCTGAGGGACACCAGATCCAGGGAGGCCGCATCCACATCCGGCCGGTGGTTCAGCAGGTTGTAATACTTGTTGCAGGCCCCTCCGAAAGGATAGACCTTACCGTTCAGCCGGATGCGGTTGATGACGCATTTCCTGTCGCATTTCTCCCTGCCTCCGGCACAAACGAAGGGTTCTTCATAGGCCACTTCACGCCCGGCCAGTTCCTTTAAGTCAAAGCTCCTGACGGGAATTTGTCCCATTTCCTGCTGGGACAGGGTTTCCAGCGCCACACCGTAGGCGCCCATCAGCCCGGGTTCCGGCGGCACCACGATCTCCCGACCGGTAAGGGCCGCCATGGCCACCGGCACGGCCTTGTTGTAGCAAACACCGCCCTGCATGAAAACTTTTTTGCCCACCGGGCGGTTTCCCTTAACCCGGTTGAGATAGTTCATGCAGATGGAATAGACCAGCCCGGCCGCGATATCGGCCTTGGAAATGCCGCTCTGGATAGCCGTCTTGATATCACTGCCAATAAAGGCCGCGCACTGGTCGCTGAAGTTCGGCGGTTCATCCCCTGCCAGGGCCAGATCGCCGATCTCTTCCGTCCGGATATTCAGGGATTCCAGGGCAGACTCCTCCAGGAAGGACCCGGTGCCCGCCGAGCAGGCCTCGTTCATGGCATAATCCGATGCCACACCGTTGGTCAGATAGGTGTACTTGGCGTCCTGGCCGCCGATCTCGAAAAGGGTATCCACTTCCGGATCGAAATGGGCCGCTGCCCGGGCATGGGCGATGATTTCATTGATCACCGCAGGCGTCAGCGCATGGAGTCCGGCAATCTGCCGTCCCGATCCGGTAACCCCAAGACCGGTTATGGTGACGGGAACATCAACCTGGGAAGCAATCTCCGCATAGCATTTCCGGGAAGCGCCCACCGGATCACCGTTGGTGCGAAGGTAGACGCCTGCCAGGATGGCCTTGTCCTTTCGCCGCACCAGGACGGCCTTGGTGGTGGTGGAGCCCACATCAAGCCCCAGCACGCAGTCATCCCCGGCCCTGGCCTTGTCCCGCACTGTTTCCATAAACCTGACCCTGGAAAGGGCATCCCTCAGTGGCGGATGCTTGGGGAAGTTCCGCTCCCCTGACGCAAACAGGTTGCCGACCTGCGGGATGGGCTTGGTTTCATGGGTCAGAGCCCACAGCGCCGCGCCCAGGGCTTCAAAACAGCGGCTGTGCTCAGGGATGGCCACATCAAACCCGTCCTCTTCCAGAAACCTTACCATGATGCGGTTTGAGGCGCTTCCGCCCACCAGGAGGACCGTGCCCGGGTCCTCTTTTTTCAGAAGCTCCGCTATCTTCCCGGCCATCATCCTGCAAAGGCCGGATACCACACGGGATTTTGGCGCTCCCTTGTTCAGGGCATGGGTGCAGTCGCTCTTGCAGAAAACGCTGCATCTTCCGGCGACCTTGTACGGGTTCCGGGCATCGGCTACAGCCATGGCCTCTTCCACCGAAAGGTCCATCCGCTTAAGCTGCTGGAGAAAGAACTCGCCCGTTCCGGAAGCGCATTTGTTTCCGCTGCGCACACCGATCACGCGGCCGTTACCGTCCAGCTTGTACACCATGACGGTCTCTCCGCCCGCGCTTACCAACGTGCCGGCCTTTTTCCCGGTGGTTTTGGACCACCAGCGGTAAGCCTCCTCCAGGGCTTCAGGCTCCGGTATGCTGGTGGCGTTGACCAGGTGCCTGAGCTTGCGTCCCGTGATCACCACCCTGTCCGGCCGATCAGCAAAACCCTGGCAGAATAGCTCGGACAGTATTTTTCTCGGATTCCCCTCATGGGGAATGGCCTGCGTTCTTTCAACCTCAACCGAATTGCCGTCCGTTCGTATCTCCGCTATGGTGATAGTGGATGCACCCACACAGATTCCTGCTGTTTTCATGGCATGACTCCTTGCGGTTTTGGGTTCAAAACCATAATAAAATCCCCCATTCATGTCAAGAACAAGGGTGAAACAAAGGGGCAACCCTGTTTTCAGAACTGCCCCGCTTCTTTATGGTGATCCATTTGCCTGCTATAATCCAGAGATATACCCTTCTCTGCGGGCCCGGCTCAGAAGATGTATCCGGAACTTCTGGCCATTTCATTGGCACGAAGCAGGTCCAGATTTTCAAGCACCTTACCGGTTCCCAGGGCCACTGCCGAAACCGCATCGTCGGCAATGATGACCTTGATGCCCGTCTTATGCTCCAGCAGCTTGTCCAGACCATATACCAGACTTCCGCCGCCGGTCATAACAATTCCCCGATCACTGATATCGGCTGCCAGTTCGGGCGGTGTCCTTTCCAGTACCGAATGGACAGCCTCAACCACGCTGGACACCGGCTCTTCCAATGCCTCCATCAATTCGGAGGACGACACCGTGATGGTTTTGGGAAGACCGGAGACCAGGTTCCGTCCGCGGATATCCATGTAGACCTCCTGGGGTCTGGGGAATACCGTTCCGATGTTGACCTTCAGATCTTCGGCGGTCCGCTCACCGATCATGATGTTGTGCTTCTTGCGCATGTACCGCACAATGGCTTCATCAAACTTGTCGCCGGCAACCTTGATGGAAGTGCTGACAACCGTACCACCCAGGGAAATAACGGCTATGTCGGTGGTACCGCCGCCAACGTCCACGACCATGCTTCCGCAGGCCTTGGTAATGTCAATTCCGGCGCCGATGGCTGCGGCAATGGGTTCCTCTATCAGATAAGTCTTTCGGGCGCCAGCCTGAACAGCGGCGTCCTCCACAGCCCGCTTTTCCACTTCTGTGACACCGGAAGGCACGCAGATCATGACGCGGGGCTTAAAGAGCCTGAAAAAACTGGATGCTGTCACCTTGTTCAAGAAGTATTTCAGCATTCTTTCGGTCACGTGGTAGTCGGATATGACCCCTTCCCGAAGCGGGCGGCAGGCCACAATGTTGCCCGGCGTCCGGCCAAGCATTCGACGCGCTTCCTCTCCGACTGCCAGTATCTTGTCAGTGTTCTTGTCGATGGCGACGACCGAAGGTTCACGGAGGACAATGCCCTTCCCCTTGACATATATCAGTACCGAAGCGGTTCCCAAATCTATTCCGATGTCCATTCCAAGGCCCAAAGTATACAACCCCTTTGCTTACATTTCTTAACATGTACTCATAACAATCTTAGCAATATCGCCGTATGATTACAAGTCTGAATTTCAGCAATACCGGGGCTTCCGGGGCATCCGACATCGATCTGAAAACCCATGGTATGCGAAAAGCCGGTTTTCCCGGCTTTTCCACTTTTTCTTACATTTTTTGTGTCAGCTTAAGGAATATGTTAAAATTTTTACTCCACCCTGCTCTGCCTGAGAGAAAGCAGTTCCGGGAAATATTCCTTGGCCAGCTGCTCCATTTCGGAATCCCCGATAACGGTCGTTCGTCCGTTCTCATATTCCTTATCTATCCACGCCTTGATCCTGGCCACCCTTTCATCCTTCTTGTCAATGGCCATATCCCCTTTAAGGTGGAAATAGCTGTTGATCCAGGCCGCCACCCCGGCAAGACCGGAATGGGCGTCGATGACCACCACAGGGGGTCTTCCCAGGATTTTGGTGGTGTCAAAGATGTTGTAGATCTCTTCATCTTTCAGAAGGCCATCCGCATGAATGCCGGCCCGCGTGGCATTGAAGGCCCGGCCTACAAAGGGGGTTCTGGGCGGAATCTCATAGTTCAGCTCGTTCTCGAAGTATTCGGCGATCTCGGTGATCACCCGAAGATCCATGCCGCCCGTATCACCCCTGAGCTGGACATATTCCATGACCATGGCCTCCAGCGGGGTATTTCCGGTTCTCTCACCGATGCCCAGCAGGGAGGTGTTGACATTGGCCGCACCATAGAGCCAAGCAGTGGTGGAGTTGGTCACCGCCCGGTAGAAATCATTGTGGCCATGCCATTCCAGCCACTCGGAGGGCACTTCCCCGTAGTTGACCAGACCATAAATGATCTGCGGAACGCTTCTGGGCAGTGCCACGCCGGGGATGCTGACCCCCAGGCCCAGGGTATCGCAGGCCCGGATCTTCACAGGCAGCCCGGCCTGCCTGGACAGCTCCATGAGCCGGTTGACGAAGGGCAGCACAAAGCCGTAGAAGTCCGCCCGGGTGATATCCTCCAGGTGGCATCTGGGCACGATGCCCGCATCCAGCGCCGCAGAAACGATGCCCAGGTACTGTTCCATGGCCTGGCTTCGGGTCATCTTCAGCTTCTTGAAGATATGGTAGTCCGAGCAGGAAACCAGAATACCCGTCTCCTTGATCCCCATATCCTTTACCAGCTGGAAATCTTCCTTCTTGGCTCTTATCCATGAGGTGATCTGGGGATAGTCGTAGCCCTTCTCCATGCACTTGACAACGGCCTCCCTGTCCACCTTGGAATACAGGAAGAACTCGCTCTGTTTGATGATGCCGCTGCCGTTGTCCAGCTTATGCAAAAGATCAAACAGTTTGCTGATCTCCTCAACCGTATAGGGGGAGCGTGACTGCTGCCCGTCCCTGAAGGTGGTGTCGGTAATGTAAAGCTTTTCAGGAATGTTCATGGGCACGACTCTGTGGTTGAAAACCAGCCTCGGGACCTCATTGTAAGGGAAAATATTGCGAAAGAGGTTCGGATCCTGAACATCCCTGAACTGGAATTCGATCTCCATCATCTTGCTGTACTTATTGAACTTGACGTTCATCGTAAATTCTCCCCCTTTACCGGATTTCATTCTGTATGGTGAACACTTTTCCTTGCCAGCTTCTGAACACCGCTTTGTCTTTACCGATATAGCACAGATAATTAGGAAGGATGGGCGTTTTGCCGAGGCCTTTGGGTCCGTTGACGATATAGGTGGGAACGGCCATGCCCGACGTTCTTCCCCTCAGATAGTCCATGATCTCAAGGCCTTCTTCCACCCTCACCCAGAAGTGTGACGTGCCCTTGACCGTCTTGGGATGGAAGATGTAATAGGGCTTTACACGGATGGTAAGCAGCGCCTGGTTCAGCTTGCAGACCACATACTTGTCATTGTTGACGCCATTGAGCAGCACCATCTGGTTGCCAAGGGGGATACCCGCGTTGGCCAGCTTCTCACAGGCTGCCTTGGACTCCTCGGTGATCTCCCTGGGATTGTTGAAATGGGTGTTAACGTATATCGGATGGTATTTTTTCAGGATGTTGACCAAACTGTCGGTGATCCGCTGGGGCAGCGTAACCGGTGCCCTGGTCCCAAACCGGATGATCTCCACATGGGGGATGCTTCGGAGTTCCTCCAGCATCCATTCTATGGTGGCATCGTCATGCATAAAAGCGTCACCGCCGGTGATCAGAACATCCCGGATCTCCTTGTTCTTCCGCACATAGTCTATGGCTTTTCCGATCTGTTCCCGGTCCGCATGGGCATCATGCTCGCCGATCATCCTCCTTCTCTGGCAGAACCTGCAATACATGCCGCAGATATTGGTAACCTTGATGATAAGCCTGTCAGGATATCTCCGGGTGATAAGCTCTTCCGGAGTCCAGCCCGCTTCATCCATAGGATCAAGCTCGCCCTGATCATTCAGCTCATCGAAGGAGGGGATGGCCTGTCGTCTGACCCCGCAGGACGGATTGTCGGGATCGATGACCGACAGATAATATGGAGAAATTGCAAACCGGTACCTTTCCCCTACCGCTTTGATCCTGTCTGTTTCTTCCGCCGACAGCCCAAGCATTTCGGCGATATCTTCAGCCCGTGTGAAACGATTCTTAAGCTGCCATCTGTAATCCTTCCACTGCTCTTCGGTGGCTCCCAGCCTTTCCATAATCCTTGCCTTCTGCCGGGCAATCTTCTCCCGGTCCTCAAGGCCGGTCTTTATGGTACCTTTCACCTGTTCATACGTTTCTATGCTGCGCTTCAGTTCCTCAAACCGGTTGCCATTGTTCTCCCGGTACACATCATAAACTGTACCCATATCTCCGACCCCCTTTCGAATGTTTTAGAAAAAAGAAGAACCCCGTCCTGCCAACCAAACGCATTGAAGGCAGGAATCGGGGAACCAACGTCACGACTAAAAAAGCGATTATCACCAACCCTAGTGAGAATCGCTTCAAAGGCAGAAAATAACCATCCTTCCCTTCAAAGCTTCCGAGGTTAGCTGACGGATTCGGGCCGAAAGGAATTAGCCCTACCGGAAATAATTTCCGGATTCACCCCATGAATTGGTTCCCCCGTATCCTGTCCAAGAAAGCAGACAGGAATTCAGCACTTCAACCATATTCAGTTTCAGGGACATAATATGATGAGTATATTATATCATTTTGGAACCTATTGGTCAAATGCTTTCCAGGAAATAATCAGACGCGGTTGACATGTGCAGATGGCGGGCAGCCCATCAAATCTTTTTTCGTTGGCATCGCTCATTGGTATTCCGCTTTTCCTGCTCGCCGGGATTGCCTGGTCATTCATAATGTGGGATATCAGGTACCCTAAAAAGTAGCTGCTTGAACGGCCTCGTTCAAACATGATGGCTCAGAATGCGAAAGGGCTCCGCCGGATATGCATGTGCGGCTTGCGGGAGCGGGACATGCCTGAGCCGTCATAAAATATGCAAAAAGTCGGTGTTTAACCGACTTTTCTGCCTTCCCTTCCATATTTGAGCCTTGTTGCTTCACCTCCGCGGATATGCCTTTCCGCTTTGTTTTCGTCGAGTATCCTTTTCACCTGCTTTGCCATAAATGGATCAAGCTTTGCAAGCCTCTCTGTAACATCCTTGTGCACCGTGCTTTTGCTGATACCAAAATTCTGTGCAGCTGCTCGGACAGTCGTCCTGTTTTCAATGATGAAGTTCCCAAGCTCTAAGGCGCGCTCCTCTATGTAATGTCTCATGCGCCTGCCTCCCGCACAGCGCCGATACCACGGCTTGATGTCCCGATACTATCTATATGAGGAAGGCTAGTACGCTATACCCGCAAACACAAAGATTGTGTTGTCCTTATTCTGATATGTATGATTCTCTATGAAAAAAACTCGCCGTTGTGCTAAAAACCGGCGAGTTTAATCTTATTTATTCATATGAAACAATAGTGTATGCGGAATAATCCTTTTTTATGCCACTTCTATTTCAGAAGGCAATATCCCACTCAGTCACGCCTTTTTTATCGATAACCACTATACCTTTATTGGCCAAATATTCCTTGATGGCATCCGCGTTGGCATAGTCCTTTTTTGCCTTGTAATCACTTCTCAGGTTAATGCGGGATTGAATTTCCTCTACAGTGATACCGTGTTTGGTCAAATATTTATCCCGTATCAACTCAATCACTTTTTGCGGATCATGCTGCAAAATCCCCAGCACTCTGTAATTATCAATGATGGCTTGTTTCATTGCCTTCAGGCTGCCAACATCTTTTTTCTTCTCAAGCATCTGCTTCATTTTTGAGAAGTAGCCGAACAGATTGGCAATGGCAACGGCCGTATTGAAATCATTGCTCATGGCATCCCGGAATTCATTCTCTATCTGCGATTTCGCGTCATCATTTTGCTGGCTGTCGCCGGTGGCTTCTTCATCGGTCAGTTGATCAATTTCATTCAGTATTTTATAAAAGCCGTAAATATGCTTTTCATTGGTCTCAAAAATGCCATCGACAATATTCAAATCCGATTTGTAGTTGTTTTGCAGCAAGGTAAAACGTATAATGTCAGGATGATAATTATCCAGCAACTCTTTCAGCGAAATCCCATTCCCCAGGGATTTACTCATTTTTTGGCCATTAATCTTTACAAGGCCATTGTGAATCCAATACCTGGCAAATGGCTTTCCTGTGCGCGATTCCGATTGTGCAATCTCATTCTCGTGATGAGGGAAAATCAAGTCTTTTCCGCCACCATGAATGTCAATGGTTTCACCCAGGTATTTCATGCTCATGGCTGAGCATTCAATATGCCAACCAGGACGTCCTTTGCCCCATGGAGATTCCCAGTAAATCTCACCCTCTTTTGCGCTTTTCCACAGGGCAAAATCCTGACTGTCAATCTTCCCTGGTTCAACCTCTTTCCTGACGCCGCTGATTTCTTCCTCAACCAGCCTGTTTGAAAGCTTGCCGTATTGGGGGAACTTTTTCACCGAAAAGAAGACATCGCCATATTCCGTCGCATAGGCATATCCCTTATTGATGAGTTCCGATATAAACTCAATCATTTCCTCAATATTTTCAGTGGCCCTTGGCTCAATGGTAGCATTTTCAATGCCCAGGCGCTTCAGTTCCTCATCTGTCTTTATCACCATCTTGTTGGCATATTCCATCGCCGGAACATTCAGTTCCCTGGCCTTATTGATGATTTTATCATCCACATCCGTATAATTCCTTACATAGGTAACACGGTATCCGCAATATTCCAGGTATTTTCTGATGACATCAAATATAACCGCCTGGTATGCGTGACCGATATGGGCATCTCCAGATACGGTTATCCCGCAGGCATACATTTTGACCTGTCCTTCTTCAACAGGAACAAATTCTTCCTTTTTTCTGGTCAACGAATTATAGATCAATATCGGCTTATCCATACTGCTTTCCTTTCCTCTACCCCTGTGAAGTTTATTATTATATTATACCAAATTGCCAATATCATGTACATGTACATGATGAACAGAACCCGTTGGCCGTTTCCTCCAGGCCATGGAATTATGACGAAAGAACTGCAGCTTGTCAGAGAACCGACCACCGGTTACTATTGAAGTGAAAAGGAGTGAGTAAACTGATATTTACTGTTACGCTGAATCCCGCAATTGATAAGACGGTGGTCATTCCTGGTTTCTCCGTCGGCAGTGTGAATCGCATACAGTCTTTTCGCATCGATGCCGGCGGAAAAGGCTTTAACGTTTCAAAGTGCTTAAAAAAACTTGGTACCGATAGCACGGCGGGAGCTATCCTGGGTGGATCTACCGGAGAGCATCTGCTGGCCTTGATGGCACAAATGGGAATCGATACATTACCGGTGATGATTTCGGAGCAATCACGCACAAATATGAAAATCATTGATCCGTCCAGCGGTGTTACCACCGAAATCAATGAACCGGGACCGGAGGTTTCCGAATCTGTATTGGAGGAACTGAGAAACCGTATTGCTGCGAAGATCTCTCCCGGCGATATTGTTATCCTTTCCGGAAGTCTTCCGAGGGGAGCGAATGCTTCGCTGTATTACGAATGGACGAATTGCTTTCATTCGCTTGGCGCAATGGTGTTCCTGGACAGTGATGGCGAGGCCATGCGGTTGGGGATTGAGGCCAGACCCAACTTCATCAAGCCTAACGATGCGGAACTGTCCAGGATCGCAGGGAAAGACTTGTCTACGCAGCAGGAACTGATCCAGGCAGGCAAAAAGCTGCTGGAGACAGGCATTGAAGAAATTGCCATTTCCCTGGGAGCAGCCGGCGCCATTTTCATGTCGTCCGACGGGGTGTTTACGGCCGATGCCTTGAAAGTCCCTGCCCTGAGCACTGTTGGAGCAGGTGACGCCATGGTGGCTGCGATGGCTTATGGCCTGGAAAAGCAACTGCCCTGGGAAACCCGCATCCGCTTAGCTATGGCCATGGGCGCCGCCAGTGTGATGAGCGACGGCACACAGGCGCCGGATGCCGGTTTGGTATGGAGACTCGCTGAGCAGGTAGAAATTCAGAAGATATCGTTTTAATGAAAGCAAAAGAAAAACCCGCCACTTTCATGACGGGCTTTCCGGCAGAGTTTGTGTCAAAGACCATTATCCCTATTTGGGAAAATCAATATAGGCTTCGGGGTCTACCAGTTTGTCCTCTTTGTACAGCTCAAAGTGGAGATGTGTCGGCTCTGCGCTTTCAAAGATCGCAGTCGCTCCCACAGATCCGATGGCTTCCCCCATCTTGACTTCCTTGCCTACCGTGATGGTGCTGTCGCTGGCCAGGTTGGCATACAGGGACTTATAGCCATTCTTATGGTCGATCACGATGGTGAATCCATACCTGGGATCGTTCTTGATCTCATGGATGACCCCGCTGCCGATGGCGCGAACCACTTCACCCCGGGGAGCTGCAATGTCTACGCCGCTGTGGGTACGCCATTCATTGAAAGTGGGCGAGAAAACCAGCTTGTCCATGGAATAGCCGTTTTGAATCTTGCCCTCAACAGGCACTGTGAAATTGGGTTTGACGATTGCCAACACCACGTTGTCCACCGGCGCCGTTCCGTCTTCCATGATACCTCCCGATGTGGTTTGGGCGCTGTCCTCTTCCTGCTCGACGGTCTGTTCGGGAGAACCCTCCTGTACCGTTGTCTGTTCGCCGCTGTCAGCCGGCTCATTTTCCAGGGTTATTTCATTCGCCCCCGGATTGGTGTTTTCCTGTGCGATCAGGCTGTCATCAGGACCGTCGTCGGCATATTCAGCCCCATTGCTGTCGTTTATGGAGCTTTCATCAAACTCCGGTATCTCAGGAAAGTCATCGAGCAGACTAAACTCGTTTTGACCATTGTCAATCAGGTTTTGCTGCTGCGGGTCAGGCTCCGGCTCGGTAAGTATCTGGTTCGTCGAAAAGAAAACAGCCCCTGCGGCCAGAGCGCAAAGCCCCACCACAATGGCTACATAAAAGCCGCTTTCCTTAAAAAAACTCACGATCCTTTTGCCAAATGACCCCTCGTTCTTAAAACTACCCTTGTTGTTCACAGTATCCACCTCCACCATGTATTATTGCCAGTGGAGATGGATTTATACTCTATTGCATGATTTCTTCCACTTCCACACCCAAATAATAGTGTTTCAGAATGTCCTCGTAGCTGTAACCTTCCCTGGCCAGCGCGTCGGCCCCGCACTGGCTCATGCCCACGCCGTGGCCGTAACCAATCGTTGTGATTTCAACAGATTCAGGTGATGGAAAGTTCAGGCTGATATTGGTGGAGCGCAGGCCGAACAGTTCCCGGAATTCGGTGCCCGGAATGGAGACACTCCCGATCCGGATGGTGTCCACGCGCCCGCTGACGGTATAGGCCTCAATCGCCATATCGACTTTCTCCGGAAATTTGGCCTGGGGATATCTAGTTTTTACTTTCTTCACGATTTCATCCCAGGAATATAATTGAATTTTCTCATAGTCCGGATAGCTGCTCTCATCGGGACCTGTGACGCTTTGCAGGTAGGGCACGCTCTCGGAAATGGCCCAAACCTCCTGGGCATCCTCGGTAATACCGCCGCTGTTGGAATGGTAAAGCGGGTTGATCAGAATACCCCCGTATGTCACAACCACATTCCGGGTTTCCTCCACCGCCTGCTCTATCTTATCCCAGTCCTCCTCGCTGCCGTATACCTCAAGGAAGCGCTCCCTGGAGATCCAGGCCTGGCAGTGGCCCGGATCGGTGCAGATGTCGGCCCCGAAATGGCTCTCGGTGGAACCGTAGTAGCCTTCCACCCTTCCCAAAGCATAGGTGCGCGCCGCCACCGCCTGGGCTTTCAAGGCCTCCAGCTCAAAGGACGGAGGCATTTCGGCAGCCACTACGCCCACCAGGTAATCCTCCAGCTTTTCCTCTGTGATGAGGCTCTTGCCGGGATTGTAAACCGTAAGCGTGATCTCCGGCCCTCTGCGCTCGGTTTCCGGCAGGTCCGGATGCTTTTCAGTGTCCGGCGCCTTGGGCCTTATAAGGAAGAGCAGCAGAAGAGCCAGCGGAAGGATCAGGAGGACAATGTCTTCAGCTTTAAGACGCAACCCCTTCTTAACCATACTAATGTTTATGTAGGAGATGGATGAGGCATACCTGAAATACTGTATAATAGTGCTGGATGAGATTGCCGCGCTACACTCCGTTCCGCTCGCATTGACAACAAGGCCATGGCTTTGCGGGAACAGTGAGATTGCCACGCTCCGTTTCACTCCTTTTGCAATGACACCCCGGAATCGATCATGCTGGCAGTATCTTTCTTGTCCTTGCGAGGAGGCGATAGCCGACGAAGCAATCTCAGAAATCGGAAGTAAGTTGTTGGAAGTTGGATGTTGGAAAGGGAGGGAATCCATGATCAACCCCTACATGGAAATAGCCATCCAGGAGGCCAGAAAGGCCGCAGAAAAGGGCGAGGTCCCGGTTGGTGCCGTCATCGTAAAGGACAGGCTTATCATCAGCCGCACCCATAACCTCAGGGAGACTACCGGAAACGCTACCGCCCATGCGGAGATCCTGGCCATCAACGAAGCCTGCCGGATCCTTGGCCGATGGCGGCTGGACGACTGCGACCTTTATGTGACGCTGGAGCCCTGCCCCATGTGCGCAGGCGCCATCATCAACGCGCGCATCCGGCGGCTCTACTTCGGCGCTTCCGATCCGAAGGCCGGAGCGGTGGGGTCGGTTGTGGATCTGTTGCGCATGCGGGCCTTCAACCATACTCCCGAGATTTATGAAGGCATCATGGAGAGCCAGTGCAGAGAATTGCTCACGGAGTTTTTCAGGGCAAGGAGGTAGTTTTTTGCGAGATTGCCGCGCACCGATCAACGGTGCTCGCAATGACAGATTAGGGTATGTCATGCGGGAATAGAAGATTGCCGCGCTGCACTTTACACCATGGGTACGGCTTTGCGGATGCGGTGAGATTACCACGCTCCGTTTCACTTGGTTTGTGATGACACCTTAAATAGACCCTGCAGGCAATATCTCCTATGTCATTGCGAGGAGAGAAACGACGTAGCAATCTCAGAATTTCCCCAGTTGCGGAAACGTCGCAAATGCCTTATAATAAAGAAGCAATTTTGCCGGGAACCCGGCATTATTAAAGCCATATCCGGAGTTTGAAGCTAAAGGCGGAACTTCTGCCGCCCAATCGCATCAAATGATATCCTGAGGTAAAAAAGACCATAACCTGGAGGGTTGTCCGAGTGGTCTAAGGAGCTGGTCTCGAAAACCAGTATACCGCAAGGTATCTAGGGTTCGAATCCCTAACCCTCCGCCACAAGGAAGCTGTTAATGTCATGCATTAACAGCTTCTGCATTATTATTGCCTTCTTTGTCAGGTACTTCCCCCTGCGGCTTGCCCTTACGGATCAGGGAAAGCAGAAGCAGCAACAGCGGTATGAGCACCTGGAAGGGAATAACATAAAACCCGTACACCTTTTGCGTCCAGGCGAACAGCTCAAGCACACTGTCATAGGCCCATATGGCAAGCACTACGGCAAATGTGAGGACAGCCCTGGTGAAACCCCTGTAGTCCTGGACGCCCGTGATCTGGCACAATGCCTTTGCAGCTGCGTATACGCATACCGAGATCTTGATGCCGCCGCCAATCAGAAGATTGATATCCAGGAGGGGTTCCACATTAAACTCGGGTATCAGCAGGGAAGTCAGGTGGGGAATAAACGTGGAGCGGCCTATCAAATCCCCTCCAATGACGAACAGATCCCTGAAAAACACAAGAAGTCCCAACAGCGTCGATAATACCGCCGATATAACGACTGTTTTTTTCAGCTTATCCTTCCTGTTCAGATGCGGAAAAAGCATCAGGAAGGCAACCGTTTCCCCGTATGGGAAGGTTATCGCGCCAAAAGCTCCCTTGAGTACAGGCATCAGGCCGTTTTCAAGGATGGGAAGGACTGCGGTGAAATCATTTATCGTGAAGAGGGAAAAGCTGATGATGGAAATGGCAACAGGAATCACGGGTACCAGCAGTTCACTCAGCCGTCCCAAAACTTCTATACCGCTGTTGACCGTATAAAGGAGAACAACCGCAAAAAGCCCGATGACCACGACCATGGGCGTTTCCAGATAAGTGGTGGTGCAGAGGAACTCGCCGAAATCCCTGAAAACCAGGGAAGCCAGATGGATGAAATACCATACATACAGAAACGAAAGGATGGTTCCGGCGATCTTTCCCAGCCTGTCCCGCAAAATCTCCACCAGGGTCTTCGACGGGTTCAGCATAGACAGGACGGCATATGACCACATCAGCAGGGTCCCGCCGGCCCCCCCGAGAATCATGGCCAGCCAGGCATCCCTGCCTGCCCCTGCCGAAGGAGACAATAACACGGTGCTTCCGATATGGAAGCCCGACAACAGCAGAAACAGCTGTATCCACGATATCTGTGTCTTCTCCATCATCAACAACTCCAATCATCCTGAAAGCGTCTTCTGCCCTTCCCATGTCCTGGTATACCGCAAATCCCTCAAGCTGCATGCATATGCCACCGCTTAGGGCCCATTACTTTAACGGCAGCAGGTTAAGCATCCGACGTACAGCTTTCTGTTTCAGTGTTTTCCGTGTTTGGCTGTGAAGGCTTATTTTTTCCCCTTAAGGACAGCAAAAGCAGCAGCAGGGGTATGACAAACTGGAAGGGAATGGAGTAGTACGGCCACAACTTCTCGGCCCAGGCGAACATTTCAATCAGGTTTTCATAGACCCATACCGAAAGCACCACACAAAAAGTGATGACGGCCCGCGAAAAGCTTCTGTAATCATGGGTCCCCGTAACCTGACTTAACCCCTTTGCAGCCGCGTATATGCATACCGATATCTTGACTCCCCCGCCGACAAGCAGGTTGATATCCACAAGGGGTACCACATTAAACTCCGGTATCAGCAGGGATGTCAGGTGGGGAATGAATGTGGCCCGAGCTATCAAATCGCTGCCCAGGGCAATCAAATCCCTTGCAAATACAAAAATAGCCAGTGCCGACGAGGTCGCCGTCGAAGAAATCACAACCTTCTTGAGGTTATCCATCCTGTTCAGGTGCGGAAAAACCATCAGGAACGCCACCGCTTCCCCAAAAGGGAAGGTCAGGTTGACAAAGGCCGCCTGGATAACAGGCGCCATACCGTCTTCCAGGACGGGAAGGAATGCGGTGAAATCGTGTTCCGTAATGAGTGCGATGCTGATAATTAAAACCACTGTAGGCAGGATGAGCACAAAAAGTTCGCTCAGCCTTCCCAGAACCTCTATGCCGCTGTTGACCACATACAGCAGCACAAGTGCAAAAAGCCCCATCACCACAGCAACAGGGGTTTCCGGTAAGGTCGTCGTGCAGATGAACTCGCCGAAATTTCTGAACACCAGAGCGGCCAGGTGAACAAAATACCAGATGTACAGAACCGAAAGAATGGTTCCAATGACTTTGCCCAACTTGTCCCGCAAGATCTCCACAAGCGTTTTGGACGGGTTCAGCAAGGCTATGGTTGTATAAACCCACATCAGCAAAATCCCGGCAACTCCGGCGAGGATCATGGCCAACCAGGCGTCCCTTCCCGCCCCTAACGCGGGAGTCAATATGACAGAACTGCCGAAAAGAAATCCCAATAATATCAGATACAGCTGGATGCCTGATATCTGCGTTTTTTCCATCACTTCACAACCCCAACCATCTTCAGCGCCGCTTCTATCCATTGGGCCGGGCTGGACGGTCTTTTCCCTGATGCCAGGAGCACGCTGACAACCAGGCTGATCCCCATCAGGACAAGATAGATAATAACCGCGCTTGCCCGCTCCTTTTTCCGTATGAAACCCTGCACATCATAGGCAATGATGATGAGAAACACCACAATGATAACGATGACCATACCAATATGCTTCCTTAATGTTCCTTAATAACGGGATTAATGATGATACCCGTTCGCCTTATTTTTGCATCCACCTGAATATCCGCAGGCAGTCGGCTGAAAATCCGATCCCATTCATCTTGCGCCTTCTTCCAGTACTGTGGGTGGTATTTGTGTACCTCCATACCGAAACCGAAAATATCGCTGGAATATTCGTCCTGTGCTTTTTCCAGCGCCATCGCGATCTCTTTCCTGATAGTTTCTTCCAGGATTTCTTCCAGTGCCGATATCTTCTCAGGCGCGTCCAGTTTCCCTTTGCCTTCGTGGCCTCCCACATTGGCCTCAAGCCTCACTTTGACCATGAGGCAGGCCGGCTCCCCGTCTTCAAATTCAACACCGATCTTCGCTTTTGACCTGAAAACTTCCATGGACATTTTTCCTTCTTCCGCAGGAATATTCACGATGGCGCTGCCGATGTCGTTCATGGCAAACTGGTACCCCCTGGTTTCGTAGGGATCCAGCCAGCCCACCAGCTTGCCTTCCTTAAAAACAGCAAGACCTTCCGTCCTGACCATGTTTTCGCCCGCTTTTGTGATCTGTCCGATGACCGGCTGCTTGCCTTTGCAATCCATGTCCTTGATGACATCGATCAGCATGGTTTTCTTTCCCGTCCCGCGATAAGAGGTATTCTCCACTGTTTCACTGATATACACGGCGGGGATGGTATCCATATCGCTTTCCATTGCAAGGATTTCAGCAGGGGACACGTCCTTTGCCACAAGGACATTCATCAGATAATCCACTTCATGATCCCTCTGAAAGAAGTCCAGGCTCTCCTCCAGGCTCTCCCGCGCAAGCCTTTCGCTGAGGATAAGCACCTGCACTGTGCTGAAAAACAGTTTCTTGTCAACGGTGGCCAGCATTTCCCTTATGGCTCCAAATATGGTTTCTCCTTCGTGGGATACGACAAACACAGGTTTTGTTGGTCCCTCTCCGCCGCTCCCGTGGCCGGAAGTGGACTGAATCGATCCCGGTTCCGCCACCTGTACCGTCAAAAGGACCTTGCCCTCTTCCGTCCTGTCCAGCCCAACGCCCACCACTACATTGATATCCGTCAGCTCCTTATAATTCCAGCACCCGGACAAAAGCAAAAGACATGCAAGAAGAAAAGCCAGTAAAACCATACCTTTTGCTTTTTTTCGCCATCCTGCCGTCATTGCTGTATGTTCACCTCCTGGCGCTGAGAGCCCTTCGCGCCCCTTACGTTTTCCTGCTGACGAAGGATCTTGGGCCGTGTTATCATGGCCCAGATGGGAACCACGATGAACGCGTCTTTCAAATCATTTACCGTCAGCGGTGCAAAAGGCGCCATATAGGGAACACCAAAGGACCTCATCTTGCAGAGATGCACAAAGACGGCCACAGCCACAAAGGCAATGCCCAGGATCCCCAGAAAGTTGGCTGCAATCAGGAACATAAAGCGCAGCAGCATGGATGCCCGGAGCAGCGGGGGCACGATAAAGCTGCAAACAGCCGTAATGGCCACCACGATCACCATCAGGTTGCTGGCGATGCCCGCCGCTACCGAAGCCTCGCCCAGCACGATGGCGCCCACGATGCTCAGTGCCTGACCGATGGGCTTTGGCATGCGGACACCCGCCTCACGCAAAAGCTCAAAGGCCACTATCATTAACATGGCTTCAACAAAAGGAGAAAACGGGATTCCCTGCTGGGAGGCGGCAAGGGTCAACAGGAGCTTAAAAGGGATGACCGTATGATGGTATACGACCAGCGCCACATACATGGCGGGAAGGAGCGTCGATGTCGTCAGGGCTATCACGCGCAGCAGGCGCATAAAGGTTGCGAAAAAGGCATGATCAAAATAGTCATCCGTGGCCTGTATGGATTCCACGAACAGGTATGGAACGGTCAGGACATGGGGTGAACCGTCGCAGAAAATGGCCACGCGCCCTTCCAGAAGCTTTCCGGCCAGCTTGTCACATTTTTCGCTGCTTCCCACCGTAGGAAAGAGGGACAGGCGGTTATCGGAAATGTACTGTTCGATGATGCCGCTGTCCAGCACGGCATCGGTTTTTATTTTCTTGAGCCTTTCCCGCACCTCCCTGACGATTGCCTCGTTGGCAAGCCCTTTGATATAACAGATACAGACATTTGTCTTTGTCCTGTCGCCAAGGTGCATCATCTCCAGCTTAAGGTTCGGATTCTTGATCCGCTTCCGGATAAGCGCCGTATTGGTAAGCAGGTTCTCAACGAAACCTTCCCTGGCACCCCTGATGGAGGTCTCGGTATCCGGTTCCTGCACCTGCCGTCCCTGCGGCGCCTTGACGCCAACCACCAGGGCCCTGGTTTCACCGTCAATAAAGAGTACGGCTTCGCCGGATATGATGCCATCCACCGCCTGGTGCATATCTGCGGCTTCATGGATATCATTGTTGACCACAATGCAATCCGTCAGCCGGTTGTAGATGCTACTGCCTCCGGGAGATTCTTCGTTTGCCAGAAAATCCAGGATCGGGCGGACCACATCCTGATTCAGTTCATTCTTGCTGACAAAGCCGTCGATATAGGCCACCAGGATCCGGATTGCCCCGTTTTTTCCGCATGCGATTTCCCGCAGGATGAAATCGCAGCAGTTGGAGAAAATTTCATTCAGGCTGGCTTTCACGGCATCTGCAGACGGCGGTATCGGGCCGTAAGAACCGGTTTGCACAATTTCCTCGCTGTTATTTCTCCCCGATTTGCTTTTGTTCCTGATCCTTCCAAACATTTTCCCCATCACCTGTTTTGCAGTATAACCATTCTCCGGCTGTGAAATACCATTTGGCCGACCTGTCCCGGTGAGCCACGGAACTTATTCATGGGGCAGATTCTTATTATCAGCACCATTTGTGGAATACAGGCCATAAAACTAGAAAAATCTGAAATTAATGTATTGACATTTCCGAACCGATTGGATAAAATTACATCGATTTGTGTCGATAGTTGAATATTGTATACCTCATGTACAAGGGCAAACCTGCCGAAAGGCAGGGACGCAAAGCTACGAGTCTAAAGCCGTTTTGGCCATGACAGTCGGGCTGCCATAGGTTTTATAGGGCGTAGTAGAGCCATGGCATTGGTTTGTCCTGGCTCTTTTATTTTTGCATACAGTATACTTTCAAATACGAAAGGAGGCGCAACAATTGTGTGCCGTCCGGCACACAAGAACGCAGCAGAAATTGGAGAAAACAAGGATTTTGGAATTGAAGCAGGATACGTGCATCATCAGCACACTCAAAAAACTTGATCCGGTCACTTACAGGCACTCTTTCAGCGTAGCCAATCTCGCGGTGCGGTTTGCGGAATCATCAGGATGCGGCCTGGATCAGGCCACCGTGTATTATGCGGGCCTGTATCACGACATCGGAAAGTACCACATTGATGACGGGATCCTGAACAAGCCGTCAAAGCTTGACGAAAAAGAGTTTGAAGCCATGAAAATGCATCCCGAGTTCGGCTATCGCATGCTCAAGGATACCGGGCTTTCCGATACGGTATTGGAAGCCGTCCGCTACCACCACGAAAAGTACAACGGCGGGGGCTATCCTTCGGGGCTTGTTGCCGGTGAAATTCCCTTACTGGCCAGGATCATCCATATTTGCGACGTATACGATGCCCTGACATCGGACAGGCCGTACCGGAAAGGCTACACCCCGGAAAAAGCGGTGGAGATCATGAAAGACATGCAGGATCAGTTCGATCCGGTATTGTTCCGGAAATTCATCGCCGGGATACGGGAGTTCCAGGCCTGAGGAAAATCCGTCCTTTATGGCTCCAGCACAGGATCCCCGATAATATAGCCTGCATTTTCAACAAATTGGGATGCGGGATTCAGCTGTAGCGTCAGCTTCTTCACTCCCCTGATATCGGCTTCAATACGCACCGGTCCGGAAGAGGATCCGACGGATGCGGTTGACAGGAGGAGTTTTCCGTCGCCCAGTATGTTGAGCCAGGCCTTTTGAGAGGGATCAATATGCTGAAAGGCCTGACTGACCGAAAAAACGCAGCTGAACCTGGAATAACCCTTGTCCAGGTTGTACTCCACAGTCATCCATTGGTCCTTATAATCTGACAGGTAGCTGTCGACGAGTTCCAGCTTAATTCCCGCCTGAAACCTGTTGCCCTGGATATCCCTGTCGGACGCATCCAGGTCTGCAAGCCTGAAGCTGTCGCTTCCCGCGGAGAAGGATGCGGGCTCCAGCGAGCTTAAATACACCTTTTGCCTTTTTGCCGGTGCATTCCGGTCTTTGGGCAGAGAGTTACTATCAGTTTTATCAGCGGTTTGCCCGGCTTCATGGGCGTCTGTGCTTTGTGATACTTCTTCCGCATTCTGAACCGGTTGTTCCGGCTCTGCTACCATAGTTTCGGTCCGGTTCAGGATATTTGCTTCCTCCCCGGAAAAATCGGTATGCTTTGCTTCTTCAGCTGCCGCAGCGGTCTCCCGGTATGCAAGAAGCCTCGTTATTTCGTTGTTTTCAGCCCTGCTGGCGGCATCAAACACCCACAGCTTGAAGGCCAGTACAGCCGCCGCCGAAACAGCCAGGGTAACGGCCGCAATGACAAGGGCCTGCCTTCCGGTTATACGCCGCCTGGCAGGTGTTTTTTGGTCTCCGTGTTCCTCGCAGCGGCGCGGAAACAGCTTCTCTATTTCCTTTCTGAAGTGGCCCAGCGTTTTCATGGGTGAATCCGGTTTGAGCGCTTTGGTGATGAGGTCAAACAGCTCGCCCGGAAGGTACAGTCCGAGCTGTGAAAAGGACGGTATGTGGCCCTCGATTTCACAGGGGTTGACTCCCGTTAGCAGGTGGTAGTATAAAAGCGCCACGCTCTGGACCTGCTGCAAATCCCCTGTAGGTTCATCAGCTCCATCACCCTTTGTCAGAATAAGCTTCTCCAGATTGATAAGCTTAACCGTGCCCTGGTGATCCAGCACGATATCGGACAGGGCAATGTCCCTGTAGCAGACAATTCCCGGCCTCAGCATACGCAAAAATTCCAGGGTTTTGCAAAGTTCGCCGATAATTCTGGAGGCCTGCCCGTGATCAAGCCTTCCCTCCCGGTTAAGCCGGGCTTCCAGATTCTCTCCGTGAATATTTTCCTTCAGGACGCAATAGTAGGTATCCCCTTCTTTAATATCCAAAATCCGCGGGAACGCGGGATGATTGATTCGGCAGTATGCGGTAAACAGATCCTGGCGGACATCCTGCTTGTCCAGCATGACAAAGGTCCATGGGATCTTTGAACCGGCCCAACCCACATCCTGGCTGTCTCCTGCTTTTTTCAGACGCAAAATGGCAAACCTCTCTTTCAGCATTTCCTCCTACCCCCTTGCAGGCCGAGAGAATCCGTCAGGGAAAACGGTTGTTTTACTGATTAATACAATTATAAATAAACGTCCACAAAAGGCATAAATTTCAGGCAATATTTCCAATTCATTGAATGCATGGGCAGCATGGAATATAATGTAGGCGTCATAATCCGTATCCATCCGCAGGATTGGTCCAGGGCCTTCGGCGCCTTTTTCGGAAAGTTCTGCAAGGCCTGATCGTTTTCGTTCGGCCTGATGCTCCCCGGCTCCTGCGGAACAGAGAAAAGTTATAGGTCATTAGGATATTCAGGAGAATTGCGTATGAAAATCAAATCATTTGTATCGGGCTTTTTATGCGCCTGTTTCCTCATTACCGGGCTATACGCCTTTGCAGACAGTGGATTTGTCCGCCAGGTCACAGCCATTGTGGGTGGCGTGGATATTGTGCTGGACGGGGTGAAACTATTTCCCCGGGATGCGGACGGCAGACCCGTGCCTCCCCTGATTATCGATGGAACCACCTATGTTCCCATCCGGTACCTGACCGTCGTGATGAACAAGAAGATGACAAGGGACGGGAACACCCTTTATTTTGGAAATGAGCAGAAGATCAACGCCATCTTTTTATCCGAGCTGACCCCTGCGCTGAAGTCAGAAAACTGGAATCAGTATGGTATGATGGGCGGATGGGTCAAGACCGTGTATGATGATAAGCATGCCAGAACAAGCTATAGCAAGGCCGGAACCATGCGGATCGCCGGCAAGGAATACCTGTCGGTGAGCACGATCCTGAACGACGGACTGAGCACCACCTGGGGCATCTATACCTTGGGTGGGCGATATGCCAGAATAACCGGTTATTTCGGAATTGATGATGCCAGCACAGGCACAAAATGCACGGGTGAACTGGAGATCATCGGGGACGGGGTAACCCTGAAGAAGATAACGCATTATAAAGGCATTGTACCGGAATACTTTGACGTAGACATAAAAGGCGTGGACCTACTAACCATAAAAGTATCCGGGGCCTCCATAACAGAAATCGTCAACGGTCAGATTCTGCCCACCCAGCAGACCGTATGCGACGTGTTAGACATCAAGCTGCATTATTAGAAAAACATATCCGACATAACCGGTTCTCTCCCTAAAACTGATTGACATAATGGCAACAATCAGCTAAAATTTCATCTCGGCTTATGCCAAGAGCTAGATACTGTATATCTTATGAAAAAAGCAAACTTGTTGAAAAACAGGGTCGCAAAGCTACGAGTCTGAAGCCGTTTTGGCCATGACAGTCGGGTTGCCATAGGTTTTGTGGTGCAACAACCATCATGGAGCCATGGTAGAAATTTGCCTGGGCTCTTTTGCTTTCTCTAACGCGACATTGATTGGCAACAGGACATCCGATATCAAGCCCAGCCGGAAAGGCCATCCGCCTTCAAGGTACGCGCTGGGCCTGTAAGGGAACCGAAGCAGTGTGATTCGTTTGCTCCAGGAATTTGACGGCAGTATCCTCTATCGATCTCACAACACAACCTGGAAAATGATGTAGCACCGGATACCGCTTGCCAGATTTTTTGGCTTATGGCGAAACCTCAACAGTAGCTCTATAAGGAGGAATAGCAATGAATTTCAGAGGCAGGATCCTGGAAAGAAACGATCCCGACTATACTATTGAGTTTTCCTTTTTTCCTGAGAGCGGCATCATCAGCGGTATAGCCCAAATTGTAAGAAAATACCCACAACTTAAGATAAATTATGACGACCACTCCGCAAGAAAAATCGAAACCCTTCCCAAAAAGGACAGGGATAAACTGGAACTTGAAATTGCCAACCTGGTGCTGAACGACCTGCTTAAGGGAAGGGGTAAAAGAGGCATACTCGTGAGAGGGCAATCCTTCGTGCAATAACGGCTCAGGTATCTTCGCATCATGTTCAAAAGCTTAGCTACACACCCGAAGCCGTCATCCAATTGACTGCCTACACCGCTTTTCTCTTGGTGCCGTGCACGCCTTCCAACCCATTGACTCGCTGGTAGTTGTTTTTCCCCCTGAATAAGGTGAACACCGTAGTCAGCAGAAGCTTGATATCCAGCAGGAGGGAATAGCTCCTGATATAGAGCAGATCAAACCGAAGCTTGTCCTCAGCCGATGTGTCGTACTTGCCGTATACCTGGGCATACCCGGTAAGCCCGGCTTTCACAAGGGTCCTGTACTTGTAGGCAGGAATCTCGGCGCTGAATCTGTCGGCGAACACCGGGCGTTCCGGCCTTGGCCCCACAAAGCTCATGTCCCCCTTTAAGATGTTGAACAACTGCGGGAGTTCATCGATCTTGAGCTTCCTCAGTACAGCCCCCACAGGCGTCACCCTGGGATCATGCTGTGAAGAAATGACGGGACCGGTCTTCTTCTCCGCATCCACCACCATGGTCCGGAATTTATAAATCTTAAACACGCGGTTATTGATGGTTACCCGCTCCTGACTGAAGATGACCGGGCCGGGCGATGTGACCTTGATCAGTATGGCGCTGATGAGCATAACAGGCGCGCTGACAATCAGGCCGATAACAGCCAGTACAATATCAAAGGCCCTCTTGAAGAAGCGCTGCTCAGGGGTAAGGCCCAACCTGTCGATAATGAAGGCGGGCATGTCCTCGAACTGGACCGTCCGCGTCTTCGCAAGGGCGATCTCAAAAAGCTGGGGTATTGCGAACACGACCTTCTTGCGCTCGATGCACTCCTTGATCATCAGGGCCTTGACGTCGTCCGGAACACTGGGGCACAGGATGACCTCGTCTACGTCTTCAAGCTTCTTCAGGGCGGTATTGGCATCCGTGACATCTACCGCATACTTGATGGCGATCTTCTGGGCCTTGTCGGAAATGATCTTGCGGCCAATGGTTTTCAGCTCATCATGGCTTCCGACAAGCATGGCGAACGTTTCACGCATCAGCTTCTGCCTTATCCAAACCAGGAACACCCGCCATACCGACAGGTAAATGAACATGATAAAGGCGGAGCCGAGCAGTACGGTCCTGGGGAATGAGAAGCCCTGCAGGAAGTATGTAATGGACACCGTGGTAATGCTCAAAAGACCGACAAGTTTCCCCAGGTTCGACAGGGTTTCATTGACGCTTTTTCGGTAGAATTTGATCATTCCGAACATGTCAAAATAGATCAGGGCGGCAAGCGTAATGAACGGCATGGCATTCAGGTATGGCCGCAAATTGAACATGGGAATATCAAAGCCAAATTTTAGGAAGAAGGCCGTAATGTAGGAAAGATTTATCAATATTAAGTCTATGACAATGATGATCAGCTTGTAGGACTTGCTGAAAGCCTTGCCCACATTATCCCTTCTTTCGGGGGAGGCTTGTACAGGTATGTTCATAAGAATTATATCATGAAAAAGTGTTGAAAAATAGTACACAAAACTTGAAGAACAGTAAATATATACAAGACGCTGATCGGAATTATAAACATAGGAAGTTGTGTATCCCCTATTTATGGTATGCAAGTATGATTATTTCAAGCAATACCAGTTTTTCATGTGCGTTTAAATATGTGCCTGAGCCATTGACTTATTAAAGATGTATGGACTATATCGGTCGGATGTATCTGGCCATTTGTTATCATATTGAGCATCCCCTGAATTAGATCATCATCGACCCTGGCCCAAAAAACATCCTGGTCATTCCCACTCCACACCTTTGTTGTATAAAAGGTAAAAACATGTATGCCGCCAGCAAAGCTATACTCTAGTTTCCTATCAGATGGATCCTTTATAAGGGATTGGTGAAACAATACAACATCAACAGCACGGCAACGCTTCAAATATATCAGGCGCAATTTATTAAGATCGTCTAGCAGTTGACTGAAATCAGTTGATAAACAATACCGATGATGATAAAAAATGATCAAATGGCAGTTTCGTATCTTGAGCATCCTTTTTGCCCTTCGCTTCAACGCATCCCGATGCTCATGATTGCCTATTACATTATGGTGGGTGAATTCAAAACCATTCATGTGCAATTTATCGTAAGTATTATGTATCTCATTGTATATCTTAAGTCTTGGTACTCTATGACCACATGACTCTTCATATCGTAAACACTTGGGGTTTAAAAAATGCTTAAATCTGTCTTTTTCTATCTGAAGAATGTATTCAATATTGGAACGGCCATGGGAATATGGCGTGGTGAATGATTTTAAGCCATGTCTTTTCAAGATATTATCAGGCAGGCAGTTTTCGCCAAACGAAAGATATAACGTATGATTATGCTTCATTATTTTTCCTCCAGCATAAAGGAGATATGAATAATATATTATTGTACAATATAGTACTTTGGCCTACAATATAAATACGAAAAGTGTGGAAGACCTTTCGTCGCAGATAACAAAGAATAAATCTTCCAGGGTATCTATGGAACCTTTGGTATCGATTATCATGCCGGCATATAACAGCGGGAATACTATCAGTAGAGCCATACAATCGGTTTTGGATCAAACCTACAGCGAGTTTGAACTCCTGGTGATTGACGACGGTTCGACGGACAATACGGTTGACATCGTCAATTTCTATATGAAAACCGATTCCCGTATTGTCCTTTTGCGTAACCCCCGGAACCTTGGCGTAGCCGCATCCAGGAACCATGGCTGCAGGATGGCTCAAGGTGAGTATCTAGCTTTTTTGGATAGCGACGACATGTGGTTTGAAGACAAGCTGGAAAAGCAGGTCAGTTTCATGTTGCGCAAGGGATGCGATCTATCCTGTACGGCATATGCCTATGCACACCCCCATGAGCAGCCATCAAGAGACAAACGGGCTTACAGGGTACCAGAATCCATTTCCTATGAACAACTGCTTAAAGAGAATGTCATCGGATGCTCCACGGTCATGTTAAAGGCAACTGCCCTTAATGGGCATGCATTTTGCGGGGATTACGCGCACGAGGATTATGTGCTATGGCTTGAACTGGCCAAAGCCGGGAAAACCCTGTGCGGTCTGGACGAGGTTCTGACAGGCTACTCCTACGGTGGCCGTTCGGCGAATAAGTTCAAAGCCGGCAAAAACCGATGGATCATTTACAGGAGAGCCCAAAAGCTTCCCTTGCCGAAAGCTATTTACTATATGGCCTGCTATATACTGAATGCCATCAGAAAATACAAATCGCTGAGAAAAGACTGACAAAACATGAAAAGGAAGCATGCTGAAGATGATTAGGATATTGCATGTCATTGAAAACCTTAGCCTGAACAACGGCGTCAATTCGGTTGTCATGAACTATTACCATCATATTGACAAAAATAGGTTTGCCTTCGATTTCCTGGTCCATGAGCCTATCTCTCAGGAGGCCAGGGACAGGTTCATGAAAAATGGCTCCAAGGTATATGAGATGCCTGCATTGAGACCATCCAACATTCCGAGGTATATGGGAGATCTGAACCGCTTTTTCAGGGAGCATCCTGAATACAAAATCGTTCACGGCCATTTGCCCAATGCGGCCGTTTTTTACCTGGGTGCGGCTAAACGCTTCAATGTTCCGGTGCGCATCGTTCACAGCCATAATGACAGAAGCGCCGATTCCACCGTAAAAAGACTGCGGAATAACATCCTGAACAGCCTAATCCCCTGGGTTGCAAACTGTTATGCCGCATGCTCCGAAAACTCCGCAAGGTTCCTGTTCGGGAAAAGGGCTGAAAACGCCTTCATTCTGACCAATGCTATTGACACAGCCAAATATACTTTTTCCGAAGAGGTACGAAACAGGGTCAGGAAAGAACTGAACCTGTACGATAAACAGTTTGTCCTCGGCCATGTGGGCCGTTTCTGCCTGCAAAAGAACCACAGCTATATCATTGACATTTTTAAGGAAATATGTACCATCATGCCCGACAGTAGGCTCCTTTTGATCGGAGATGGCGAATTGCGGCACGTTATAGAAAAAAAGATTGGACAGCTGGGTTTAACTAACAAGGTGATATTCACGGGTGTCAGCGACCGTGTGAATGAATACTTGCAGGCGATGGATGCCTTCGTCCTGCCTTCCCTATTCGAGGGCTTCCCGGTTTCCGCCGTTGAGGCGCAGCTTTCCGGACTGCCATGCTTTTTGTCCGATACAATTATACCTCAGGCGGCATTAAGCCATAATACCGTATTCTTAAGCATCAAGGAACCTGCCTACACTTGGGCTGAAAAAATCTTCGCCTCACATGGTTCAGAAAAACGGCAGAGTATTTACATTCCGGAATTTGACATCAAGGTGCAGGTAAAGCGGCTGGAAAACTTTTATTCCGAGCTTTTTGAGAGAACCAAATAAAAACATTGTCAAGTGTAACTGCCGACGTTAGAATACTGTCATAACCCATACTACATACATAGAGGTTGGAATGGTAAATTGGTAGTCAAGATCTATGTGGCATGCCATAAACCGATATATGTACCGAAGCATTCGTTGCTTGTCCCCATACAAGTGGGAGCCGCTTTATGCAAAGACAGGTTTACCGGTATGATCTACGATGATACCGGTGACAACATTTCCCATCATAACAGAAGCTATTGTGAACTGACAGCTCAGTATTGGGCCTGGAAAAACGACAATGCGGACTATTACGGTTTTTTCCATTACAGAAGATACCTTTCGTTCAACATAAATAAAAAAATGCGGCCGTACGTTTTGGCCAACCATCCTGATGAAAGGGTTCTTGACAAATATGGCTATGATACATTCCACATACAGGACCTGATCGGAGGTTATGACATCCTGGTTCCCATTGCGGAAGATATGGGCGCAAGCCTGTTTGAATATTACAAGCAGTCGGCTTACCATCATATAGAGGATTTGCAACTGGCAGCAGAAATTCTGGGAGATCTTTTCCCTGAGTTTACGCCTTATTATCGCAAATATATTCACGGAACCATGATGCACCCGTGCAATATCTATATCATGAAACGGGAACTGTTTCATGAATATTGCTCCTGGCTGTTCGCCATATTAACCGAATATGACAAAAGAAAAGGCGCAGCCAATTACACCGGCGAGGAAGCGCGGGTCAACGGGTATTTGGCGGAGCGCCTGTTTGGTGTATACTATACTTGGCTGAAGGATACCGGGAAGGTAAAGGCCTTGGAACTGCAAAGGATCGATTTCATGCTGGACAGCATGAAATACTTCAAGAGGAAAGTGAAATATTTAATCGTTCCGCCGAACTCACGAAGAACAAGTCTTGCCCGTAAACTGCGAGAACAATTAAGAAAGTAAGGAGCATTCACATGCTTAGGAAATTAAAGAAGCATCAATTCCTCTTTGAAGAACTGGTTAAGAGGGATTTTAAGAAAAAATACAAGAGAACGGTATTGGGAATTTTGTGGAGCTTGTTGTCTCCATTGCTGACCCTGCTCGTCATGAGAATAGTCTTTACCGAGTTTTTTGGCAGGACAACAAACCACTATACAACATACTTATTTGCCGGGACACTCGTTTTCTCCTACTTCAGCGACGCTACCAACCAGGGGATGTCCTCGTTGGTTGACAATGCCGGTATTTTTACCAAAGTCAATGTGCCGAAATACCTGTTCCTGCTTTCCAAAAACGTATCCTCGCTCATCAACTTCGGGCTGACATTCCTTATTTTCCTGGGATTCTGTCTGCTGGATGGCATTGCATTCCACTGGAAATTCCTATTGCTGGTATACCCGATAGTCTGCCTGGTCTTTTTCAATATCGGGGTTGGTTCCATACTTTCCGCGCTCTACGTGTTCTTTAAGGACATCCAGTATCTGTACAGCATCTTTACATTGATGCTCATGTACCTGTCCGCCATTTTTTATAACATAGATGCCTATGAGCCAGCTGTGCAGAAACTCTTTTTGTTGAATCCTATATATGTGTATATCAGTTATTTCCGCACGATTGTAATCAACAATGCTATTCCAGACCTGGTAACACACCTTTTGGCATTCGGATACGCCTTTGCGGTCTTACTTATTGGAGCTAGAATGTATAAGAAGCATAACCAGAAGTTCTTATACTACTTGTGATGGGGGAAACCAATGGATAATACAAAACCGACTGTTGTGCTAAAAGACGTTTCAGTGAGATATATCATCGGCGATTTTAAAAATATAGGCTTGAAAGAATTTATTGTGCGTAAGCTTTCGCACAACTACCATGTGAAGGAATTCTGGGCTGTTGACGGGGTCAGCTTTTCCCTTGAAAAGGGTGACTTGCTTGGCATTATCGGCAGCAACGGTGCCGGTAAATCCACGCTTCTGAAAGTCATAGCCGGAATCATGAATCCTACAAAAGGAAAAGTCGAAATCAACGGTAATGTGGCAGCCCTGCTGGAGCTCGCCTCCGGGTTTGACGGGGAACTGACCGTAAAAGAAAACACCTACCTAAGGGGCGCCATGCTCGGTTATACACGTCGCTTTATGGATGAAATGTATGATTCGATCATTGAATTTGCCGAGCTTCAGGAGTTTCAGGACAGACCCTTCAAGCAGTTGTCCTCAGGTATGAAATCGCGACTTGCTTTCAGCATTGCCAGCCTGGTCAATCCAGACATTCTAATACTGGATGAAGTTCTGTCTGTTGGCGATGGAGCATTCCGGAAAAAGAGCGAAGAAAAAATGATGGAGATAATAGGCAGAGGCGTTACGACCATTTTGGTTTCGCATTCCACACAGCAGATCCGGCAATTGTGCAATAAGGTCCTCTGGTTGGAGAAAGGAAAGCAGATGGGATTTGGAGATCCGATTGAAATGTGTAAACAGTATGAAGAGTTTTTAAGGCAAAAGTACTTTTAACTATTTAATTAGGATCAGATATTTTATATAATAGGATGAGTGGGTGGTATAATATCAATTACTAATATTTACAAGGATTGAGGAAATAATGCCGAAAATATCTATTATTATCCCTGTTCATAATGCAGAAAAGTTTTTAAAGCAATGCTTGGATAGCGTAGTTAACCAAACACTTACGGATATCGAAATTATTTGTGTCGATGATTGCTCTACAGATAACTCATTGGAAATAATACAGAAATACGCTTCCGTTGACTCCCGGATTAAAACTGTTTCATACGACACAAACAAGAGTGCCTCACAAGCAAGGAAAGATGGTGTTTCAATATCTAGTGGCGAGTATATTCTTTTCCTAGATGCTGATGATTATATTGAACCAGATACTTGTGATATACTCTATTCAGAAATCAAGCGCGTAAATGTTGATATCTTACATTTCAACACGACAATAGAAAATTGCGGCGGAATTCCAGAAAATCGCATCAAGTCTCTTGAAAAATTATTATTGCCTTATCCCACAAAGTTGCAAGGAAAAGATGTTTTTGAATATTGTTTTTTATATGAGAAATACGGTTTTACTCTATGGAATAAAATTTATTCAGCATCATTGTGCAAAAAGGCTTTCCAATATATCCCTGAAGGTAAATATCCTAAGGCTCAAGATTTATATGCCTTTTTTATCATTTCTTTTTTTGCAAATTCATATTACGGTTTGTCAAGGCAAAAGGCTCTTTATCACTATTGCTTTGGAAGAGGTATTACCGGGCATGAATGGATAGATAGTAACATATTGGAACGTTATTGCACACAATCATATGTTGCTAAAGGAATAAAATTGTTTTTAGAGGGACAGGGATGTTTTGCTGAGTATGAAAAAATATGTCAAAAATATGATGAGAAGTTATTTGATGAATGCTTATCTAATTGGTTGTTACGCATGAAGAAAGGAGAGAGCTCAAAAGGATTTGATATCCTCGTAAAATATTGGGGCTCCAAAAAAGTTATCGCAGCACTTGCTAAGAAAAGATGGTACGACCGCGATATACTTGCTGATAGAATAAATGGTGCATTGACTCTTACCCCTAAACGTAATCATATTAAAACAATAGCTACATATTATCATCATATTGAAAATGGCGGTGTTCAGCGTGTATTATCCATTCTAATTCCTATATGGATTCGAATGGGTTATAAGGTTATCCTCTTTACGGATACTGAACCTAGCAATAATGATTATCAACTGCCCGAAGGGGTTCAAAGGATTGTATTACAATCATTTTTAAAAACTGACCGCAATAATTTTGAAATACGAATGAATCAATGGCATGAGTTTATTAATGAATATCAAATTGATGCTTTAGTTTATCATGCCTGGATGTCTCCATTGCTTTTTTGGGATATGATCACAATAAAAAGTTGTGGTGTCCCTTTTATAATAAATACACATTCTATTTTTTCGGCGACGATGATAACATTCCAAAATTCTTTTTACCAAATGCCCATTATTTATTCATTGAGTGACGCAATTGTTTCTTTATCATCAGTCGATTATACATATTGGAGTTATTTTGCCAATAATGTACATTTCATCCCTAATCCTTTAGATGGAACACTAAATGATGTACCAATTAGTGATCTAAAAAGTCATAATCTTATATGGATAGGCCGCTTTGCCAATGAAAAGCAGCCAATGGATGCTTTGCGCATCATGGAGATAGTCGTTAAGAGTTATCCTGACGCTAAACTGTATATGGTTGGAACAACACATCCTCCAGAAACGATGGACAAATACTACAAAGAATGCGAAAGACTCAAGCTCTCTAATAATATAGAGTTTTGTGGTTTCAGACATGATGTCAGCCAACTTTACCAAGCTTCATCAATACACTTATTGCTATCCTTATATGAAGGGTTTTCAATGACCTTGGCAGAAAGCAAAGCACATGGATTACCAACTGTTATGTATGAAATGCCTTATTTAGAGCTGACAAAAGACAATAAAGGAATTATTAGTGTAAAGCCAGGTGATATTAAAGGCGCTGCCGAGCAAATCATTAGATTGTTCAGTAACGATGAGTTACGGCTCGAACTTGGACGGGAGGCAAAAGAGAGCATAAAGAAGTATCTGGGTTTTGATTATGGAACTGCTTGGAAAAATGTTTTCGACTCGTTATTATTGCCAAAAAAAGAGATCGAGGTTACCGATAATAAGATTTTGCTTGAAACGATCATTGCCCATTACAAAATATGCTGGAAAAGAGTTCAAAATGAAAAAAATGAACTAAAGAAGCAAATATCTAGTCCTAATGTAACCCGTACACGTAATTTATTTATTGAATGTATCAAAATGATACATAAAGGTATTTACAGTTTACGAAAAAATGGTCTTAAATATACATACAATAAGGTGTTAGAAAAACTTGGTATCATAAAATAGTACAGTGTAAAATGGTTATGAAGCTGAAACGCCCAAAGGTATCCGTTATAATACCTGTTTATAACGTCGAAAACTATTTGCGTAAATGTTTGGATAGTGTCATTAATCAAACATTGAACGATATTGAAATCATTTGCGTTAATGATGAATCAACCGATTGTTCACTAAACATACTGCAAGAATACGCTGTTCAAGATTCCAGGATCATTATTATCAATCAAAAGAATTCGGGGGCAGGTGCCGCAAGAAACGCAGGTTTAAAAGTGGCAAGGGGAGAATACTTATCATTCTTGGATTCAGATGACTTCTTTGAATTGAATATGCTGGAGAAGGCATATGAAGCTTGCTCAACTTATAATTTGGATTTTGTGGTATTCCGTTCTGACTTTTACGATAATGACACCAATACTTTTATTCCACAATATGATACTATAAGAAAGGATCTTCTTCCAAGAAAAAAAATCTTTAGTTATAAAGACATAAAAAAGGACATTTTTAATATATTTGTAGGCTGGGTTTGGGATAAATTATACAGACGTGAATTTGCTATTTCGAACAACCTCCTTTTTCAAGCGCAAAGGACGACAAACGATCTCCTTTTTGCTTTCACTGCTCTTGTGAAAGCTAAAAGAATCATGGTAATGGATGAAGTACTCGCCCATCACCGGATAAGCCTTCAATCGTCCTTATCAAGAACACGGGAACAGTCGTGGCGTTGTTTTTATAACGCTTTGCTCGCATTGCGGGAGGAACTGAAAAAAGCAGGTATTTATGAGGAAATCGAGCAAAGCTATATTAACTATGCCTTACATTTTTCGCTCTGGAACCTCAATACGATAACTGGATCTGCCTATAAAAAACTGTATGACAGTTTGAGGACAGAGTTTTTCCAGGAACTTGGTATTACCCGGCATGACAGAAATTATTTCTGGAATAAAGGAGAATACGAGCAATATCTGAAAATCATGAAAAACGAATGCGTTTCAGACAACAGCAGAAACGATGAACCAGCCAAATATAGTATTATAGGAGCTTTCTTGAAGAGTCTGATAAATAACGGTCTAAAATATACTTTATTTAAAGCTAAATATGAGCTATTTAACCGATGGATAAAACTACGCAAATCATTTAGCCAATAAAAGGCTTAACTGTTAAATTCTTTTCTTATGGCCTCAAGCGCGGCAGCAATCACTTGATCCATATTGTAATACTTATAATGGGCAAGCCGTCCGCCGAATATGACGTTCTCACATTTATCTGCAAGCTCCCTGTACCTATTGGCAAGGATTTCATTCTTCTCATCGTTTATAGGATAATAAGGCTCAGCACCCGGTTCCCATTCCAGAGGATATTCCCTGGTGATCACCGTTGTAGGTTGGGTTCCGAACTCAAAATGCTTATGCTCGATGATTCGTGTCCAAGGAACTTCCCGGGAGGTATAATTGACAACCGCATTGCCCTGGAAATTGTCGATATCCAGTTCCTCGGTTTCAAAACGCAGGCTCCGCCATTCCAGGTGCCCCAGTGAGTAACCAAAGAACTCATCCAGCATACCGGTGAAAACGGTCTTCTCAGCAATACCCGGATTTTCCTTGATAAACGTAAAATAATCCGTGTTCAACATCACTTCACTGCCTTCAAGCAGCTTTTCGATGATAGGTGTGTACCCGCCAATAGGGATGCCCTGCCACCGATCATTGAAATAGTTGTTATCATAAGTAAATCGCAACGGCAGGCGTTTTATGATAAATGCCGGCAGATCGCGGCAACTACGGCCCCATTGTTTCTCGGTATATCCCTTTACAAGCTTTTCATAGATATCGTAGCCAACCAGAGATATGGCCTGTTCCTCCAGGTTCTTGGGTTCCTTTATCCCTGCCTCCGCAACTTGCTGGGCGATCTTTGCCTTTGCCTCTGCCGGAGTTTTTATACCCCACATTCTGCTGAAAGTGTTCATATTGAAAGGTAAATTATACACTTCATCCCCATAGATAGCAATTGGAGAGTTAATGTAATTGTTGAACTCGGCAAACTGATTGATATATTCCCATACTTCCTTATTTGAGGTATGGAAAATATGCGCCCCATACTTATGGACGTTTATTCCATTAATGTTTTCGGTATAGATATTACCGCCAACATGGTTGCGCCGTTCCAAAACAAGACAACGCTTTCCCCGCTTTGTGGCTTCATGGACAAAAACCGCACCAAATAAGCCTGAACCTACAACCAGATAGTTATATGATTCCATTGTTTATCCTTTCCTAGCTAAAAGGGCTGAATAATATGCAGATTACTAAGGATGTAATCCACACACAATAATAATCCTTACGGTTTATAGCGAGCAGTAGAAGGCTAAATCTTGTGAACACCAAATTCTTATATCCTTATCTCCATAATAAGTACTCGCTTTGAATGCAATCCCGTTTTCCTTTAGTATTCTCTCTATCTCTCTGCCCGTATTCTGTTCCGCTAAACGGTTATAATCATCAAGCATTATAATAAAGCTATCCTTTAAGCAATCGGGTAAAAGATTAAGTATATCTATTCTGGAATAACTATCCATATCACCGCCTAAAGGACCATCAATACTAATATAATCAAATTTCATATTCTGAAAAACCATTGATGCCCCTTTATATATACGCACTTTTTTCGCCTCTTTGTATGATACAAAATCATAATCAAGTACTACGATTTCAGTATTTTCGGGCAAAATGCAGTCATTTCCGAAAAACTCTATCCAGTTTTTATCATGTTCAACAACATAGTGTTTTACATCCTTATTTGCTGCCGCATATTGTGCAATCATTCGTGTGCTCTGTCCAAGCCCGAACTCTAATATGGATTTAGGACGCAACTCATTAAGTATTCTGAACATAACATAAAGGTAGGGATAACCAACCGCCCAACGACCAGGAGACAGCGATACATCCTTAAGCCATGAACAGTTTTTTATCGCGCTATTGAATACTTCTGCCCAAACAGCCTCAGATGCAGAACGCATCGCCTTTTCAGCTTTTTGCTTAATAACACTCAACTCGTTAGTTTGCTCGCTTAATTTAGTATCCAATGTTTTATGGGCTTTTTCCAGCAAATCACGATTGTCTAAAATTGATTCACGCAAAACGTTTTCAGACTTGCTTAGCAACTCTGTAATTTGAGCATACTTCTTTTCGGAGTCCTCAAGTATTTTAGTATAGCGTTCTATTCTATCCTTATACTCTGTCAATAGTTGTTGCCGCTCGGTTTGATATTCCTTACGCAGCTGTTCACGTTCTTCTTTACTTTCATTGAAGATCCTTAGGTAATCACGATTGACAGATTCAAATAATACGTACAGACGTTTCAGTTCTTCATTCTGTGCTTTTAAATGTGCTTTGATGGAGGCAGTCTCATTTGTGAGCTTTTCAATCTGGGTCTTAAGCTCTTTTTTACTGTCACCAATAGCTTTTAATATATTCTTGACTTCACGCATGAAGGATTTTACAGGAGGTGGTAAAATTCGCTTTAAAAATTCCCTAAATCTCTTCATAGGTACCTCCAAATAGTTGACATATATTATTTTAACATATCAAGGCTTTAATTTTTGAATGACTCTTCTTCCTATGGATTCGTAAACCAAGTCATGACCTTCCATGTCCTCAAGCTTGTAGCAGTTGCGCCCATCCAATATTATAGGCCGTTTCATGGATAAAAACACTTCGGGCTTTAGCGATGTTATCTGGGGCCACTCAGTAAGAATAAAACAGATATCGGCATCCTTCAATGCTTCCTCCGGTGTCCCGCAGTACATAATACTTCCGTTAACCTTTTGCTTAAACCGTTCCATACCGCATGGATCATAAGCTTTTACGATTGCACCATCATCCAGTAGGATTGGAACAATTGTTAAAGAAGGTGCCTCACGTAGGTCGTCGGTACCGGGTTTGAACGTGAGTCCTAAAACCGCGATTGCTAATCCTTCAAAGGTATCGTAATATTTTCTAGCTTTTTTGATCAGCCGTAATTTTTGATTTTCGTTTACTTCTATTGCCGCCTTAATGGTTTTTAGTTCATGGTCATGGTAATTACCCAGCCAATGCAATGCTTTTGTATCCTTTGGAAAACAGGAACCACCATATCCTATACCGGCCTTCAGAAATTTATCGCCGATGCGCGGATCCATGCCCATGCCTCGCGCCACATCTTCCACATCGGCGCCAAGCACTTCGCACAAATTGGCAATTTCGTTAATGAAGGATATTTTTAGTGCCAGAAAATCGTTGGAGGCATATTTGATCATTTCGGCGCTGCGCCGGTTGGTGAAAACGATAGGCTGATTCATGCCTTTATAGATCTCAGCCATTGCTTTACGAGCTTCTTCGCTTTCCGCACCAACAACAATACGGCTGCCATGGAGCATGTCCCTTACGGCTGTTCCTTGGGACAGAAATTCAGGATTTGAGACAACTTCTATGTTAACATCATGCTTCAAATGTTTTTTTATGTACTGTTCAACCTTATCATTAGTCCCAATAGGCACAGTGGACTTAACCACAACGATGCAGTCCCGCTTTGCCGATTCAGCAATTTGGCCGGCTACAGCAAAAACATAAGATAAATTTGCGGAACCGTCCATCTTCTCAGGTGTCCCTACAGCTATGAATATGGCGTCAGCATCCGAATAGGCTGCCGAATAATCCGTAGTAAATGTCAGTCTGGATGCATTTTCAGCCATCAGTTCCGGCAATCCAGGCTCAAATATTGGGCAAATACCTTTCTTGAGCTTTTCAATCTTGTCTGCGTCAATGTCCATACAGATTATTTCATGCCCCAAATGAGCCAAGACAACACCTGTTACCAGCCCCACATAGCCTGTTCCTGCAATTGCAATCTTCAAGATAACGCGCCCCTTTGTAAATAGTAGAAAACGAAAATTTTAAAACGTTATTTATATTAATAATAAACCAGTGAGGGGATCCCATCAAGTCTGGTTATTAATTATACAGTAATTATGTTGTGCCATATATCAGGAGATAGGATATGGATTTCTATAAAATAGATGAAATTACAAAACGAAGAGGCTGGACCGAGCCAACCTCTTCATCAGGCTTTAATTTTTCTTTAGAAATCTTTCAGCGTGTCAGTCCAGGTGAAAGATTTCACCGTATTACGCTCGCGATCTGCCAGGCCAAATACCGAGTTGTAGGATACATCTGTGGTCCTCTTCAGGTTCTCGCCATACAGATAGATGTATTTGCCATCCAGTTCAACACTCTCCAGTTTGGCGCTTCCGCCGGAAACGGAGAAACCGTTCTTGCTGTTGGGCGCGTAGGTCTTGGGATCCAGCTCCTCGGAGAACTCCACAATAATGTATCCTTCACCGTTCCTGTCTTCGTCATAGTAGACGCCGACAACCTCCGGCGCAGCCCTGTCAACAACCTCGGTCTCAGGAATCTTGACGGCTTCACCGTAGGCGTTCTTTGAAGAGGCGCCGGTGACTTCCACCATGAGGGTCTTGCCGTCAAAGGATACCTCTGTGCTGTTCCAACCGCTCAGGGTGAGAGTTATCACGCTGAGGCCGTCTGAGTTGATCGTATGCCTGGGCCTGGTGACACGCACAGGAACATCTTTTCCGGTCTTTTCATTATAGTAGTAAACCGCGTCTTCAAAATCTCCGGACTTATATGTTGTAATCTTGTCATTCAGCGTGATGGTGATAGTATTCTTATCAGTCAAAGCAACGGCATCCTCGCTATTCTTCAGGCCAAACTGTCCGGACAGCGCAATGGCAACATAGTTCAGGTTGGAAGCCGTCTTGTTACCGGAAGCATCCGCAACCCTGGTAATGATCAGCTCCTCGCTGATGTAGGACACGCCGCCCTTAACGTAATCGGCCGTATCGGAGAAGTCGTAAAAATCCACATATCTTTCAGGGTTCTTTTTCTTCTCCACATCTTCTGAAGAAGGTATCCTGATTTCAACAGCCCTGTTGTTGTCGACGCTCTTGATGGATACACCCTTCATGTCGTCAAGGCTAACGGTCTTCCCCGAAGCGAGAATGATTGCATATTTTTCAAGGTCCAGGACTGAGTACCTGCCGTCGGTAGCCATGGTGTCATTGAAGTTGACCTTAAGCGTCTGCCCTTTCTTACCCGGATTATAAATCCTTGCCTCGAAGTCCCCAGGTATTGTCATGTCCTTCATGGTGAAGGATTTTGTAGTCTTTTTAATGACATTGCCTACAAGGTCCTCCACATTCTGAACCACTATGGAATAACTACCGTAAAGTTCTTCGGTAAAGTTAATTGTAACGGTCTTGCCATCCTTTCCAAGTACAGCGTCGTCTATGATGTCCTTATCTGTCTTGCCGTTCTTGTCAAGGATCGTGTAGTTATCAATATCTTCAGCCGTAGCTTCATCAAGCACCTTATTGAAAGTCAGTATAATAGTGCTTTCATCCTCTTGCTCAACTTTTAATAACGTAACCGGATCATTGTCTTTGGACACTTCCACAACGTAAGAGATTTTTTTGTTCGTGTTACCCCACAGGTCCTGCACCGCATCTTCAGCAATATAAATGTATGCCTGGCCAGGAGGAAGTTTGCTGTCCGTAAAGTCAATCGTAAGCTCTTTGCCGCTTACTTTCAGGCTGGAGGCAGGATTGTTCCTGTTGGTGTGATAGAACATCTCCAGGTAATCGTCCGAATACTCATCATCTAAATCGGCTTTTTCGACAAGTTCAATGTCTTCGTTGAAGATGAGAGTCACTTCCGTGGGTTTTGCATTTTTATAGCTTACCACAACGGGGCCATCCTTGTCTTCCTTCACTTTGAGATCGAAGGTCTTCTTTGTGATACCAAAACCGGCATAGTCCTTAATTGCTGGTTTAGCCTCAACCTTTACGGTCCCTTCCTCAAGACCTGAGAAAAGGGTAATATTGAGCTCTGTATCGTTGTTGACCTTTTCAATCTTTTCAATGAGGTAATCACCGTTGTCAACTGTAAAATAAAGATCCGGATCGTCTCCCTCTTCGGGAATCATGATCGGTTCACTGAAGACAACCTTAATGGTGTATTGGCCTACAACTGATGCAGATACAGCCTTAGGAAGAGTCGTATCCTTCAACTCAATGTCTTCGATGGTGGTTTCATCAAGCATCAAGCCATTTTCAGCCTCTATATCCCTGATGGTAAGATCGATGACTTCCTGTTGTGCAGCAGCTTCAGTCAATGTAATAATTACAGTCTTCTTGTCTTCCGAGAGTTCGAAGTTTGAATCTTCGTCAATAACGGCCTGAGCATCATCGGTCTCAATAATATAGTTGCTCTCGTCTCCTGCGTCCTTGAGAGACAGATTAAACTCGACAAACAACTGCTTCAGGTTAGTTGTGCTTACTTCGACAACTTCAAGCTCATCAGGCTCCGGCTCGGGTTCCGGTTCGGCTTCTGGTTCAATAAATCCGGCAGCTATGGCAGCCACTTCCGTGATAAAGCCTGCATCAATCAAGGACTGTATAAAGGTCCTGCCATCTGCGCATACACCGTTCTTGCAGGCGCCATAGAGGATACCGGCAATATCGTCACGGATGAGCGCGTCCTTCACTCTTAAATCGATTTCCTGGCCCAGTGAAATGATACCGGCATTTCTGGACTCGGATACTGAGTTATTTGTACCGACTTTATAGCCCATACCGATGTTCATAAGCCATACCAGGAATTCTGATGCGGCCATCTTCTGCATTGGCGCAAATTTTACTTTCGGTGCAACGGAAGCATCGACACCGGAGGTATAGCCATACTTCACAGCATATGCCACCCATTTTCTGCCCCAGTCGGGAACCTGGGCTGCGTCCACTACGTATTGCGAAACAATATAGGCAGCTTCAACGTCGGTCATGGCTTCCACTTCGTCTGCTTTACCAGCTGCCTTGAGGGCAAAGATAATACCCTGCACCCTGTTGACCTGATCGCCAAGACCATAGCCTGCCATAAGCCCAAGCTGATTGAGTATGACCGCTTCCTTCTCGTACTTGTAGCTCTCGGCAAACACCGGAGCGGCCATCATGGATGCAAGCATGGTAATGACGGCAACCAAAGCAAAGATCTTCTTTAGTTTTTTCATCGTGATATCCCCCTCCAGGATTTTTCTTTTGGATTATACTTCTGAGATGTCATTAACTGTGAGCCGGATAACGTGTGCTCCGAGTGGATAATACAACCAGCTTGTATATTAATGATAAGCCAACGGAAATCAACCTTCAAGGCATATACCGAATTCTTAATATCTTTGTAAAATATCAGTCATCATTTAGTCAAGGCAAATAAAATTGCTTCTTTATATCGCATTATTCACACGATTACCGAAACTTTCAGTCAAATACATACAACTTTTTCTTTGCTATTGGATTATCAGGATCTTCAAAGTAAATTACGATCTCGTATTCCGCAGCTTCATTAATCTCCATTGAAAAAATGACCTTCGAGGTATTCGGATCTATGATCATAAAATCATCATAGTAGCTAGACCTTCCGTTTCCGCTGTTTCTGAAAACTGACATGGTGATGCTGTCGTAATTCATTGGCTTTCCGTAATCAAAAAAAACGTACGCGATTTGACCTGTTTTTACATACTCAATGGGTGTCAGCAATTCTCCCGTATCTTCATTGTACCAGGCATACAATTCAATTTTGCCTTCCAGTTTACCTGTGCATGCACCGATCACAAGAAGAATGACTACTAAAAAAATTACTGTAATTACTTTCCTCAATACCATTCCTCCTACTTAGCATTTTGACAGCCTTACTTTGTTAAAAGAAGAGAGGTTGGTTTTCAACCAACCTCTCTCCGTCTCAGCACATCGAAAGTCTGTGCCGCTAATTACCAGGGTGTATAATCTGTGTCAGCAACCTTCAATGTGTCTTTCCTGTCGAAGGACTTCACCTTATTGGAGGCGGCGTCAGCCATACCAAAGGAGTCGTTGTAAGATACATCAACGTACTTGTTGAAGTTCTTACCGATGAGAACAACTGCGGTATTAGCAGCAATTGTCTTGTCCTCTGTGCCAACCGTCACGATGATTCCCTCGTCCAGCAGGTAGGCTTCGCTCAGCTCGGCCTTGTTACCGGAAACGCTGAATCCGCTTACCTTATTATCGCCACGAACTGTAGAGTCATCGATAGCTTCGGAGAAGACAACCAGGATCATGTCCTTACCCTTGTAGGTATGGCTATCGGCGAGACTGCTATCGTCGAGGTCAACGAAGTAAACTTCCTTGACAACAGGAGCAGCCTTATCCTCAACGTCCTTTTCTTCTATCTCGATGGTTTCACCGTAGACATTTGCGGACTCAGCCTCACCCTCCTCATTAACGAGGATCCGGAACTTCCAGTCACCGCCTGCCATTACAGTGGTCTTGAAACCTTCATCGAGAACAAGCGTTACCTCACTGTTACCGTCCTTATTCACAGAATGCCTGATCCTTGCAATCTCGATGGCATCACCGGAAGTATCCTTCAGCGCAGATTCAATCGTGCTGCCGCTCTTTCTGTAGAAGTCGGTGGTCTTGAACGTGGTCAGCTTATCCTTGAAGGTGACAACAACAGTATCTTCTGCTGTCAGTTCAACCTTGTCAATCGATACGTTACCAGCCTCATCGATTGAAAGAACGTCAAATTTGAATTCCTTCATCTTATTGCCGGCAGCGTCAGCAACCCTGGCGATTTCAAGGGTCAAGCCTACTACATCAAGTGCGAACTGCTTACCATCTTCTACAGCTTCCGCATTATCATACGGCAGCTTGATTTCCACGGCCTTGTTGTTGTCAACCGCCTTGATGGAAGCATTCTTCCAGTCGTCAAGGAAGATCTTCTCGCTACCGAATGAGAGAGCATACTTTTCAAGATCAAGCACAGAGTATGCACCGCTGACTGCCATAGCTTCGCTGAAGGTTACCTTGAGCGTCTGCTTCTTAGCATTGTCTGCATAGTAGAGCTTAGCACCCTTAACCACAGGAGCAGTGGTATCCTTCATGGTGAAGGCAACGGTTGTCTTGGACATTGCGTTACCGGCTTTGTCCTCAACCTTCTGTGCTACGAGGGTGTAGTCGCCGGAAAGATCATCATTGAATGTGATCTTAACGACCTTGCTCTCAATCAGGGAAGCGCCGGAGATAATATCCTCTACTTCCTTACCGTCCTTGAGGATGGTGTAGTTTTCTACATTTTCGGCAGTATCAGCGTCGAGATCTTCGCTGAATGTCACCTTGATAGCGCTTTCGCCGTCCTGCTCGATCTTCTCAATGACAGGAGGCTCAGTGTCAAGGGTTACCTCTACGACGTAAGAGATCTTGGCGTTCTTGTTTTCCCACAGATCCTGCAGGACTTCCTTCTCAATGTAGATGTATGCACGACCTTCAGGCAGCTTGTAATCATCTTCGAACTTGATGGTCAGTTCTTTTCCGCTGGCCTTCAGATCATAAGCCGTGTTGTTCTTGTTGGTGTGATAGAAGTTTTCGAGGAATTCCATACCCTTATAGGTCATAACGGTCTTGCCGTCAACTTCTTCCTCGGTGGTGGGTTCCTCGAGAAGAACGATGTCTTCATCAAAGATAAGGGTAACCTCGGTGGGCTTGGCATCCTTGTAGCCTACTACTACAGGAGCGGTTTCATCCTTAACCACATCGAGAGTGAAGGTCTTCTTGGTGATACCGAATCCGGCGTAGTCCTTGATTGCAGGCTTAGCCTCGATAGTAACGGTACCCTCTTCAAGAGCAGAGTACAGGGTTACGTTGAGCTCGGTATCATTGTTGAACTTCTCGATCTTCTCGATCAGGTACTCGCCATCATCAACGCTGAAGAAATCGTCAACATCCTTGCCATCTGCAGGCGGTTCACCGATCGGTTCGCTGAACTTCACCTTAATGGTGTACTTACCAACTACTTCAGCGGATATAGCCTGAGGAATGGTGGTATCCTTCAGCTCAATGTCCTTAATAACGGTTTCATCAAGCTTCAGACCGCTCTCAGACTCAATGCCCTTGATCTTGAGATCGATAACTTCCTGCTGGGCTGCAGCATTGGTCAGAGTGATGACAACAGTCTTCTTGTCATCCTGAAGTTCGAAGTTGGTCTCCTCGTCGATCTTAGCCTGAGCATCCTCAGTCTCGATGGAATAGTTGTCCTTGTCACCAGCCTTCTTGATAGGCATGTTGAACTCAACAACCAGCTGCTTCAGGTTGGTAGCGGATACACCAACAACCTCGAGCTTAGCAGGCTTGGGTTCAATAAGACCAGCTGCGATAGCGGCCTCTTCAGAAACAAAGCCAGCTTCGATGAGGGACTCGATGAACTTCTTGCCATCAGCGTTTACGCCATTCTTAGCAGCGCCAAAGAGAATACCAGCTACATCATCACGGATGAGAGCGGTCTTCGGACCAAACTCCATAGCCTGGCTCAGAGTGATGATGCCGGCGTTAACAGCCTCGGATACAGATACATCTGTACCTACCTTGTAGCCCATACCGATGTTCATGAGCCATACAAGGAGTTCGGCTGCGGTCATGGACTGCAGGGGAGCAAACTTAACCTTCGGAGCAACGGAAGCGTCAACACCGGAGGTGAAGCCGTTCTTAACAGCGTATGCTACCCACTTCACTGCCCAAGCGGGAACCTGGTCCTTGTCAACAACCAGTTCGTCGAGAATCTGGGCAGCTTCTTCGTCGGTCATGGCTTCTACCTCAGCCGCCTTACCAGCTGCCTTAAGAGCGAAGACGATACCCTGGGCTCTGTTCACTTCATCGCCAAGGCCATAACCTGCCATGAGTCCCAAGTCGTTGAGAACTTTAGCCTCGTTCTCATACTTGAAACCCTCAGCAAGTGCAGGAACTACCATCATGGATGCAAGCATTGCAATGACGGTAATCACTGCGAGAATCTTCTTAAGGTTTCTCATGATGAAAATCCTCCCTTTTGTTTTTTTGGAAGCAGGCTTTCTTTTTACAAAGCCGGATTACGCCTGCCTCCGTTCTGTAATCCGACTTTGTTTTTTTATTGATTCAGACAAGTCTTGCGACTTATCATGAATTCATTTGAATTATATCACCGCCAAAAAAACGGGTCAACAATACCAGTAAGAGTGTAAACAAATTGTAATTTAGCCTTTGCTTCGTAATAATACATTAATGTGCGGGTCATGAATCCTCGGGTTCCAAACAGTATCCGTAAGGCCTTCTCGTGTTTGGCTCACTGTAAAATGTTATGCATATTATTTTATGCTATGTGAATATCGGCATAAAAATCCTGCCGCTAAAGCGCTGAGCTAATGCATTTTTATGCTTTGATGATTTAGTCCTGATTTATTATATTACATATTCCATTCTATAACCAATATTTCCAACCCTTGCACGGTCATATCAGACCAGCCTCTTTCATCTCCTGCGGCGTTTGATTCCCCTTAACACGCATTTTACTTTTTCAAGACTACTGACGTTGCTCATGGGATACAGCCGACTTTCTATGCCCGTCCATATCACTGGCTGCCATGATGTTGCAGGCAAATCCAATGCCCAGCAGCACCCAGAAGACAGGCGCGACCGCAATGGAGCTGTCGTTGAAGAACCCTGCAACCAGGTAGGCGCATATGCCGATAAAGATACCTGCACCATACTGGGATATCCTTCCAGCTGCATGATTCAGGAAGCAAGCTTTTATGCCCGTGACAAGATAAACAACTATAATAGCCAGGAAGGCAACGAGGGACAGGATGCCGGTATTGATGGCAATCTGGAGGTACATGTTGTGGGGTTTGTCCACAATCATGAGCGGCGTATTATAGGCATTAATTTTGCCGATATAGTCGTTCTGCGGGAACACGATCGCGAAGGTGTCCGGCCCGTAACCTGCCAGAGCAGTGTTCTTTAGCAGCGGTATTGTCCTGGACCATATATACGCCCTCGCGGAACCGACCTTTTCATAGCCTTTTACATCAATGGCCTCAGGCTTCACAATCCGGTTTGTCTCATCTTCGTTAATGCCCACCAGTCGCAAACTTCCCCCATCCAGCCTGATAAAGAATCCAACGTCCCCATTCCGGATCTCGAGAACATCTTCTGTCACCTTCAAGCGATAGCATTGATATGCTGATTCCTTGAAAGTAATATTTATGCCCGTTTCTCCTTCCTTTACATTCACATGCAGGTTATTGCCCTCTGCATCGTAGAAAGTCAGCTGCTCCTCCGTAAACCGGATCTCCAGTGTCTCTGTTGAGCTGATTATCCTGGCACTTCCCTTATTGAACGTGATGTCCTCCAGGTAATAGGTCTGGGCGCTTTCGGCTTCGAACCTGGAGACCATCTCCCTGGTCAGAAAGCCGCCTGCCGCAAGAACGATCGCAACCGACAGGATAACGATGATCTTGTTCCGGAACAGATATTTCCGATATTTCCTGAGAAAATATACGGCAGCAATAATGGCGCCTGCGCCCAATCCGACAAGGCCTGCATCGGAACCGCTCCCCACCAGGTTGACCAAAAGCAGGACGGACAAGACAGCCGCCCCACTTCTTAATGCCACTTTTTCTGACATAAGGACAATCATGACGGCAATGGGAAATACCAGCGCCACATAGCTTCCCATATAGTTCGGGTTGGACAGCGTGCCATAGACCATGGTGCCGAAATTGAAGCTCAGCTCGCTTTCAACAAATTCGGCCGGCAGAATCAGGGATTTCCCGAGGCCTGTTTGGAAGAAATCCCGACCAGCAAACTGCGTAAGACCGATGAGGGATATCACGCATGCGGAGACCAGCAGGGATTTCAGTAGGAACTGAATCTGCCATTCCTCACGGATCACATTGAAGAGGATGAGCATGTTGATGATATAGAACACCAGGACAAGCATCCCCTCATACCTGGCCACGAACCCGGACAGGGCGATGGATGCGTACTTTGAAGTTACGGTAGATAAGATAATGAAAATGATATAGACGGCAGCGGGTACATACAGGCTGAGCCTTTGCTTTAGCTGTACACGCCCCTGGATGATTCGGAAAGCAAAAAGGCACAGCCCGAAGGCTGACGCAATCCTGAACCATAGGCTCTTGCAATAGGAAAGGAGGTCGGGATAGAAATCCCTGGTCTTCCAGATGGCATCCTCAGCCGGATCCAGGTCGTCTATATGCAGGTAAACGATAAGGGGAACAACCGCCACAATAAAAATGTAGGGTAAAAGGTCTATAACCGATGTCTTTTTTTCTGTCCGCTTTTTCTTATTAGCCATGGAATACCCTCGTATCATTTTTGCTTAACATTATACCATAATAAAACATATCGGAACGGTCGCCTGCAGTATTTTCCCTGCGGCAGCCTGCATGCCGAGACCTTATCAGGGCCATATTGCATGTTTCACAAGAAAAAACCCCTATTCCGAAGTCAAATATTCCCGGATGATTTCCTTGGCATGGCTGATATCGCAGGTTTTAAAGATCTCCGTTTTCACCTTTGATGAACCCGGTAGGCCATGGAGATACCAGGCCACATGCTTTCTCATTTCCAGCATGGCCATCCGTTCTCCCTTGTATGCTTCCATGAGCTCATAATGCCTCAGGATGATCCGGAGCTTTTCCCGGGTCGACACGTTTGGGTTATAGGTCCCGTTCCTCAGGTAGGATTGGATATGCTCAAAAATCCATGGATTCCCCAGAGCTCCCCTGCCCACCATGATTGCGTCGCATCCTGTCACCTCAAACATGCGGACCGCGTCTTCGGCGGACCGGATGTCCCCGTTGCCTATCACGGGAATGGACACAGCCTGTTTAACCTGGCGAATACTATCCAGATCGGCTGTTCCTGAATATTGCTGAGCGCGGGTTCTGCCATGGACCGTAACGGCGGCCGCTCCTTCCTCCTCGCAGATGGCCGCAATTTCCACAGCATTGGCGGAAGCATCGTCCCATCCCTTGCGGATCTTTACCGTGACGGGCTTCCGGGAAGCCTTCACCACCTGGCGAACGATTTGTCTGACCAGTTCGGGTTTGCACATCAGGGCCGAACCCTCTCCGTTCCTGACGATTTTGGGTGCCGGACAGCCCATGTTGATATCGATCAGCGCAAAATCGGGCAGGTTTGAGAAATAGGCCGCCGCCTCAGCCATGATTTCAGGTTCATGACCGAAGATCTGGACACCGATGGGCTTCTCATCCGGGTGGGTCCGGGCCAGCTCAAGGGTCTTCCTGTCGTTGTAGTGCATGGCCTTGGCGCTGATCATTTCGGTATAGACCAGTGATGCCCCTTTTTCCTTGCACAGCAGGCGGAAAGGAAGGTCGGTCACGCCCGCCATGGGCGCCAGAAAGATATTGCCGGAAAGATTCAGGTCCCCTATTTTCAATGACTCTGCCTCCAGTTGCATTTAGGTATGTACGGCTTCATTCGCCATACGCATTATACCAGAAAATCGTAAAAAAAACCTTCTATCATTTTTCCACGATAGAAGGCAGTAATGCGTGTACATTATGACGGATAATACTGTTCAGAAGGGAAGATCCTCGTCATCCCCGCTGAACGGGTAATAACCATCCCCACTCTCAGGCTGCGGGAAATTACCAGTGTCCTGCGACACGGGTCCCGGAACAGGGTAAGAAGGCGCGCTTTCGCGGTCGCGCTTGCTGTCCGCAAAATAAACGTTTTCGCAATGGATTTCAGTCCGGAAATGCCTGTTTCCCTGTTGATCCTGCCAGTTGTTGTTCCTCAGGGTACCCTCTACCAGTACCTGCATGCCCTTCTTGAAATACCTGTTCACAAAATCGGCGGTACTTCTCCAGGCCACAATGTCGAAGAAATCGGCCGTCTGCTGACCCTCCTGCTGTCTGAAAGGACGGTTGACAGCCAGCCTGAACCGGCACACAGGGATGTTGTTCTGCGTGTAGCGCGTTTCCGGATCTGCCACAAGCCTTCCCATGAGAATAACCTTGTTCATCGTAACACCACCTGTTCCACCTGATTGGGGTGATTATTGGTCCGGCGCAGCTTGCCATCGGGCTGGCCGGCCTGCCTGACACGGGGCAATTGCCCCGGAGCCTTTCAGCAGCCTCCGGGAAGGATTACTTCCTTAAGACTACCAAATACTTGAGTACGCCTTCGGTAATCTTGAAGTTACGCTCAAGTTCTGCCGGAAAGTCCGGATTGGCCGAGAAGTTCATGAGCACATAGTAACCTTCCTTGTGTTTCTGAACTTCATAGGCAAACTTCTTCTTGCCCCATTCCTCCGTGCTCTCGAGTTCACCGTTCTGGGCAACCAGGTCATTGAACTTCTGGATAAGAGCCTTGACCTGTTCTTCCTCGAGGGTAGGAGAAATGACGTAGATGCATTCATACTTTCTCATGCTACTGTCACCTCCTTCTGGACTATTGGCCCTGCATCCCATGTGCAGAGCAAGGATTTGCCGCTTACATGCGGCATTGCTGCCTGCATGACCAATAAGGCGTCAACTGCAGGCTACACAGTATCATATCACAACCTGCGGCAGGCTGTAAACCCACATGTGTTTTGTCATAAAGGATGGTGTATACAAACACGATGCGGCAAGGGTTGCGGGCATACGGGGGCATTGGATAAGTATATAATATAATAATGTATATATAAGGAGATTGCCGCGCACTGTTTGAGTGGTGCTCGGAATGACAGTAAGGTAGGCCTTTCCTTTCTTCAGCCTTCCTTCTTCATCCGCTCCAGGGTTTCCTTGATAAGCCCGATCTCCTGGACCAAAGTTTTGATCCGCAGGGCCTGCCGGGACACGGCCACCGAAAGGGTAAACACGATCAGCAGGAGCAGGGAGATCACGCAGAGATAGAGGGCGTTGACCGGCAGCTCAATATGCATCAGCGCCGCGATAAAGAACAGGATCTCGGGGAAAATGGACAAGAGCACAAAGCTGAAGCTGGTGAGAATCCATGTGAGCGCATACTTGAGCTCCAGCTTCTTGGTCCTGACCATATTCATGATAAAGACAAAGAAGATCAGGGACCCGATTATCAGAATGATCCTCAGGACACTGCTCATTTCACCCATTCCATTCATTTGGCACCATCCTCGTTCTTTCTGGCTATGGCCGCCATGATAACGGCCAGGGTGACCTTGATCATGTAATAGGCAGCCAGGTTTTTGGTAATGGACGATTCCCCCGACTGCCTCGGCCGCATGATCACGGGCACTTCGGCTATACGGTATTTATTGCGCAAGGCGGTCACAATGGTCTCGGGCTCCGGGTAGTCCTTGGGATAGCTTCCGGCAAAGAGCCGGATCAGCTCACGGCTGCAGGCCCGGAATCCCGAAGTGGGATCGGATATATACTGGCCTGTAAGGAGTTTTATCAGCCAGGAAAAGAACTTGATCCCCGCACGCCTTGTGAGGGAGGACTGGTAGCCTTTGCCCTCGATAAACCGGGAACCTATGCTCATATGATAGCCTTCATAGATGCGGGATAAAACCAGCTTGAGAAACCGGGGATCATGCTGGCCGTCCCCGTCCATTTGCACCGCTATGTCATAGCCATGTTCCAGGGCATATTTGTATCCTGTCTGCACCGCGCCGCCAATGCCCAGGTTGACGGGGAGCGATACCACCGGAATGCCGTGGTGGCGGCAGACCGCTTCGGTATCGTCGGGCGAACAGTCATTGATGACCACGATATCGAAATCCAGCGGGACTTCCTTCAGCTCCCGGAACAGCCTGGGCAGGTTCTTTGCTTCCTTGTAGGCAGGAATGATGACAAGTGTTTTCAGGTTGTATTTCTCCATTTGCTCCATAGTATTAGGTTACCATATGGCATCTGTTTTTACTATTGATTTTGACAAGAGAATTGCAATTTCTGGCGCGTGTGATGTGAGATTGCCACGCTCCGTTTCACTCCGCTCCCAATGACGTTATGGGTGTGTCATGCGGGATTATGAGATTGCCGCGCCTCGTTTCGCGTGACTCGCAATGACATGATGGGGTGTGGCTTCGTGGGTTTAGTGAGATTGCCGCGCACCGCCTGCACGGTGCTCGCAATGACAGGTTCGGGTATGTTATCGCGTCCAGCCGGACTTATTCAGGCCAAGCAAGGCCCTGGCCAGTTCCAGGATCTGATCCACCAGGAATGCCGCGCCAACCATGAGGAAGAACATCAGCTGGTACGCATAACGCGGATCGGGGATGAACAGAAGCTGAAGTCCCAGGATGATCAGGCCGTACAAATACAGGTAAAACCCTTTGAGCTGCCTCACAGAATGCAGGAGCATACCGCCGATTCCAAACCAGAGAATCTGGTTGTGGAGCCATTCATGGACCTTTTTTATCTCCGGAACCAGATTGACCAGGTAGGGCGTTCCGAAAGTGTGCTGGGTCTTGCCCCAGGTAAACCATTTGATATAGAGCCAGGGCTCGGTTTTCAGCCCGTTGATGATCCGCCGGATGGCCCACTCCCTCTGGGCATCATTGACGCCCTTGATGCTCTCGGGGATATCCTGGAAATAGTCCTGCCAGTAGGGGTAGGTGCCGGCCAGCAAAGCGTTGCCGTCGCCCTTGGCCGTAATGATGAGCGACCCCAGGGTGACCAGGTTCCGAATCCACCAGGGGGCCATGACCACCACCAGCCCGGCCAGCTGCAGGAAAAACAGCTTTCCGATCTCTCCTGTGGTATACATCCCAATCGCCCTGCCGGGATTCCTGAAACCGATCGGTCCGCTTTTTTTCCTGCCGCTGATAAGCAGGTAAATGAACGGGACGATAAATAGGGGCAGCAGCGTGGGCCGTACCAGGATATGCAGACCGAAGGCCATGCCCGCCAGAAGGTGCAGGTACTTGTTACCGGTATCGAAGGCCAGAGCCGCTGCATAGAAATAAAGCAACATGGTGAAAAGTCCAAGACCCTCGGTCAGAAGCAGGGTACAGGACAGGACATAGGTAGGATAGACGGCCACAAGCAAAGCGGTAAGAACCGCAGGCAGATCCTTTCCGAAAATCCGCCGGACAGCGGCGAAAGCCAACAGGGCGCTCAGGCTCCCAAGGAATGCCTGGATCAGGCGAACCGCCGTGATCTGGCGCCAGGGGTCGCCCACCACCTTATAAACCAGGGTCAAAAAGAGCGGATATCCCGGCATAACCCGGGCATTGGAGACCCCTGGGGATCCGCCGTAGGGGTTTCCGTCATACCAGTACCCATAGATGCCGGTATCGGCAAGCTGATGGGACATGAGCCAATAGTTCCTGGCGTCCCCTGAAAGGCTCATGTTGTCTTTAAAGCGCAGAAAGGCCATGCCCCTCAGAACGAGGGCCAGCAGGAATATGCCGATCAAAACAGCACACAGGGCAGGCTTCATCTTTTTTCTGTCCGTCATATCTTCCTCCGGGAAAATGATCTTTCCCAAACAGTTTACCCTACTTTTCCTTGGTTAGCATCCCTTTTATTTCAGCCGCTCCGAGGCCGGCCAGAATGATGAACAGCGGTACCGCCGGCATATGGTACCTGGGCTGAACCTCCAGGAAGCTGTAGGCCAGGAACATGGCCCCGATGACGAGCCAAAGCAGGGCGGGCGCCAGAATTTTTCTCCTGTATGCGGCATAGCATCCTGAAACCGCGAGCAGGAGGATCATCAGGTAATGAAGCTGGGATACGGCATAGAAAGCCCTGGGATGGTCCTTGATGAACCCTTCCGGACCGGTGCCGCTGCCAGCCGAGATGATGCTCCAGTAATACCCGTAGTTCTCCTTGCCCCACTGGAAGTGGACCTTTTTCACCGCCAGCTTCAGAAAACGTACCGGGTCCTCCTTTATCCTTTGCATGGCCAGCTTTCCGGCCTCGCTGTGGACCCTGTCGAAATCGAAATCGTATTTGGCGATGATGCTGAAATCCTCCTGGTTGAACATGCCGTTGGCCTCGTAATTGGTGCCCACCAGAAAATTGTAGCCCGTGCCCGACCGGGTGATATCGATGCCTGAAAGCTCCTTAATGGGAAGGCTGATGAATTTCAGCACCACGAAATAGGACAGGGAAACCAGCAGGATGCAGAGCGCCTTTCTGGCAAGGTTCCTGCCCATGGACTTGTGGTATGTGATAAAAAACAGGATGCACACGGCAGCCGCGGGAACGAGAACCATGGCCATGGGGCGCAGGGCCTGGGCAATGGCCGTCAGGGTACCGGCCAGAACCAGCAGGGCATATCCCCTGCTGCTTTGGGTATGGTATTTGAAAAAGCGAATCAGGACATAGATTGCCGCAAGGAAGGGCACAAGAAAGCTGTTCTCCGCCGCAACCACCGTGCAGTACATGATCTGCGCCGGCCAAAGGGCATAGAACAGGGCCGCCGGACGCGCCGATTCCGGCCTGATTTCCCAGGCAATGCGATAAACCAACAGGACTTGAACAAGGGATAAAAGCACGTTGAAGAGTTCAACCACAAGGAAATGGGGGCCAAACAGCGCATAGAGACCGCCCACCAGAAATCCGAATCCAAACTTGAAAGGAAAGCAGGCGTAAAAATCCACATAATTCGTAAAATCGCCCTGTGCGACGGCAACCCCGTAATTATGCAGATGGAGAAAATCGGAAAAAGGTACCGTCCCTACAGCATAGACCCAAAAAAGCCGGGGAGCCAGGGTCAGGATGGCGGTCAGCAAGGCGAAAGCGCGGAAAGACAGCCTGTTTCCCCAGTCAAGCCTGCTTCCCGCAAAGAGAACGGCTGCAGTCAGCACAAGCGAAACGGCGAGAAAGAACAGCCTGCCGGTTGTGAAGATGTCGGCATAGGTTTTAACCGCAAAGGCTCCGATGAGCAGAAATATGCCCGTCACACCGACGGCCAGGAACGCGTATATACCTCTTGACAGCTTGCTTGACTGCACCGTTTCCACCTCAGAGCTTTTTCTGGTTCAGCGCTTCCACAATGGCATCCATCTGGTTTCGGATATGATTTTCGGAAAGCTCTGCAGCCCGCTCGGCATTGCCTTCCCTGAGGGCTTCCAGTATCTGCTGGTGTTCCTGTTCCACATGCTCTGCGATATTCAAATCCCTCAGATAGATCACACGGAACCGGTAGACATGCTCCTTAAGGGAGGATAAAACGCCGATCAGACGCGAATTTCCGGAAGCGGCATAAATCGCATCATGGAATTCGATATCCTTGCGGATTGCGCCCTCCATGTTGCCCTTCTCGACGCAGGATATAAACTGCTTATGGATGGATTCAAGGGCACGGATCTGCTGGGGCTGCACCCTTTTTGCGGCAAGGCTTGTAGCCAGCTTGTCAAGGGCCCCTCTCACTTCCAGCACATCAATGATATCCTTCGAGGAGAGTTCGGAAACATGGGTACCTTTCCTCGGCACCATGGTGACAAGGCCTTCGGCTTCCAGCCTCCGGATGGCCTCCCGCACGGGGGTACGGCTGACGCCCATCTGTTCGGCCAGGGAAACCTCCATCAGCCTCTCTCCCGGCTTGATATCCCCGCTGATAATCGCTTTTCTCAGGGTCTCAAATATCACGTCACGCAAAGGTTGATAGCTGTCCAATTTGAGCTTGGGTACCTTAACCATGCTACTCGACCTCTCTTCCAATGGTTTCAGTGTAAAAAACATCCTTGTATGTTTCACGGAACCGCATGAAGGCTTTTTCCGCCAGCGCGTCATCATCAAACAGTCCGAACACGGCAGAGCCGCTACCGCTCATTCGGCTTCCCAGGGCGCCAAGAGCCAGAAATGTTTCCATAATCCTGCCAATCTCGCTGTGAGCCTTCGCGGTCACGCTTTCAAGCACATTGCGCATTCCCCGGGCCAGTGCCCGAACATCCCGTCTTTCAATGGCTGCAATAAGTGCAGGTGTGTCAGGCCTTTCCCCCAGCGCATGGAGGTTAAGATTTTTGTACACCCAGGGCGTTGAAACCGGAAAAGGCGGCTTCACTACCACGACGCGGACCCCGGAAAAATCGGGAAGGTAGGTCAGCTCGTCGCCAATCCCCCTGGCCAGCGCTGTCCCGCCTTGCAGGCAGAAAGGAACGTCCGCCCCGATTCTGCGGGCAATGCGCGCCAGTTGCTCCTGGCCGAATGGCTTCCCGAAGAGTCTGTTCATGGCCTTGAGGACACCCGCCGCGTTGGTGCTGCCCCCGGCCAGTCCGGCGGCAACCGGGATTTTCTTCTCCAATACAATCCGGACTCCGCCTTTTCCACCGCACGCGGCCAGAAAGGCTTCCGCCGCTTTCCACGCTATATTCCTGGAATCGTTGGGCACATAGGGAAATTCACATTGAATGGACAGGCCGCTCCCGCGCTTCTCGACAGTAACCCTGTCGGCGAGGGAAATGGACTGCATGATCATTTCCAGGTTGTGATACCCGTCTTGCCGCTTTCCGGTAACATCCAGCGAAAGGTTGATTTTTGCGGGTGTTTCTACCGTAACCTCTTTCATATGCACCCCTCGATCCGCAGCGCCATTAACGCCTCGCTCCCAATGGCAGCCCGAGCCGGATACGGACGGAACCCTGCAGATGCAGTTTCTGACTGGATTCCTCAAATATGTTACCGTATATTATATACAAAAAACATAACGCGGGCAACAAAATTCTGTGTGGACAGAAATGGTTTATCCACTGATAGGCAGAAACTGAAAGCGATTCCGGGATTAACGGCCGAAAAAACAGAATGTGTCCGAACCCTTGGATCCGGACACATGGACCACGAAAAAATACATTGGGCTACCCATTCTGCCGGTCGTTCACACGGCCATGATGAACATCTTTCTGCCGACCTCCGGCGCCTCGTTCGGGTTCATATTGTTATCCCTGGCCAGGTTATCCAGGGGTATCCTGTAGCGCTTGGCGATGCTCCACAGGGTGTCTCCGGGCTGGGCGAAATACAGCATGACGGGAGCTTTCCTGGTGGGCGCCTCCTTCCTGACCTCCTCGATGGATTCGATACATTCACAGCTGTCGCGCTTGCAGAGCCTCAGCTTGAGAAGGACCTTCACGGTGACATCCACCGAATCGCTGCTGATGATCTCAAAGTTTGAATCCTCGATATAGCAATCCGATTCAACCACCTGCCAGTTGCCGCCGTCAGGAAGCGGAAGTGTTCGGTTGAAGGGGATTTCCACGTTCTGGCTGCGGATGTCTTTGGATTTTCTGTCGGCCAGATAGACCACATCTACGCCCACATTGCCCTGGACATTGATGCGTCCATCGGCTACATTAGCCAGCACGCTCTTCTTTCCCGCCGTGACCATATAGACCTCATCCAGGCTGCCGGTGCCCGATTCAAGGCGGATATGGGCATTGGCATCGTAATTGTCCATAATCTCCCGTTCGTCGGTCACAATGTCCAGGGGTACCTTGTTAAGATTGAGAACCGCATCAAGGGAGTAGGCGTCGTCCACCACCGACTGCTCCTCATGCCGGATGGCCTGGGCGTTGACCTCCACCTCCAGCGAGACGGACACCTGGGTAAAGATGCCGTCCGAGTCCTCTTCGGGCGCGACTTCCCAGTTCTTAAGGGCTGTGGATGCCAGAACGATGTTCTCATCCCCCGGATCAAGCCCTGTGTTTACCTTCACCGGGAATTCCAGCACCACCGACTCCACGGTATCTTCGGCCATATCGCTCCTGTACAGCAGGTTCAGGATGCCCTTGCATTCCACGCAGGCTTCGTTTTCCTTATAGCTCACCTCGGGATTCCCCAGGTTCACCCTGGCATACAGTATCTCGCCGATGGCCGGACTGCCATGGGGGAGGGCAAGCGTCTGGCTGACCCTGGTGACCGTATCCGTATTGTCCTTGAGGGATACCACGTTGACGGGCATGCTTTTTACAAAAACGTTATCCCCTTCGATCTCCCTGCTCAGCTCGCTGTTGGTGATCTCAAAGAACCTGCAGACCAGGGATGCCACAGACCGGGCGACAATTTTGCGCCCGTTGACCGCATTGGCTTCGGTGTGCTGGCATCTGCAGCCGGCCACAACACCGGTTTCTGCCTCGGTCTTGGGCTTCTGGCAGGATACCGACCAGGGGAACTTGACAACGATGGATTCCAGGCGGTTATCCGGTGTGTCGGCCACATAGAGTATCCGATACTTGATCTCACCGCTTACTTCCAGCATCCTGCCCGACTTCTCCACCCCGCCTACGAAGCATTCGGCATCAGCCAAAAGAAGCGTTTTCACGTCCGGCTTGCTGTCCGGAACGATGATGCTGTTTTCAAACAGCTCTTCGGCCTCCCTTATTTCGACAGTCCTGTATGTGCGTACTGGTTTTTTTATCAATTCCATCTGCCTTCACAGACCTCCTCTTATACCCATGCCCTTCTTCCTAAGGATATGCCGCCGCCGGAAGATGTATGACAGGCATCCGGCAAATGCGCGTCAATTATTTTCTCAAGGCGGAAAGTTTCTGGCAGGGAAAAAACGGAATTCTTTTATGCGGCCGGCTTTTTTGCCACCGGAAGGCGATATGCGGGAGATCTGCAAAATGGCAACAAAAAAGCTGTTTCACATGCGAAACAGCTCATTTGGTATGTACCGATGAAAATGATACCAGACTATAAAGCTACGTTGTCGTAGGATGATGGCAAAAGCTTGATTTCAACAGTATGGGTAAGTATGTCGGTATAACTGTAGGAAGCCTTGCGAACTGAATGGTAGTCATTTTCGAATTTCACGGTGAAGATACTGGGATATGCGTTTTCGATGATGCCTTCTCTTACGAATGTTTTCTTTCGTCCTTTGTTGGCCTTAAGCTGGATCCGCTTTCCGACGCATCCCTCCAGCTCTTTTCTGATCCGAGATATACTGTTTTTATCCATACCCATCACCTCATATTTGCTTCCAGAATTATATCACAATTTGTCATGAGGTGTCAATGAAACAGATATTATACATACTGATCCGAAAGCCTGTCAAGATACAGTTTTTGAAATAAACTCGCTTTTTGCGCTTATTTCGCCTTCCTGCACTTCATTTCTACCTCATGCCGATTGTGGGAAATACGCATTTTGACACATTTTTTTAGTTATAGTTCCCCGCAAGCAATGGAATTATGCGCCTGGCAACCTGACTTGCAGGCAGGAAATATTTACAGACCTGTCTTCCTGATTGAGGAAATTCGTGTTGTATATCGGCTCCGGCAGGGGTAAAATGGTGGATGGACTGTTCAGTGTCTGTCTCAAGGATGTACAAACAGGAGGATTTATGCTGACAGATATAGAAATCGCACAAAACGCAAAAATGCTGCCCATAGAGGAAATCGCCGGGAAACTGGGCATAGGCCGTGAATGGTTGCAGCTTTACGGTGATTACAAGGCCAAGATCAGGGACGGATTGCTGGAACATCTCAAAGACAGGCCTGACGGAAAGCTGGTGCTGGTAACGGCCATCAACCCCACCCCTGCCGGCGAGGGAAAAACAACCGTTACAGTCGGCCTGGGCCAGGCCATGGGCAGGCTGGGCAAGAAGGCGGTCATCGCCCTCCGTGAACCTTCCCTTGGGCCCGTGATGGGGGTCAAGGGAGGCGCCGCGGGCGGAGGATACGCCCAGGTGGTACCCATGGAAGACATCAACCTGCATTTTACCGGCGATCTCCATGCCGTTACGGCTGCCAACAACCTGCTTGCGGCGGCCATTGATAACCATATTCACCATGGTAATGCCCTTGGCATCGATTGCAGGCGGATTCTCTGGAAACGTGCCATGGACATGAACGACCGGGCCCTGAGGCATATCACAGTGGGACTTGGCGGCAAGGCCAACGGATTCCCGAGGGAAGACGGCTTCATCATCAGCGTGGCATCCGAGGTCATGGCCATCCTGTGCCTGGCTGAGAATCTGACCGATCTGAAAAGGCGGCTCGGGCGCATCATTATCGGCTATAACATGGCAGGAGAGCCCGTTACGGCCGGTGACCTGAAGGTGGACGGCGCCATGGCAGTGCTTCTGAAGGATGCCATCAAGCCCAATTTGGTCCAGACCCTTGAGAATACGCCCTGCCTCATGCATGGTGGTCCCTTTGCCAATATCGCCCACGGCTGCAACAGCCTCATCGCCACCAGGACCGCTCTCAAGCTGGGCGATTATGCCATCACCGAGGCAGGCTTCGGCGCCGATCTGGGCGCGGAGAAGTTCTTCGATATCAAGTGCCGTTACGGCGGCCTGAAACCATCCGCCGCCGTGCTCGTGGCCAGCGTCAAGGCACTGAAATACAATGGCGGCGTCAAAAAAGACCAGCTGGCATGTGAAAACCTGGCCGCCCTTGAGGCAGGTATCCCCAACCTCAAGCGGCATGTGGACAATATCAGAAAATTTGGCGTTCCGGTGATCGTCGCCATCAATCGCTTCCCCACCGATACCCCGCAGGAGATTGAACTGATCCGCGAAAAATGCCGGAGCTGGGGCGTGGAGTCGGCTGTGGCCGATGTGTTTGCAAGAGGCGGAGAAGGCGGGCTTGAACTTGCCCGGAAGCTGTGCGATCTCATCGACCGGGAAGAGTCGGACTTTAAGCCCGTGTATGATGTGAATCTGCCTGTGAAGGACAAGATTGAACGGATCTGCACGGAGATTTACGGTGCAGGGGGTGTGGCATACAGCAGCCGTGCCCTGAAGGATATCAAGACCATTGAGGAGATGGGGATGGGCAAGCTTCCCATCTGCATGGCAAAGACCCAATTCTCCTTATCCGACAACCCCGCCCTGCTTGGAGCGCCGAGCGGCTTCACCATTACGGTGAATGAGGTGCGGCTCTCCGCCGGCGCCGGTTTCATTGTAGCCCTGACGGGGGATATCATGACCATGCCGGGTCTTCCCAAGGATCCCGCCGCAAATCATATGGATATCGATAACGAGGGAAGGATAACCGGATTGTTCTAGAAGTCGTTCGTGACAATGGAGGTTGGAAGCTGGATATTGGGAAACGGCCTTACGGCCGTTCTTTTTTATGTTGACTGCTAAACTGTCATTGCGAGTACCGCGCAGACGGTGCGCGGCAATCTCCTAACCCGGAAGCGGCTGCGCAAGCCACAGAGATTGCTTCGTCGCTTTGCTCCTCGCAATGACAGGTAGGGCGGACCTTTCTCGCAATGACGTACACAATGGGCTATTCCCGCGCTGTCACCCATATTTGACCGAATGGGGCTAAAACAGCGAATCATACTGCTTCATGAAGCGCACATGGTGGTCGTACTCGGCGATCACCTCTTCCAGCATGCCTGAGAAATTCCTCTGGGCCCAGCTCCTCCTGCTGTTATAATAACGGTTGGCCACGCGCCAGAATTTCTGCGGGAACAGGAGCATGGCCTTCATGACCACGATCTCGTCCCTGCTTAAGGGCTCCAGTTCACAGTAGGCCTCCAACAGCATGGAAGCCTTGGACGGATCCCAGTTGCACTTGCGCATTTTCCGCCGGATCAGATTGACCAGGTCGTAAATCCGTATTTCCTGGCCGCAGGACTCGAATCCGGTGATGGTGGTGGTTTGCCCCTTGATGATGATGTTCTGGTAGGAATAGTCATGGTGGCAGATGCCGCCCTCTTCGGCCGTCTTCCGGATAAGGCGCTCGTATTCCGGCCCCCTGAGCAGTTCCAGGCTTTCCTCGGCCAGGTCGATGAATCTGTCTACGCAATCCAGGTAGAGATAATCAAAGGCGCCCCTCTCCCGCTCAGCCTTGCGCCTCATCCGAAGAATCTCCTCATAACGCTTGGTCAGGCTTTCCCGTATCTTGCCCAAATCATTGGGGGTATAATCGTAGCTGTCGCTTTTATGGCGAAAGCCCTTGCCGGCTTTATGCATGGCCGATAAGGCATAGGCTGCCCGGACTGAGTCACCGTCATCCCCAAACTCGCACTCATGGCCGTCTATAAAAGGGGTGAGAAGATACAGTTGTCCATCAAGAACAGCATATGGGCGCCCGTCCACCGTCAGGCAATATGTATCCAGGTTGGTAAACCCGTGGCTGTAAAGGTATTGCTTCGCATCGTGCACATAAAGAATGCGGTTCTCGGAGCACTGGCATGGTCTCAGGTATTTCCGTCCCGTATCGGTTTCCAGGATGTATCCCGCCCGGCAGGATTTGATGGCGGAAATGCTGAGGCCATATGCGCTTTCGATTAGCTCTTTGGATTCCAGCATCTTGTCATCACGTCCCAATCTTATTTGCAACCCCGAGCTGCTTCCAGGTCTGCAAAACATTATATGTGCTGTACAAACAATATATGAATTAGCCCTCTTTCTGGCGAAAGATGCAGATAAATCCTGCGCCGGCTATAGCAGATACTTGAGAATGACCATCAGGATAATTCCAGGAAGGCCCAGAATCCCTGCAACCAGGGCTGAAATAATATTGAGCGGGATAAAAAAGCCAAAGGGCTGCCCCAGGAGGTTGATCAGCAAAATGACAAGACCTCCCAGAAGACAGTTGATGAGAAGTCTGAATACAACCTTCATGGGCAGGATAAGCGCCTTACCCAAGGCCAGAACGATGAGGACGCCCGCAACCCAGGCAAGCACTATCAGTCCTCTTTCCACACCAAACACCCTTCCAAAAAACAGAAACGGTTATCCCGCGGAATGGATGTCCCATCGTTCAGGAATAGCCGTTTTCTTTGGTTTGTTTGAGACTTATGCCAAAAGTTGAACCCTGGTGTCAGCCGTCATTAATTTATATACAGGATGGCCCGGAAAAATTCATTGAGCTTGAAGGGCCTGCAGCGCTTTCGCTTTTCTGAGCAGGTATTCGTACCGGATTTGGGATGCCTTGATACGATAGGTGTAATAGTCCACCATTTCCTTGCAGTCGGCATCTTCAAAATTGAGAAGGGCATTCTGCCATTCCAGCCAGGCTTCGCGGATGGTCTCGTAAAGCTCGGCCAGGGCAGGATCCTCATAGGTCCTTCCAAACAGGCCTGTGCGCTTTTTGACAGCCTGGCTCAGGGAACCCAGCACCTCGGCTCCTGAACCTGACAGGATGTGTTCAGCCATACTCTATCTCTCCATTTCTTCGTTCTTTTTCCTGTTATAGAGTATGGGCAAAATTTTACACCTTATACACGGCACCGAGCGGCAACCACGCGCCCGATTCCGGCCAGATCCTTCAAGACCAGGATCTCCATCCCCCGCTCCTTGAAGATGTCCGCCACGCTCTGCGACTGGTTAAAGCCGCATTCCACGAGGATGACCCCGTTCTCTGCAAGCAGCCCGGAGGACAGGTGGGCCAGTCTCCTGTAGAAGCTAAGGCCCCCGTCATCCGCAAACAGGGCCAGCTCCGGCTCAAATTTTTCCACCGAAGCCATAAGGCCTGTTCTGTCTTCCCGGGAAATGTAGGGCGGATTGGACACGATCAGGTCGTAGGGCTGCTCCGCAAAACCGGCATCTTTGAGGAAATCGGCGCGTATGAAGTGTATCAACGAAGAAACACCATTGAGCTCCGCATTCTGCCTGGCGGTTTCCAGAGCTTTTTCCGAAATATCCAGGGCATCCACCCGAACATCCCGGGCATAGCGGGCTATGGTCACCGCAAGGCAGCCCGAACCCGTCCCCACATCCAGAACCCGCCTTACGCCCTGTTTTGGCACGCGAAACAGGGCGTGACTGACAAAAGGTGTCTGGCATCCCAGGGAAAAGAGCGCCGCTTCGGCCAGAAGCTCGGTGTCGCTCCTGGGAATCAGGACGCTTGGATTGACCTTGAAGGTAAGCGACATGAATTCGCATTCACCGGTGATGTACTGGAACGGCTCACCCAGGCTACGCCTTTCCACCAGTTCCATGATTCGCCGGACTTCTACCGGATCCACTTGCATCTCAGGATGGGCATAGATATAGGCCCTGGGCCTTTTCAAAGCCCATGACAAAAGAAGACCCGCTTCCAGGGCAGGGTCTTCTATCTGCGCCTTTTTAAGCCTTTGGACTGCTTCATTGAGCAGCCTTGAGACTGTCATTCTCTGTGCCCTCCCCTTCCTCGGCTTCCAGCACGGCCTTGAGGGAAGCAATGGCCACCTCCAGCATGCTGTCGTCGGGTTCCTGGGTGGTGATTTTCTGCAGGAGCAGGCCGGGAACGCTGATAAGCTTCACCAGCTTGCTGTTTGACCTGGCAGCCAGCTTGAACAGTTCATAGGACACTCCGGCGATAACGGGCAGAAGGGCAAGCCGGATGACCATGTTGATCAGCTTGCTGTGCCAGCCCGTCAGCGCGAATATCAGGATACTGATGAGCACCACCACAAAAATAAAGGTGGTACCGCACCTGGGATGGAGCCGGGTGTGCTTTCTCACATTCTCCACCGTCAGCTCCTCCATGTTCTCATAGGCATAAATGGTTTTATGCTCGGCGCCGTGGTACTGGAACACGCGACGCATATCCCTGCTTTTGGAAACCAGCCACACATAGAGCAGAAATATCCCGATCCGGATACCGCCCTCTATAATATTGGCCAGGAAAGCGCCTGAAGCCGTTTCCTTGTCAAAGGGGATGAGATCGGCAACGAGATTGGGCAGGAGCATAAAAAGGCCAATGCCCATCACCAGCGCAAAGAGGACGGAGGTAAACTTGATGATGGTCATGGACTTATCGCCGAACTTCTTTTCAATCCACTTGTCAAACTTGCTCTCTGCTTCCTCGAACTCGATATACTCGGCTGATTCCATCAGGGCGCCAATGCCCACAACCATGGATTCGATCATGCTGATTGCTCCCCGGATGATAGGAAGGCCAAGGATCCTATGCCGTTTGGTGATGGGGACATAGGGCTTAATGGTGGTTACCAGCTCGCCATTGCCCTTCCTGACGGTGGACGCCATGGTGCTTTTGCCGCGCATCATGACCCCTTCCATCAGGGCTTCTCCGCCGATATTGCTGACCCTTTTGGGCCTGAGCCAAATTTCTTTATCCATAGCAAACCTTCATTTCTTTTCAAATACAGGCAAACCCTCAAACAGGGCGGCCTGGCCGCCTGCGCCGGCTGGAAAATCTGTGATCGGTTTTCCGCCGTAAGGCTAAAGGATTCACATTGATTATACCGCAGCGGGGGGCAACAAACAAGGAAAACCGCCATGGGGAATACCGGAAAGCAGGCACAAATCAGGCCGGTGACGGTTTCGGGAAAAACACGGGCAAGGTTGCCGTGATTTTTCTGAATCCATGTATAAATTGTGCAAATCCTGCCCATACTTGAAAATGACCTCACAATACATTTTGACCCCCTTTACTTGCCGGCTTAACCGCCGGCTCTTTTTTTGCCGATATATCCATTGGGTAAATGCCCTTTTGTCCGCATAACACAATAGACCGGGAGTGCATAGTCTTGAAAAGGTTCGGATTGGTTTTCCTTTTGATAATGATGATCATGGTGCCGGCTTTACAGGCCATATCCTTTGCAGCCAACAGCCTTCCTGCACCGGAAGGCTTTTCCGTCAAATTGGAATCAACCTATGTCCTGATCAATGTGGAAGCGCCTAAAAACGGTCAGTACATCCAGATTGAACGAAGCAGGGATTCGGAAAGATTCCAGGTCATCGCCACCCTGGATCCCGGAAAAAGCAGCTACAAGGACATTAACCTTCAGAATGGCCATATCTATAAATACCGCGCCCGCCGGTATGATCTGAAGGATAATACCAGCCCGTACACCCATGAAGTTGAGGTGGTCTACCTTCATCCGAGCGAACTCATCATCTCCGGGTCATACAGCACCCAGATCAACCTGGAATGGAGCTATCCCGATCTGAAGGTTCCGGACAGTTTCCAGTACGAAACAGTCATAGAGCGGAAAGACGGCGATGCCGGCGGCTGGAAGGAGATCTACTCTGCGCCCTTCTATCAGCAGGAGTACAGGGATCACGATCTGGCTCCCGATACCGTCTATCATTACAGGATACGCACCAGGTATCCCGACGGCACATATTCCCGTTACATACCCTCGCCCAGCGGCATCAGCAGGCGAACAACCATCCCCTCTGAAACGTCCCTCACCGGCTTTGCCATCAGTGGAACAAGGATCCGGCTGGAATGGGATCGGGAACCAATTGAAGATTATACGGTGGATGTCCAGAGACTGAACAGCTTCGGCGAATTCGAAACCATATTCTCTTCGGTTTCCGCCGACTACTACATCGATTCCGGTGACGACGATGACACCGGCCTCGAACCGGGAGAGGAATATACCTACCGCCTTTTAATCCGCAAGAAATCCTCCGGGTCATCTCTGGCCTACTCCGGGGTGATAACCGTCAAGACTGAAACCATACCGTCTCCGTCACAGCTTGTGGCTTTGCCCGCCGCCCATGGAAGGATTTCCCTTATATGGGAGTATCCTTTCGATGTGGAGTCGGGTTTTGAGATATGGCGAAAGGAAGACGGAAAGACCTGGGAGCTGATCGCTACGGTCCCCAGGAATACCACCGACTGGACCGATTACTCAGCCCATGCCAACAAGATCTATCGCTACCGCGTCCGTGCCGTTCGCGGAGAGAGCGTTTATTCCCGCTTTGCAGTCACCGACCCGGTGAATAACGCCGAACCGCTCCTGCCCGGCGAGCTACTTTTCCTCCCCCTGGATAGCTATATGCTGATAGGCAGCGATGATCCGGCTCCCGAAGGTGTTACTTATACGCTTGAAATACGAGACGGTATCAACGAACCCTGGATGGATTATACCTTCGGCCAGAAAGGAAGCACTCTGCTGGTTTATTTCTTACCGACTCCCGGGAAAGAGTATGACTTCAGGGTTCGCTCCGAAAACAAGGGCAATATCGTTTACGGTCCGGTATACCATCTTCCCGGGTACGCTCCGGATGCTCCGACAGGACTGCGGGTCGTTTCCATGGGCCACAGCCAGGTGTTGCTCTCCTGGAATGACAACAGCAAGACCGAGGACGGCTTTCGGATTTACAGGGTTCATGAGCAAAAGCGGACGCTGATCGGTACAACCGGCAAGGATGCCACAAGCTTTACCGATACCACAGCCATTTCCGGGGCGACGGTCAGCTATGAGGTATGCGCCTATAATCTCAGGGGTGAATCCGCCAAACAGTCCATTCAGGTTTCCATACCGCAGAAAGTGGCCTTCAAAGATCTGGACGCATTCCCCTGGTGCATGGATGCCGTCAACGCCCTGGCTGCATCAGGCGTCATTGCCCGGAACCCTGACGGGCTGTTCCATCCCGGAGTCAACATCACCCGGGCAGAGTTCATCACCCTGCTTCTCAAAGCCTATGGCATTGTGCCGGAGTCCGAATTCCTGTTTTCGTTTAAGGATGCGGCGCCGAACCATTGGTATTATCCCTATATGATGACAGCCGTGAAAATGGGTATTGTCGTTCCTGACCAGAACGGTTATGTGAGACCGCTCAGCACGGTCACAAAAGCCGAGATGGCAGTCTTCCTGAACAGGTTCCTGACGGCCAGGGGACAGACCCTGTATACCATCAACGTCGGCTATCTCGACAAGTTCACGGATGGCCATCTGGTACCGGAAGACCTGAAGCTGATCATCTCATCCCTTGCCGGATACGGCATCATGCCCGCACAAGACGGTTACACGCTGAACCTGAGCCAGCCGGCCACACGGGCTGAAGCTGCGGTCATCCTGTACCGGTTCTCCATGCGATACCACCGATAATCAAACCCGGACAGGGCTTTTGAACCAGGCCCGGTCCGGGTTTTTTTATGCGTTCCAGCTGGTGAGGACAACGGCGAGAATGATGATGATCAACAGGGACAGACCTGCGGAAACGTGATGGGATATGTACCGGATATCATATTTGCGCTTCATGCGCTTGGTGTTGAGATAAATGGAAACAATGCTTATCAGGAACTGAACCAGGGAAATAATCAGGGCTGTCAGTAAGGATTGCGCATCCCAGTAGGTCCGTACCGAAACATTGAAAAAGCGCTCAAATAACCCTTGCTGAACCGGTCTGGCATTCAGGATGAAAATGACGTTGAACAGGAAAGTAAACCAGACCATGATACTCGAAAATTGCAGCCACCGGACGATGGGATCCGGCCTGGTCCTTCTGTTCTTGTAGTACCTGATCGGCTCATTGCTGTACATAGTCTTTTAATCATCTCCTTTACCCGGCTGGTAATGGGACGATTTTCCATTCTCCGTATATAGCTTATCATATTTTGTTTGAATGCAATAGATGTTGTTTAAATGGGGAAAATACAATAATATGGATCGGTAAGATCCAACTTGTCCTTTATGGAGGTACATTGCCCTATGCGTTCGGAAACCGCCAGTCTCATAGAATTAACCATTCAAGGCCTGAACAAAAATCCCCATGCGGTCCTCGGCATGCATTCCCTGGACGGCGCGGTCGTCGTTCGGGTTTTCAACCCCCATTCCCAAAAGGTTACGGTCAGGGATGTACATAGCGGCCGTTGTTATCCCATGGAAAAAACAGATGAGAGGGGCTTTTTTGAAGCGGTCATCGAAGCTCCCGATTTATTTGCCTACCAGCTGGTGCACACCACAACCGACGGTGCCTCCTACACCGTATATGATCCTTACGCCTTTCTTCCCACGGTGTCAGACTACGACACGTACCTCTTCAACCAGGGAAATCACCATCGCATCTATGAAAAGCTGGGATGCCACCTGCGCGAGGTAAACGGTGTGAAGGGGGCTTCCTTTGCTGTATGGGCCCCTTCAGCCCAGAGGGTCAGCGTGGTGGGCAGCTTCAACCAGTGGGACGGAAGGATTCATCAGATGCGCATGCTGGGAAGCTCGGGTGTTTGGGAACTGTTCATCCCCGGGCTCGCGCCGGGCGACCTCTATAAGTACGAGATAAAAACCCCATCGGGGGAACTCTATATCAAGGCCGATCCCTTCGCCTTTTATGCGGAAAAACCTCCCCAGACCGCATCCAGGGTTTATGACATGGACGATTACCAGTGGCACGACGAGGAGTGGCTGGCAAAGCGCGCAAAAGAGCCCGTTTACGACAAGCCGGTGAACATCTACGAGGTACACCTGGGTTCCTGGCAGCAGGAGCCTGATCCGGATCCCGATTCGGAAACCGGCTTCAGACCGCTGTCCTACCGGCAGCTGGCCGAGCGACTGATACCCTATGCCAAGAAGATGGGTTATACCCACCTGGAACTGCTTCCCGTCATGGAGCATCCCTACGACGGTTCCTGGGGCTACCAGGTGACGGGCTATTACGCGGTAACATCCCGCTACGGCACGCCGGCGGATTTCAAGTATTTCGTTGACAAATGCCACGAAAACGGCCTGGGCGTCATCCTGGACTGGGTGCCGGCCCATTTTCCCAAGGACGGGCACGGCCTGGCCCGGTTCGACGGGACGGCCCTTTACGAGCACGAGGACAAGCGCAAGGGCGAGCACCTGGAATGGGGCACCCATGTCTTCAACTATGGTCGCCACGAGGTCAGGAATTTCCTTGTGGCCAACGCCCTGTTCTGGTTTGACAAATACCATGTGGACGGGCTGAGGGTGGACGCCGTGGCCTCCATGCTCTACCTGGATTACTGCCGCAAGCCGGGGGAATGGATCCCCAATGAATACGGCGGACGAGAGAACCTGGAGGCGGTGGAATTCCTCAGGCAGCTGAACACCACCGTTTACCGGTATTACCCCAACGTCATGATGATCGCCGAGGAATCCACGGCCTGGCCCAAGGTCACCGCTCCCGTTCATGAAGGCGGGCTGGGCTTTTCCCACAAGTGGAACATGGGCTGGATGAACGATTTCCTGCGGTATGTGAGCATGGATTCGGTCTACCGCAAATACCACCAGAACCTGATCACCTTCTCCCTCATGTACGCCTGGTCCGAGAACTTCATCCTGGTCCTGTCCCATGACGAGGTGGTCCACGGCAAGAAGTCCCTGCTGGACAAGATGCCGGGCGACTACTGGCAGAAATTCGCGGGCCTTCGCGGAGCCCTCGGCTATTTCATGGGCCATCCCGGCAAGAAGCTGCTCTTCATGGGCGGCGAATTCGGCCAGTTCATCGAATGGAAATACAAAGAGAGCCTGGACTGGCACCTTTTGGGCTATCCCATGCACGAAAAGCTTCACGACTATGTGGCCGACCTCAACCATTTCTACCTGAACGAGCCGGCGCTTTATCAGATCGACAGCCATTACGACGGGTTTGAATGGATCGACTGCTCCGACACCGAACACAGCATCGTCTCATTCATCAGGAAGGGCAAGGACTGGCGGGATATGCTGGTGTTTGTCTGCAATTTCACGCCGGCCGCTCATGATAACTACCGTATAGGCGCTCCCCTCGACACGGTTTACACCGAGGTGTTCAACTCGGACCTGGAGCAATACGGCGGGAGCCATGTGGTCAATGACCGCCCCATGAAGGCCGAGCCCGTTCCCTGGCATGGGAAATCCTGGTCCATCGTCTTAAAAATACCACCCCTCGCAACCATTGTTCTGAGGCCTGATACCAGCAAGTTCAGAAATCCATCCGTGGAGCAATGAAGTCATGAAGAACTGCCATCCATCATAATATTTGAACTGTGCCGTGCCTTATAAAGCCGGCATCAGAAACTTATCGGGGTGAGATGGCGGACATGAAGATCAATCACGTCTCCATAAAGGGGTATGAAGAAACCCATGGAGGAATGAAGCTCTGCCTGCGTGCGGAGCTGGACAGCGAGCCGCCCCGGTTCTGGAGCAGGTTGTTCAGGAGGACCTGGCTTTCCCGTGAACCGGGCGGATCATCAGCCCAGATCAGATTCTCCGGCAACGATATCCTGTTCTATCTTCCCAACGCTGAGGACCTGACCGTAACACTTGATGCCCTGAAAAGCACCCTGATGGAGGTGGAAAGACAGCTTCGCTGACGGGTTTCTATTGAAAAATTACATAAATTGAATCGTTCCCCCATGCCGCAAATGTGCTATACTTGTCTGGAAAAACGCTGGATAAAAACCCGGAACCATGATCCCGGGTTGAGGAGCTGTTATGAAAAGAAGAGTCCTGGGTCTGCTTTTCCTGTTTCTGGCTGTGTTCGTATGGGGGATTTCCTTTGTATCCACCAAGGTGATTCTTGCGGAAGAGATTCCTCCCGTCTCCATAGCCTTTTTCAGACAATTTGTGGCCCTTGTGCCGCTGCTTTTGTGCATGGGGATACGAAAAGAGGGTTTCAGGCTGGAGAAGGGCGATTTGAAGCTGTTTGCGCTTGCCTCTTTCTTCGGGATCGTCCTCTATTTCGTGTTTGAAAACACCGGCCTGACCATGACCACCGCATCCAACGCTTCCATGTTGGTTGCGGCCATTCCGGTCTTTACCCTGATCATCGAAAGCATCATTACCCGGAAGCCCATCAGCAAGGCGGCCCTCGGATGCATCCTGGCCTCCCTGGCAGGCGTCTACTGCATCATCTCCGAGAACGGAACCATTGACCTTTCAGGGAGCACTTTCCTGGGTAACCTCCTGATCCTGGGCGCCATGGCGTCATGGATCATTTACACCTTCCTCAGCAACGGGCTGGGCGAACGTTATAGCAGCCTGAAGCTGACCACGGTACAAACCCTTTTGAGCATCCCGCTCTTTGTGCCGTTCACGGTGCCCGAGGTGTCGGCCTGGAAGGTACCTTCTGTGACGGCGCTGCTCCACCTGGTTTTTCTGGGTGTGTTTTGCTCGGCTCTGGCCTATGTCTTTTTTCTTTACAGCATCCAGGCACTGGGACCCGTGCTGCCCTCGGCTGCTTTGAATCTCATCCCGGTGATAACCATCATCACCGGACGGATCGTCCTGTCGGAAGATCTGACATGGCTTCAGGCCGTGGGAGCAGCCCTCATCGTGGGAGGCCTGACCCTGTTGAGCCTGATGAAGCTGAAGGAACGGACACAATAGAGTTGTCAGCAAATTGGCCTCCCATCGGGGAGACCGTTCCATGGTATTTGCGTTAAGCCCGAAAGTCATGAGACACCGTCCTGTGTGCCCTTTTTATCCCTTGTGCCCATCAGCATGGCAAACACCAGCACGGCAAAATAAATCACGAAAGCCACGAGGGTCACAAGATAAAGGATGGGCTGTTTGTTGGCATAGCCCATGATGGGAATGTTGAGAAGGAACATCAGCGGCGCGCCGAAGGCCAGGCCGGTTCCGCTCCCATACACAAGGTTCCTGGCGGCCTGGGTCTTAAAATGCGGATCAACCTCGCGCAGCAGGGCAATGCCGGTGGATATGGTACCGGTGAGCATGCCGTACATGGCCAGCGCATTCTCCAGGGTATCGGTCTTGTAGATGCGCTGAGCCAGTTTCATGATGAACAGGATGGTCACAAGCCCTCCCGCAGTGGTGATGATCAGGATGGGCAACAGGTGATCTTTGAGCATATAGATGGAAACTGCCGCTATGGCAGCCGTGATCATAAAGTCGAAAGAAACGCCTGAAACACGTTCCAGAAGGTAATTGCAGGTGTAGCTGTGCTTCATCCATTTACGCTGGTGGCAGAAATCCAGGATTCTTCTGGCCAGCATGCCGTATACGGCACCTATGATGAAGCTGAAGCCCCAAAGCAGCTGTGCCAGGGTTCTCCCGAAATCACCCGTGCCGGTCAGCACAGATTCCAGGCCTTTCAGGGTCAGATAGGTCACCAGGTACACGGCGCCGATAAGGATCATCTGGAGGGAGAGGCCGTCGATGGACTCCTTCAGGGGAAGTTCCACCGGTTTTTCCTCATCATAGATATTGGGCCTGTCCAGGGGCTCTCCATAGATTTCATCATAGGTCTTCAGCCGCTTTTTCTTTTTCAGCCAGGCGATGAGGGCCACACCGCCCGCGCAGGCCCAGATATAGCCGATGGCTGCAACTGTCAGGCCCAGGTTCCCGCCATGGGCAAAACCCAGCGCCTCCCATTGGTGTCCCATGGAATAGGCCTGTCCGGGCCCCTGACCGAATCCCAAAGGAAGAAGCAGCCCCGAAAGCGGGAAGGTCTTGGGGAACACGGTATAGAAAAACAGGAGCGACAGGGCAAAGCCCAAAAGTCCCTGCACCACATAGGTGCTGACGATAAACATGCCCGAATGCACATATTCCTTGTTCTTGACCTTCTGCGAGGCCTTGAGGGACAGGGCGATGAACCCGATATTCATCAGGTGGTATACCAGGTTTTCTAGCCGTACGCCGCTGAAAACCATGATTCCCAGGACGTCCTTGCCAAGCACCAACCCCAGGAATCCCGCAATGACGGGTACGGGAATGGGATTTTTCCTGAAAAAAGCCACCTTACGCTTCATCAGCGTTGCAGCCAGCAAAAGGATGGACAGCATCGACACATCCAAGATATAGTCCCAGATTTGTCCTGTATTCAAAATCATTCCTCCTTTGGGTGGCCTTTTCCGGGCACCAGTCTTTTAATCACTTCGTAAGCCTCGGTATACTTGTTGGCGGATGTATGGTGATCCTTAAAGGCAACCCTGTGGAAATGCCCTTCATGGTAAAAATCGAACCAGTCCGTCAGATGGGTGCTGACCCCGTTCATGCGGGACAGATCAAAACTTGATTTTTGATTATCCTGCCCGATGAATTCCAGGTGGTCCACATAAAGGCGAAGAGTTCCCTTTTTCTCTTTTCTGATGGCCTCAAACCGACCACCTCTGAGGAGAGCGGCATCCTGGTCCTCGAAAATGGGCTCCCGGGGATTTGTCATCCTGTCCCGGACCATGTCCTCCAGCTTTTTCAGCTGCCACTGGTTCCATTCCAGAACAGATTTGAACAGTGGCTGACCGCCGTCCTTTTCAAAATACCCATAGGGGTTGTAGCGCACGGTATCGCCGCAGGCCAGGCAGGTCAGGGTGTCGTCCTTTGAAAAAAGCCTGCCGATTGCCATGCATTTGGGGCAGAGGAACAGAACCCGTTCCAGGGCTTCGGCCAGGCGCGGCCCCACAAAGGGGATCATATGCTCCTCCTGCCAGCGGTACTCGTCGGTCTTAAGCGCCGCGCACATCCTTTCGTAGATCTCATCCACCGAAAGGGTTTTCAGTTGCTCGGCCGTGAACAGGATGCCGTACCTTACCTGGATCTTGCCTTTCCTGGACTTTATGGCCCAGCGGGGATGGGTCAGGTAGGCACCGTTCACCCTGAAAAAGACAACCGGCACGCCCATACTCTTCAGTACCTTGGCCGTAGGATACAGGATTTCGACGGTCCTGCCATCCCAACAGCGCATCCCTTCAGGGAAAACGCCCACCACATCTCCCCTGTTCCTGACCTGGAAAAGGCCCTTGACCGTGGTGGCATCGCTCATGGCCTTGGTTTTGGGGATGCAGCCCGCAAGCCCCAGCAAAAAGCGCATAAACCGGCTCCTGAACTGTTCAACCGACGTTACGAAATGGATCGGTTCGCTGATCTTGTAGGAGATGATGAACGGGTCCCAGTTGTTGGTGTGGTTGGCGATGACCACAAAGGGTGGCTTAAGGCCCTGCATGTTTTCCTCAATGTACTCAATGCGGTAACGCCTGACCAGGTATGGACCCAGGGTTTTTTTCAGGATTTTGTTCAATAGGCGGCTAGCCCGTTTTACCTTGTATGGCATAGTGATCTCCTGTTTTCAACCCATAAATGTATAACACGATTATTATTTATTTAACCAAATATTAATTCCCGTATCAATCCAAAATCAGGTTTCCACACCAACCGAATGAAATTTTTTAAGACAAATGGCCTGTTTTTTTCAGATAACATCTCCACCTGTGCGGATCCCTGCCAGACAAACACACTTTCAGGGCCGGATTGACATGATTTACTTGCTTTTCATGATGTAGTAGAATGATGGCAGAACGAGCCAATGAGGTGCATGGCCATGTATAACCGTGAAAGGTCCACTGCCGTCAGGACCGGCGGCGGCCTGATGCTGCTTTTGCTGCTCATCTTCATGGGAATTCCCCTGGTCAACGGTGTGATGCTCGCTTTTTCGGATGTATATTCCCTGGAAGCAAACTTCACCTGGAACGGAGAAAGCTCGGTATTCGCCAATTTCTCCGCGCTCTTCGGGAACAGGGACTTTAGAGTGGCCCTTGTAAACACACTGAAGTTGAACCTTATCAGCATGGTTCTCGTTGTTGTCGTATCAATCCTCCTGATGGTTCCCGTTACCCTGTTCCTGATTTTCCGGCGTCATCTTGCAAACAGCGTGCTTCTGGCTTATGCCCGGGTGAAGGGCTAAAAGCAGGCTTCTTCCTGTGCAGCACGAAAGTCTCTGCAAAAAGCCGGTTTTCACCGACAGAATAAAATAAGCCCCGACCGGTATGTCATCGGCCGGGGCATTGCTTTTCAACGCGCTTATTTGGTGTAGTTGTCGAAGTAGCCCTGGATATAAATGACGGGCGTTCCCTTGTCGCCGCTTCCCGAGGTGAGATCGCACAGGGAGCCGATGAGATCGGTCAGCCTTCTCGGAGTGGTGCCCTGAGCGGCCATGGCGCCTACCAGGTTGGCCTGCTTGTTTTTGATATACGCTTCGATGGCCTTTTTCTGCTCCTCACCCTTCAGCCCGGCAAATTCATTGTCTGCCAGGTACTTGAGCTTGACCTCGTTGGGGGTTCCCTCCAGCCCCTTGGTATAGCCGGGGGATACGACCGGATCGGCCAGTTCCCAGATCTTGCCCACCGGATCCTTGAAGGCTCCGTCCCCGTAAACCATGACCTCGACGGTTTTGCCGGTCCTTTCCCTGAGGATGGCCTGAATTCTCTCAACAAACGCCTGGCAGTCGCGCGGGAACAGCTTGACGCTCTCTTCGGTGGCCTTGTTGGAGCCCAGAAGCCCGTATTGCTCATTGTAGCCGCTGCCGTCAACAGGCTCCGACAGGATGTCTTCCAGCCCATATACCCGTTCCGCACCGGCGGCTTTCAGGATCCTTTTGGTCCGCTTGCGGGTATGGATATCGCAAGCCAGGACGTTTTTGGTATATTTCAGAATCGCCGTGGGATTGTTGGCAAACAGTACCTCGCACTGGGCACCGCATTCGGTAACAATGGACTTATAGTATTCGATGTAGTCCATCCCGGTAAAGGGGTGTTTGTAATACCCGAAGAGCTCGCGGAATTCCTTCTCGGTGAGCACGTCGCTCCACGGATTCACGCCTTTTTCATCGAGGAGATCCTCGTCCACCAGGTGGTTACCCACCTCGTCGGCCGGATAGGAGAGCATGAGCACAACCTTATCCACACCTTTGGCGATGCCGCGAAGGCAAACCGCAAAGCGGTTCCTGCTCAGAATAGGAAAGATCACGCCAAGAGTGCCTCTTCCGAATTTCTTACCGATATCTTTCGCGATGGCATCGATAGAGGCATAATTGCCCTGGGCCCGCGCCACAACCGACTCGGTGATGCCGATGATATCGCGGTCCTGGATGGCAAACCCTTCCGCTTCCGATGCCCCGATAACCGTATCGACGACGATTTGAGCCAGATCGTCTCCCCGGTTGATGATGGGCGTCCTCAGGCCGCGCACAACTGTTCCAACTAGTCTCTCCATATCTCTTCTCCTCCGGACCAATTAATTGGGCATTTGTATTATATAGTTTCTCATGTTATAAGTAAAATAGATAGCATTAATAGGAATCATAAGGTGTGTTTATATGATTGGAAAGCTTGATTTATACAGAGTTTTCGCCGAGGTAGCCCGGTGCAGGAGTTTTTCAGGTGCCGCAAAGGCACTGTTCATGACCCAGCCGGCTGTAAGCCTGGCCATCATGAACCTTGAAAAGGAGCTGGGTACCCGGCTTTTCATCCGGACGCCCAGGGGTGTGTCCCTGACCAATGAAGGAAAACTGCTCTATGAATACATCAGTTCTGCCATGAACCTGGTACGGATGGGCGAGGCCAAGGTTGCCGAGTCCTGCGGCCTGGAGTCGGGCGAGCTCAAGATCGGTGTGGGCGATACGGTGTCCAAATACTTTCTGCTTCCCCACCTGGAGGAGTTCCACAGAAACTACCCCAATATCAAGCTGCGGGTCATCAACCGGACAACCCCCGAACTTTGCGCCATGGTAAAGGCAGGGGAAGTGGATCTGGCCATCTGCAACCTCCCTATCCGGGATCCGTCCCTTTCGGTCCGCGTTTGCGGCACCATCCATGATATTTTTGTCTGCGGGGAAAAATACCGGGAGGCCTGTTGCAGGATCCGCCGTTTTGAGCAGCTCGTGGAGCTTCCCCTTATTCTACTGGAGACCAAATCCAACTCCAGACAATACGTGGAGCGGTTCATGCTGTCCAGGGGAATCAAGCTCCGGCCCGAAATCGAGCTGGGTTCCCATGATCTTTTGCTGGAATTTGCCCGTTTTAATTTCGGCATTGCCTGCGTCATCGAAGAGTTCTCACAGGATTATCTGCAAAAGGGCCTTTTGTGGAAGGTCGAGCTTGAGGAGGCCATCCCGGAGCGCGCCATCGGCTTTTGCACCTTGAAGAGCGTTCCCCTCTCCCCTTCCTCGGCCAGGTTCGTGGAAATCGTGGAGAGCAGGCTGGGTTAAACCTGTCCTGTTTTAAAGATAAAGGTAAAGAAACGCGTGGGGCAGGAGTATGTTGCACCGTTATTCAGCCTTGTTCCTTCCATGCGGAAACGGGTATATTTTTATGAAAAGAGAGGCTAGTCGGGGAGGAACCATGGTGAGCTGCATATTCTGCCAAATAGCAAACGGAGAAGCCGATGCAAATATCATTTACAGGGATGAGCTGGTGACCTGTTTTTTGGACTATGACCCCATCCATGAGGGCCATGTCCTGATCGTCCCCAACAGGCACTACCTGGATGCCGACGAAATCCCCGATGAAACCCTGGCAGCCATCATGCTGCTGGCAAAGAGAATCGTCAGGATATTGAAAGAACGCTATTCCCCCGAGGGTTACAGCATCATGCAAAACGGCGGGCTGTTCAACGACGTGGGACATTACCACCTGCATGTCTTTCCCAGATACAAGGGCGACGGGTTCGGCTGGACCTTCGGGGAAGGAAAGCATAAGGCTTCGCCGGAGGTTGCAAAAACGCTGCTTTGCTGCAACCTGACTAGTTAATAAGGCGTAAGCATATCAGAGGAGCAGGAGTCCAATCAGGCCCATAAGATAGCATTTCCAAGCCATTTTAAAACCCCTAACTAACTACCGATACTAACTAAAAACTCAAGAAATGTAGTGGGTATTAGTCCCTTTTTAATGGCCGGTGCACAATACACTTTGTAAAGTGATTTTAGTCTTCTATTTAACTCTTTCCCACAGTTTTTGTTAAATAAATAACCTATAGCCAACATATATTCAAAGCCCACCGGCTTAATATTATGAAGTTCCGGTATCTCATGCATCACCTGAACAGCTATCCCATCTCGTGTTGAAAAATAAGGCAATTTATGGAAGGCAGCAAAAGAAAGTGAAAAGATTTCTCCTCGATTCTTTCTGTCACTCCGGTGGTAATTAAAAAAGCTCATGTGTTGCAATTTTATTGAATATCGTAGTATAAAGCGGATCTTTTCCGTATAAATTGTCTTCACTAACAATTTCTACGTTTTTCTCTATATATATGCTAATCAGGTTTTTGCGTTCTTCATCTAGTTCCTCAAATACATATTCATGAATTTTAATGTTAGATAAATATTCAAGCATGGGAACGAGATACGATAATTTCATGTTCTCAAAGCAGTAATTGGTGTCATCATTCTGCTAACCACTCCAGCCATGAGTATACACGCATCTAAAACAATAGGGTTTGACTTAATATTATTAAGCAAATTCATCTATTGTTCCATCTCTCTTATTTTTTTCAACAAGTTTTCACGAATATCATCATTTATATCTTCATCATCTTCTATATCCGTTTCAATGTCAAGAGTTTCCATTATATCCTCTATGTTTAATTTTAAGGCTTCAGCATCCTCAATAACTTGTTCTAATGAAACAAATCCAGAGTTATATGCTTTTGGTATTAACTTGTACGTGACTTCTTCTATATATGGGTTTTCATTGCTAAGCAATTCCTCCAATTCTCTGGAATACTGTGTTTTTATTTCACGCATCAAATTTTTAACAAACTCATAATTAGAAATTAAACTGGCTTCATCCTTAATGTATCCTTCTTCACAAAGTCTGAATAATATAGCTTTAACAGGCATACAGTAGCGGATAGTAAGCGCATAGCAAATAGCGGCAATATGTGCGATATCCTGTTCCAAGCTATCCAAATTCATAATGGAAAGATATCGGGTTATTACTTTTTTCAGAGCTTGCTCAGGTAATAAAAACTCTGCGGCAAATCTGCTTGCTTTCTGTTCACTCTTATCTCCCAAGCTAGACATTGAGCAAACCTTTGGATTCTGCTTTACTGTTTCTAAATCCTCAATATAATGATAATACTCGTGAGCAGTAGCAAAAATTTGATTAAATAAAGGTTGGTTTGAGTTCAATATAATATAGGCATTGTTTTTATTAGGATCAGGAAGAAAAAGTACTGCATCTAAATCCTTATTATCGAATGGTTCCTTCTCAAAAAAGATGTTTGGTTCTTTCTCTCGAATATAGCGAAAGATATCTCTGCCAATAGGCCCGATACCGTACTCCGCTCGCTTCTCCTCAGCAAGACTTTTTATTCTTAAAATATCATTTTTGTCTAACGAATCACTTTTAAAATCAAAACGCTTTTGAGAGTAGTTCTCTATCAATTCGGTATCGATAATCATTAGCCTTCACACCTTTTGCTGATTGCATAATACTTTTCCCTGATCCGAATTCTATTAATGACATCCATAAGCTTGCTTTTATCGGTTTCCCTTAATTTACCCATCAATAGCATGATTGGACTGGATTCACTTTTAACAAAAAAAGTGTCTATACTGTAATGTGCCTTATCGCAAAATTGATTAAGTCTATATAATGGTGTAAAAAGGAGTTGAGCCAAAGCTCATACCTCGGTAAAATATAGTTGCTAAACAAATACCAAACCGAGGAGGATG
>NZ_FQZP01000007.1 GCF_900142095.1 Thermoclostridium caenicola | reverse complement strand
GAAAAACTTAATTCCACTATACTTTTTATATGCTTTTGCAAAACTAAATTCCGCTCTTTGCCTTCAAGGGGTGGAATTTACTTTTTCAAATGAGGGGAAGGGGTTGTCTGATGGATAAAACCGATACCCGCTTTACATGGTAACCTTTGTATGCTAAAATACAACAGTACATCTAACCGTTTGACTCGGTTTATGGTTGCTCCGGCCATTTACTGGGCATCCGGCTTTTAAAGAAAGAAAGGAGTTATAGCGATGGACAAAGAGAAGAAGCAAGAAATTATGACAAAATATGCTCTTCATGAGGGCGATACGGGGTCTCCCGAAGTACAGATAGCCCTTCTCACCGAAAGAATCAACCATCTCAATGAGCACCTGAAGGTCCACAAGAAGGATCACCACTCCAGAAGGGGACTTCTGAAGATGGTTGGACAGAGAAGAGGGCTGTTGAATTATCTGATGAGGAAGGACATCACCCGATATCGTGAACTGATCGCTAAGCTGGACATCAGAAAGTAAAAATGGGCGGGTTTTTCCGCCCGTTTTTATGAAATAATAATAGTACCCGCTTAATTTAATCACGGGCAACAGAAGATCAGAGAAGACGATTCCAAATATGGAATCCTGTTCCCTGACCTTTTGTCCCTGATTAAATTAATGCGGGCAAGCCTCAGAAACCGATTGTTTAAAGGTTTTGGGGGTACAGCTTTGCAGAATAGGGAAAAAAGGGAAGGAGAATCAAGTACATGAAGCAAGTTTTCAGTTTGGATGTTGCAGGCAGAAAGCTTTCAGTAGAAGTCGGGCAGTTTGCCCAGCTGGCCAATGGTGCCGTGATGGTGCGCTATGGCGATACGGCGATCCTGTCTACAGCCACCATGGCCAAGCAGCCCAGGGAAGGAATCGATTTCTTCCCCCTCAGCGTGGATTATGAGGAAAGGCTGTATTCAGTCGGAAAGATCCCCGGAGGTTTTATCAGAAGAGAGGGCAAGCCCACGGAGAAAGCTATCCTGACAGCCCGCGTCATTGACAGGCAGATACGTCCGCGTTTTCCGAAAGATTTCAGGAACGATGTGGCTGTAGTGAATACCGTTCTTTCTGTAGACCAGGACAATTCCCCTGAGTTTGCATCCATCATCGGAACCTCAGTGGCGCTGTCCATTTCCGATATTCCGTTCAACGGCCCCATTGCCGGTGTCATACTGGGCCTGGTTGACGGAAAGGTCGTCATCAACCCCAATACGGAGCAACGCGCGAAAAGCGATATGTATGTCACCCTGTCGGCAGACAAGGAAAAGATCATCATGATAGAAGCCGGCGCCAACCAGGTTCCGGAAGATGTGATGCTGGAGGCCATCAAGGCCGGTCACGAGGAAATCAAACGCATCATCGAGTTTATTGAAGGCATTGTCAAAGAGGTCGGGAAGCCCAAGATCACCTATGATCCGTGCGTGGTTCCCGAAGATATATGGAATACCGTTTATGAAATGGCCTACGACGACATGAAGGCCGCCATCATGAACGATGACAAAACCACCAGGGATCAGAACGTGGAAGCGGTTTGCAATGCCGTTCAGGAGAAGCTTGCTGAAACCTTCCCCGAGCAGAAGCAGCAAATCGCCGATGCACTGTACAAACTGCAGAAGAAGATAGTCAGAAGCCTGATCCTTGACGAGGGCAGGCGCGTCGACGGCAGAAGCCTGATGGAGATCCGCCCGCTGCACGCCGAGGTTGGGCTGCTGCCCAGGACCCATGGATCGGCGCTGTTCCAGCGCGGTCAGACCCAGGTGCTTACCAACGTCACCCTGGGACCCCTGGGAGACGTTCAGATGCTTGATGGTGTTGATCTGGAAGAATCCAAGCGTTATATGCACCATTACAACTTCCCTGCATTCAGCGTCGGAGAGGCGCGCCCGTCCAGGGGCCCCGGCAGGCGCGAGATAGGGCATGGCGCCCTCGCGGAGCGGGCTCTCGAACCCGTCATCCCCAGCGAGGAAGAGTTCCCGTATGCCATCAGGCTGGTTTCTGAAGTCCTGATGTCCAACGGTTCCACTTCCCAGGGCAGCGTCTGTGCCAGCACACTGGCCCTCATGGATGCAGGTGTGCCGCTCAAGGCACCTGTTGCCGGTATTTCCTGTGGCCTTGTGGTGGACGAGGAGAATCCGGATCGGTTCATAACCTTTATGGATATTCAGGGCATCGAGGACTTCTTCGGCGATATGGACTTCAAGGTGGCCGGCACCAAGAAGGGTATCACCGCCATCCAGGTGGATATCAAGGTGGATGGCCTGAATTACGATATCATCAGGCAGGCCTTTGAGATCACCAGAAAAGGCCGCATTCAGATCCTCGACGAATGCATGCTGCCCGTTATTTCCGAGCCGCGCAAGCATTTGTCCCCCTATGCGCCGAAGATATTCAAGACCAAGATTGAAGTGGACAAGATACGTGAGGTTATTGGCCCCGGCGGCAGAATCATCAATAAGATCATCGCCGAGACCGGCGTCAAGATCGATATTGAGGATGACGGAACGGTCTATGTGGCAACCACCGATGAGGAAGCCGGCAAGAAAGCCATCACCATGATTGAAGGCATTGCCGGCAATGTGGAACCGGGACAGGTCTATAACGGCCATGTAACAAGGCTCATGCAGTTCGGTGCGTTTGTTGAATTCCTGCCCGGCAAGGAAGGCCTGGTGCACATCTCCAAGCTGGACACCAAGCGCGTCAAGAAGGTCGAAGATGTTGTCAACGTAGGCGATGAAATCAAGGTAAAGGTCATCGAAATCGATAAGCAGGGAAGGATCAACCTGTCGAGAAAGGATGTCCTTCTCGAAGAAGCCGCCACCAATAACGCCAACAACAAGGGGGACAGGAAATAAGCCAATTCGGCGGCGGAATGCCTGAAACAGCTAACGGATTGCTGCAACCCTTGCGTGGTTTCCGCTCAAGGGGTCCCAATCGGGTTATTGGGCATCCGGGATGCCGTTATGGGAACCCGGATGCTTGACTATATAAAACTAAATACCCTTAACAGAGCAGGTATTATGCGTCAAGTGTCAGAGAATGGGAGTAGAGTCTCTGAACGAAAAACCATGGAAACATGGTTTGCGATATAATACCGCATCCGCTGTTACAAATAAGTCTTTCTTATTTGTGCGATGCCATCTGTTAAAAGGGTAGCATGAAAGGAGAGACTTTTTTATGTCCAAAAACCGAGATGCTATCAGAAGAATTGCCCACGTCAGTCTTTTGATCACCCTGGCAGTTGTCATCAGAAATCTCAGCTATTCGCTCTACATAGGCAGTATTATGGCCACGCGAATCAGTTTCTCCGGTATATTTACCAGGATGGCCGCGATCCTCTTCGGCCCCGTCTATGGTGGACTGGCTTCCGGAATCCAGGATATCATTGGTTATCTGATAAAGCCTGAAGGTCCGTTCATTCCCTGGCTCACGCTGACTGCCATCGCCGGAGGGGTTGTGGCAGGTTTTCTGTGGCGCTGGACCGGCAAGGCCGATTCCATAAAGGCCGGCCGATGCTATCTGCTGTTTTTTGCCTGCATCGGACTGATTGGCGGGATTAACCTTCTGGTCCTTTCGGTGTGGCCCGATTCATTCTGGGGCCGGGTTCTGGACAGTATCGGAAAGAACAGGGATTTGGCCGCATCCGGACTTGTGGTCTTTGCCGGTATCGGGTTTGCCCTGTACCTGCTCAATATGCTGATAAAGCGCTTAAACAGCAAATGGCAGGTCAATGAGCAATTCTTCAGGGTATTGCTGACTGTCGGCGTATCCGGGTTATTGGTGACCACCCTGAACACCTGGATCCTCCGGGCCGTATTTCCCGAACTGGCTGCCATCGACTTTCTGGTTTTCCTGATTCCCAGGCTTATCAAGGAGGCCTTTGTGGTTCTTGTCCAGGCCTATCTGGTTACTTTCCTCCTGTCCATCTATAACAGGTATTTTGTGGTTGAACCCGTACCAAGCCGGTAAAAAAGCGAACAGCCTTCCCGTTCATTCCCCACGCGCATTTGCCAGATAAAGGGTGGCAATGGTATAATTACGGGTATAACCAGATTTCGTATGATGGGAGTGGCGAGAAGCATATGCAGGTTCTTTTCGTTGCGGCGGAAGCCGCCGGGCTCATCAAGGTGGGCGGCCTTGGCGATGTGGCCCGCGAATTGCCCCGGCAACTGAAAGCGTTGGGGGCTGATATCCGCCTGGTTATACCCGCACACCGGGAAATCCGTGCCGAGACGAGGGTTGTTGCCGAATTTCCGGTAAGAATGGGTGAAAAGGAGGAAATCTGCATCCTGAAGGAAGCTGAGGGAACGCCTGTACCGACCCTTCTGGTCGGCAGCGAGCGGTATTTCAGCAGGCCTTCGGTTTATGGCTATCAGGATGATGCCGAGCGCTTCGCTTTCTTCTGCCTGGCAGTCTTCCAGTGGCTGAAGGGCTCGGATTTCATACCGGAAGTCATCCATCTCAATGACTGGCACACGGCGCCCCTGGCCATGCTGATCCGGGAACGGGAAGAGGAGATCCCCGCCCTGACGAAAACCGCCCTGGTATTTACCATCCACAACCTGGCCTACCAGGGCACCTGCGGATATGACATTTTTAAGCTTTATGGCGTTGGAGATGCCGCGTTTACACCCGATGGCGTGGAATTCTACGGCGCTTTCAACCCCATGAAGGCAGGCATTGGCTATTCGGACAGGTTTAACGCCGTCAGCGTGACCGGAGCCCGCGAAATGACCGCAAACGGCTTCGGACTCGAAGGTTTTGTCGGTGTTCACAGGAAGCGGCTTTCCGGGATACCCAACGGCATCGACCATGATGCCTGGAATCCGGCATCCGATCCAGCTCTTTTCCAGAATTATTCGGTTGAAAATCCCGGTGCAAAGCGCGAGAATAAAAAGAAACTGAGAAAACTCCTGAGGCTGGACGGGAGGGGAGGCGCCCTTTGCGGCGTGGTATCCCGCCTGGATCGGATTAAGGGGACCGATCTCCTGATCCCGGCTGCTGAGAAAATTGTCAGGGAAGGCGGGCAGATGGTGATCCTGGGCAAGGGCAGCCCGGAATACGAACAGCCCCTGAAACGGCTTGAAGAAATGTATCCGGGCCGTGTGGCCGTGTGCATTGATTTTGACGACGAACTGGCCCGGAGAATCTATGCGGCCTCCGATCTGTTCCTGATGCCGTCGCGCTATGAGCCCTGCGGCCTTGCGCAACTGATAGCCATGCGCTATGGCGCAATTCCCGTTGTTCACAGGGTTGGCGGACTGGCTGATACCGTGCGGGACGAAGCAGCCCACCCCGGAGAGGGTACCGGATTTACATACGGTGCGGATTCTGCCAATGCCTTTACGAGGGCCATATCCAAAGCCCTCAGGATGTATGCATCCGACAGGGACGGGTGGAAGAAGCTGGTTAAGCGTGCGATGTCATACGACTCCAGCTGGGATCAGTCCGCGCAGGCATACCTGGTTCTGTACAGGGAAGCGGCTGCCGTCAGGAACAAAGGAAACAGGGCAGGCAGAAGGAAAAAAAGGACCGAAGTATGCAATCAGGACACATGAGCCGGAAACGGGCTCTTGAAATATTGAAGCTTCTGGCAAGGGACTATTCTGAAGTCGGGAGCGAACTGAACCATGAGAACACCTTCCAGCTTCTTGTGGCAACCATGCTGGCTGCCCAGGATACCGACAGGAAGGTCAATGAGGTTACAAAATCGCTTTTTGAGGAATACCGTTCACCCGATGATTTTCTGAAGCTTTCCCGGGATGTCCTGGCACAGAAGATCAGCCGGATCCATTATTGCCGCGCCAAAGCTTCAAACATTCTGTCCATGTGCAGAACCCTCGTGGAGAAGTTTGGTGGCGAGGTTCCGAGGACCCGGGAGGAACTGATGGAGCTGGCGGGCGTGGGGAGGAAAACGGCCAATGCCATCCTGAGCTATGCCTACGGCATTCCCGCCATAGCGGTGGATACCCATGTTCACCGGGTGGCCCAAAGGCTCGGACTGGCAAAGGAAAGGGAAGTTCAGAAAACCGAGCTGGTATTGCAGGCGCTCATCCCCGAAGAATGGTGGATCCGCGCCCACAACAGCATGGTCCTTCACGGGCGCAGGGTCTGTACAGCTCGAAACCCCAGGTGCCGGCAATGCGGCGTGGCCCATCTGTGCGCGGCCCGGCAAGATCTTCGCCGCACGGAAAGCCCGGTTGATAACCGACAGGATGGATGAAAAGCAGGGACAGGATTCCGGATGTTCCTGACAAAGCAAAAGGAAAGAGGTCAGCAACTTGAGTTCCCGCAGAATGAGCAGAGCCAAGGCGATTAAAATACTGGATATCCTGGAGGAGACCTATCCCCAGGCCAAATGTGAACTCCATTTCAGAACGCCGTTCCAGCTCCTGGTTGCTACCATGCTGAGCGCCCAGTCCACTGACAGGACGGTCAACCGCATTACCGAAAGCCTGTTCGCACGCTATCCGGATGTGGAAAGCTTTCTGTCGCTGACCCAGGAGCAGCTGGAACAGGAGATCCGGGAGATCGGATTGTACCGGAACAAGGCAAAAAATATCCTGGCCATGTGCAGGGAGCTGGTTACCCGTTTTTCCGGCCAGGTCCCCGCCAGCCTGGAGGATTTGACATCCCTGCCCGGCGTAGGGCGGAAAACGGCCAATGTAGTGCTGAGCAATGCCTTCAATATTCCGGCGCTGGCTGTGGACACCCATGTTTTCAGGGTGTCAAACCGGATTGGGCTGGCTCACAGCGATCGGGTGGATCAGACCGAGGAACAGCTGACCGCCCTCATTCCAAAAAACAGATGGTCCAAATCCCATCATCTTCTGATCTGGCATGGCCGGCGAACCTGTACCGCCAGGAAGCCCCGGTGCGAGGCGTGCAGCGTTATGCCATATTGCGAATTCTTCAAAAAAAATATAGAATAAGAGAAGGAATGCTTTAATTTACCATAAAACGACAGGCACAGATCGAATGCGATTGAAGGAAGGCCGGGGAACTGTCATGCCCAAGCGCAGAAGAAAAAGAAAAGCCATGCCCGAGGATGCCATCTTTGTCCTGGATATAGGGACCAGGACCATTATTGGTCTGGTTGGCATTCAGCAGGGCCAAAGCTTTGTTATCCGGGCGGCTGAGGTCTTGGTGCACGAAAGCCGTGCCATGATGGACGGCCAGATTCACGATATTGCCAAGGTAGCCTCAGGCGTATCCGCGGTCCGTGAGGCGCTTGAGCAGAAGACAGGTTTCTCCCTGGACAAGGTATCCATCGCCGCTGCCGGGCGCGTTCTGAAAACCTGCCGGGTCAAGGTGGAAAGAGAGCTTGAGGAAGGCAGGGAAATCGATTCCCATCTGGTCAGCGCCATGGAAATGGAGGCCATTCAGAAGGCTCAGCTTCAGATCGACGGTGCGCCTGACAAGCAGGAAACTGACCAGTATTATTGCGTTGGCCACAGCGTGGTCAGCTATTATCTCAATGATTATGCCATATCCAGCCTCACAGGTCATAAGGGGCAAAAAGCCGGTGTTGAGGTGATAGCCACGTTCCTGCCCCAGATGGTGGTGGAGAGCCTGTACACCGTCATGGAAAGGGCAGGCCTGGAAGTGACCTATCTGACACTGGAACCCATTGCAGCCCTGAACGTGGCCATTCCGAAAGAGCTTCGACTTCTGAACCTGGCCCTGGTGGATGTTGGGGCCGGCACTTCCGATATTGCCGTTACAAAATCGGGCACCATTGTGGCCTATGACATGGCGCCCGTTGCGGGTGACGAGATCACTGAAGCCATTGCTCAGAACTTCCTGGTTGATTTCAATACGGCTGAAAGCATCAAACTGGCCCTGAGCGCAGGGGAAACCGATATCCGGTTTACTGACGTGCTTGACAACCAGGTAACCATAAAGCCTGAAGATGTTGAAAACGCCATAAGGCCTGTTGTGGCTCAGCTGGCTGAAACTATTTCCCAAAGAATCCTTGTTTGCAACGGGGGCAAGGCTCCCAATGCCGTTTTCCTGGTAGGTGGAGGCAGCCAGACTCCGGGACTGTGCGAAGCCGTTGCCGAAAAAATCGGCTTGCCGAGGGAACGCGTTGCCGTCCGCAACCGGAGCATTGCTAAAAATATCGTCATTGAAGGAGAAATGCCATCCGGTCCCGAAAGCATCACCCCCCTTGGTATTCTGGTCACCACGGGATTGCACAGGGGAACGGATTTTTATACGGTTTCGGTCAACGGACAATCCGTGAAGGTTTTCAATTCACAAAGGGTACGCGTGGCGGATGTTCTGGCACTTGCCGGCTTCAATCCGGAGCAGTTGATCTGCAAATCTGGAAAAAGGCTGCGCTTCTTCCTCAACGGTGAAAGCAGAACCCTGGCAGGAGGCATAGGAAAGCCCGCGCTGATCATGGTCAATGATGTTCAGGAATCCCTTACGGCCGTTGTTTCGCCGGGAGACAGCCTGACCGTTATCCCTGCCGAGAGAGGAAAGGACGCCCAGGCCGTCTGTGCCGACCTGTTGGGCGATTTCCCGCCTGTCACGCTCAGGATTAACGACGAGACCCATTTTATACCGCAAAGCATCAGAATTAACGGACAGCCCGTGGATGCAGGCACGCTAATCAAAGACGGCGATCGTGTCGATATATCTATGGATTATACTGTTTCAGACATTGCCGGAAAATTCGAAATAGATTTGGAACAATTTACCCTGGAAGTGGACGGAAAAGTTGTTGATGGCTCCTACAGGCTTCGCGGCGGGGAAACCCTTGTATGCCGCCTGAAGGCTGCAGCCGATCCGGAACCGGTACCGGAGCCTGAACCGGTATTCGGACCGGAACCCGAACCGGAGCCTGAACCGGTGTTCGAACCGGAACCTGAGCCGGAGCCTGAACCGGTGGTTGCTGCGACAAGCGCCCGGGACACGACGGATTTCAGCGAAGCTTCGTACCTTCATACACGGCCTGCCGTATCCGGCGAAGGCATAAGCGTCATCGTCAACGGGCAGAGAATTCAGCTGCCGATAAAGCAAGGCCGCGCGATTTTTGTGGATGTTTTCAATCATATCGACCTGGATCTTTCACGGCAGAAGGGAACGATTGTGCTGAAACTGAATGGACGGGATGCAGGTTACACCGATGTCATCCGTGAAGGCGATGTGATCGAAATATACTGGCGGGAGTAATGAGCGCCGATAAACTGCACGGGAAAGATATCCCCAATCTTGGAGGTTCACTTTGGAAACATTGGAGAAAAACCATTTGACCAATACACTGGGCAGCTGTTTCAGGCAGGAAGGAAACATTACAAAGTTCGGCTGGGTAGTCCTGGCGATGCTGATTGCAGAAGACCTGACCGCCAGGCTCATTTCGACGCAGGCCAGGCCTGAGTTCGGTTTACTGGCCACTCAGTTGCTGATATGGGTGGCTTTCATCCTTGCCGGAGTGCTCAAGATCAAACTGTCTCCCACAAAGAATGAGGCGGAAAGCCTGATATACAGGGTGGCGAAATACCTGGAAATTGCCATCATGGCTATCTTCCTCAGCATGATGTATCATGGATTCATTTTCTATTTTGTCGTGTTGCTGCCCATCTCCTCCATTATCTTGTCCCGCGGTTTCAAGGAATCCGTCCCGTTCATCCTTTTAAGCTGGCTGACCCAGGCGCTGTCCCAGTTCATTGTATTGAATGCCTTCAGCCGTGTGAATCAGCAGGGGGTATTCAGCCATGATCTGATGCTGCCAATAGCCATAACTGCCCAATACCTGCTGTTTACCTGCTACGGCTATATTCTGGGCCGCGTCCAGAGAGAGTATGTCAGAAGCCAGGAGGAGAACCAGATTCTTATCGACCGGCTGGGCGACAAGTATGTTCAGCTGGAGCAGGCCAAGAAGGAGATCCAAAGCCATTACGAGAAAATCATCCAGACCAACGAGCAGCTGGAGGAGGCCAACAACAAACTCACGGCCAGCCTTGCAGAATTCTATACCCTTCAGCAGATATCGCAGGCCATCAGCTCCATCTTTGACATGAACGAGCTGTTGAAATTCGTCAATGACGTTATCATCGGTGTCATGGGCGTATCCCATTCCACCATCGCCCTGTGCCATGGGCCGCAGAACCATTTGAAGGTGCAGGTTTCCAGCATTTTTGACAAGAAGGAGCTGGCCATCGTATCGGACTATATCAACAGCGATGTTTTAAAGCCTGCGGTGAAGGATGGCCATTCCATGATCGACAACCAGGTTGATCCGGATGAGTATCCGTTCACCAGGGGGAGAAAGATTCAGTCCCTGATCTGTGTGCCGCTCATCGCAAAAGGGAATGTGCTTGGCATTGTCCTCATTGAGCACAGCCTGCCCAATGCTTTCCACAATGACAATGTGAGACTGCTCGAGATCATTGCCCAGCAGGTCAGCATAGCCATTGAAAACGCCCGGCTGCACCAGCAGATGCACGATCTGGCCACGCTGGACGGACTCACCGGCGCATACAACCGTCTGTATTTTCAGGATAATCTGCAAATCGAATTCAAGAAAGCCCAGGAAGGCAATTATGACCTGTCCATCCTGATGTTTGACATAGACCACTTCAAGAGGATCAACGATACCCATGGCCATCTGTTCGGCGACCTGGTGCTCAAAAGCATCGCCGCCTTCATCAAGAAGAAGCTCAGAAAGGAAGATATCTTTGCCCGTTATGGCGGTGAGGAATTTGTGATCCTCATGCCCCATACCACGCTGGAACAGGTCGTAGAAAAGGCCGAGGACATCCGGACGGGTGTCAGCGCCATGATCATCTCCGACAGGGTGATCAGCGCTTCGGTCACCATCAGTATCGGCGTATCCTCCTTCCCCTTAACCGCAGACAGCCAGATGAACCTTGTCAAGAGCGCCGACGACGCGCTGTATGAAGCAAAGCGCCAGGGAAGGAACCGGGTATGTGTCGCCCATAAAAAAACCGGCAGTATGGAAGAGGATACTGCCGGCTGACTGTTCACCTATGTAAAATGTTTATTCACCGAGCACATGAGCGGCGTGTTGCTCGACGATCTCCTGGACCTGCAGGGCTTCGTCGGGTGTCAGCACTTTCCTGAGATCAAGGAGAAGAATCAGCTTATCGCCCAGCTTTCCAACGCCTGACAGGAAGCGGTGATCAAAATCTTTCAGGGTTGGCGGGGTTTCCTCGATGTCCTCGTCGTTAATCCGGACGATCTCGGTCACATTGTCCACCGTAAAGCCAAGGAGCATATCGTCCATATTGACGATGAGCACCTTCGTGTTCTCGTCATTGGCCTTTTCAGGCAGGTTAAACCGCTTTCTGAGGTTGAACACGGTGAGCACCCTGCCCCTGAGATTGATAAGTCCTTCAATGAACGGAGGCGTGTTGGGAACTTTGAAAACCTCCTGGGGTTTGATGATCTGGTATATCTGGTTTATGCTGATACCAAAATTCTGATCGGCAACACTGAATTTGACAAGCTGCTGGACTGCCATAACAGGCCCCCCTCATTTTTCTTCCTCACTTCATTTATTTACCCACTAAACCTTTGCTGTAACAAGGAATTCATGACCTGTAGGAGCCATTTATCCTGACATAATCGTAGGTCAGATCACACGTCCAAATCCTGTCGTCCACCGTGCCCTGGTTCAGGTCAAGGGTGATGACCACTTCAGAAGTCTGGAGCACCTTGTAAGCCTCCTCCTCATCAAAGGGGACAGCACAGCCGTTTTTGCAGACCAGAACGTTACCCAGGAGGATGTCCACCTTGCCGGGATCAAAGTTTGCTCCGGAATAGCCTGCTGCGGTCATAATCCTGCCCCAGTTGGCATCGCTGCCGAAGATGGCCGTCTTCACCAGGGGCGATTTGGCGATAGCGTTCAGGATAAGATGGGCGGTTTCCCTGTCAGGAGCATGCTTCACATTGATTTCTATCAGCTTGGTTGCGCCCTCGCCGTCCCTGGCCAGCATCTTCGCAAGCTCAACCGAGACTTCCTTCAGGGCTTTTACGAAGGCATCATAGGCGGGTCCCTCGCCGTCAATCACCGGATTGCCTGCCAGGCCGTTTGCCAGGATTAATACCTTGTCGCATACGCTGGTGTCACCGTCGATCGAGATGCGGTTGAAGGACATGTCGGCCGCATCGCGGAGGGCCCTGTCCAGCATCTCGCGGCTGATGCAGGCGTCTGTAGTAATGACGGAAATCATGGTGGCCATATTGGGATGGATCATGCCCGAGCCCTTGGCCATGCCGCCAATGGTGATGGTATGACCGCCGTGCTCATATACCCGGACGGCCTCCTTGGGGAATGTGTCGGTGGTCATGATGGCCCGTGCCGCTTCATTGCCTCCATCAGTGGAGAGCGCCCTGAAGGCTTCCTCCAGACCGGCTGCTATTTTGCCCAGATCCAGCCTGTAACCGATAACGCCTGTGGAACCCAGAAGCACATCCTCGGCCTCACACTGAACCAGGCGGGAAACTAGTTTTGCCATCTCATGGGCGTCCCGGTCGCCGGCCTCTCCCACGCAGGCGTTGGCGCAACCGCTGTTGATGGCGACGGCCCGCGCCGTGCCGCGGCTGATCATCTTCTGGGACCATTTCAGGGAATGTCCCTTCACCACGTTTTTCGTGAAGATGCCCGCGCATGTGGCAGGAACATCGGAAACAACAAGAGCCAGATCCTTTTCACCGTTTTTCTTAAGGCCGCATGCCACGCCTGCAGCCCGGAAACCCAAAGCGGCAGTTACACCCGTCTTTGCCATGATACCATCCTCCAATACTGTATGCGAATGAAGCGAATACGCATTGAATGGATTAATTATACATGAAGCAAAGCCGGCAGGCAAGAAAAGGATGCCGCGCCGCCGGCAAACCCTAATGGCTGTGGGTTGGAGACCGAATGATGCTTCAGGACTGCCTTAACGTATAGAGGTCGGGAGAAACCTTGTGGAGCGCATCGGGCAGACTGTCAAAGGGGCAGAAGACGGAAAGGCGGTGCAGCGGTCGGGTCATGGCCGTGTAGAGCAGCCCGTTTTCATGCGGATCGGTATAATCGTCCGCCCTGAGAAAGACCACCATGGCTGCGTCAAACTCAAGGCCCTTTGCCAGATAGCCGGGCATGACCATGACGCCTTCAAGGCCATACTCGTAATCCTCATCCATAAGCCTGAAGGGTACAGGGGATTTTTCCAGGTGCCCTGAAAGCGCGTCATAGAGCATGGCTGCGTCAGCCTGGGTCCTGGTGATGAGGGCCACCGTTTTGTACTTCTTTTCGTTCAGCGCGTTCAAAGTTTCCTTCAGGGCGCGGCAAAGCCCCTGGAAATCCCCGCACAGGATCAGTTCGGGCTTTTCGCCGTGACGGCCGAAACATTCGCCTTCCGCCATCCCGGCAAAGCCGGCCGAGAAGCGGTTGATTTCAACGGTGGAACGGTAGCTTTTGCTGAGCCGCATGTATTCATAGTCGTCCGGTGAGATGAGCCGGGCGATGGCCTCCAGATCTCCTCCGGATGCATAGGGACTGATGTTCTGGTTGATATCGCCCAGGATGGTGATCCCGGCGGAGGGGAAAAGCCTGGCGAGCGCCTTGAACTGGAGCGGCGAGTAATCCTGTGCCTCGTCCACGATCAGATGCTTCACGGACGTATCGGGTGCGGTTTCTCCCAAAAGCAGGGAAAGATAAAGCACTGGCCCGGCGTCTTCAAAACCCAGAAGGCCGGCATCCAGGTTTTCAAGGGTGTAGCTTCTCACCGCGTGGACAATGGCGCTTCCCGGGGTTTCCAGGGCATCCGTGCAGGCGTTCCAGACTTCATCCTCCTCAAAAAGCTTCCTGTAAAGGGACAGGGTGTTCACGGAAAACATCCTGTTGAGCTGTTCCTGGAGGGGCCCGATCTCCTGTCCAAGCTTTACCCTGGACAGAGCCCTGGCTTCCCTGCTGTTGAGGTGACTGTCTTCATCCTGAAGTTCTTCGGCCTTTTGCCGCTGGTGCTTCTTTTTTAAAGCCCGGAACAGATCGCTGACCCTGTTTTCCATTCTCTTGAGCCGTGCAGCGGGAGGCATGCCGGCAAAATCGTGGTGGAAAAGCCGGGATAGTTCTTCCCCTGTCAGGAAGGTCTGACCCCGGAACCGGATATCTTCGAAGGGGAAAAGGTGATCTACGGCAAATTGGGCCAGGCGATCCATGATTTTTACAAAGGTCATGGACGATTTGAACCGGATGGCCTCGCGCATTTTCCTGCCGTAATTTGTGTTGGCGATTTTCAGAACCTGCTCCAGCAGCTGCGGGTGGGTTTGCATGCGCTGGTAGCCCAAGGGCATATATTTTCTGACAATGGCATGGAAGGTTACGCCCTTGATTTCGTCCTCGCCCAGTTCCGGCAGTACATCGGACAGATAGTCACCCAGGATATCGGTGGAGGACAGGATGACCAGGTTTTCGGCCTTGATGTGTTTCTTGTGACGATACAGAAGATAGGCGGCCCGGTGCATGGCCACCGATGTTTTGCCGCTGCCTGCGGCGCCCTGGATGGCAAGAACCCTTGATGTCTCATTGCGTATGGCCGTGTTCTGTTCCTTCTGAATGGTGGAAACGATATTCTTGAGCTTGGTTCCCGCATTGGAAGCCAGCATTTCCTGCAGGATTTCATCCCCGATGGCCAGGCTGGAATCAAAGAAATAGATCAGGCGACCACCTTCGATCTTGTACTGCCTTTTCAGGGTGATTTCCCCACTGATGCGTCCTGCGGGGCACAAATAGGAGGCCGGTCCTGTCTCATAGTCGTAAAACATGCTGCAGACAGGGGCCCGCCAGTCATAGATCAGGATCTTCATGGTGTCCTCGTCGGTGAGGGAAGTGATGCCGATATAGATCGGTTCCGGCTCGGATCCCGACTCGGCGAAATCGATCCTGCCAAAATAGGGGGAAGAGAACTGGCGATCCAGGCGGACGATATCCTTCATGGTTTGCTTGGACCAGGCCATATTCTGCTTCAAAAAACCGATATGCTGCATGAAATCCGAGATGCTCTCCAGGTCCAGCATGGCCCCCGAGTCTTCCCACATGTTCCTGTTGATGTCGGCCTGCTGATGGATCAGGTATTCCTTTTCAGCCAGTTTCTTTTTTAATTGTGCGGAAATGAATGCGAGGATTTCTTCCAGGTGTTCGGATTCAGCCTTCCAATCCGGGTGCATAATCTCCTCCTGCGGTTCCTTGACTTGTACTTATTTTATGTGTAAAGATTGTATCAAACTCATGGAGAATATTACAGACTTACAACATACCAAAAAATAGTGTAAAATTAAGCTGGGAGCATTGACCGGCATACCGGTGTTTCAGCATGGATTGGAAGGATTTGCATTTGAGCCTGTTCAGTGAGATAATAAAAGGAATGGGCTGATGCAATTATATGCTGAAGGATATTTCTGTGAATATCCGCCGAAAATGTGTACCGGAGATGATGGCTTTGAACCATAAACTCAAGGACAAAGCGACAGACAGGCTTTTTGAAGCGATTCTGACACTTAGGAACATCGAGGAATGCTACAATTTTTTCGAAGATCTTGGCACGGTTGCCGAGATAAAGGCTTTTGCACAGCGTTTTGAAGTAGCCAGCATGTTGATGGATAAGAAAACATACAGGGAAATACGGGAAAAAACGGGAGCCAGCGAGGCGACCATCAGCCGGGTCAACAGGGCTCTTTTTTATGGTGCGGATGGTTACAAGCTGGTCCTGGAACGCCTGAAGGAAAAGGAAAGCGAGAAGAAGGACTGACGCTCTGCCCCGTCATGAAAGGATGGACTGAAATAGATGGCAAAATTTCTTGAAAAGATTTTCGGCTCTTATGCCGAAAGGGAACTGAAACGCATCACACCCATTGTGGATGCGATAGAGGCATTGGAGCCTGAGATGAAGGCACTTTCCGATGCCGAACTCCGGGCAAAAACAGATATCTTCAAAGCCAGACTGGCCAAAGGGGAGACCCTTGACGATATTCTCCCCGAGGCTTTCGCAGTAGTGAGAGAAGCCGCTACCAGGGTTATCGGGGAGCGGCATTTCAGAGTGCAGCTCATGGGCGGCATCGTGCTTCACCAGGGAAGAATCGCCGAGATGAAAACCGGTGAGGGTAAAACCCTGACGGCAACGCTTCCCCTTTATCTGAACGCCCTTGAAGGAAAGGGAGCGCATCTTGTAACCGTCAACGATTACCTGGCCAAGTACCAGGCCGAACTCATGGGCAAGATCTATAACTTCCTCGGGCTTTCCGTGGGTGTCATCGTCCATGATATGGACAACGACGCCAGGAGGAAAGCCTACAACTGCGATATCACCTATGCCACAAACAACGAACTCGGCTTTGACTACCTGCGCGACAACATGGTGGTCTACAAGGAGCATATGGTGCAGCGCGGCCTGCATTATGCCATTGTGGACGAGGTGGACTCCATCCTCATCGACGAGGCCAGAACCCCTCTGATCATTTCAGGTCAGGGCGAGGAATCCACTGAGCTGTATGAACAGGCTGATCGGCTGGTCCGGAGACTGAAAAAGGTGGTCTTCAGGGAGACCGACGACAGGCAGCTCAGCGACGAGGTGGACGCCGACTACATTGTTGACGAGAAGGCGCATACCGCTACCCTGACAGCCAGGGGTGTCAAAAAGGTTGAAGAGTATTTTCATATAGAAAATCTTTCGGATATCGAGAATATGACCATTTCCCACCACGTCAACCAGGCTCTGAAGGCCCACGGCCTGATGAAAAAGGATGTGGACTATGTCGTCAAGGACGGGGAGATCATCATCGTTGACGAGTTCACAGGCCGCCTCATGTACGGCCGCCGCTACAGCGACGGGCTCCACCAGGCCATCGAGGCGAAAGAGGGGGTCAAGGTTGAGCGGGAGAGCAAGACCCTGGCCACCATCACCTTCCAGAACTTTTTCAGGATGTATCACAAGCTGGCGGGTATGACCGGTACGGCTCAGACCGAGGAAGAGGAATTCCGCGCCATATACAAACTGGATGTCATTCCCATTCCCACCAACCTTCCGGTTATCCGCATCGATCATCCCGACGTGGTCTTCAAGACCAAGAACGGCAAGTTCAACGCCGTGGTACAGGATATTCTGGAAAGCCACAAAAAGGGTCAGCCCGTGCTGGTGGGCACCATCTCCATTGAAACCTCGGAATTTTTGAGCGGTATCCTCCGTAAGCACGGCATCAAGCACAACGTCCTCAATGCCAAGTATCATGACAAGGAAGCGGAAATCATAGCGCAGGCCGGCAAGCTCGGCGCCGTCACCATTTCCACCAACATGGCCGGTCGTGGTACCGACATCAAGCTGGGCGGTAACCCCGATTTCCTGGCCCGGCAGGAGATGCGGAAGATGGGCATGGATGAAAAGCTCATCATGGCTTCGGTCAGCTTCAATGAGACCGATGATCAGGAGATCCTCAAGGCCAGGAAGATATACAAGGAATTGTATGAAAAGTTCAAGGTTGAAACCGACAGGGAGAAGGAACTGGTCATCAAGGCCGGCGGCCTGAAAATCATCGGTACCGAGCGCCATGAGTCCCGCCGCATCGACAACCAGCTGCGAGGCCGTTCGGGGCGCCAGGGCGATCCCGGCGAATCCAGGTTCTATATCTCCCTGGAAGATGACCTGATGCGCCTCTTCGGCTCCGAACGAATGATGCGGATGGTGGAGATGCTGGGACTTGAGGAGAATCAGCCCATCGAAGCCAAAATGCTGTCCAATGCTATCGAGAGCGCCCAGAAGAGGATTGAAGGCATCAACTTCCAGCGAAGAAAGAGCGTTCTCCAGTATGACGACGTGATGAACACGCAGCGCGAGGTCATTTATGGCGAGCGGTACAAGGTCTTAAACGGCGAGAACCTGAAGTCCAATATCCTGAACATGATCGATGCCGTGTCCAGGAATATCGTGGACATGTACTGCAGCGATGATGTACCGGCCGACGACTGGGATCTGGCAGGAATGATAGCCTATGCGGAGGATATTCTTCTGCCCAAGGGCTACCTGAAGCTGGAGAGCATCGATCTGGAAACCGTCAGGACCGACGAACTGAAGGAGATGATCCGCCAGAAGGCCTGTGAGCTCTATGAACAGAAGGAAGCCGAGTTTGGCGAGGAACTCATGCGGGAACTGGAACGCCGTGTGCTTCTGCGAGTTGTGGACGAGAAATGGATGGATCACATAGACGCCATGGATCAGCTCAAGTATGGCATCGGTCTCCGCGCATACGGACAGAAGGATCCCGTTGTTGAGTACAAGCGCGAAGGCTTCGACATGTTTGAAGAGATGATCCGGAGCATTCAGAGGGACACGGTCAAGATGCTTTTCCACATCAAAAAGGAGAACATTGTCATACAGCGGCAGCAGGTGGCCAGGGAGACTTCGGCCACCCATGGCGAGTCCCAGGCTTCCAGGCAGCCCAAAAAACGCGAAACGGCCAAGGTGGGCAGAAACGATCCATGCCCCTGCGGCAGCGGCAAAAAGTACAAGAAATGCTGCGGAAGCAATTTGTAGGCCGAAGGACGATATGGGAAGAGGTAGAAACGGGGAGGATTTCCCCGTTTTTTATCTTTTGTTAGCGAAATCGGCGGACAAGGCTGCAAATGGCCTGTTTTACAATTTTTCCGGAGGATTGCAAGCGTATTTTTGCATAAGATATCCGTAGAGGCCTTCGACGCCTATTGTGAAAATCTTACGAATAGTGATACAATAAATGAGAATTGGATAAAACCCGGAATCATGCTGACAGGATATGTAATATTGATGGAAATCAGTGCATGATAAGGCTATAATGTTCTTTGGAGGGGTTTTATGTTTGATATCAGGGAAGAAATGAAGCATTTCAGGCCTATCGATTTGGCCAATTTGCGGCAAAAGCTCGGCCAGATTCCAGAGGACATGCAGCATGCCATAGAGTTGTACAATAAGGCGCTTGAGGATGTGGCCGGCCAAAATGAGGATATGGCCATCATCGCGCTCAAGAAAGCCATTGCCATATATCCCGCATTTTATGAAGCCATGAACCTGATGGGCGTATGCTATGACAGCCTCGGGGACGAGGAGAGCGCCCGCATCATGTTCAACAAGGTCATCGAAATGGACGACAATAGCATCCGGGCGCAGCATTACCTGGACAGGCTGGATGGCAAGGAAGAAGGAAAAACACCCGGCAATGTCAGGAGCAAGAAGCGGGAAAAAAGCCAGCTTGCCTCATGGATCAGCCGGGGATTGTCGCCGGAAAAGGCGGCTCCTTATTATTTGAAGTACATACTGGGATTTGTGGTCGGTATCATCGCCATGGGTGTTCTGTGGCTTTTGGTGCCGGCTGATAAACCATTGCTCCAAATCAGCCCAAGGGTGGACGGCGAGCAGCAAATCAAGGTTCTCAAGGAAGACAATGAGCGCCTGAACCAGATTGTCAACGAGCTGACATCGAGCCTGGAAACCGCTAACCAGAAGGAAAGCCAGCTTCGCAATGAACTGGTTCAGTACCAGGAATGGAGCAAAACGCTCAGGCAGCTGGACAAGCTTGCGTCCGCCGGAAAGTACAGGGATCTGATAATGGAGATCGAGAAGCTGGACGGGCTTTCCATTCCCTCCGAAATAGAAAATGAAATCATGCTGCTCTATGATGAATGCAAACCCAAGGCCATCGACCAGATCTATGAGTCGGCCAGGAACCTGTACAACGGCAACGCTTCCAGAAAGAGCAAGGACGTGTACCGGCAGGCGGCGGACGAGTTCAAGCTGGCCATTAAAATCATGGAAGAGCTTGATGAGAACAGTAAGCCCAAAAACATGCTCCCGATCTATTACTACGGCGGTAAGGCCATTGCCCTTTCCGAGTATCCTTCCAGGGACGAAGCCCGGGAGGAAGCGCTGAAATGCTTCAGAACCATTGTGGAGGTTGCGCCCAATACGGAGTATGGCAGGTATGCCCGTGCCAGGATCAGTGAAATTGAGGCAGGCAAGACCATTAAGCATTGATGGATGAACAAGGCATCGATAAGGCAGCAGAAAAGGCGGTTGAACATCTGTTCAACCGCCTTTCATCATGCCTTGTTATTCGGCTTTTACAAGCACCTTTTTCAGCTTGGCAAAGCGAGGCAGCCCATCTTCCATGGGCGGACGGGAATCGCCCTGGATGAGCGGGAGCGCATAATCGATGAAGGCCTGGGTAAGGCCGGTGCCGTCTTCGTTGATCCATTCCCTCGGAATCTTCTTCTCGGTGTTGGCCACTTCGGAAAGGTTGACCAGCACGTAATTGCACTTGTAGTTGCCGTTCGCATCGGTGGTTCTCTCATAAGCCACCATGCAGTCTGTTGCGCCCTCAACGGCAAACTGCACAGCCTTCTGTCCGGCAGTGAAAGCCTCTTCCACGTCGGTTGCGGATGCGCAATGAGCGGCACATCTCTGGAGCAGGGAGAACTCAATGGCCCTGGCCTTGCACTTGAGTTCCTTCTTCAGCACGGAGGCAAGAACCTGGCCTACACCGCCGAGCTGAGCATGACCGAAGGAGTCCTTTTCCTTGGCCAGATCGGAGCCATACTCGGAGACGTACCTGCCGTCCTTGTCGCGGATACCTTCGGAAACGGCCACGATGAGCTTACCGTTGTTCTTTTCATATACCTTCTTGCAGTCTGCAATGAACTTGTCCATGTCAAAGACGATTTCAGGGAGATAAATCAGATCGGGGCCTTCTCCCTTGTAAGCGGCCAGAGCGGTGGCAGCGGTGAGCCAACCCGCATTGCGTCCCATAACTTCAAGCACGCAGACCATGGGTGTGTCGTAAACCCGGGCATCATGATAAACTTCCATGGTGGCAGTGGCCACATACTTGGCGGCGCTGCCATAACCGGGGCAATGGTCGGTGGCATAAAGGTCGTTGTCAATGGTCTTGGGAACGCCGATGACGCGGCACTCGTAGCCGGCTTTCTGCATAAACTTGCTGACCTTGTTGCAGGTGTCCATGGAGTCGTTGCCGCCGTTGTAGAAGAAGTAACGGATATTGTACTTCTTGAATACCTCAAGGAGCTTGTTGTAGTCGGTGGGGTCCTTGTCCGGATCGGCCAGCTTGTAACGCACCGAACCAAGTGCCGATGAAGGTGTGGTCTTCAGAAGCTCCAGTTCCCTCGGATCTTCCATCGACATATCATAGAATTTCTCTTCCAGTATGCCGCGGATACCATGGGCGGCACCATAAACCTTGTTGATGCAGCCTGTCTTGAGAGCTTCGGTGATAACGCCCGCAGCGCTGGCATTAATGACGGAAGTGGGTCCGCCGGATTGACCGAATATCGCATTTCCTACCAGTTGTGCCATGAATTTTTCCTCCTATCATTTATGTTAATTACATTATTTGAGACATAGGAAAGTATCTGGCCACCGTCACGCACATCCTGCCTGAAAGCCAGTATATCCGGCTTGTCGGGAAGAATACGGCCATACGGTATAAAAATTCAGACTTAAATATACCATAAAGTACCCTCAAGCGCAATGACAAGCGCAAATCCAACAGCTTAAAACACGGTGTATCCGGAAGAAAGAACGTGTCCTGCCAAATCCGGCCGGGCTTTTAAAAAGCGCATCGCAAGGATTGCTGCCGCCGTTTACAGTTTGGGTAAAGGCGTGCTATAATGGACTTGCCTTCCGTGCCGTATCCCGGAATCGGCATGTTGGCAGGGAATGGCTATACTGCAAGGAAAAAGCAGGCGACAGAATGTTTCCTGATCCGTTCAAGGACCAGTGCCGGTTCGGCAATGGGGAATGGTTATGGAAAAGCGCATAAGGATTCTGAGTATCATCATCCTGTTCATCAGCCTGATCCTGATCGCGGTTTGCGCGGATATCATGCTTATCCGACAATGACACCATCTTCTCAGAGAAGAAAGGTTTCTGCGGATCCCTCTCGTTGCCTGAATGCCTTCAAAGAAGGCTGTCACAACTATCCGCAGGTTCGCATCAGACTGGGCCAATTGAAAAATTTGTTGTTCCCGACTGTTGTCCATAACTGAAAGTATGATATAATATTAACGATTGCGCGGGACCTGAATTTGCGAAAAGTTATGTATACAAAGTACATACTTTATCTTTTACAAGTACAAGGAGGGTAAACCATGGCAAAAAAAATGAAAACGATGGACGGTAATACCGCGGCGGCATATGCGGCCTATGCCTTTACCGAAGTTGCGGCAATTTACCCCATCACTCCATCTTCACCTATGGCTGAATCAACCGACGAGTGGGCAGCCCGCGGGCAAAAGAATATTTTCGGGCAGCCTGTCAAGGTTGTTGAAATGCAGTCCGAAGCCGGAGCAGCCGGCGCGGTCCATGGGTCACTTCAGGCTGGCGCATTGACGACTACATATACCGCGTCCCAGGGATTGCTCCTGATGATTCCGAATATGTACAAGATCGCAGGGGAACTGCTTCCGGGCGTGTTCCATGTTTCAGCCCGTGCTGTCGCATCCCATGCGCTTTCCATTTTCGGCGATCATTCCGACGTTATGGCTGCCAGGCAGACAGGCTTTGCCCTGCTTGCTTCAGGCAGTGTCCAGGAAGTTATGGACCTTGGCTGTGTAGCCCATCTTTCCGCCATCAAAGGACGCGTTCCTTTCCTGCATTTCTTTGATGGTTTCAGAACCTCCCACGAAGTCCAGAAGATCGAAGTGCTGGATTATGAGGACCTGAAGAAAATTGTCGACTGGAAGGCTATTGAGGAATTCAGAAACCGCGCCCTCAATCCCGAGCATCCGGTTACAAGGGGTACCGCTCAGAACCCCGATATCTTCTTCCAGGCCAGGGAGGCCAGCAACCCCTTCTATGAAGCTATTCCGGATGTAGTAGCAGAATACATGAAGGAAATCTCCAAGCTGACCGGAAGAGATTACAAGCCTTTCAATTACTATGGCGATCCTGAGGCCGAGCATGTCATTGTCGCCATGGGCTCTGTCACGGAGACTATTGAAGAGGTTGTGGATTATCTCCGGGCCAGGGGCGAAAAAGTGGGTCTTCTGAAAGTGCGCCTGTACAGGCCCTTCTCGGCCAAGTACTTCTTCAACGAGATGCCCAAGACCGTCAAGAAGATCGCCGTTCTTGACAGGACAAAGGAACCCGGCGCCATCGGCGAGCCTCTGTATCTGGATGTCAAGTCCCTGTATTATAAAGCTGAGAACGCACCCGTTATCGTAGGCGGCCGTTATGGTCTCGGCTCCAAGGACACCACACCAAGCCAGATCCTCAGCGTGTTCAAGAACCTGAAGCAGGATAAGCCTAAAGATGGATTCACCATTGGTATAGAAGACGACGTAACCCATCTGTCGCTTCCTGTGGATGAGTGGATCGTGACCGAGGATCCCAGCACCATCCGCTGCAAGTTCTGGGGCCTTGGATCCGACGGTACCGTTGGTGCCAACAAGAGCGCCATCAAGATCATCGGTGACAAGACCGAGCTCTATGCACAGGGCTACTTCTCCTATGACTCCAAGAAGTCCGGTGGTATCACCGTATCCCACCTGCGCTTCGGAAAGAACAAGATCCGTTCCACCTATCTCATCGATGAGGCAGACTATATCGCCTGCCACAATCAGGCCTATGTGGGCAAGTATGACCTGATTGCAGGTCTCAAGAAGGGCGGAACCTTCGTCCTCAACTGCCAGTGGAAACCGGAAGAGCTTGATGAAAAGCTCCCTGCAGAGCTGAAAAGGCAGATTGCCAACAACGACATCAATTTCTATATCATTGACGCTACGGATATTGCCAGGGAGATTGGCCTGGGCAACAGGATCAACATGATCATGCAGGCTGCCTTCTTCAAGCTGGCCAACGTGATTCCCATTGAGGATGCCGTGAAGTATCTGAAGGATGAGATCGTCAATTCCTACGGTAAGAAGGGCCAGGCGATCGTCGAGATGAACTACAAGGCCGTCGACAGGGGCATCGATTCCCTGGTGAAGGTCAATGTGCCTGAAAGCTGGAAGACGGCACAGGATGAAAAGGTTGCCGAGAATGAGGACAGGCCTGAGTTCATCCGCAAGATCGTTGATACCATGAACGCCCAGAAGGGTGACACGCTGCCTGTCAGCGCCTTTGTCGGCCGCGAGGATGGTACCTTCCCGATGGGCACCAGCGCCTATGAGAAGCGCGGTATTGCCGTTACCGTTCCCGAGTGGCAGCCTGATAAATGCATCCAGTGCAACCAGTGCTCTTTCGTATGCCCGCATGCGGTTATTCGTCCCTTCCTCCTGACAGAGGAAGAAAAAGCAGGCGCTCCTGCCGGCATGGTTACAAAGCCTGCAACTGGACCTCAATTCAAGGGCCTGGAATACAGGATGCAGGTTTCCGTACTGGATTGTACAGGATGCGGCAACTGCGCCGATATCTGCCCTGCCAAGGAAAAGGCTCTCGTTATGAAGCCGCTCGAAAGCCAGATGGGCGAAGTGGAGAATTGGGATTACCTCAATAAGAACGTCACATACAAGGACAATCTGGCACCGCTGAACACGGTCAAGAACAGCCAGTTTGCTCAGCCGCTGCTCCAGTTCTCCGGCGCATGCGCAGGCTGCGGTGAGACACCTTACCTGAAGGTTATCACACAGCTCTTCGGCGACAGGATGATGATCGCCAATGCTACCGGATGTTCCTCCATCTGGGGTGGCTCCGCTCCCAGCACCGTTTACTGCACCAACAGGGAAGGCAAGGGTCCGGCCTGGGCGAACTCCCTCTTCGAGGACAATGCGGAATATGGTCTTGGTATGCTGCTTGGTATCAACCAGATCCGCGACAAGATCGAGGATAATCTGAAGCAGCTGATCGCGCTTGATGTGGCTCCTGAAGTTAAGGCTGCCGCTGAGGCCTGGATCGCCAACAAGAATGACGGCGAAGGATCCAAGAAGGCTTCCGCAGAGCTCCTCAAGGTGCTTGAAAACTTCAAGCCCTGCGAGAAGTGCGCAGATCTTGTAGAAGATGTCCTGAAGAAGCGCGATTATCTGGTGAAGAAGTCCGTATGGATCGTCGGCGGTGACGGATGGGCTTACGACATCGGTTACGGCGGACTGGACCATGTGCTTGCTTCCGGCGAAGATGTCAACATCCTCGTATTTGACACCGAAGTTTATTCCAACACCGGCGGTCAGTCCTCGAAGGCTACGCCTACCGCTGCGGTGGCCAAGTTTGCCGCTTCCGGTAAGAAGGTGAAGAAGAAGGACCTTGGTATGATCGCTGCCACCTACGGCTATGTATACGTGGCTCAGGTGGCCATGGGCGCCAACATGAACCAGTTCCTGAAGGCTGTCATGGAAGCTGAAGCCCACAAAGGACCTTCCATCATCATCGCTTACGCGCCTTGCATCAACCACGGTATCAAGGGCGGTATGTCCCGCACCCAGACCAGGGAGAAGCTCGCCGTGGAATGCGGATACTGGCACCTCTGGCGTTACATCCCCGAGCTCAAGGCCCAGGGCAAGAACCCGTTCGTTCTGGATTCCAAGGAGCCTACCGGCAACTTCCAGGACTTCCTGAACACCGAGGTACGCTTCACATCCCTGAAGCAGACATTCCCGGAAATCGCCGACGAGCTCTTTGCCAAGGCCGAAGCCGATGCCAGGGAGAGGTACGAAACCTATAAGAGAATGGCTGCTATGGGCTGATAAGCTCAAAAGCTGATAAAGCCGCCCCACAACGGGGCGGCTTTTTGCTGATTGATTTCATGTTCGGATACTGTTTTTGGGGAAGCCGGTAAGACTTCTTGCAGTTATTGTTAAGGGTGATATTGATGGCATAATCCTGTTCTCTTGGCAGATTTACAATGTTTTTGAAGATGAAAATTAGCCGAGTCAAACATTCATGTAGAAGTGATTAACGCGTACAGGTATAACGCGTAAGCGTTTCAGAAATTCTTCTTATTGGTTCTTATAATAAAACACCGCCAGCTGAGTCCGGTCCCGAAGCTGGAGCTTTTCCAGGATGACGCTAAGGTAGTTGCGCACGGTGCCTTCGCTGAGGTATAGGGCGGAGGCGATCTCCTTGTTATTCATGCCCTCGGCCACTAAGGCGATGATCTCGGCTTCCTTTTCGCTGATGCCGTATTTTGAGAAATCGGGTTTACGGTTCTTCTGCAGCATGTCAGGAATCCTGGAGACGATATCGTCTCCAAACACGCTTTGCCCGTTGTAAACGGCTTTCAGGGAAGGGACGATGCTCTCATAGTTCTGCTTCAGGATGTACCCGCGGGCCCCCATCTTCAGGGCACGGATGATGTATTCGTCGTCGGAGAAGGTGGTGAGGAAAAGAATCCTGGCTGCCGGATCGGATGCAAGGATGATCTCGGCGGCGTCCAACCCGCTCATGCTGGACATGCGGATATCCATCAGGAGAATATCCGGTTTATGGTGCCTATACAGATCGATGGCATCCTGGCCGCTGCAGCCGATACCCACAACTTGTACCTCGCCGCTGGCTTCCAGAATAGTTTTCAGGGAAACGCCCACCAGTTTGTCATCGTCTACGACCACAACTTTCATGGCTTATGACTCCTTCGGTATGGAAACAAAGATTTCAAATCCCTTTTCATTTCGGATACGGACAGTCCCCTTTAATTTTGCCACACGTTCATGGATGTTTTTAAGTCCCATGCCGGAATTTCCAGGCTGCCATTCACCGTCCGCGGCCAGGTTCAGGCCTTGTGCGGGCTTGCTGCCATTGTCGCGGATGATCAGCTGGCAAAGGGCCGGATGCTCACGAAGGATGATCCTCGCTTCGGTAGCATCGGAATGCTTGGCAATATTGGATAAGGCCTCCTTCACAACGGACAGCTGGCAGTAGGTGACAGGAAGCGGCGGCCTGTTTACCAGATCATCGGTGAAATGGACGGGGCAGAAGGCAAACTCCCTGATGATCCGGTAAATCTCGGCATGCAGATCAATGGAGGCGTCATGCAGGTTATGAATACTCTGCCGGATGCTGTCCATGCCGCCCGACAGGGTTTCCTTGAGCGTCATAAGGCCTTCCTTGATGGCCCCATCCTGGCATATGGCCAACAGGGCGCCCACCTGGAGCAGAGTGCTGGAAAGCACGTGCCCGATATTGTCGTGGATATCCCTGGCGATCCTGTTCCGCTCGGACAGGGTGGCCAGGTTGATTTCATAGTCCTGCTTCTCCAGCAGTTCCTTGTTTTTGGCTTCCAGTTCAAGGAGCATCTCCTTGGCGGTATCCCTGAGCCTCCGATATTCCCTTTCCAGATGGATCAGCCGGGATGTGCGCCATTGCATGAACCAGGCCATTCCAATGAAAATGGCAATGCAGACCATACCCATAACGGGAAGCACGTTTCCGTGGGAAATGACGGGCATGATGATCAGGGGAAGAATCCATGGGCTTTCCCACAGGAGGGCATCATACATCATGACGGGGATGAAATAGAACCAATCGGGAATGAAGAGGCTCGCAATAAGGTAAGCCCCGGCTGTAACACGGACCAGGATCCGCTTTTCAAAATAGGCGTTGAAGGCGCTGAAGGTGACGACTACCAGTACGGGAACATAGGAAAAATCAGCCGTCACAAGGAAGTAGACAGCGAGGCAGCATAAAAACAGAACCAGCTTGTCGAACAGCGTGTTGGCCGATACCGGCATCATGCTATGGGGTTGGGGTTTGCCACGCTCCATCATCATATACCTGTTTTATCATAACGGAGCCAAGCAGTACAAGTGATAAGAATGTGACAATTGTCATCTGAAATCCTTCTTCCTGTCACTTCATCCCACCCTGTGCCTTTTCCTAAAATGAAACTGTAAAGGAGGAATGGCTATGGTCATCAAGGTGGAGAATCTCGTCAAACGGTATGGCGATCTGATAGCGGTGGATCACCTGAGCCTGGAGGTGCAGCAGGGTGAAATCTTCGGTTTGCTGGGACCCAATGGCTCGGGTAAAACAACGCTCATCAACTGCATCCTGGCGCTTCTCAAGTATGACAAGGGCAATATATCCATCTTCGGAAAACCCATGCGGCCTGATGCCTATGATATCAAGAGGGATATCGGGGTCATCATGCAGAACGTGGCCGTATTCAACGAACTCACGGTTTATGAAAACATCGACTATTTCTGCGGTTTATATGTTAAAGACAAGGCGGAGAGGAAGCGTTTGGTGGAAGAAGCCATTGAATTTGTCGGCCTCAATGATTTTCGCTCCTTTTATCCCAAGAAGCTCAGCGGGGGCCTGTTGAGAAGATTGAACATCGCCTGCGGCATCGCCCACAAACCGAAGCTCATCATCCTGGACGAGCCTACCGTGGCTGTTGATCCCCAGAGCCGCAACAATATCCTGGAAGGAATCGTGAGGCTCAACAAGCAGGGAGCCACCATCGTCTATACCTCCCACTACATGGAGGAAGTGGAGCAGATCTGCACCCGTATCATGATCATAGACAAGGGCAGGATCATCGCCACAGGAACAAAGGAAGAACTGAAATCCATGATCAATATCGGAGAAATTGTTTCAGTGGGATCGGTTGAACTGAACCAAACCCAGCTGGAAACTATACGGCGCCTTCCCAATGCCAGCCAGGTGGAGTACGAAAACCACAACCTGACCGTCACTTTTGCGAAAGGCAGGAGCAATTTGCTGAACCTGATGGATCTGCTCAGAAAGGAAAACGTGGATTATGGCAGCGTATACTCGCAACTGCCCACCCTGAACGACGTGTTCCTGGAGTTTACCGGAAAACAGCTCAGGGATTGAGGGAGGGAGCAATATGTTCACACATGTTTTTAAGTATCGGCTGAAATGTTTGCTGAGGGATAAAGTTGTCCTGTTCTGGACAATACTTTTTCCTATCGTGCTTTCAACCCTGTTTTTTACAGCGTTTTCCAACTTAAACAATGCCGTCAGTTTCACAAGCGCAAAGGTTGCCGTAGTAGATAATGAGGCATACCGGAATAACAAGCCTTTTCAGGAAGCTCTCGTATCGGTCTCTGAAAAGCGGGATGAGCAGGAGCCTTTGCTGTCCGTAGAGCTTGTTTCTTCCGATGAAGCTGAAACGCTTCTGGAACAGGGGAAGGTCCACGGCATCATCCTTTTGGATCCCGATATTAAGCTTGTGGTGAAGCAGTCAGGCATGCACCAGTCCATTATTAAAAGCTTTCTGGACCAGTACCGCCAGATTAGCGCTTCCTACGGGACGGTTATTCTGAGAAACTTCGATATACCGGCCAATGGCGACACGTTAACGCGTTTTCCGGCCGATGATTATTTAACCGAACTGCCCCTGGGAAAAAACAAGACAGATAACACCGTAACCTACTATTATGCCCTTTTGGCCATGGCCAGCCTGTATGGAGCGTTCTGGGGTCTTAGGGTTATCGGCGAGGTACAGGCCGACCAATCCGCCAACGGAGCCCGTATCAACCTTGCCCCGGTTCATAAGATGAAAACACTTCTCGCCGGTATACTGGCTGCCTGGATCATACAGTTCGTGGAACTGTCCCTCCTGCTTCTGTATATGATCCTGGTTCTGAAGGTGCCTTTCGGCAACCAGGCGGGCTATATCCTTCTGACCTGTCTTGTCGGTGCGCTGGCCGGCTTGACATTGGGGACCCTGGTAAGCGGCCTTGTCAAGCGGAACCTGGGACTGAAAATTGGTGTGCTGATTGGCTTGTCCATGCTCATGTCAGGGCTTGCCGGTCTTTATTTCGCACCTTTCAAGTATATCGTCATCAAAGCTGTTCCGATGCTGGCCTATATTAACCCGGCCAACCTCATCACGGATGCCCTCTATGCCCTGTACTACTATGACACCTATCATAGGTTTGCTTTGAACATTGCCCTGCTGTTGGCCTTTTCAGCCGTGTTCCTGCTTCTGACCTATCTGACCGTAAGGAGGGATCGCTATGCCAGTATTCCGAGCATACAGGAGGATAATTAAGAAGAACTTATCCCAGTTGCTGATCTATCTCGCTGTGTTTATTGGACTTGCCGCTTCCCTGCTGAGCAGCGGCGCGGCTACTCCTGCAGACACCGTGTTTTCCGACGCCAAAGTTAAGTTGGCTTTTGTGGACGAGGCTGATTCCTCCATCCTGACCGAGGGGCTCAAAGCTTATCTTGAGCGGTATGCAAATATGGTGGATGTGAAGCATGACAGGACTTCCTTGCAGGATGCCCTTTTCTTTGAGGATGTGGATTACATTCTCAGGATACCTTCAGGGTTCACCGAAGACTTTATGGCAGGCAGACCGATTGAACTGGAAAAGACCAGCCGGCCAGCCTCTTTTTCATCGGTGTATCTGGACATGAATATCAATAAGTTCCTGAATACGGCAAGGTTCTACCTGGCCAATATTCCTGGTATCTCTCAGCAGGAATTGGTCGCACAGGTCATTGACGACCTGTCGGTTGAAACGGCTGTGGAAATCAGGAGCAAGGTGGAAGATATTAATGTCGGCGACAACATCACTTCGTTTTTCAACTATATGTCCTATGTGCTCCTGAGCCTCTTGATCCTGGGGATTGGAACCTTTATGATGGTCTTCAATCAGAAGGACCTGCGCAGCAGGACCCTCTGTTCATCGGTTCCCCTCAGGCAGCAGAACATGCAGATCCTATGGGGAAATCTTATCTATGCCGTGGTTTGCTGGATGGTCATGATGATCCTGGGCTTTGTGATGTATGGCAGGACCATGCTGGCAAAGCCGGTTATGCTGATGGCCCTCAACGCCTTTGTCTTTACCCTGGTAGCCCTGAGCATAAGCTTCATGGTCGGCAGTACGCTTAACAGCCGCAATGCCCTGTCGGCAGTCACCAACGTCGTAAGCCTGGGTATGTGCTTTACCTGCGGTGTTTTTGTTCCTCAGTTCATGCTAGGGGAAAAGGTCCTGGCCTTTGCACAGATCTTTCCTGTATACTGGTATGTGAGGTTTAATAACGAGATCATCAATCTTGGGAGCATTGCTTTGGAAACATTCAAGCCATTCCTGGGCTATATGGGCATGCAGCTGGGGATAGGGGTGGCCATCCTGGCAGTAGCCCTGGTGATCATCAAGCAGAAGCGCCAGACATGGGAAGCCTGATGATGGATAAGCACATATTTGCATATATATCATTATCCTGTAGAAGGATTGACCAGTATCTATGCTTGAACAGGACATATATTGGTCAGGTAGATCCGTAAAGGAGGATTTGAGCTTTTCCTGGCTTATTGCCTGTTTATCATATGGCATTGAAGCATTACCTGTAGTGGTTTATAGGGGATTGTCATGAAAACGGGTCGTATCATGGCTATTTGCTGTATAATGGGTCTGGCGGTTATGGCAATATTGGTGTCAGCGCTCTTTTTCCCGCTGCGGGAGAGCGACTTGTGTGGAGACACCCTTAAAAGAGCGGGCCAGTTATATCGAGCGGATATAGTGGACTTTGCGCTGCTCGATAGCAAGTGCAATAACAACGGCAAAGCCTTTATATATCGGTTCCGGCTGGAAAATGGCACTGAAATGAACTATGCGGTTTCTTACTATAAACATTTTGCTTTTCCTCGTTACCGGTTTGCGTCCTATGCCGATTACTCCAGACCTGATTTCAGCGGTGTGCTCATAGCAGAGGGTATACCCTATGAGACAGTATACGATATAACCGATTACGTATTGAAATATAAGGATTCTACCCTCAACAGACGTTTGATGATCATGCTGATCAGTTCAGCAGGCGCAGCTTTTATTTTTGCTATGTTATGGTTCAAACGGCGGTACTCCGGAAAGAACGTATAACCGGTGAAAACGGCTTTCGAATCTGGTATCCGGTATTCAGACTGTGGGTGTATAATAAGAGTAAACCGAATCAGTGTGTGGCCCGGCCCTAAATCCATGAGCATTATGAACATGTCGCATTTTGCTGCCGGTATCATGAGGAGAAATTGCCATGACCAACATAAATTCTGTCATCGAGCGGCAGAGAGCCCTTTTTTTTAAGCGATGGCACCAAGGATATTTCGTTTCGGATGGATACCCTCAGGAAGCTGAAATCTGCCATCAAGGCCCATGAACAGGACATTCTGGATGCCCTGAAGCAGGATCTGAACAAGTCGGCTTTTGAAGCTTATGCCACTGAACTTGGTATCGTTTATGCCGAACTGGATGATGCCATCAGGCATCTTCCCAAATGGGCGGGGAAAAAGCGGGTAAGGACACCCATCATGCATTTCAAATCCTCTTCGTATAGGGTGCCGGAGCCCTATGGCGTTGTGTTGATCATGTCCCCGTGGAACTATCCTTTTCAGCTGGCCTTCGCGCCCCTCATCGGAGCCATGGCCGCAGGAAATTGCGCGGTAGTGAAGCCCTCGTCCTATTCGCCCCATACCTCATCCCTGATTGCGAAAATACTGGGCGGATGCTTTCCGGAAGAATATATTGCCGTCATTGAGGGCGGAAGGGAGGCCAACCAGGAGCTTCTGAAACAGAAGTTCGACTACATCTTCTTCACAGGAAGCGTCGGCGTCGGAAGGACCGTGATGGAAGCCGCATCCAGGCATTTGACCCCGGTCACGCTGGAACTGGGCGGGAAAAGCCCGTGTATCGTGGATAAGAATGTAGACCTTGAACTTGCGGCAAGAAGGATTATCTGGGGCAAATGCCTGAACAGCGGGCAGACATGTGTTGCGCCCGATTACCTGCTGGTTCACAGGGATGTAAAAGACAGGCTTATCATGGCCATGGAAAAAGCCATAACCGAGTTTTTCGGCGACACACCATGCCGGAACCCCGAATATCCCAGAATCATCAACGAAAAGCACTTCAACCGCCTGAAAGGGCTGCTCAGCGACGGGAGAATCCTGGTGGGCGGTGATGTCAATGAGGCGACGCTTCAGATAGCGCCCACCATTGTGGATCAGGTCAGCTGGGAATCTCCGGTCATGCAGGAGGAAATCTTTGGCCCCATCCTGCCGGTCCTGGAGTTTGAGGGTATCCATGAAGTGATTACAGCAGTAAACAGCCGTCCCAAACCTCTGGCGCTGTATCTTTTCACCAACGACAAAAATGTGGAAAAGCGGATCATCAAAAGCATTTCCTTTGGCGGCGGGTGTATCAACGATACCATTGTCCACCTTGCAACATCCTACATGCCCTTTGGCGGCGTGGGAGAAAGCGGGATGGGAAGCTACCACGGAAAATGGAGCTTCGATACCTTTACCCACTACAAAAGCATCATGAAAAAGTCCATTTGGCCGGACATCAGGCTCAGGTACCCGCCATATAGGGATAAGCTGGGTTTGCTTAAGAAGTTCATGTAGCCTGCCACTACAAGGGGAAAATGGCGGCTTCAGGCTGACATATCCCAGGTATTTACTGTTCCCGTATCTGCCCTTCAGCGTCTGCTATATGGAACGGACCGTCCAGTTTAACGTAAATGGAGGTATCTGAATTGTTTGAAGTAAGAGAAATTCACAATAAAGACCAGAAAACCAGCATCACCCTTGAGATCATGCATGCGCTGCCGGAATGGTTCAGTCCGCCGGAGGATATCGACAGAAAGTCGGTGACACACAGGGAGATGCCTTTTTTCGCCGCCTTTGACGGGGATAGGGCCATCGGCTTCATCGCATTGAAAATACAAAATGCGTATACCATGGACATGTATAACCTGGGTGTGCTGAAGGAATACCATAGGCAGGGGGTGGGCGGCGCCTTGCTATAGGCGGTGGAAGATTATGGCCGGAGAAACGGGTTCAAGTTCATCACCGTCAAAACCCTCGACGCTTCGGCCGATTATGAGCCCTATGACCGAACCCGGGCTTTTTACTTCAAAAACGGGTTTTATCCGCTGGAAGTCTTCCCGCTATTCTGGAATGAGGAAAACCCCTGCCCGTTCCTGGCAAAATACATCGGTTAAGACTGATGATGTGAGAGATCCAGCTTGCCCGCGATCTCAAAGGGGGAGTGGGGAAGCTTTTCACCGTACACCAGGCGCATGGCGCAGCGGGCCAGACGATCGCCCACTATTTGCTTGCCCTGGGGATGCAGATCGTTGTGCTCGCCCAGGTCAAAGGCCGCTGCTATGGCGGTTTTTGGAATATCCAGCGCAAGCCATTGCTGCTGTCTCATCAGGTGCCAGTTGGGTCCGCCTTCCCAATGGGGAAGTTCCACGAACAGGAAGGGGAGTTCCTGACCCCAATCCGCACGCCAGATGTTAACCATCCTTCTGAATTTTTCCGCGTATCTTTCAGGGTTTTCGGCATCGGCCTCGCCCTGGTACCAGATCACCCCTTTCACGGCGAAACGCCGCAAGGGGGCTATCATACCGTTGTAGAGACCGGTCGGCTTGTATTGGAAAAAGACCTCCGGAGCGGGAGGGATCGTCGTCGCGCCGCGGCGGAATCGCCAGGTATCGTTTAAATTGACGGATCCGGCGTCGGTGACCAGCAGATATTGCTTTCCCGGTGTGAAACACCCGCCGTCCTTGCTGATGACGCGGATGGCTATCACGCAGCGCCCCTCAGGCAGCGCGGGTATCACATATTCCCTGGGAGGATATCTGTAGGTGGTGTTTCCCACCGGCTGTCCGTTGACATAGACCATATCCCAGTCAAGTAAAGTTCCGAGAAAAAGGGTGGCCTTTTTTCCCGCAAGCTCGGGCGGGATGTAAAGGGTCTTCCTGAACCATACCGAACCGCAGCCGGGCCAGGGCTCGAGAAGCTGCCGCTCCTCCCAGTCCCCGTCGTCGTACTCGGGCGCATGCCATTTTTCATGAAGCCCGGGATCGGAGGCATCGATTCCATTGAAGAAGCTTTCCCAGCGTTTGGCTTCTTTGGCCTGAACCCTTGCCACATAACCGTCGTCCGCGCACTGTTCGGCTTCCTTAATGAGCTCCGGAAAATCCGCCAAAGCGCCCTTGCTCATCCAGGCGTGGATGGGAGTGCCGCCCACAGCCGACAGGATCAGTCCGACGGGGACGTGATAGCGTTCATAAAGGCGTTTGGCAAAAAAATAGCCCACGGCGGAGAAATCCTGGATGGTTTCAGGTGTCGCGGCGGCCCACCGGCCTCCTTCCAGATCATCCTGGGGCCCATGGAAATTGAAGCGCTGGGGAACCGTGAACTGCCGGATGTTGGGATTGGGGGAGGCTATCTCCTCCGGATACATATGCCTGACCCGGGCCATGGGGATCTGCATGTTGGACTGGCCTGAGCAAAGCCATACATCGCCGATGAAAACATCCCGGATGGTGATCTCATTGATAAACATGGTATGGGGCCCTCCGGGAGCCAGGTCACGCAGAAGGATCTCCCAATGGCCGGAGGCATCGGGAAATGCCTTATATTGCTTTCCTAAAAACGTGAGGGTAACGGGCCTATCGGCCTTTCCCCAGATTTTAACCTCGGCATGCCTTTGAAGCACCATGCCGTCGGAAATGAGTTGAGGAAGTATAACGCTCATGCTAACCGTCCTTTCGGAAAAGTTTTCAATAAATTTCGGGATTCCATTTGCCGAAACGGCTACTCAAGGAAACGGAACCAGGCCAGATCCAGGCTGCATCCGGGCAGAAAGATGAAAGAGACTGTTTTTTTTCCGTAAACCCTGCTGTCCAGTGTGAAAACGCGGGTATCCCAGTTGTCCGCCCGACTGATCTCAACCATTTGCCGGAGTTCTTCTCCATCGCCTGAAAAGACGATGGTGATCGGGTTTTTTGAAAGATGCGTCCGCCAGCATAGCTCAATACGGCCTGCACCAGTTTCCCCGAAATCCATGTTATCATAGACCAGGGTCACGTTGTTGCCGATCTGCTCAACAGCGCCGTCCCTGATGAGGAACGAATCCCCGGAAATATGGTCACATTCCGCAGCCTGAAGCCTTTGGAAGGCTTTTTCAAATTTTCTGAACCTGAAACCCTTGATATGGACTTTTTGCCTGAATACCAGGCATAGTGTGGTGATGCCCCGAAGCCGGCGCGGCAGCTTATAGGTGACCTCCTGATAGGTGTTCCAGATGGAGCCCTTGTCATAAAATGCCGTCAGGAGGAGGGATCCTCCTTCAAGGGGCATCCCTTCCCATACCTCGAAGGTGAAAGGATCCTTATCCAGCGGGAAAAGCCACAGGGTAAGCTCGTCGGAGCCATAATCTCCGAAGTCCAGATCCTTGAAGCCTACATGGCTTTCGCCATCCCTGAGCGTGGCTACACCGCGCTCATTGCCGTTTGTCAGTTCCGTGTTGCTGCAATTGTATAACCCGCCTGATATGAAAGCATAGGGATCCAGAAACGGCTTGCCCATACCGGTGATGGTCAGTTTGCACTGAGAGATGAGCGTGATATGCCCGCGCCCGTTTTTCGCGGCACACCGCACATAAACGTCCCCATCCCCCTTGGGGGTTACGGTAGCGCTCAGGCCGTTCTCCGAGACTTCCAGACTGCCCAAAGGGCTATCAATGCCGCCGGCATCGGTGAGCCGCCAGTAAAGATCTTTGTAGGTGGCATTTTCCGGGAATACCCTGGCCGTCACCGTGTATCCCCGGGCGGTCAACTCTATCTTGCGAACGGGAATATCGGAGGGGTCAATTGTAGCCGTGATTTGCGGTGTTGAGCCGTCCTGAAGCCTGATGATGGCCAGGAGTTTCCCGCTGAAAAGTCGCTTGTTGTCGGTTTGGTACTGCTCGTAATCGGTGGCGTCGCCGTTGTCCAGACCAAGTAATTTTCCGCCGGACACAGAGACCCGGACCCGGCAGTTCGCGTTTTCCACCAGGCGACCCTCCTTGTCCACGGCTGTGATAGTGACAAACATCAGTTCTCCGAAGGTTTCGCTGCTGAGCCTGAGGCTTTCCACGTCGCCAAAGGACTGCCTGCAGGTCTGCGCAACCATGCAATGGTTTTCATCATAGGCGACAGCGCGTAAGGTGCCGGGCTCATAGGGTATCTGCCAGTCTGTCACGATGCTGTCTCCCAAAGCCCGCTTCCCCAGGCTGTTACCATTGAGAAACAGCTCCACCCAGGGTGCGTTGGAGCACACCCGCACATCGATCATCTGGCCCGGGGAGAAATCCCAGTAGGGGAAAAGGTGCACCATGGGCGCTTTTTTATAGTCGGTCCATGCTGCCTGGAACAGGTAATAGGAATCTTTTGGAAAGCCTGCCGTATCCACATGGCCCAGGTAGGAATTCTTGGTGTGGTAGGGAGTAGGTTCTCCGATATAATCCTGCCCGGCCCAAATGAAATGCCCCAGGGAAAAAGATGCGTCGCGATCTGCCCTGATGCAGGCCTCAACGCTTTTTGCTCCCCAACTGGTGGCACTGTTGCCCAGGGCCGAGCACTGAAGGTCGTCGTCGGACAGAATGGATTTGCTTAATGGAAAGTGGTATATACCCCGGCTCTGCGCGGTGGAACAGGTTTCGCTGCCGTAGATGATCCAGTCGGGATGCGCCAAATGATGCTCATGGTAGAGTTTTTCGCCATAGTTGTACCCGATAAGTTTAATGATGTCGGCACATTTTTGCGTGTTTTCCCAGGGCATGTAGTTGGAGCAGAGGGTTATGGGTGCATGCCCCTTCGGATCATGCTGCCTGACAAGAGCCATGAGCCTTCGCAGTGTTTCGACTCCGCCTTCGGCATCGTTGTGGGTGTCGGGGATCTCGTTTCCGATGCTCCACATAATGACCGACGGATGATTCCGGTCGCGGCGTATCCATGAAGCCACGTCCTTCTCTATCCATGCATCAAAAAACCGTGCGTAATCATAAGGGTTTTTGGGCTGCCGCCAGACATCCAGGAGTTCCGACATCACCAGGAACCCCATTTCATCAGCGATGTCCATGAAGACTTTGGCCGGCGGATTGTGGGCAGTCCGAATGGCATTTGCCCCCATGGCCTTGAAGAGGGTCAGTTGCCGCCGTATGGCGTCCGGGTGGACAGCGGCGCCCAGGGCCCCCAGGTCATGATGCAGACAGATGCCCTTCAGCTTCATGTGCCGTCCGTTCAGGAAAAAGCCTTCATCGGGGTCAAAAGCGATGGTCCTGAAGCCAAAACGGGTTTCCTCGATATCCGTCACTTCGCCGTCCACGATCAACTCCGAGCGCAGCATGTACAGGTGCGGAGCGTCCACGTCCCACGCCTTGATCCCGTTTTCGGCACCCAGCAGGGTGTGCCGTACTTCATAAGGTCTGCCGCCTGTTTCAACCTCGGCGTCCACTTCATAATGCCAGCGTCCATCCTTCAGGAAAGTGGTGATGTAAATGCCGTCGGATACGAAATGGCAGGAATTTTTAACTTTCAGAAAGACATCCCGGTAAATGCCCGCGCCGGTGTACCAGCGTTCGCAGGGTGTCTGGTAGTTGACTCTGAACAGCAGTATATTGCCGGGCCCTTTGTGGATGTGCTCGGTGATATCGAACTCGAAGGCGGTGTAGCCGTATTTCCATTCGCCGACGTATTGGTCGTTGACATAGAGCGTGCTGTCCATATAGACGCCGTCAAACCTCAGGAAGAGCCGCTGGCCTTCCTTCAAAAAGCCTGCGTCCAGCTCGCGCCTGTACCAGCCGACTCCGCTTTGGTACAGATTGGACGTATCGGCAATCAACCAGTCGTGGGGAAGCTCCACCGGTGCAAAGTGGACCGGCTCACCCTTGGCAAATTCCCATCCGTCATTGAATCGCAGCAACATAAAGCTCACACTCTTCTTGCTCAGATTAGGAAGGCCTGAGATGCATAGTAAAGCTTCTGGTTCTTACTTTGTGCCGAAGGGGAACTCAAGCACTGGCCGGTTGAACTCATTATAGGCCTTCAGCCTGGAAAAAACAAGATATTTTAGTATACAGGAATATGAGCGAAAAAGTATTTTTGTGCATTATGCGCAATAAAGCGCTTTTAGACCGTTTTTATTATTGTTAATTATGTGTGATATTTTAGTATCCTAGTATTGACACTTGGCAGGGTTCGTGGTAATCTTAATTCAAGGGAAGGCCACAAAATTGTGTGCCAAAGCTGGTGCAAGCCTGGCTGGATATCAAGGTATTTTCTGCCCCGGGCGTTCAAAATATGGAAAGTAAAGGGGATACGACAGTGAAAACGGTTTCCTTGCAAAGCTCACCCGGAAGGGGCTACAAGGCTCTTGCTTATTTTAAACGTTACTGGACGCTTTACCTGCTGCTGCTTCTTCCCATGACCTACTTCATCATCTTCAAGTACATACCCATGCACTATATCCTGATAGCATTCAAGAAGTACAGCATTGTCCAGTCCGTTTGGGAGATGCCCTGGGCAGCCAACAACGGATTTGAGTATTTCATCAAGGCTTTCAGCAACAAGGATTTCCTGAATGCATTGCGGAATACCATCATGCTCAACTTCCTGGATCTGCTTTGTGGTTTCCCCGCACCGATCATCCTTGCGCTGCTGCTTAATGAGCTGCCGTTCCCGAGATACAAGCGTGTGACCCAGACCATTGCCTACATGCCGCACTTCCTCTCCTGGATCATCATCGCCGGTATGGCCAAGCAATTGTTTGCGCCTTCCACCGGACTGGTGAACAATGCGCTGGACGCGTTAGGGCTGGGGCGTGTCGAATTTCTGAACGATCCCACATACTGGGTGATCACCTATATCTTTTTGGGAATCTGGCAGAGCGTAGGCTGGAATACCATTATTTATCTTGCAGCCATCACAGCCATCAATCCTGAATTGTATGAGGCTGCCGAGATGGATGGCGCCGGCCGTTTCCGAAAGATGTGGCATATCACTCTGCCGGGCATTCGCCCTACCATTGTGACCCTGCTTATCCTGAGCCTGGGGCGAATCCTGGGCAGCGAGTTCGACAGGCCTTATGCCCTGAGCAACCACATGGTCAACAATGTATCCAACGTTATCTCCATCTTTGTTTACAAATATGGTATCCAGGGACTCCAGTTCTCGCTGGCCACAGCGGTTGGGCTGTTCCAGTCCGTAGTATGTGTTATCTTCCTGTTCGCGGCAAACGCTCTTGCCAAGAAATTCGGTGAGCGCGGTGTCTGGTAAGGACGAGGAACGCCCTTGCATTGAGGAGGTTGTACAGCATGAGCATGATTAAATCCAGAAAGACAAGATTCGGCGATTTTATCGTCGCCTTCCTCTGTTTCCTCTTGATACTGGTTTGCTTGCTGCCGATGCTGAATGTATTGGCACGTTCATTGAGCTCTTCCGAAGCGCTGATAAAGAACAAGGTCTGGCTCTGGCCCGTTGGTCTCAATTTTGAAGCATACAAGATGGTCTTGAGCGACAGCAAATATACCTGGTCCCTGGTATGGACTGCCATTCTGACGGTTGTCGGCACATGCCTGTCCCTGTTCATGACCACCATCTGCGCCTATCCGCTCATCTATGATCATCTCAAGGGACGTCGCCTTATCAATACCATCATTATTTTCACCATGTACTTCAATGCAGGTACCATCCCCATGTACCTGCTGCTCAAGGACCTGAACATGCTGAACAAACCGGTGGTATTGGTTGTTCCCTATTGTCTGAGCGTGTTCAACATGATCATCATGCGCAGCTTTTTCTACAATATACCGGACAGCCTGCGGGAATCGGCGGAACTGGACGGCGCAGGACCGGTTCGGATACTGGTGAGCATCTACTTGCCCATGTCCACGCCGGTTATCGCCACCCTTGCCCTCTTCTATGCGGTAGGGCGTTGGAACGGTTTTTCCGATGCGCTGATGTTTGTGAAGGAAAAGAAGTATTATCCCATTCAGCTCTTGCTCTATAACATCATCAACAGTATGACCAAGATCGAAGTGGCAACGCAGGAGGGATTTTCGCCACCGGGACTTTCCGAGACCCTCAAAGCCGCTACGGTCATGTTTGCCACTGTGCCCATCCTGTTTGTCTATCCCTGGCTGCAGAAATACTTCATCACAGGTGCGACCCTTGGAGCCATAAAGGAATAACTATCAATCCGTGCCCCGGACACAATGTATTCAAATGTGTCTAAAAAATAAAAGGAGGATTCTTATGAGAAGAACGATTTCCATCCTGCTCGTTTGCTTCATGCTGGTCGGGCTTCTGGCAGGCTGCGGCAGTGAGCCGGCTTCTACGTCTCCTTCTCCGGATACGTCGGCACCTGCTGAAAGCACATCAGCCGGATCGGCACAGGACGCTGAACTTGTCGATCGTAAGTTCACAAAGACCCGTTCCATCACCGTTGAGGTCTATGACCGCGGTAATGATGGCGGTACGCCTCCGGAAAACAACTTCTACACCAATTTCATCAAGGAAGGCATGCTCCGTGATCACAATGTAGAAGTGACGTTCGTTCCGGTTGGCCGCTGGACCGAGGTGGAGGAGATCAACAACCTGCTTGCCGCAGGCGATGCTCCCGATATCTGCGTAACCTACAGCTATCCGACCATCCAGACCTACGCCAACATGGGCGGTGTTCTGGATATGGGACCTTATCTCAGGGAGTATAAGGATCTGCTGCCCAACCTGTACGGACTGCTCACAGAGAGAAACCTGTTCTGGAACGAAGATCCTGAGACCGGTACCGTATGGGCCATTGAAGCATTGCTGTTCAATAACGCGCGCATCAATACCTTCGTGCGTGAGGACTGGCTGAAGAAGCTGAATCTTCCCGAACCCACCACTCTCGAGGAATTCGAGAACATGCTGAGGGCTTTCAAGAACAACGCCCAGTTGCTCCTGGGATCTGAAGCAAAACAAATGATTCCTTTCTCCATCAGCTATGATATCGGTTGGCGCGCAGATCATCTTCTGGCTGCATTCGTTCCCGACAGCATGACCGACAAGGAAGCTTACATAAACGGCTTTGACGACAGACACATCCTGTATCCCGGCATCAAGGAAGGTGTCAGGGTACTCAACAAATGGTACAATGAAGGCCTCATCTGGCAGGACTTCAACCTCTATGGTGCAGGCGACACCACAGAGGATAACCTGATGAAGGCCGGTTATGTCGGTTCCTTCATCCACAACTGGGACTATCCTTATCGTAATGGCGAAGAGGGTATTCAGGCCAACCTGCAGAAGCTGGTTGGTCCGGATGCCGCGTATATCGCAGTTGCTCCGTTCAAGAACGACGCAGGCGTTTACAGGAAGTTCCTTGCCAATCCTATTGATCGTAAGATATTCTTCCCCAGCACCAACGACGAGCCGCTTGCATCCCTGTTGTATCTCGACTGGATAAGCAAGCTTGAAAACCGCAGGTTCCTGCAGATTGGTGAAGAGGGCGTAACCCATGAAGTCATGCCGGACGGCGCCATTAAGACGCTTGCTGTTACCGGTGAGAAAATCATGAACTCGCCCAACAATATCGACTATACCATCACCATCAACGGTCTGGATCTCGGTGATCCCGAGCTGAACGCCAAGTCGTTGGCCCTCAACTATGCCGGTGTTGATGCGAGATACATTGAAAGGGCATTTGAACTTTCAAAGAAGGACGGCCGTATCATTCCTCAGTTCAACGTTGGCGAGATCAAGGCTGAAGAGGGTATGGGTCCGGCCCTCGCTTCAAAGCGTGACAACTTCCTCGTTCAGGCCGTGTGCTGCCCGCCCGATCAGTTTGACGCCGTATGGGATGCCGGTATGCAGGACTACCTGAACTCCGGCGGACAGGCGATCATCGACGAGCGTGCCGCCAAGTTTGCCCAGTTCTATGAAAAATAAGCCTTAGACTAGCCTCCATTATAAAAACGAGATGGGGAATTGCAGATGGTGATTCCCCATCTTTTTTTGCCTGAAAGTGAAAGGACAAAAGCCGTAACCCGGTGTTTTACTTTGGCTTCCGACATGGTTTTTGATTGGCTGGCAATTGCTGCAATGGTTTACGGCAATGATTGTAACAGGATTGTACGCATCTGCCAAAAGGTGTTATAATGGCTTCAATTATATCTAGGGAGGGAGTGCGATGGATTTTTACATTCGACCCATTGAAGCAGGCGACGCAAAAGGAATCAACCAGATCAGGCGGATGCCCGGCGTTTTTGAAAACCTGCTGGCGATCCCTTCCGAGAAGGTCAGCAGGACCGAGGAGTTCATAGTGCGTCAGGATAGCAATACGCATCATTTTGTTGCCGTGACCGAGATCCGGCCCGGTGAGGAACTGGTTATCGGATCCGCCGCCCTGTCCGTATCCCCCAGCCCACGCATGCGTCACAGCGCCACTTTGGGCATTATGGTCCATAAGGACTACCAGAACATGGGAGTTGGGACAGCCCTGATGAAGACCCTTCTGGATATTGCCGACAACTGGCTGATGCTGGTCCGCGCGGAGCTGACGGTCTTTGAAGACAATGAACGGGCCATCCGCCTTTATGAGAAGTTTGGCTTTGAAAAAGAAGGCGTAAAACGGATGAGCGTCATCAAGAATGGAAAATATATCAATGAGATACTGATGGCCCGGATCAACCCGGCTTTTCCCTCAGGAAAACCATAAATGCTCAGCAACTGACAGGGTGATGCACTATCCCGGGAATGCATAAACCGCATTGTCCCTGTAAAAAAAGTGTTGCCCCCGCCATGGCGACTGCAGGGCTTGCCTGGCATACCACCGGCAAAACGGCAGATTTCCTCCTTACTGTCAAAGACGAAAGGAAATGAACGAAAAGCCGGGAAAAGCGCCCGGCTGACCGAGGCTTTTTCCGGCTTTATGGTGGTATCCATGGGCATGCCCATGTTTTATAGGAAAGGCTAAAATGATTAGCTATTGATCCCTGTAATCAAAAATCCTTTTACTCTTCTTTTCGCTTCGCGGAAGCCCTCCGAGGGCAACCACTTCCACGTCGATCTTGATGCCGATTCGCTTTTTGAAATTCTCCATGATCACGTGTTCAAGATCCGAAGCCGTACAGGCGGGATCCCGTTCCACACGTAAGGTGAGCGTATCCTTGCCGTCGCGGTGATCGATGATGATCTGGTATTCGCTGCTGACTCCGGGAATATCCTTGAGAATGCTGTCCACCTGGCCCGGATAGATGTTCACGCCTTTAACCTTGACCATGTCGTCGGTTCTTCCGAGGATCCGATCAATCATCGGATAGCTTCTGCCGCAGGGGCATTTTTCAGGGATGATCCTGGTCAGGTCATGGGTGCGGTAACGGACCAGGGGAGCGCCCTCTTTTCTGAGGGTGGTTATAACCAGCTCGCCCACCTCACCCTCGGGCAGGACCTCTCCGGTTTCGCTGTCGATGATTTCAAAATAGAGGAAATCGTCAAAATAATGCATACCCCTGTGATGCTCGCAGTCTATGGCAATGCCGGGACCATAGACCTCCGTAAGGCCATAGATATCAAACAACTCGATGCCCAGGCCGTCCTGGATGCGTTTGCGCATCAGTTCGCCCCAGCGCTCCGAGCCGATAATGCCTTTCTTCAGATGGATTTTGTCCCGTATTCCGCGCTTTTCCACTTCCTCGGCCAAAAGGAGGGCGTAGGAGGATGTGGCGCAGAGCACGGTGCTTTTGAGGTCCGTCATCATCTGGAGCTGCTTTTCGGTATTGCCGGGGCCCATGGGCACAGCCATGGCGCCAAGCTTTTCTGCTCCTGCCTGGAAACCGATGCCGGCGGTCCACAGACCATATCCCGGTGTGATCTGGATCACATCGCTTTTGGTGATGCCCGCTATCTCATAGCAACGGGCGAACATCTCGGTCCAGTCTTCCACATCCCGACGGGTATAGGGAATGATGACGGGCATACCGGTTGTTCCGGAAGATGAATGGATGCGAACGATCTTGTCCTGGTGGACGGCCAATAACCCTAAAGGATAGGCCAGGCGTAATTCATCCTTGTCTGAGAAAGGAAGCCTAAGAAAATCTTCGGGCGTTTTGATGCTGTCTGCCGAAAAACCGGCTTCCTCAAACTTTTTGCGATAGAATGGGCTGTGGGCAAAAACCCTTTCCAACAGGGCTTTAATGCTTGCAAACTGATCTGCTCTCATGCTGATCTCTCCTCTTGCTTTGCTCATGACACATTTTACCGGACTGTCTTATTTTATTTGAGCTGTTTTATCCTCAACGGCGCGGTTTCCCAGTTCATATCCCTTGTCAAATGCGGCGAAGTTCAAATCGTGCAGCTTTTGAGGCAGGATATCCCTTATGGCCTGCAGGAAGGACTCCCTGGAAAGCGGGAGATAACCCGCTCCAACCGCCGTGCCCAGCAGCACAACGTTCACGGCCTTAACCGAACCCGCTTCCCTGGCGAGGGAATAGCCGTCAAGAAAGATGGCATCTTGTGCCGCCCGTTTTAAGGTCTCTTCCATGGCCCCCGCATCATATTGCTCCATTCCCAGCGACACAGTGACCGGATTGATCCGCTGGGTGTTGACGATGAGTCTTCCCTTTTTCGAAAGGCGCTTAAGGTTCCTGACGGCTTCGCATAACTCAAAACCGATTAAAAGATCGGCCTGCCCAAAGGGAACGGTGGCTGCCAGGCTTTCTCCGCCGATGCGCACATGGCTGACAACAGAACCGCCCCGCTGGGACATACCAATGGTCTCTCCGGTTCTCACGGCATAACCCTCCAGGATGGCTGCCGCGCCGATGAGACGGGATGCCAGAACCTGTCCCTGCCCGCCAACTCCCGCTATCAAAACATCAGTTTTCATGATTCATCCCTCCGATGGCGCCAAAGGGGCATATGCTGCCGCATAGCCCGCAGGCATAACAGGTGGACGGTTCTATCTGTACCTTGCCGTCATCAATCAGGAACATGGACGGGCATCCGATTTCCCTGATGCACAGGCCGCACGCCCGGCATTTGTCGGAATCCACGCTGAAGGCCTCGGGCTTCTTTATCAGGGCGATGCAGGGAGCTTCAAAGATAATGGCTGAAACGCCCTTCACTTCGGAAGCTTCCTTCACCGCGCTGATGGCGGCTTTCTGGTCGAAGGGGTTGATTTTGCGGACCCACTTGACCCCGATGGACTTCAGGAGGCCGGCGATATCGATTTTTTCCGATACGCTGCCCATCATGGTCCTACCCGTGCCGGGATGGGGCTGGTGACCGGTCATGGCCGTTGTGCTGTTGTCGAGAACCACCAGCACGATATCGGTCTGGTTATAGACCGCATTGATGACGCCGGGGATACCGGTATGGAAGAAGGTGGAATCTCCAATGAAAGCAAACAGCCGTGTGTCGGGTTCCACCCGCTTGATGCCCTGGGCTACGCTGACGGAGGCGCCCATGCACAGGCAGGTATCCACCATGTTCAACGGCTTGGCGTTACCGAGGGTGTAACATCCGATATCACCGGTAAACACGGCCTTCCTGCCCTTCATGGCCTTTTTGACGGCATAGAAGGAAGCCCGGTGGGGACAGCCGGCGCAAAGCACCGGAGGACGTGCCGGAAGCGGCGGAATGGTGGTTTCGGGTACCTCGGGGTCCGATCTGCCGGTAAATTCAGCTATGGCCTTACGGACCAGTTCATAGGAATACTCCCCGGCATAAGGGGTGGTGCCGTCCTTTTTCCCTGAAATGGTGACTTTGAGCCCATTTTTACCGGCAATCTCGAGCAGGGCTTCTTCAATAACCGGATCCAGTTCCTCCAGGACCAGCACAGCCTCCAGACCCTCCAGGAAGCTTTCGGCAAGCTTTTCAGGGAAGGGATAGGGCGTGCCAACCTTAAAAGTCTTTACATCTAAGTCCAGATCGCGGATCACATCCTGGGCGTAGGCCCAGGCGATGCCCGAACCGGCAATGCCAAGGGAACCCTTTCCGGATACACGGTTGAACGGGCTCTCGCTGAAGGTTTCCGCCAAAACGGTCTGAAGCTTTTCGATTTCGATATGTTTTTTATAAGAAAGCCGGGGAAAGATAACCCAGCGGGAATCCTTCTCAAAACCGGACGGGATATGTTCTTCCCGATTATCATCCACGTCGATAGATGCGCAGGCATGGCATACCCGCGTGGTTGGACGCAGAATAACAGGAAGCCCAACCTTTTCTGAAAGCGCAAAAGCCGCCTGGATCATCGCATAGGCCTCTTCAGGGGTTGAGGGATCCAGGACGGGCAGGTTGGAGAATTTCGCAAAATGCCGGGTGTCCTGTTCGGTCTGGGAGGACAGCGGCCCCGGATCGTCGGCCACCACAAGAACCATTCCACCTTTTACACCGATATAGGCGAGGCTCATGAGGGGATCGGAGGCCACATTGAGGCCCACCTGCTTCATGGTGACCATGGTGCGGGCGCCCGAATAGGCTGCTCCCGCCGCGACTTCCATGGCGGTTTTCTCATTAACCGACCATTCCACATAGATGGAACCATCGTTGTTTTTGGCCACCGTCTCAAGGACTTCGGTCGAGGGCGTGCCCGGGTAACCGCATACCACGCGTACACCTGCTTTTATTGCGCCAAGGGCAATGGCTTCATTGCCCATCAGTAAACGCTTCAAGATTAATCACCCGGCTTTCCGTTTTTTCGGCCTGTGAGGAAGGCCAACGCCGAAGCATCGGTGCTCATGCTGATCACGCGGCCGTTCTGGCGCCGGTCCTTATATCATCAGCCGATGATGATGCTTAACAGCAAAACAGCCATGACTATGATTATAGCCAATGCGTCGAATCTTGTAAATCCAAGCTTTTTTCTGCAGGATCGCGGTCCTGTGTTGAATCCCCTTGTTTCAAGGGATATGGCCATGGTTTCAATCCTTCTGACCGAGGATATCAGCAGGGGAATGCACATGGGCAGGATAACCTTGACCTTTTTGAAAGGGTTCCGGGTGTCGGTTTCATGGCCCCTGGACCTCTGGGCCTGCATGATCTGGTCCATCTCCCGGGAGAAGGTGGGAATGAACCGAAGGGCCGTCACCACCACAAAGGCGTAACGATAGGGGATTCTAAGGGTATGCGTCATGGCTGTCAATAGCTCGTTCATGGGCGTGAGCATCAGCATCAGGGACAGCGGAGAGAGCGCCGCCATCATTCGGAGCATGAGAAGCAGGGAAAAGCTTAATCCCTGATCCGTGACGGGTACGCCGGGCAGTATGTAAAAATACACCCGCCCATAGGGTGTGAAAAGAAGCTGGAACAGCATCAGCAAAAAGCCCAGGATGAACAGGGCTTTATACACGCCTTTGGCTCTTGCCAGCACGCTGCCGGAGGCGGCAACCACGACGGTGGACAGCAGTACGCCCAGCAGGAACAAATGATTGCTGCTGATGAAGCATGCAATACAGGTCAGAAAAGCCCAAAGAAGCTTTACCAACGGATTGAGACGATGGATGACCGAATCGCCGTGAACATACTCCAGCATCTGTTTCATACCCGCACACCTCCCGGTACGGCGCAGGCGGCGACGGCCTCGGCCATATCTTCAGGCGAACGGACATGCTGGAACAACGGGCCGAAGCGCAGAGCCAACTGGATGATCTGGGGCGGTTCCAGCCCGGACAGCATCAGGCTTTCGCTCTTGCGCAGCACAACGTGCGTGGCATCATCCTCCAGCACGCGGCCCTGATGCAGGATAATGGTCCTTTCGCAATAATCGGCCACCACCTCGATATCGTGGGAAACCATGATAATGGTCTTCCCCTTCCGGTTGAGCTCCTTTACGATCTCCATGATCTCGACGCATTCCCGGTAGTCCTGGCCGGTGGTGGGCTCATCCAGAACAAGAATATCTGTTTCCAGCACCAGAACCGATGCCAGGGCAACCCTCTGGCGCTCGCCACGGCTCAATGTGAAGGGATCACGGGTTAATTTGTTTTCAAGCCCCAGGAGCCCGGCGATGCGCTTGATCCTGTCATGGATCTCCTCCGGCGGGCATTGAATATTGAGCAACCCGAACCGGATCTCATCATATACCGTGTTGCAAAAGATCTGATGATCCGGGTTCTGGAACAGGTAGCCGATATGGCGGGCAAGCGCGCTGGTTTTTGTGGTTGCCGTGTCCAGACCGTTAATGGTAACCCTGCCGGAGGTTGGCTTCAGAAGGCCGTTTAATTGCTTAAGCAGGGTGGTCTTTCCGGACCCGTTCTGCCCGATAAGGGCCACACACTCGCCTTTATTGATTTCCAGATTGATATGATCCAATATCAGGGGGGCTTTTTTATCGTAACGATAGGTCAAATGCTGTATGCTGATCATAAGCTCCCTCCAAAATCTTTCTGACGACCTGTTCAGCCTCGTCCACATCCACCGGAATATCCCCGTCATAAAGGGAGGCGTCCTTAAGGAGCTTGGTCAGGGTAACTACCCGAGGGCAATTGATACCCAGTTCCAGCAGTTTGTCGTGATGCTCCAGGACCTGGCGTACAGGGCCGTCCAGAATGATCTGCCCCTTTTCCATAACCATGAGCCGGCTGCAGAATTCTGAAAGCAGCATTACCTTCTGCTCCACGATGAGGATGGTCATGCCGTATTCCTGGTTCAGCCGCTTAAGGGTCTGGAAAACCTGACGGCTTCCCTGGGGATCCAGTTCGGAGGTGGGCTCATCCAGGACCAGGATTTCCGGCCTTAAGGCGATGGCCGCGGCAATGGTCACCCGCTGCTTCTGGCCACCTGAAAGAGCCGCCGTACCGCGGTGCCTCAAATGCTCAATACCGACCATCTTAAGGGATTCGGTGATGCGTTTTTCAATCTCCCCGGCAGGTACATTGAAATTCTCCAGGCCAAAGGCGATCTCATCCTCCACAACGGTTGTGACCATCTGGGCTTCAGGGTCCTGAAAGACGCTTCCCACATGGCGGGATATCTCGCCGCAGGTACTTTCCAGCGTGTCTTTTCCGCATACCAGGACCTCGCCGTAATAGTCGCCCCTGTGAAAGTGCGGAATGACGCCGTTGATCAGGCTGACAAGGGTGGACTTGCCGGCCCCGGACGGTCCGATAATGCCCACAAATTCACCCTTGTCGATATGCAGGTTGATATTCCGAACGGCCAGCTCCTCGCTGCCCTCGTATGCAAAGGAGACATTATTGAACCGGATCATTGGTAACCTTCTTTCCGAGCGCCAACTTGAGGGGGATGTACAAAACTTCGACAATGACGGCATTGATGGTTGCGGTTCCCAGTATGATACCCAGGAAAACGGCCACCGGCATGGCGGAAACATTGGCGCCGGCATAGAACAGGACATACAGAGCGCCCAGGAAGGTAAATCCGCTGCTCAAGGTGGCGATGAAGGTGGCGATGATGGGCTTTAAGGAAACCTTTCCGATGTCCAGCTTTAACGGGATGAGCATCATCAGATACATGACTACGGCCCCCACGGGTTCGCTGATCAGGTTCAGATAGGGGGTTCCCGGGAAGAACTGGGACACAATGCCGGCCAGTATGCCGATGATGATGGTTTCGGACAAGCGGGGCTTAATAATCAGGATAGCCAGGCAGTACATGGCGATGATGAAATTGGGCTTCATGCCCGCAGTGAAAAGGCTTCCCACGAAAAATTTGAGAACTGCGCCGGCGGCCAGCAGGACACCCACCAGAAGGATATCGGTGATCGACATGCCCTTGCCGGATTTGGTCTGGATAGTCCTCTTGTTCATGGTTTCCTGAGACATAGAAATACCTCCTTGAAAAACGCTTTTTTCGCAGAGGTGTGATGAAGAGAAAACAGCATGAACCAAAAAAGGCCAGGAGACTCCTGACCCTGAAATGCGCTATGTAAGCCATGGTCTCGTCTCATCTCTTCTCGCTGCTCTATTCTCGTCTCATCTCAACTCTGCTTTGGTTCAGTATATCGTGAACAGGCCTGTGTTGTCAAGCAAAACCGGCTTTTTACAGCCCTGGAACTGTCTTTCCATGGATCTGCTATAATAGAAGCAGTATACTGTGAATGCTTCCTGAACAGAATGAGCCGGGAGGAAACACCGTGACGAGAGCAGTGTCGTTAATTCTTACTTTGCTTCTTGCCGCTTTTTTATCCGTATCGGATGGTTGGGTCATGGAAGGCCTGGCTGGCCCAAACTGCAATGATTCTGCCTGTTACACAAAGGAGCCTGACGTTCGGCCCATGTTCGTTGTGGCATACGGGAATGATCCGGCACGCGATTCGGCAGTTGAACCTGCCGTTGAAAATGCTGAGGATATGACAAGTGATACGGCATCGCAGAATTCCAGGACCGGAAGGCTCATAATGACCCTTTTGCTCATTACCCTGACGCTTATCGGCCTGTCCATCATGCCCATCATCCTGATCAGCCACGCGTCCCGGGTCCGGAAACAGCAGGAGCTGGCGGAAAAGAACAACGAAAAGCCGTCCGATTGATCGGACGGCTTTGTTTTCATGGACGGAGCGACGTTTGCCGTTTATTCTTCGGTATCGTTGATCAACTTCAGTTTTTCCAGTACATAGAACACCAGGCTCATCACAATGCCGACAACGGCCGCCAGGGCCATACCCGTCAGGCTTACCTCGCCCAGCCTGATGGACATGCCGCTGAGGCCAACGATGAAGATGACTGCCGTCAGAATCAGGTTCTTGGACTTGCTGTAATCCACCTTGGACTCAACGATCATCCGGATACCTGATGCGGCGATAACGCCGAAGAGCAGGATGCTGATTCCGCCCATGACGGCGCCGGGGATGCTGTTGATGATGCCGGTCAGTTTTCCGATGAAAGCCATGATGATAGAGATCACAGCGGCACCGCCGATAACCCATACGCTGTAAACCCTGGTGATGGCCATGACGCCCATGTTTTCACCATAGGTGGTGGTGGGGCAGGAACCAGCCAGGCCCGATATGGCGGTGGAAAGGCCATCGCCCAGCATGGAGCGTGTCAGGCCGGGATCCTTGATCAGATCCCTGTCCACGATCTTGCTGGTCACGATGAGATGGCCGATATGCTCGGAGATGACCACCAGGGTAGCCGGCAGGATGATGAGTATGGCATTGATGTCGAAGGTGGGCGCTGTGAAATTGGGCAGCCTTGCCCAGGACTCGGAGGCCACCGCATCAAAATTGATGATACCGGGATTGTTGACATTCAGGATGGCGGCGAGGATATAACCGGCAACGACGGCCACCAGTACCGGAATTGCCGCAAGGAATTTTCTGAAGGTCAGCGTGCCCAGGATGACAACTACCAGGGTAAACAGGGCGATGACCACATTAGGCCAGTAGAACTGCCCGTTGCCGTCCGGTAAAAGGCCGGCGTTTGACGCTGCTGTGCCTGCCAGCTCAAGACCGATCAATGCCACGATGGGGCCCATGGCTGCAGGGGGCAGCACGATATCAATCCACTTGGTTCCCACAAACCGTATCAGGATGGCTACAAGGCAAAAAAGAGCACCGGAAACGACAAAACCGCCCAGTGCTTTCGAGAAATTGGCCTGGTAATCTGTGGAGCTTGTGATGATGGCGAAGGTCGGTGCGAGATAAGCAAAGCTTGAACCAAGAAAAGCGGGAGATTTTCCTTTGCAGAGGAAGAGATAAAGAAGCGTGCCTATGCCGTTCATCAAAAGAACCAACGCCGGATCGATGACGGTGATGGCGTTGACCTGCTCCAACTGTTCCGGCGTCAGCTTGTCCATTGTGGTCTGCAGCACCCTGGATACATAATCGGCCCGTGCCGCATTGTTGAAAAGAAAAGGCACCAGCACGGATGCGCCGAACATGGCGAACAAATGCTGCAGGCTTAAGGGCAGACCCATCAGCAAGGGTACTTTTTCTTCGACTTGGTAGATCTTTCGCTGCATACAAGCTTTCCCCCTAATAATGAATTTAGATGGCGAAATGGCCAAGGCTGCCGCTGTGTCGACAGCATACTGCAAAAAGTATAACCAAAGATGGATGGCTCGTCCATATATAATAATGTAAAAAAGATCCCATATCATTATGTCCCGGATTATGCCCCGGAACCGGTCTGATATGCATGATGAATGTCATGCCTTTTCCCCGGTCAAATGATATAATTAAAGCGTTATTTGCCTATGTTTTGGAGGGTTGAAATTGGATTTTATCTACGCGGCAGTTGTTTTTGGAGTTTTTGTGCTCATCAGCAAACTTATCGCCAGAGGCAGAAACGATGAAAGGGCCATGGATCGCCTGGAGGAGCAATGGGGAAAAATTCCCGAAAACCGTATGGATGATTTTGATTTCCGGCGTATATCCGTGTTTTTCAGGGAATATGGGAAAAAGAAAGCCCGGTATGTCATCGATGACATCACATGGAATGACCTTGAGATGGACAAGTTCTTTACACGGATCAACAGCACCCTCACCTCCATGGGGGATGAAGTGCTCTATTCCCTCCTCAGAACCCCCCTGTATGACAGGGAGGATATGTCGGACAGGCTCAGGCTCATACAATACTGGGAAGACAACCCGGAGGACAGGATAAGGGTCCAGCTGCTCCTGGAGCGGTTCGGCAAACACAGGGACAAGGGCGCTTCAGCCCTGCTTGGCGATATCAGTCATCTCGAGCCCAGAAAGGGCAAACTGTTCAGGTTGCTGACATTCGTACCGTTTCTCACCCTGCCCGTCTTGTTTGTCGACATAGGCGCAGGGGTTCTCCTGCTTTGTGCGGCTATCGGGATCAACGTCCTGTATCATGAAAGGGCCATCAGAGAAATTGATTCCAAGGTTTCAATGGTCACATCGGCCGTTGCCATCATTGCCCTCGCGGATCGAATTGCCGGACTGAAACTAAAAGGTCTGTCCAAAGAAACCGCCCGTCTGAATGAGCTGCTCGGAAGTTTGAGGGAAATTGCAAAGAAAGGTTCCCCAAGCTTTTATATCAGAAAGGAAATTGTTGACGACCCGACCACGATACCCAAGATGATCTTTCTCATCGACCTCTGGAGTTATCAGGCGTCGGTGCTCCTGCTCAGGGAAAAGCTCCACGAATTTGCCCAGTTGTTTGAGCTGATTGGGCTTCTGGACGCCACCATCAGCCTGGCCTCATACAGGAAAACGTTGGAGGAATGGTGCGTTCCCGTAATTGAATGGGGAGAGGCCCCAAGAACCGAAAGCATAGTGGCCAGGAACGTCCGGCATCCGCTGGTCAAAAACTGTGTCGGAAACCCTGTCTTGTTGGACAAACCCGTTCTGATCACAGGTTCCAATGCATCAGGTAAATCCACCTACCTGAAAACGGTAGCCATCAACACCCTGATGGCCCATACCATCGGCACCTGCCTGGCTGACAGCTGGAGGATGGTTCCCCTGTTTCCCATAACGTCCATGGCGCTGAGGGACAGCATCCTCGATGGCGAAAGCTACTTTATTGCCGAGATCAAATCCCTGAAGAGAATCTTCTCGGCCGTAAACCCTGGGGTCAGATGCCTATGCATTGTGGATGAGGTACTGCGCGGAACCAACACGGTTGAAAGGATTGCGGCTTCTTCAAGAGTTCTGTATGCACTATCCGGCCGCAATGTCTGCCTGATGGCCGCGACCCATGACCAGGAGCTTGCCGATATCCTGGGTGGAATCTTTACGAATCGGCACTTTGAGGAAACCGTAACCGAGAGCGAAGTGATTTTTGATTATCGGATTAAGGAAGGCAAGGCGGTATCCAGGAATGCCATTAAGTTGCTTCAGGTCATGGGATTTGAACCGGAGATCGTCACCGAATGCATGGAGGCTGTTGCCAGCTTTGAGACCACCAGGCAATGGGACAGGATCACAGGCGATGAGAATGAGTTGGTTGTAACTTGAGAGCGGGGCACCGATCCCGGGAACATGTGACTGGCAGATAGATTTGAAAATGGAGCCGACCTGCACAGCGCCGCGCGGCTCCCGAAAGGATGGAGATGAAAAATGACACGATTGATTTCTTGGAATGTCAATGGTTTACGCTCTGTCATAGCGAAAGGATTTTTTGATTTTCTTGACAGCAAATCGCCGGATATTCTGTGCCTTCAGGAAACCAAGCTGAGCGAGGGTCAACTGGATCTGGAGCTGGAAGGATATACCCTCTTCTTCAATTACGCTGAAAAGAAAGGCTATTCCGGAACCGCTGTGTTTACAAAAATACAGCCCCTTAAGGTAACCTACGGCATGGGCATCGACGAACATGACCATGAAGGCCGTATGATAACCCTTGAATTTGAGGATTATTTTCTGGTCAACATCTATACCCCCAATGCCCAGAGAGGATTGGAGAGGCTGCCCTACAGGATGAAATGGGAGGATGATTTGAGAAACTACCTGCTCTCGCTGGATGTCCAAAAGCCTGTCATCTTCTGCGGGGATCTCAACGTGGCTCATAAGGAGATCGATCTGAAGAATCCCAAATCAAACCAGAACAATGCGGGCTTTACGCCGGAGGAAAGGAGCAAGATGACCCAGCTCCTGGAATCCGGGTTCATCGATACCTTCCGGTATTTTTACCCGGACAGGACCGACGCCTACACCTGGTGGTCCTATATGTTCAAGGCCAGGGAAAAGAATGTGGGGTGGCGCATCGACTATTTCTGCGTCTCCGAACGGTTCAGGTCCAGGCTTGTGGATGCCGCTATCCTGTCCGATGTCTACGGTTCCGATCATTGCCCCGTTGAACTGGTTATTGCATGAATCCGATTCCGGCCATCAGGATCAGGAGCAGGGACGGCAGGTATTTGGCCAATGGGGATGAAAACCTGGCCATGATCCTGGCTCCCAGCTTTTCGCCTGCAATGAGGCCCAGCAACTGCCCGATGCTCAGGGCTATGGGGAAGAGAAGGGTGTTCTGGCCGATGAGAGCGCTGCACAGGATCAGCCCTACCGAGTCCAGCGTGAGGGCGATGGACAGAAGGACGGATTCCAGAGGGTCTATTCGGCCCGATCGATCGATATCGGCTTCCGAAGGGTGCTTCAGGACCTGGATGGTGATACCGGCTGATTTGAGTACAAGCTTAAAGAGCGTTCTGGGAGAATTATCCGGAAGGCTCTTTTTTTTATGCTTGGGCTTGCTGTCCTTAAGGGTTGTCAGCAGCATGAGCAATCCCAAAAGGCCAAGCATGATACGCCCCAGAACCTCGGACAGGCCGGGGGGGAGAAGTCCGGTCAACGATACGGAAACCCGTTCGGAAAGGCAACCGACCAACAGGGCTGTGAGAAAAATGAGGAACTTCGACAGGGAAGGGATCCGGATGCCCCTGGATGCATAGGACATACCCGCCAAAACACAGTCGAAGCTTGATATAAGGGTCATAGCCAATATCCACATAGTAAAGCCACCTTGCGAAGGCCTCTTCATATGATATGCAACCCTGTGAAGCAGAGTTAAGAAACCGTGGCTTCCCTCAGCGGCTTCCCTTCAGAGCCTGTACTAATACGCCCGGAAACAGCATAGGATACATTGTCCAGGTGGTTTACCGTATCGTACCTAAGGAGTGATGGTGTGCAAGCGGAGAAGCAACTTCCTGTAATGGACTATTCGGGAAATGCCGTACACGGGCTGAGCACTGAGGAGGCCCAGAGAAGGCTGGAGATACATGGGAAAAATGTCCTGAAATCCGCAAAGGGCCATGGCTGGATAAAGATCCTGCTGTCCCAGTTTACGGACCTCATGATCATCATCCTGATCGCTTCTTCCATCATCTCGTTTATTATGGGAGAGAACAGCGAAGGGATTGCCATCCTGGCCATTATCATCCTGAACGGGCTTCTGGGATTCTTCCAGGAATTGCGGACGGAAAAAGCCCTGGAGGCGCTGATGAATCTGGCGGCGCCCCACGCGAAGGTTGTCAGGGATGGGGTGATCCGGGACATTCCTGCCGAAGAGGTAGTGCCCGGGGATGTGGTTGTTCTGGAGGCCGGGAACCGCGTGCCTGCAGATGCGGTCCTGCTGGAAGCCAATAACCTTTTTGCGGATGAATCCATGCTGACCGGTGAATCCATACCGGTGGCCAAATTCCGGACGGATCAGATCAACGCCGGTCTGATGGACTTAAGTCCCAGGAACCTGGTCTATATGGGCAGCATGATCACGAACGGTACCGGACGAGCCCTGGTCCTGGTGACCGGCATGGAAACTGAAATGGGCAGGATTGCTGAAATGATGGAAACGGCCGGTGCGCAGGAAACGCCTCTCCAGAAAAAGCTGGAGAAACTGGGTGAATACATGGTCACCGGATGCCTGATCATATGTGCTATTGTAACACTTCTGGGCATTGTGAGGGGCGAGCCTGTCATCCAGATGCTGCTTGGCGGTATCAGCCTGGCGGTGGCAGCTGTCCCTGAAGGATTGCCTGCTGTTGTCACCATTGCCCTGGCCATCGGCGTCAGGAGGATGGTCCAGAAAAACGCCCTCATCAGGCGGCTGCCCGCTGTTGAGACTCTGGGCTGTGCCACCGTCATCTGCTCGGACAAGACGGGAACCCTTACCGAGAACCGGATGACCGTGGTTGAAGCCTATGCAGGGAAAAACCCGTATGTGCTGCGCAGGAACGAACATGGCAGGCTCGGCGCCTGGTGCCGGGGAAGGGAAGTCCATGTGGAGAAGACCACAGGCCTGAAGCTCCTCTTAAAGATCGGCATGCTCTGCAACAATGCCCGAATTATGGACGGTGATTCGGAAACCGGCCTTGACATAGAAGGGGATCCCACGGAGGTGGCGCTGGTACGGGCAGCCATCGATGCCGGGCTTGACAGGAATGCCGTCTTCGGCGCTTACAGAAGGGTCAGGGAAATACCCTTTGATTCGGAGCGAAAACTCATGTCGGTCATCTGCCGGACCCCCGGCGGTGAGCTCTTCCTTTTTGCCAAGGGCGCTCCTGAAATCATCATTGACAAATGCACAAAGATCATGGTTGGCGACAGGGAAAGGGATATCACCCATGATGACCGGGAGAAACTGAGAGATGAATGCAGCGCCATGACTTCCCGGGCTCTGCGGGTCATGTCCTTTGCCTACCGCACCGTTCAGCCGTCCCAGTTGCGGCGGGATGACCTGGAATCCCAGCTGGTTTTCATCGGACTGGCGGGCATGACCGATCCGCCCAGGAAAGAAGCCATCGAAGCGGTTGCCAAATGCCGGCGCGCCGGGATCAGGACGGTCATGATTACCGGCGACCATGTCGAAACCGCCACGGCCATTGCCAGGGCCATGGATATCTACAGGGAAGGCGACCTGGTCATCAACGGCCATGAAATCGATCAGATGTCCGATAGGGAACTGGAGGAAGCATGCCGGAAGGCAACGGTTTTTGCCAGGGTATTTCCGAAGCATAAGCTCAGGATTGTACGGGCTATTCGCAATAAGGGCAATATCGTTGCCATGACGGGAGACGGGGTGAACGATGCCCCGGCGGTAAAGGACGCGGATATCGGCATTGCCATGGGGAAATCGGGTACGGACGTAACCCGGCAGGCCGCGTCCATGATCCTGATGGATGATAATTTCTCCAGCATCGTGGCTGCTGTGGAGGAAGGGCGCAATATCTATTCCAATATCCGCAAGTTCATCCGGTACTTATTGTCCTGCAACGTGGGCGAAGTGCTCACCATGTTCCTGTCCATGCTCATGGGCCTGCCCATTCCGCTGCTTCCCGCCCAGGTTCTGGCCGTTAACCTGGCCACCGATGGCCTTCCTGCCATTGCCCTTGGGATGGAGCCGGGCGAACCGGATATCATGGACAGACCACCCCGATCGCCCAACGAAAGCGTTTTCTCGCACGGGCTGGCCAGGTTGATCCTGGTAAGGGGCGTGTTCATCGCCCTGTCCACCATAGCAAGCTTTGTCATTGTCCATACCATGAGTGGAAGCCTGGCTACGGCAAGGACCGCCGCGCTGGTGACCCTGGTCCTGTCCCAGCTGATCCATGTTTTTGAGTGCAAGTCGGAAAATAAAAGCCTGTTCGAAATACCCTTGCTTTCAAACAAGTACCTGATCCTTGCCGTATTGTCTTCCCTTCTCCTGCTGCTGGGAATCATCTACCTGCCGTTCCTTTCAGCCATCTTCGGAACCTCGGCCCTGACCGTAAACGAATGGCTGATTGCAGGAGGTATCAGCCTGCTTGTGCCCGTCCTGGTGGGTATTGTGGGTGCCAGAAAACCCGGCTCTATGCAGAAAGCCGGGATGGAGCAGAACTGAAACTGCGCCGATATCGTTTCCATGGCACATGTCCCAGGCCTTTTGCCGAACCGAAAGAAAACTCGGCAAGGGCCTATCTTTTTGCTGATCCTCATGATAGACTTGAGACAGAACTCAGGAAAGGGTGGTTGTTTTGCTTTCCATCAGGAATGTTTCCAAGAGCTATGCTAAAGGAAAGGTAAAAGCGGTTGACGATATTTCCCTGGAAGTCAGACCCGGAGAGATATTCGGATTCCTGGGCCCAAACGGCGCTGGAAAAACGACAACCATCAAGATGATCACCGGTGTGCTTACTCCTGATTCGGGTACTATTACCATCAACGGCCATGATATTGGGAAGGAGCCCATCAAGGCCAAGATGAGCATAGGCTATGTGCCGGATTCCCACGATATCTATGACCGGCTGACCGGGATTGAGTACCTGAATTTTATCGCCGATGTTTATGAGGTTTCCCATGAGGAGCGGAAGCGGAATATTGAGAAATACCTGGATATGTTTGATATGAGGCAGGCTGCAGGCCAGCCCATCAGAAGCTATTCCCACGGCATGAAGCAGAAGATCATCCTTGCCGGGGCACTCCTTCACAACCCGCCACTCTGGATTCTCGACGAGCCCCTGACGGGCCTTGATCCCAAATCCGCCCATCTTTTGAAGGAGGAGATGAACCGGCATTGCCAGAAAGGTTATACCGTGTTCTTCTCCACCCATGTGTTGGAGGTGGCGGAAAGGCTTTGCCACCGCATCGGTATCATCAACAAGGGGAGAATTATTGCTGTCGGTACCCTGGATGAGCTTCGCCGAACGGATGACAAGTCCCTGGAGAGCATCTTCCTGGAGCTGACCGAGGGAGGAAGTGTTATCCATGAATAAGTTCCTGAGCCTCCTGAAATTGCAAATCAATGCCAGGTTTGGTCTCTCTATGGCAAGGTACAACTTCAGGCATGACAAAAAGGAGATGTGGAAGGCCATAGGGTTAGCCTCAGCCGTTCTTTTTACCCTGGGGATGTTTGTCTTTTTCTACACCTACATGATGCTTGGATTCCACAAAGCTGCTTCGCTTTTACCGATTAAATCAACCCAAATCATTATTACCATGGGAGCGGCGTCTGCCGGACTTCTTATTCTTTTCTTCGGCATTTTCTACATCCTGGGAGCCTTGTTCCTGGCCAGGGATACCGAGTTTCTGGTATCCCTGCCCATTAAGCAGAGCAGCGTATTTCTGTCCAAGTTCATGCTGGTCCTGCTGGGGGAATATCCCATAGCCCTGTTTTTCATGCTGCCGCCTGTCATCATCTACGGCACAGGGGAACAGAAGGGGGTTCTCTATTATATCATGGCTCTGGTATCCGTCCTCCTGCTGCCCATTGTGCCCCTGGTCCTGTCCTCCCTGCTGTCCCTGGTCCTGATGCATGTGGTCAGCCGTTCCAGGAGAAGGGACCTCCTCATCATCGTGGGCTCGATTATCCTGTTCCTGGTTCTGTTTGTCGGGCAGAACCTGCTGCTTTCCAGGATACCCGAGAATCTGACGGAGATGGAGTTATACACCCGGATCCTGCAGGAAAGCGACGGGTTGGTTGAATGGTCGGGAAGGATATTCCCGCCCGCGGTCTGGATCACCAAGGCCCTTTCCCATACAGGGGCTGAGGCCTTGAAAAATCTGGGTATGCTTATCCTGGCATCTGCCGTTTGCTTCATACCGGTCTGGCTGCTGGCCTCCGTGATTTACCAGAAAGGGGCAACGGCCCAGCTGGAGGCCGAAAAGAAGACTATTAACAGGGAACTGACATATAAAGGATCATTACCCGTCATGGTCTTTTTCAAGAATGAGTGGAAGGGTATCCTGAGAACGCCGGTCTATGCGCTCAATTCCCTCATCGGTATCATCATCGGTCCGGTGATCCTGTGTATGCCGCTTTTTGGCGGTAATTTTGCCCAGGATGCGGATGTGGAGGCGCTCTATGCGTTCATCCGTCAATACCGATCCTCTCCTGCGCTGGTCCTGATCCTGTCCGGTATCCTGCTGCTGTTTGGATCTTTCAATGCGGCTGTTTCAAGCACCTATTCCCGTGAAGGCAAATGCCTGTGGATCCTCAAGAGCATCCCGGTCAGGCCGCGGATCCAGGCCGCCGGAAAGCTTCTGGCAGGCTATTCCATATCCCTGCTCAGCGTCCTGACCGCTTCACTGGCCATGGCGTTTACCTTGCGGCTGGGGTTCGGGCTCTGGCTGTCCAGTTTCCTGCTCAGTGCCGCGGCAATCTTTCCGGCTTGCCTTATCGGGATACTCATCGATCTGAACCGGCCCAAGCTCCACTGGAACAATCCCAATGAAGCCATCAAGCAAAACTTCAATGTGGTCCTGGGCATGCTGGCCGGCATGCTGCTCATTGTGGTTCTGGGCGTCGTGTGCTATGGAATGCTCCGGCATAATATGAATCCGGCTCTGCTCTATGGCCTGATCATCCTGATTCTGGCAGGCTTGTCGCTGGCAGGGTTAAAACTTTTGGGGACAACCGCGGAGCGGGCCTACCGGAAGTTGGAAGGTTGATGCCATAAAGGATAGTTATTGACATGGAAAGTTGTGCCATGTAATGTTTATGGTAACGGCCAGATATGGGCTGGAATCGTTTTGGATGGAGTAAGCTTATGCAACAGAATGGAAGCTATAAATACGATGCCTTTATCAGCTACCGCCATACCGAGCCTGATAAAACCATAGCTGAAAAGTTGCACAGGATGCTGGAAACCTTCAGGGTTCCCAGAAGCTTGATTAAAAAAGGCTGCAAGAAAAAAGTGAGCAGGGTTTTCCGGGATCAGGAGGAACTTCCCAGCTCGTCAAATCTACCTGTGCCTGGGCACCAACTCGGGACAGGCTCTTCTGTTTGACATGGAGAACCAGAGCCTTATCGGTGATTACCGGATCCATTACAAGGAGGTCACCGACGTAGCCATTTCCGATGGAATTGTGGCCGTATCTTCCAGCGATTTTTCCACAGAGAATTTTAGCCTTATCTCAAAAGGAAAAGGCGCGCTGGATGTCTTTACCTTCAGCGGACAAAGGATCATTTCACGCCTGTTCGACTATTCCGGCATAAGCTTGATGGAGTTCTCCCCCTATAACCCGAACCTGCTGGTGTTCAGGGAAAGCGAAAAGATCAACGTGCTGGATATTTCCGAGGATATGCTGTTACATACCTTTATCAGCGGCGGATTTGTCACCGATTACGTCATCATGGATGGATACCTGTTATCATCTTCTGCAGACGGAACCATCCGCCTGTGGGTCATGGATGGTATCGGGTGGGAATATGCTTTTTCAAGGATTACGCTGCCCCAGAGCATCAACAATATTGCTGTCCACGCCGGTGTGATGGCGGTCTCCTATAATAGCTCCAATAAGGCTATTATCCTCAGGGACCTGAAAAATGAGGATGCCCTGGTTCTGTCCGACCATTACGGCAGCATCGGCGGATGCAGTTTTAATCCCGATGGCAGCAGGCTTCTGACCTATACCGCCGATTCCGGGCAGATAGCCGTTTGGGATTGGGAAACCAAAGATTTGGCCGGCATGATTGAAACCGGACATAATCTGCTCTTTGCCCAATACATTGACGGGGGTGGCAAGATCTTTGCGCCGGCCAAGGATGGGACAATGCTGGTATATGATGGCCTGACGCTGGAACCGGTAACCCAAACCCATGTGGACACCAGTTTGCACAGCAAATTTATCAGTTCCGATGGATCGCTTTATGCGGCTATAACCTGGGGTGGCGTGAAAATCATCCGTACTGCGGATTTGAGCACGGTTGTGGAAATAAAAGAGATGATCCCCAAGACGATCCTTTTCTGTGCCCAAAACAGCAAGGTTGTGATTCAAAACAGCCTGGAAGTAAAAATATACAGCTGTGAAACCGGAGAGGAACTCTTCGCATTCCGGGAAGAGGAGAGCATGAAAAGCATTGCTGTAGATGACAACAAGCAGTTGCTTGCAATGATCTGCCCGGATAACAGCGTTCGCCTGGTGGATCTCGGAAGCTATGAAGAACGCTATAGCCTCGATGATTTTGAAATTGCTGCCTTGCGCGTTTTATTCGATGCGGAAGGAGAATACCTGTTCGTCTGCATGGACGATTACAGCCTCCGCTGTTATGAAGCTGAATCCGGAAAGCCGGTGGCTGAGTTGAAGGGCATGTCGGCACCTGTTGTAAAAGTTACCTTTGATGCCGATAAAACCTGTCTGATCACACAGGGGGACGGATCCGAAGCCATTATTTGGCGTTGGGAGAGCAGAAAAAAACTGGGCCGCATCGCTCCCCTGCTGGGAATCTCATCTGATTTCAGGACGTTGGTAAGCTTCAAACTGAAGGATTTGATCCTGATCCCCCTGTATGATACCCGCATGTTGGTGCAGCAGGCTGAGAAGCAACTGGCGGGAAGGACCCTGTCTGATAAGGACAGGGAGGATCTGTTCATCTTAAAGTAACCTTTCCCAATCATAACACCGGAATATGAACCAGGAACCTGCCCACATGCCCAACCGGTACTGCCGGCGCCGGAATACGGCATAATGCGTGTGACGCAGGTTCTTTGCCGTTTACTGAAAGAATAAGGAATTCCACGCGCATTTGGAACACGGAGTGCTGAACCGGGCATTGTTCCGTTTCAAACATGTGCGTAAAGGTTGAATTCTCCATGCCGATGCTTTAAAATGATAAGACTAAACTTCGAGGTTGATGACCATGGATAAGCTGAAAGCGTTTATTCGTTATTATAAGCCTTATAAAGGCATGTTTTTTCTGGATATGTTCTGTGCCACCGTCCTGTGTGGGATCGATGTCTTTTTCCCTGTGCTGATCCAGTACCTGCTGGACGAAGTGTACGGAAAAAGGCCTGACAATATGCTGGAGATCATCCTTCTCTCAGCAGCCGGGTTGTTTGTCCTTTATATCATCCGGTACTTCTGCCAGTACTACATCACCTCCTGGGGCCATATCATGGGAGCCAGGATGGAGGCCGACATGCGGCGGGATCTGTTCAGCCATTTGCAGAAGATGTCCTTCTCCTTCTATGATGAAAGCAATACCGGAAGGCTCATGTCCCGGATCACCAACGACCTGTTTGATATCTCCGAGCTGGCTCACCACGGGCCTGAGGATGTGTTCATTTCGCTGCTTAAAATCATTGGTTCGGTCGTGATTATGCTGACCATTGATGCGAGGGTCACGCTGATTCTGCTGGGGTTGACCATCTCCATCATCATTTTCACGGCCTACTATAACCTGAAGATGCGGGCGGTCTTCGCAAAGAACAGGGAGAAGGTGGCCCAGATCAACGCCAGGATCCAGGACAGCCTGGCGGGGATCCGCGTAGTAAAATCCTTTTCCAACGAGGCCATGGAGCTCAGCAAGTTCGACGAGGACAACGCCCAGTTTGTGAAGACCAAGGAAGACAGCTATACCGTCATGGGACGCTTTTTCAGCGGCAACTCCTTCCTCCAGGGGATTCTCTATATCAGCGTCCTGGTGGTGGGGGGCATTTTTGTAACCCGGCAGGTCATCAGCGCTACCGAGATGGTGACCTTTATCCTCTATATCAATGTGTTCCTGAACCCCATTGAGCGGCTTATCAACTTCACGGAGGCCTTCCAGCGAGGCATGTCCGGCTTTGACCGCTTCTGGAGCATGCTCAACAGGAAGCCGGAGATCGTCGACAGTCCGGATGCGGTGGATCTTCAGTCGGTTAAGGGCGAGATTATTTTTGAGAACGTCTCCTTCAGCTATAACGACAAAAACGAGGTGCTCAAGAACGTCAACCTTCGGATAGAACCCGGACAGACCGTTGCGCTGGTAGGACCCTCGGGCGGTGGAAAAACCACGTTCTGCAGCCTGATTCCACGGTTCTATGAGGTTAACGAGGGAAGGATCCTGGTGGACGGAATCGATATCCGAAAAATAAAACTGGAATCCCTCAGGAAGAACATCGGCGTGGTACAGCAGGATGTGTATCTGTTTGGCGGAACCATCCGCGAGAACATCCTTTACGGGAAACCCGGCGCAAGCGAGGAAGAGATGATCGCCGCAGCCAAGCTGGCCAATGCCCATGACTTCATCATGGAACTGAAAGACGGGTACGACACTTTTGTGGGCGAACGGGGCGTCAAGCTCTCCGGAGGCCAAAAACAGCGCATTTCCATCGCCCGGGCCTTTTTGAAAAACCCGCCCATCCTGATACTGGATGAGGCCACCTCGGCACTGGATAACGAAAGCGAAAGGCTGGTCCAGGAATCCCTGAACATCCTGGCCAGGGGCAGGACCACGTTGATCATCGCCCACAGGCTTTCCACCATCCGAAAGGCCGATAAAATCGTTGTGCTCACCTCCAAAGGCATTGAGGAGATGGGCACCCATGAGGAACTTTTGAAGGCCGGCGGCCTGTATGCCGAGCTCTACCGGGAAGGAGCCAAGGTTTAGCAACCTGCGGAATGCACGGGAGCAGCGTTTCCAATATGTGTTGAACTGCGGTATCTGATACAATAAAATGGTAAGCAAATGGACCATCAAGGGGAAGGGATCGGCCATGCAGGAATATTTTATGGGCGTGGATATTGGTACGTCCGGAACGCGTGCGGTTCTGTTTGACGCCTCAGGCTATGAAGTGGCCGTGAGCCGGCAGGAATACCCCTTGCTTTGTCCGCAGCAGGGATGGATGGAACTGGATCCCGAAGTGATCTTTCATGCGGTGATTACCACGGTTTCACGGTGTATCAGCCTTTCAGGTATCCCGAAAGACCAAATCAGAGGATTGGGTATCAGCTGCCTTATGCACAGCCTGATGGCCGTGAGCAGGGATGGCCGCCCGATCACACGTCTCATCACCTGGGCTGACCACCGGTCCATGGAAGAAGCCGAATTTATCGGAAAGAGCTATCCGGTGCAGCAACTCTACGAAAAAACAGGCTGCCGGGTGCATCATCCCTTCTATCCCATCAGCAAGATCCTATGGTTCAAAAAGCACCAACCGGAACTGGTGAGAGCAACCAGCCGGTGGATGACCATCAAGGATTACATCCTGTTCAAATGGTTTGGCGAACCCATCACGGACTATACGCTGGCATCGGCCCAGGGCTTTTTCAACATTCATACCCGGGATTGGGACGAGGATATCCTGAAAGAGGTGCTTGGCATTAAGAGGGGCACCTTGTGCCCCGTGGCATCCTGCCTACATGCCCTGAAAGGCATGAAGCGGGAGTATGCGCATGCCATGGGCCTTCCCGATGATATCACCGTTTCCATCGGTTCCGGTGACGGGGTGATGGCAAACCTGGGATGCGGCGTTTTTGACGACACGGCCATGTCTTCCACCATCGGCACCAGCGGCGCCCTGCGAACGACGGTGACCAGACCTGTGACCCCAGAAGGACAGCCCCTCTGGTGCTATGCCTTCACCGATGACCGGTGGGTGGCAGGCGGGGCCATCAACAATGGCGGCGTAGTGCTGAAATGGTTCAGGGACAATTTCCAGGTTCAGTTTGAAAAAGAGGCCGAGGCTTTTGGCGGCAAAATATACAGGCTCTTTGACAGTTATGCTGAGGAAGTACCGCCGGGAAGCCAGGGTTTGATTTTCCTTCCCTATCTTGCGGGAGAAAGAAATCCTGACTGGAATGCGCGGGCAACCGGTGTGATGTGGGGCCTGACCTATGCCCATACCCGGAAGCATCTGGTCCGCGCAGCCATGGAGGGCATACTGTTCAGGCTATTTGCTGTTTATGAGATATTGGAGAAGTACCTCGCCCCGAGGCATAAGATACGAGCCGGCGGAGGGTATGCCCAGTCACGTATATGGCTTTCCATGCAGGCGGATCTTTTTGGCAGACGAATAGAGGTACCCAAAGTGACCGAGGCTTCCGCCCTGGGCGCGGCCTTTCTTGCCATGGCTGCAGCCGGAGCGGTTGACAGGCTCGATAAAATGCTGCCTGCCATGAAAGCCCAGGCGGTCATTGAGCCCAATCCGGAGAATCACAGCCTTTACGGGGAAATCTATAAGAAGGCGACGGCCCTTTATGAAAGGACTAAGAATATGGCTCTGGAAAAAGAGGAGGGAGAGCATGCAGAAGAGTGATATTGGTCTCATCGGCCTGGCGGTTATGGGTGAGAACCTGGTGATGAACATGGAGAGCAAGGGGTTCTCCGTGTCGGTCTACAACCGGAGCACCGACAAGGTGAAGCACTTTGTGGAAGGTAGAGGAAAAGGTAAAAAGATACTCGGGACATACAGCATACAGGAATTTACTGAAAGCCTGAAAACCCCCAGGAAGATCATGATGATGGTCAAGGCCGGGAACCCGGTGGATGAACTGATAGAACAGCTGATCCCTTATCTTTCAAAGGGAGATGTGCTGATAGATGGCGGCAATTCCCATTACCTGGACAGCATGAGAAGGACGAAATACCTTGAAGAAAAGGGGTTTTACTTCATAGGTACCGGTGTATCGGGCGGTGAAGAAGGGGCATTGTTGGGACCCAGCATCATGCCCGGCGGCTCCCCTGAGGCATGGCCCCTTGTCAAGCCCATTTTCCAGGCCATTGCGGCAAAAGTGGAAGACGGCTCTCCCTGCTGCGACTGGGTAGGCGAAGGCGGCGCTGGCCATTTTGTGAAGATGGTCCATAACGGCATCGAATATGGGGATATGCAGCTGATCTGCGAATCCTACCAGCTCATGAAGGACCTCCTGGGTTATGATGCCGATGCCATCCATGCGGTGTTTGATGAATGGAACCGGGGAGAGCTAAACAGCTATCTGATTGAGATCACCCGGGATATCATGGGCGTGAAGGATGAGGATGGACAGCCGCTGGTGGACAAAATCCTGGACGCTGCCGGCCAGAAAGGTACGGGCAAATGGACCGTTACGGCGGCCCTGGACCAGGGAGTACCCCTCACCCTGATAGGGGAGGCGGTATTCGCCAGGAGCCTGTCGGCCATGAAGGAGGAGCGGGTGAAGGCCTCCAGGGTGTTTACCGGTCCGGCCATTAAAGCACCCGGGGATAAAAAGGCCTTCTGCGAGGCCATCAGGCAAGCCCTTTACGCTTCCAAGATCGTATCCTATGCCCAGGGCTATGCCCTGATGCGCGCTGCGGCCGAAAACTACGGCTGGCATCTGAACTATGGCGGCATTGCGCTCATGTGGCGGGGTGGCTGCATCATCCGCTCCATCTTTCTGGGGAAGATCAAGGAAGCCTTCGATAAAAATCCGGATCTTGAAAACCTGATGCTGGATGGTTTCTTTAAAGATGTACTGGAAAAAGCCCAGGAAAGCTGGCGGAACGTAGTGGCCCGGGCGGTTTTGAACGGGATACCGGTGCCGGCCATGTCCAGTGCGCTGGCCTATTATGACGGCTACAGGACCGCCAGGCTTCCGGCCAACCTTCTGCAGGCGCAAAGGGATTATTTCGGCGCCCATACCTTTGAGCGTGTGGACAGGCCGAGAGGAGAGTTCTTCCATCACAACTGGACCGGACGCGGCGGCAGCACATCGGCTTCCACATACAATGCATAACCACGTAATTACGAGGACAGTTCTTTTGGTTATGCTGTTCAAAAACCTGTAAGCCCTGATGTTGCGCTGTATGGCTTCAATATTTCAAACTGTTCGTAAGAGGGTGGCTGAAATCGTTGCGTCCAAACAACAGCCACCCTTATCACATTCTCACAAAATGTCTTGGTACCTTATCACAATGCGATCTTAACTTTTACATATCAGATGTCAGTGGCTAGAGAATGGGAGGTCAGAATTCTCTGGTAATGTTCCAAATCACATCTTGAAACCTCCAACATCTTACCTCTTACCTCTTACATCCAACGTGATCTCTCATTGTGGGTTTATAAAGGGAGCAAAACGCGGCGGAGCGCGGCAATCTCTTGATGCAGTGAAGCTTAATTTAACATAAGTTGTAACCTTATAACTTACATAGTTTTATTTGACAGCAATTCCGAGAATACGCTATCCTAAATTTGTAAATAGCACAATAGATCGCATAATGGTTATGGAGATGATGACCATGCGGCCGGCCTTATCGTTGAAAACCCTTTTTAGGGCACCTTTCAAGACGCTGATAACATTTCTTCTCATCGCTGCGGCTTCCTTTGCAGTGTTCTACCGTGTAGCCGATTATACCGTCACCCGGCGTGAAATGACGCGCGCCATAGGCTATTACCGGGGAGTTGCGGCACTTGATAATGGGGTGAAAAACACGGCTTTACTGCTTGGAAGCATTTTGCCCAATACGGTACGCCATTCAGATGCTAAGGAGCTGAAAGAATACCCGGCCGAACTGCCATTCCACGTTTCAACGAGGGGAAAATGGTGATACAGGAAGGACGTGCCCTGACGAAGGAGGATACCCATGCCTGCGTGGTCAATGCAGCCCTCATGGAGATCAATGGTCTTAAAATCGGCGACAGGATCACGGTGGAGCTCTGTGACAAGCTGCTCATGCAGCATGGCGTGCTGGGTGCCACAGCCGTCATCCCGGAACGGTATGGGAAGCCTGTGAAGACCGTGGAGCTTGAGATCGTAGGGTCATACCTGGATATCGACGCGCAGTATGAACGGGATGCCTCCGATTGGTGGTGCTATACGCCCAATACCCTGTTTGTGCCGCTGTCGCTGTTGCCTGTGGAACCTCCGGCCGATTACCCGATTAGGCCTGGAGAGTTCAGCATGGTGATAGAGGATGCCTATCAGATTGAAGCTTTCCTGAATGCAGCCGAACCCCTGGCAAAGGAGATGGGGCTCAAGCTGCGCTTTTCGGACAGGGGCTGGATGAGGTAAAGGACAGTATCAACACCAGTCAGACCACATCTCTGATAACCACCGCCCTATACCTTGCCGGAGCCGCAGTTGCCCTGCTTCTAACAGCCTACCTGTACATAGGACGCCAAAAGAAAGCCTATGCCATCATGCGGGCCCTGGGTACGCCGCGAAGGAAGGCGCGCAACGCATTGGCGCTGCCCCTTGCGGTCTTGTCGGCTGTTGCCATACCCGCAGGCGGTATAACGGGAATGGTCTATGCGAGTAGAACCCTTTCGTCCGCTCTGGCGGATTTGGCAGCGGTTATGGAGCACTACACACCCGACGCATCCCTGCCGGCGGGTGCTATGGTTCTTTGCCTGTTCGGTGAGATATTGGTCCTGTTCGGCCTCTCAGCGTTGTTTATGAGGAAACTGGCTAAAACGCCTCCGTTGGCCCTGCTGCAGGGTGATGCGGCCCGGAACAGACGGGAGAGGGCCAGAAAGAAGGCTCTTCAGGCCATGGTGGCCGAATCTTCGCCGATACCCCAATTCACCCTTTCTTTCCCCATCAGCCGGGAACTTCCAAAGGGAGGAGACTATAGCCCGGTGAAGCATGTTTTCCGCTATGTCCTGCGCCACATGGGCAGGGCAGGATGGAGAACGGTGATGGCCGTGCTGCTGGCTTTTCTGCTGACAGGAGCCATGGGACTTTTAGCGGTCACGCGGCTGTCCTACCAGGAAATTTTTGATAAAACGGAAGTCAAAGGAACCCTCACCAACTATTCTTCAAGCGCCGTCATGGAAGCATGCAGATCTGAGCTTATGAACGATGTCTATTACAACGGTGGCTTTTGGGTCATATTGAACGACAGACCCGTAGGCGCCGGCTATTTCCTTGCCGTGACCAATGATATCGACCGCTATATACAAAGCATATCAACCCATACATACACTATCGAGTTTGCGCCGGGTTTTGACGACTCGCTGTTCTCGAAAAACGTGCCCCAGTGCGTGATGGGCGAAATGCTGGGCGGCACTCATTTTCATAGGTCTCATTGCACCGGTGCTGATCATCATGCAGTCCGCAAAGGAGGCGGCCATCCTGAGAATACTGGGCACCACGAAACGGCGCTCCCGCTGTATACTGGCCATTGAACAGACAGGTCTGTGCATCATCGGCCTTGCCGTAGCTGCAGTTTGCCTTATCATTTACGATGCCGGGCTGTTCGTAAGGGGGGCGGACACATTGATTCTGTGCGGCGGACTGTATGTATTGAGCTGCGTTCTTGCCGCATCCACCACCGCCGCTTTGGCGACGCGGCGCAAGGTGCTGGAAATGTTGCAGGTGAAGGAATAAGGCTAAAAGGCAAGGGGGCGGTTCCCCTGATTTGGGTGAACCCAAACCAGAACAACCGCCCCCTTGGTTTAAAGGAAGCGAAAAGAAAAGGGGCAGGGTTTTACCTTGCCCCGAACTTGTAAATGGTGATGTGGTGGTAGATCTCACCCGCCCTGAGAATGGGCGAAGGGAAGTGGGTGTGCTTCATGGAGTTGGGGAAGTACTGGGTCTCCAGGCACAGTCCGCCGTGCTTTTTGTAAACTGCGCCACCCTTTCCGGTTTCATTGAGGTGGTTGCCTGTATAGAACTGAACGCCGGGTTTTGTGGTATAAACCTCCATGACACGGCCGCTCTTGGGATCATACACTTCGGCGGCTTTCTCAGGAGCCTTACCACTCACGTCCAGGACGAAATTGTGATCATAGCCGCTGCCAAACCGCATCTGTTCATCATCCATGCATTCCAGCAGACCTTTCCCGACGGCTTTCATGCTGGTGAAATCGAAGGGAGTCCCGGCCACGTCGCGAATCTCACCGGTGGGGAGACAGGCCTCGGAGATGGGAGTGAACCTGCGGGCATTTATCATCAGCTGGTGCTCATAGATGGCACCGGAATCATGCCCCGACAGGTTGAAATAGGCATGGTTGGTCAGATTGACCACCGTGTCCTTGTCGGACACCGCATGATAGTCGATCACCAATTCGTTCTGCTCGGTCAGCGTATAGGTTACAGTCACATCCAGATTCCCCGGGTAGTTTTCTTCCATATCCGGGCTCAGATATTTCAACCGGAGGCTTTCCTGCTGGGAATCTCCAATGATTTCGGCAGTCCATACCTTTTTGTCAAAGCCTACAAGCCCGCCGTGAAGCTGGTTGTTGCCTTCATTTCTGTTCAGTTGGTAAAATACGCCGTTGAGCGTAAAGGACGCATCCTCCAGCCGGTTGGCATGACGGCCGATGATGGCCCCGAAGAATGGGTTCGGACGCACATAATCCTCCAGCTTGTCGTAACCCAATGTGATATCCTGCAGATGGCCGTTCCTGTCCGGCGTATACAGGGATACAATGGTGCCCCCGAAATTGATGATGTCGGCCCTCATGCCGTTGCTGTTGACGAGGGAATATAAATGGATCTCCTCGTTGTTGATTTTTCCGAAGGGTTTCTTGGTGATTCTCATGACGGTTTGCCTCCTTGGTGGATCATTTATATATAGATAGATAAATCTTACGGCAATATTATAGCAGAACGGATTGAGCGCGCATACTGAAAATGGAAAACCAGGATTGGATGAGAATTGGCGAAGTATTTATGCGGAATTTGCCGAATAATGTTTTACAGAAATCGATATGTAGTCTATAATGTGATTGCGATGGATTGTCCGGAGGCTTTAAAAGGGTACGTCCCGGTTCATCCTTCCGGGCATGCGGCCAAGCTTGAGCAAAATATCCCCGTGAGAGGGACAGGTGGAGGATGCTATGAATCATAAAACCTATTCTATCGGCGGAGAGCACGATATACCGGTGGGACCCCTTGGGATCATACCCATGCAGGGCACCCAGGATCTTGCCAGGCTGGTGGACCAGCATCTGGTGACACAGAGGAAAAACCTGTACTCACAGGAGAACGATTTACACCAGCATTACCTGAAGGAATCCTATCTGCTTTCGGCTTCCTGCCCCCGATTCAGTACGGGAGACGGCAAGGGCGTCATCAACGAATCGGTGCGCGGATATGATATTTACATCATTTCAGATGTGGGCAATTACAGCTGCACCTACAAGATGTTCGGACAGGAATGCCGCATGAGCCCGGATGACCATTTCCAGGATATTAAGAGGATCATTTCTGCCATAGGCGGTAAGGCCAGAAGAATAAACCTCATCATGCCCCTGCTGTATGCAGGAAGGCAACACAAGCGCGTTTCCAGGGAATCCCTGGACTGTGCCATAGCCCTGCAGGAGCTTGAGCGCCTGGGAGTGGAAAACATCCTCACCTTTGACGCCCATGATCCGCGGGTACAGAACGCCATACCTATCAAGGGGTTTGAGAATATCCTTCCAACTTATCAGATCATCAAGGCGCTTGTCAACAGCGAGCCTGAACTTCAGATCGACCGGTCCAGCATGATGGTGGTCAGCCCGGATGAAGGCGGGCTTTCCAGGAACATCTATTACGCCAATGTGCTGGGTCTGGATTTGGGTATGTTCTATAAACGCCGGGATTTGACCAGGCTGGTTAACGGTAAGAATCCCATCATCGCCCATGAATTCCTGGGGGATTCTGTGGAAGGAAAGAGCGTCCTGATCATTGATGATATCCTGTCCTCAGGGGATTCCATCATCGATATCGTTACGGAACTCAAGAAACGGAAAGCTGCAAAGATCTACGTTGGCGTTACCTTTGCCCTGTTTACCGAAGGGGTGGACAAGTTCCAGGAACTGTATGAGCGGGGCATGATCAACAAGGTGTTCTCCACCAACCTGACCTACAGAAGGGAAGAGCTCAGAAAAGCGCCCTGGTACGTGGAAGTGGACATGTCCAAGTTCCTGGCGCTTTTGATCAACACCCTCAACCATGACTGTTCCATCAGTTCCCTGCTGGATCCCACCGAGAAGATCCATGCCCTGATGGAACGCCGCAAAGCCAGTAAATGATTGAAGCGAAGCATATCATTACCTGATTGAGGTGATCCGATGCTGAAGCAGGAGTGCAGGATCTTTGAAAATCCCATATTGCCGGGTTTTTATCCCGATCCATCCATATGCCGGGTGGGGGAGGACTATTACCTGGTCACATCCAGCTTTGCCTATTTCCCTGGACTTCCCATATTTCACAGCCGGGACCTGGTTCACTGGGAGCAGATAGGGTATGTCCTGGACAGGCCGTCCCAGTTGGAACTGGATGGCGTGGAGCATTCCCAGGGTATCTATGCCCCAACCATACGCTACCATGATGGCAAATTCTATGTTGTGACCACAAATGTAACCAGGGGCGGTAACTTCATTGTCACTGCGGACAAGCCGGAGGGTCCATGGTCCGATCCCTACTGGCTGACCGATGCGCCGGGAATTGACCCTTCCCTGTTTTTTGACGATGATGGCCGTTGTTACCTGGTGGGTACCTGGGAGGTGCCTGAAGGCCCGGCGTATTACGGCGACAATGAGATCTGGATGAGGGAACTGGATCTTGAAACCATGACGCTGAAAGGCGAGCGTTACGGGCTCTGGCGCGGGGCACTGAAGCATGCCATATGGCCCGAAGGCCCGCATATCTACAAAAAGGACGGCTGGTATTACCTGTTGATAGCCGAAGGCGGGACCGATTTCCATCATTCGGTCACCATCGCCCGAAGCCGGAACATCACAGGGCCCTATGAGGGTTGCCCGTCAAATCCGATCCTGACCCATCGTCACCTGGGAAGGAAATATCCCATTGTCAATGTTGGACATGGCGATCTGGTGGAAACCCAGAACGGGGAATGGTGGATGGTACTTTTGGCCTCCAGGCCTTACGGCGGCTACTACCGGAATCTGGGCCGGGAAACCTTCCTCGTCCCTGTCATCTGGGAAGATGGGTGGCCGGTGGTAAGCCCGGGAACCGGAAAGGTCGAGTTCTCCTATCCGTGCCCCAACCTGCCCGCCTGGGAAGTTGAACCACAGGCATCCGTGGATCATTTCGATAAGGACAGACTTGAACCCTGCTGGATGTTCCTGCGTACGCCAAGAGAAGATTTTTACAGCCTGACAGAGCGGCCGGGGTATTTGCGCCTGAAGGTCAGGCCGCCCAGACTGACCGAACTGAAACAGCCGAGCCTGGTTTGCAGGCGCCAGCAGCATATGAGTTTTACGGCAAGGGCCATCATGGAATTTGTCCCCGGCCAGGGGGAATCGGCAGGAATGGTTCTTCTGCAGAGCGACCGCTACCATTACCGGATGGAATACGCCAATGAAGATGGTCAGACCCTGGTCCGGCTTGTCCAGTGCAAGGATGGCGTCGAAACGGTTATCCAGGCTGTTCCCTGCTGTTCGGAGCGTCTGGAGATGATTGTTTCAGCACAGGAACAGGACTACAACTTCTGTTTTGATGACGGTAAAGGAAGGAAGACGCTGGCCGAAAAGGTTGACGGAAGGATCCTGAGCACCGATGTGGCCGGCGGCTTTGTGGGAACCACCATAGGCCTTTTCGCATCCGGGAATGGCGGGGAGAGCAGCAATGTGGCCGATTTTGACCTTTTTGAGTACCGGTCCGGCCTCTAATCAAATTCTAATCTTTCTTATATCTCCCCTTTAAGATCAATGTATAGAATATATAATTAGTTGGCGGTATGCCGCGAAGAATAAGGCAGGATCCCGGTATGCTCCTTCACCTGTGAAGGGCAAACCGGGAAATTGCCATTCATGGGGGCTAAAAGGCGCTACTGAAGTGTGGTAAGGATGAAGACAATACTAGTTGCCATAAACGCCAAATACGAGCATGAAAGCCTGGCGGCCTGGTACCTGAAAGCCGCCTGCAGGAAGAGTGGTTTGGATCTCACGGTTCTTCAGCATTCCATCAACGACTCGGTCCAGAAGATCTGGACGGCGATCCTGGATGAAGAACCTGATGTTGCATGCTTTTCCTGCTATATCTGGAACCGCATCCTGGTGCAGAACCTGATTGCCGACCTGAAAAAGGTAAGGCCCGATACCGTGGTGGTGGTAGGTGGCCCGGAAGTCTGCTATGACGAGGCGGCGGCGGATTTCAAGGCCTATGGCGCCGATTATGTCATCCGGGGTGAGGGTGAAAGCCGGCTTCCCCGGCTTCTGCTGCAACTGGAAGGCAAAGCAGGCAGCGGGGAGGCTTCCTGGCAAGATGAAGGCAGGGAGGCTGAAGACTTTGTCTCGCCTTTTATTCCTGAATACCTGGAACGGGTCAGGGACAGGATAGCCTATATCGAATCCTCAAGGGGCTGTCCTTATAACTGCTCCTATTGCCTGTCCTCCATAGACAGGGGATTGCGCTGCTTTCCGCTGGAAGAGGTTTATCAGGGGATTGATGCTTTGGTTGGCGCCGGTGCCAGGGTGATCAAGTTTATTGACCGCTCCTTCAATGTACACCGGCACGCCCTTGAAATATGGGAATACATCAGAAAGTTTTCTCCCGAAACCATCACCTTCCACTTTGAGGTGAACCCGGATCGGCTGAGCGACCGGCAGATGGAGGCTTTGGCCGCCATGCCCCCCGGCCTGATGCAGATCGAGGCGGGGATTCAATCCACAAACCTGGAGACGCTAAAGGCCATATCCAGGTCCATGGATGTGGATCGGGCCCTGGAGAATCTCAAGAAGATCATGGCATGGGGCAATATCCATGTCCACACCGATTTGATAGCCGGACTGCCCTTTGAGGACATGGATTCCTTCAAAGAATCCTTCAATGCGGTTTATGCAGTGCGCGCCCACCATCTGCAGCTGGGGTTTCTGAAGCTGCTCCACGGTACCAGGATCAGGCGCGAAGCCGAAAAGCATCAATACCGGTTCAGGAGCTATCCGCCCTATGAAGTTCTGTCCAACCGGTATCTGACAGCTAAGGATATCCTGACGCTGAAAGGAATCGAGGAAGTCCTGGACCGTTTTTACAACTCGGGCAGGCTCAACCTGACGCTGGCGTATGCGGAAACCCTGTTTCCGTCGGCCTTTGATTTCTACCATAAACTCAGCTGCTGGCTGAAGGAGAGAAACCTGTTGTTCATGCCTCTTGCAGCCATCAGGCTTTATGAACTGTTACGGGACTTTTCCCTGGACGCCGGGGCGGATCCGCAATTGCTTGAAAGTCTCCTGGGACTGGATTATGTCTGCTCCTTAAGGACCACAGCCATTCCCGAAACGCTTCTGATGGCAGGGGAAAAGCAAACGGGCCTGGCTGTACTGGAACCGTGGGAGTTCGCCGACCGCGAATGGATCGATTCGGTTGGGAAGAACCGGTTCAGAAAGCGGGTTATTGGCCTGGAAGCGTTTTGCCCTGTGATAAAGAAGGGTAATATTGAATATAAGAGAAGTAGGGTCGTGGTGGATACGCAGAAGACTGACCCTGTGACCGGAAGGGCAACAATGACCGTTGCCTGATGCGCTTTACAAAGGAAATCGGATCTGTATAGAATGAATTTGCAGAGTATTTCCCCGAAATTTTGGGTATATGATGCACAGAAGCGGACTTGTGTCCGGTAGCGTTTTGGTGGTGAATGAATTTGAAAGGTTCATGGGCAGGAAGATTGCTTTCTATATTAATAGGGGTTGCATGCTTTGCGGTCCTGAATTTCTGGCTGGCGGCGGGATTCTTCCCGGCGCTGATTGTCGGCGTGCTCGCCTGGCTTGTGGCAGCCCTCATCAATTCCGGAAAGCAGAAAGAGGACAAGATTTCGCTCGACGGCATCACCCGGCAGGAAGTTGAAAGCACCATCCGTGCCGGACGAAAGCTGACCGCGGGTATGAGACAGGCTTCCTACCGGCTCCAGCAGCTGGAGGTAAAAAAAGAGATTGAGGATTTGTGCAAGATTGCCGAATCCATGTTTGAACTGCTGAAGAAAGATCCCAACGATCTACGCATCGTCAAGCAGTTCATCACCTATTATCTGGAACCCACCCACAAGATCGTCCTGAAATATGTTGAACTGGCTACAACCCGGCCCATGCCGGCGGATGCCGTCAGCATACTGGATAAGACCGAAAAATCCTTCAAGACCATCCGTGCCACCTTCCTCCAGCAGAAGGAGAAGATGCTGGCCAATGACGTGATGGATCTGGATACGGAGATAAAGGTTTTCGAGACGATATCCAGCAACATGAACACAGGTGGGAATGCCGGCAAGGACAGGAATACCCCATCCATGCCTTCCGGCGGGAGACAGTAGGGATTGTTGGCAATGAAATGATTTGGTAATATGAATTTGGTAATATGAATTTATGATTCCGCCTGCGCCGGAATTTGCCCGATGGCACCCAAGACGGAGGCGGGTTGATGAGCGAAGGCTGGCTGACGAATGGTTTTCCATAACATCAGCCGACATGCTATATTCCGTTCAAATCTTATGCAGGAAAGGTTGGGTTGGCTATGGATGCACAGGTTCAGACATCCCCGGAACAGTCGGTTGTTGCAGTGGACAATTATGATGTCAACAGATGGAACGAGATGACCCCGGAAGAGCAGCAAAAGGTCATTGAGCTTTCAAAGCAGATCAATGTGGGCGATTCCCAGGCAGTGATCCAGTATGGCGCCATTGCCCAAAGCGAGATATCCAAGTTCTCTGATGCCATCCTTGACCAGATCCGGGCCAAGGACAGCGGAGAGGTAGGGGCTGTTCTGACCGATTTGATGAACAAAGTAAGGGAAGTGGATGTAGACAGCCTGGATCCCAACAAGCAGGGATTCTTCGACAAGCTGTTCGGTAACATCAAGCGAGAGACCGGGAAGTTCATTTCCCGCTATGAAAAGCTGAGCGTCCAGATCGAGAAGATCATCGACCAGCTGGAACGGGCCAAGCTCCAACTGATTCGCGATATCACCACGCTGGATACCATGTATGCCAAGAACCTGGAGTATCTGAAACAGCTGGATATGTACATCATGGCCGGTTCACTGAAGCTGAAGGAGCTCAATGAAAAAGTTCTTCCCGAACTCAGGGAAAAGGCCTCCAAGACCGGCGATGCGGTGGATGCCCAGAAGGTAAAGGACATGACGGAGCTCATCTCGCGGTTTGAGAAGAAGATCCATGATTTGAAGCTGACCCGGATGATCGCCATCCAAACCGCTCCGCAGATCAGGCTGATCCAGAACAATGATCAAACCCTGGTCGAGAAGATCCAAAGTTCCATCATGAACACCATACCCCTCTGGAAGAACCAGATCGTCATAGCCATTACTATGCTGCGCCAGCAGAATGCGCTGCAGCTCCAGAAGGATGTGACCAAGACCACCAACGATCTTCTGGCCAAGAATTCCGAGATGCTCAAGACCAGTTCCATAGAGATCGCCCGGGAGAATGAGCGCGGCATTGTGGAGATAGAAACCCTGAAGAAGGTCAATGAGGATCTGATGACTACCCTGGAGGAAGTGCTCAGGATCCAGCAGGAAGGCCGGGCCAAGAGGCAGCAGGCCGAAATTGAGCTTCGGAACATGGAAGAAGAGCTTAAGAAAAAGCTTCTGGATTTGCGCGATAGAGTATAACCTGTTGAACAGGATCCTCCGGAATCAAAACCGGAGGATTTTACTTTTGGAAAACCATCGGGAATGCCGGGCACAACGGCGTTCCGGTGTTGACACAGCAGCGGACATGACATATAATCATTAAAGACTGATAAAGCGATGATCGGTACGAGTAGGGTTCCGGAAGCCTTACAGAGAGCGGGGGCAGGTGAAAGCCCGCAGGACAGGGGATCCGAAAATCCACCGTGAGCAGCAGCCTGAAAGGCTCAGCGAGCCAACTAAGGTGAGCCGGTATGAGACCGTTACCCTCAAAACAAGTGGCCCTATCATCCGGAAGGGAGATAGGGCAATTTGGGTGGTACCGCGGAAAGCAGAGCCTTTCGTCCCATGGGACGATAGGCTTTTTTTGATTGGGAATGCTATAAACCGGACGCATGTCCTGGAGAGATATATGCGAATGAACGAGATTTGGAGGTATTCAAATGGCAGTTGATTATGGCAACACACTGAACCTGCCAAAGACCGATTTCCCCATGCGGGGCGGCCTTCCTGAAAAGGAACCCCGGATTCTGGAGGAATGGCAGAAGAAGGACATTTACCATAAAAGACTTGAGCGGAACCGGAATTCGGGCAAGAAATTTGTGCTGCACGATGGCCCTCCCTACGCCAATGGCGGCATCCATATGGGTACCGCGCTGAACAAGGTCCTGAAGGACATCATCATGCGCTATTACGACATGAAGGGTTATTACACGCCCTATATCCCCGGCTGGGATACCCATGGCCTTCCCACCGAGCAGAAGGCCATCAAGGAAAAGGGCCTGAACCGCCATGAAGTAGGTCCCGTGGTGTTCAGAAAGGCCTGCGAGGAGATAGCCTGGAAGTACCTGAACATCCAGAGGGATGCTTTCAAGCGCCTGGGTGTCATTGGAGACTGGGATAATCCCTACATCAGTTTCCAGCCTGAGTTTGAGGCAAGGCAGATAGGCGTGTTCGGGGAGATGGCCAAGCTGGGCTGCATCTACAAGGGCCTGCGTCCCGTATACTGGTGCCCGTCCTGCGAAACAGCCCTGGCCGAAGCGGAGATTGAGTATACGGAGGAAACCACCAACTCCATCTATGTCAAGTTCCCCATGACCGATGACAAGGGTAAGCTGAAGGGCATTGTGGATACCCTTGAAAACCTGTATGTGGTCATATGGACCACCACCACATGGACGCTGCCGGGCAACATGGCCATATGCCTGAACCCTGAATTCATCTATGCCGTTATGGAAGCCGACAACGGCGAGCGCTATATCGTTGCCAAAGATCTGGTTGAAAACGTGGCCAAGGTAGCCGGTATCGGCAACTATAAGATCCTGGGTGAAATCAAGGGCTCCGAGCTGGAATATACGGTTTGCAGGCATCCGTTCCTGGACAGGGATTCCCTGGTCATTGTGGGGGACCACGTTACGCTGGATGCCGGTACCGGATGCGTCCACACGGCTCCCGGCCATGGTGCGGAAGACTTCGATGTCTGCAAAAACTATCCTGAAATAGAGACCATCGTACCGGTGGATGACAAGGGGCACCTCACCCAGGAGGCAGGTCCATTTGCCGGTATGTTCTACAAGAAATCCAACAAGGCCATCCTGGAACTGCTCAAGGAAAAGAAACTCCTGCTGGCGGAAGAGCTCATCAGCCACCAGTATCCGCATTGCTGGCGCTGCAAGGATCCCATCATTTTCCGGGCTACCGAGCAGTGGTTCATCTCCATCAACAAGTTCAGGGATGCGGCCCTGAAGGCCATCAGGGAAGTCCGCTGGATCCCGGCATGGGGCGAGGAGCGCATTTCCAAGATGGTGGAAGACAGGGGAGACTGGTGCATTTCCCGCCAGCGTGTCTGGGGCGTTCCCATACCCATCTTCTATTGCAATGACTGCGGCAAGGAGATCATCGACGATGTGACCATAAAGGCCGTTCAGGATCTGTTTGCCAGAGAGGGTTCCAATGCCTGGTTCACCCATGAAGCCACCGAGATCCTGCCCGAGGGTTATGCCTGCTCGTGCGGAAGCCGCAGTTTCAGGAAGGAAAAGGATATCATGGATGTCTGGTTCGATTCCGGCTCATCCCATGCGGCTGTTGCCGAGCCCAACCCGGATCTGGGCTGGCCTGTGGACATGTACCTTGAGGGCAGCGACCAGCACAGGGGTTGGTTCCAGTCCTCGCTCCTGACGGCTGTGGCGACAAAAGGCCGCGCGCCCTACAGGCAGGTGCTGACCCATGGCTATGTGGTGGACGGACAGGGCAAAAAGATGAGCAAATCCCTGGGCAATGTCATCGATCCCATGGATGTCTGCAACCAGTATGGCGCCGATATCCTGAGGCTTTGGGTATCTTCCAGCGACTATAAGACCGATATCCGTATTTCTCAGGAAGGCTTCAAGCAGTTGTCGGAAAACTACCGGAAGATCAGGAATACGGCCAGGTTCCTGCTGGGTAACCTCTACGATTTCAACCCCAGTGAGCATAGCGTGCCTTATGCCGAAATGGAAGAACTGGATCGCTGGGCGCTGATGAAACTGAACAAGCTGGTGGATAAGATCGAAAACGCTTATGCCGAATACGATTTCCATGTGATGCTCTATGCCATCCACAACTTCTGTACGGTGGACATGTCCAGCTTCTACCTGGACGTGACCAAGGACAGGATGTATGCCTCAAAGGCAGACAGCAGGGAACGCCGTTCCGGGCAGACAGCCATGTACATCATCCTGCACACGCTGACAAGGCTGCTGGCCCCCGTACTGGCCTTCACCAGCGAAGAGATATGGCAGCATCTGCCCCATACCGAAAAGGACAACACGGAAAGCGTCATGCTCAATGACTGGCCGGAAGTCAATCCCCAGTATGCTGACAAGGCGCTTGAAGAGAAGTGGGACAGGATCCTGGATGTCCGTGAAACCGTCCTGAAGGCGCTGGAAAATGCCAGAAATGAGAAACTCATCGGCCAGTCCCTGCAGGCCAAGGTGGTTCTGAAGGCCGGCAAAACGCTGTACGATTTCCTTGACAGCGTGAAGGAGATTCTGCCCACCGTGTTCATTACCTCCCAGGTTGAGCTGGAGCTTGCGGACAAGAACGAACTGGAGGCAGTGGTCAAGCTGGCTGACGGCCAGAAATGCGAGCGCTGCTGGATTTACTCCGAAACCGTGGGACATAGCCATGAGCATCCCACCCTTTGCGAGCGCTGCAGCCAGGTGGTATAAAGGATTGGCGGCGATATGGATCGCCGTTGCCGATCACTCAGGATATGATTCGTATAAAACGGGCCCATCTGATGGGCCCGTTTTTACAAATCTCTATTCATTCAAAATAGCCTTAAACTGATTGAGTTCCTGTTGCTTACCCTGGATGGCGCGCACGCATACGGCAAGTTCCTTGTCCAAACGCATGCCGGGGACAGACTAATAATCCCTGGCACTCTCATAATCCACCAGTTCAATCTCATGATCATGGGATAGCTTCAGGGTGATGAGATCGCGCCCCATGCTCCGGCCTTCATACCCTATGGGCCTCACTTCGAGCCTGATAAGAAAATCATAGGTTCTGAAAGCGCCTTTTCTTTCGATACGGATGATATTCACCCGGTCCGGGGTGATTGAGACGTCATCCGCATAAACCTTCTGAACGCTTTCCCTGATATAGGGCAGAAGAAGTGTGATGATCATGTCATGATAACGCAGGGAGTCAGAACCTGAAGCTGCCTGGAATTCCGGCGTTTTTTCAGGTCCGGTACCTGTTCCGATAATGAAACGTGCCACCGATGAAAGGCACGAGAACAAGGTCAGGATTGCCATGAGCCATGCGGCCAGCAAGTATTTCTTCAAGGCATTCATCTCCCCAATGTTCATGCTTCCCATGCGGACGACAAGCTATGCGAAAGAAAACATGATGGCACCCATTACCGGCTTTGTGTTATGATATCATTGCTGATAAAGCCCGCTTCACATGCGGATAATATGTGGGAACATCGTGGCTTTTTAAATGAAAAAGCCATAACCGGACAACAGGTGGAATTGAGGTGTATTGCATGGAATGCCGCGAGCTGTTGAAAAAGCTTTGCAGTATAAATGCCGTAACTGGCAGGGAGGATGTGGCGGCGCAGGCCATATCCGACATTCTTTCGCCTTATTGCGATGAGGTGAAGATTGACGCCTTTTTTAATGTGATTGGGCTGAAAAAGGGGCAGGGAGAAAATCCCCGCAATGTGCTGGTTACCGCCCACTATGACCAGATCGGCCTGGTGGTCACGGGCATTGACGAAAACGGGTTTTTAAGGTTTTCCGCCATGGGCGGAGTGGACCCGAAGATCCTTGGCGCCCAGGAGGTAACGGTCCATGGCAGGCGGGATCTTCACGGCGTGATCGGCACCAAACCACCCCATCTGATTTCTCCTGAGGACGCCGACAAACCGGTCAAACTGGAGGATATGCGCATCGATATCGGGTATGGCGCGGAGCAAGCGAGGGAATTGGTCTCGGTAGGTGACGTGGTAACCTTTAAGTTCCCGGCCATTGAACTGAAAAACAACAGGATGGCCGGAAGGAGCATGGACAACAGGAGCAGCGTGGCGGCCCTGGTGGAAATCCTGAAGGAACTGAAGCGAATCCGGCATGACGACAATGTTTATGTGGCTGCCACCGTGCAGGAGGAGTCGGGCCTGGTGGGGGCTTTCATGGCTTCATGGCACATCAGGCCGGATCTGGCCATCGCCATCGATGTCTGCCATGGGGATATGCCCGATGCCCCCAGCGATGAAAGCTTCCCATTAGGCAAAGGGGTTGCCATCGCGGTGGGTCCCATCCTGAGCCGGGAGCATACCCGGGCATGCATCGGGCTTGCAAAAAGAGAGCGGATCCCTTACCAAATCGATGCTGAGGAAAAGGATACGGGAACAGAGGCGGCTGTTTATTCCTCGGCCCTTGAAGGCATCCCGACACTTTTGCTGTCCATACCGGCCAAGTACATGCACACGACGGTGGAAATGGTGAGCCTGGACGATATCGGGGCAACGGCCCGTCTGGCAGCCCGCTATATCGCTTTCAGAGATGAACTGTTACAGGAGGGCGATTCCCAATGACAGAGCAAGGTGTATACAAGGATCCGACATCGGGGGAATACCCTGAATACCTCATTGACATGCTGAAAGAACTGACCATGGCTGATGGTGTGTCCGGAGACGAAAAACCGGTGCGTGATTTTATCATCGACCAAATCAGGGATCGGGTGGATTCCTGGCATGTGGATAATATGGGCAACCTGATTGCCTTCAAGAAGGGTACCGGCCTCAACAGGAAAGTGATGCTGGCCGCCCATATGGACGAAGTTGGCCTTTTGATCACAGGGATCAATGAAAACGGTCTTTTGAAATTCAAGGCGGTGGGTGGCATCGAAACCAGGGCCCTGGTGGGCAAGAGGGTCCGGATAGGCAAGGAGCGGGTTCCGGGCGTTATCGGCTGTAAACCCATCCATCTGCAGGATGCCGCCGAAAGGAAGAGCCCGGTTAAAAAGAGCGGGCTGACCATTGATATAGGCGCAAAGGACAGGGAGCAGGCCGAGCAAAGCGTGGCCGTGGGCGATACGGCAGTCTTTGCCTATGATCCGGTGGAGTTCGGGGAACATAAATTCATGGCCAAGGCTTTGGATGACCGTGTGGGCTGCGTCCTGCTCATGGAGCTTCTCAAAAACCGGTATCCCTTTGACCTTTACGGCTGTTTTACGGTCCAGGAAGAGATAGGACTGAAAGGTGCAAAGGCGGCTTCCTTTGCGGTATCACCCGATACGGCCATCGTGCTGGAAGGCACCACCTGCTATGATCTGACCGGGACCAGTGAACATATGATGAGCACACGGCTTGGGGATGGACCGGCCCTGACGGTTATGGACCGATCGGTGATCTCGGACAGGGGTTTGTACAAATTCATTACCCAAACCGCGGAGGAACAGGGAATTCCCTGGCAGGTCAAGCGGACCATCTCAGGCGGAACCGATGCCGGCCGGATCCAGGTGAGCGGTACGGGTGTCAGGGTTTGTACCATAGCGGTGCCATGCAGATATATCCATACGCCCGTATCGGTGATGGACAAAAGGGATTTCTTCCATGCCCTTAAGCTGGCGGAAGCGACCCTTGCCGGGCTGAACAATTGGCTCAGGGAGACCTATCAAAACCAATCAGGAGGGGAAAGCAATGTTTGATACCATAAAGAAACTGGTAAATGCCTTTGGACCGTCGGGCTGTGAAAAGCAGGTGGCAGAGGTCATCACGCAGATGATAAAGGACAAGGTGGACGAGATATACACCGATGCCATGGGTAACCTGATTGCGGTTAAGAAAGGCTCCGGCAAAAAGATCATGCTGGCTGCCCACATGGATGAGATTGGCCTCATCGTCAGCTATATCGACGAGAAAGGCTTCCTGCGGTTTGGAACCGTGGGCGGCGTGTCACCATTGATTGCCCTGGGACAGCGGGTGGTCTTTGAGAACGGCACAACCGGTGTGGTCTGGTATGAGGAGAATCTTGAAAACATGAAGGATGCCAAGCCCGATAAGATGTATATTGACATCGCGGCCAAATCCAGGGATGAGGCTATGAAAATGGTGAACGTAGGCGATATGGCGGTCTTCGCAGGCGAGCCTGTCGAGCAGAACGGGCGGGTCATCTCCAAGGCACTGGATGACCGTGTGGGCTGCGCGATCCTGGCGGAGCTGGCCATGAAACGCCCGGAGACCGACAACGAGATATACTATGTCTTTACAACGCAGGAGGAAGTGGGTTTAAGAGGAGCACGCACGGCCGCATTCGGTATTATGCCTGATCTGGCGCTTGCCATAGATGTCACAAGGACCGGCGACACGCCAAGCTGTACGCACAGGCCTGTTGTGCTGGGAGAGGGGCCTGCCGTCAAGGTCAAGGACAGCAGTGTCATAGCACATCCCAGAATCAGGGATAGACTGGTGGATTGTGCAAAAGAAAACGGCATTCCTTACCAGCTGGAGGTTCTGGAGAGGGGCGGAACCGACGCGGGAAGCATCCATATCACGGCAGGAGGCATTCCTACAGGTGCAGTTTCAATCCCGTCACGGTTCATCCACTGCCCTGCCGAAATGATTGATTTGAATGACGCGGAGAATACCGTAAGGCTTCTGGAAGCCTTTGTAAAAGCACGGTAAAAGGAAGCCCTTGTTCGGCAAAAAACGCCATTCCCATATTCATCAAAAATGCCGGGAAAATTCCTAAAATAAATCATTGTGTCGGATCAAATAATATATCTGAAAGGAGGCAGAAAGCCAATGAGCATTTTTGATGAATTTTCAAGGGATTCCTTTTTAACGAAAAAAGCGACCAATAAACAGGCCGGTGCTGCACGAAGAACCAAGAGGGATGTGGAGATAGCTTCCGAGTTTGCTGAAAGGAAGGATGCCGAAGTGGCTTCGGATGGTGGCACCCGAATTTCTGTTGTGCCCGACCACAGAGGAGGCCTCTTTGCCGTCGATGCAAACGAAAGCACCAGGGAGAAGAATTCGGGCAGGAATGCCTTTGCCGAATTTGGTGATGAGCGCTCCGCCAGGGGCAAGACCTCGGATGCCGAGTTCGGTTCCGATATGGCAGGACCGAGCCAGTATGGTACCCAGACCTATTCCCATGCAGGCGTGTCCTTCGACAAGCTCTCCGAAGATCAGGCCAAGATCTGTTATTCGGGTCTTCTTGCCAAGTCCGGGGCAGACAAGGTCATCGGTGTCTATGGTTTTGGCAGCAACCAGAGATGGGAAGATGTGTCCGAGGTTGTCATGACCAAGGATGCAACAGGGGCCTTTACCGCAACCATCCCCATTGTACACGGCAAGAATGTCAATTTCGCCTTCAAGGATTCGGCCGAAAACTGGGACAACAATTCAGGCCTGAACTACACCTTTGTGAACTGACAGAGATCGCTGCGGGCTGCTTATGGCCCGCATTTTTCACAACTCATGCTCGTTGACCCAATTTCGTGCCGCTTCGACGCTTTCGTCCGAAATATAGGGCACCTTCGCCGATGGATCAACCTTCTCGATGTCCTGAATAGCTTCTGTTGCCGCTGCAGATTTGGCAATTCTCTTCCTTCTGTCCATCCCATCACATCCTTCCATGCATAGTTGTCCCGTTGGAAATAGCGATACGGATAAAATGCTGTTCATAGTATTTCCGGAAGGGGTTTGTTTTTCGTTAGTAAAATGTGGGATAATCATATTATGCTTATCAGTCTTAAGGAGGTAGCAGCGTGAAAAATATCAGGATATGGTTTGCTTCTTCGGAGGTCGCGCCCTTTGCCAAAACGGGCGGTTTGGCCGATGTGGCCGGCTCCCTGCCGAAGGCGCTGAAAAAGCTGGGTGCCGATGTGCGTGTGGTTCTGCCCAAATACGGGCAGATCCCGTCTGAGTATGTGGAGCGCATGACATTCATGGGCTATACCATGGTGGATCTGACCTGGCGGAAACAGTATTGCGGCGTGTTTTCCCTGGAGCATGAGGGAGTAACCTATTATTTTCTGGACAATGAGTACTACTTCTTCCGGGATTGGTATTACGGCATGGGGGATGACGGGGAACGCTTCGCCTTTTTCTCCAAGGCTATCCTGGAAGTGCTCCCGCTGATCGGGTTCAAGCCTGATATCATCCATCTCAACGACTGGCAGACGGGTCTTGTAAGCGTTCTGCTCGATGCCCATTACAGGGATTACCGGGAGAACGGATTCTATAAAAACATGCATACGGTTTTTACCATCCATAACCTGAAGTACCAGGGCGTCTTCCCGAAACAGATGATGGACGAGGTTATCGGGCTGGACTGGAAATACTTCCACCCGGACGGGGTTGAGTTCTACGATCATATCAACTACCTGAAGGCCGGGCTGGCTTATTCCGCCGTGCTGACCACCGTGAGCAAGACCTATGCGGAAGAGATCAAGTATGATTTCTTCGGAGAAAACCTTCAGGGACTGATAAGAAAACGGGCTTCCGACCTTTACGGGATTGTCAACGGTATCGACTACGAGCGGAACAACCCGGAGACCGATGGACGCCTTTACAGGACTTATTCGGTCAATAACCCGGAGGGCAAGTATGAAAACAAGAGAAGGCTCCAAGAGGATCTCGGGCTTGATGTGAAAGCGGATACGCCCGTTATCGGTATCATCTCGCGGCTCATCGATCAGAAGGGGTTTGATCTGATCGCCTGCATGATGCCCGAACTCATGGAAATGGATCTTCAGCTGGTTGTTCTGGGCACCGGCGACCGGCGTTACGAGGATCTTTTCCGATGGGCGCAATCCCAATACCCGCGCAGGGTTTCCGCCAACATCTGCTATGATTCGGTTCTTGCCCAGCGCATCTATGCGGGCAGCGACATGTTCCTCATGCCGTCCCTCTATGAGCCCTGCGGCTTGAGCCAGTTGTTCAGCATGCGCTACGGAACGGTACCCATTGTACGGGAAACGGGCGGGCTCAAGGATACGGTGGTTCCGTACAACATGTACACCGGAGAGGGTACGGGATTCACCTTTGCCAATTATAATGCCCATGAAATGAAGGATGCGGTGGCGCGCGCCATCCAGGTTTACCGCGACAAGGAGAAGTGGAGCAAACTGGTGAAAGCCTGCATGTCCCAGGATTTCAGTTGGGACCACTCAGCCAGGGAATATCTGCAGCTGTACAAGACAATACTGGAACGTTATGGAAATTAGCCCGGTGTCATGGAACATCCTCCCTGCATAATATGAATCAGACCAAAAGCAAACGGGGTGTTCCTATGGGCGATTACAGAGATTGCGGCGGCTTCTTCGGCGGCGGTTGGGAATGGATTATAATCATCATTCTGATAATCCTGATATTCTTCCCCGGTATTTTCGGCGGATCTGACAAGTGCAAGGATTGCTGCTGAAAAGGATGACCATCATCGGAAAAGGCCGGTGGGTTCGACCCTCCGGCCTTGGCTTTTGCTGGTATGCTGTCAACCGCAAGAGCATCATAAGTATTGGCTTTACATGGTATAATGAAAATCGGAATGGACAGCCGTGCAGCACAGCAACCGGATTTTACGGGCTTGCGGAGCGCATGTCCCTGGTCATGCAGGTATGTGCTTTTCATGGAGCGGACAAGCTCCGGTTGCATGGCTTTATGAAAGGAGTAGCTTATGGATCTGGCACCGTACAAGATCAAACTGAGCAAAAACAAGGATGGGAACAATGCGTACTGCCAATATGTCCTGACGTACAAAAAGGGAAAAGGCCATGCCGGCCAGGCCGGCTATGATATCCTTTCAGCCCTGGCGGGGGATTCCGATCTGATCCTGGAACTGAACACGGAACTGTTTTACGGTGTGAGCCGGGAGCCTGACAAATGCGCTGAAAAGCTCCTGAAAGACATCCAGGCCCTGAATCTGGAACACTACTACCGCATGGTGACATCCGGAACCCCTTTGCGCCTTTTCGGCCTGACCCTGGAAAGGAAGGATAAAAAGCAGGCTTATCAGATAGCCGTCCATGTCCCCAACAGGATATGGAAGGAACCTTTTTTCAGGGATGTGCTGCCCGCTTGCGGGGCAAGATATTATATCGCCAGAGAGCCCATGGATGCCAGGTCTGTCCTGGATGGCTTATTTGACCTTTCGGAGGAGCAGAAAGCCGCCATGTTCAGACGGGTTCTGTTCCATTTGGCCGAGCAAGGGGTAATCGGTATCATGTCGGCAGAGGAACAGGAGAATGAGCTGCGCAGCCTGCTGGGCTTGCGGTAGTCAAGCGATCTGTAAAGGGATGCCTGCGGACCGTGACCCGCAGGGAAGAAAAGAAAGCTCATTTCCGCACCCGTGTTCTTCTCACCAGCCGGAAGAGCGCTGTAACCAGCATGATGCCAAAGGCTATGGTAAAGGCTTTGGCGATGGTGTCGATACCCAGCAGGATCGCTTCTGTCACTTCGTTGTTGACAAAGGCCTGGATGGTTTTGTAGGCGGTGATGCCGGGGACAAGGGGGAAGATGCCGGGGATGACAAAAACCGTGGCAGGCGCCTTCAGAACCTTTGCCATCAGCTCGCTGTATAGGCCGATGACAATTGTGCCGGCGAATATCTGGCTGATGCTGAAGGAAACAACGTAGGGATTGACGAGAAGGGCGGTGAGTATGCCCAACATGCCTCCAAGGCCAGCCCAAAGGAGGAGCCGCTTTTCAATGTTGATGGCGACGGCGGGTGCAACACTGCCCAGGAACCCCAATACCAGCAGCTTCAGAATGGTCATCATGCCATCACCCCCATAAGATGCCATGTGGCGATACCGATACCGGTCCCGGCCGCGATGGAGAATACGGTCATGAGAGCTTCCCCGAGCCTGGAAATGCCGCTGACAATATCGCCGTGCAACAGATCCCGTATGCCGCTTGCCAGGGCGACGCCAGGCACCAGGTTGGTGAGCGCTCCGATGATCACCAGGTAGGGATTGACCTCCAGGAGCAGCGCGAAAAGCGAGCCCAGAATGCCTGAAGCAAACGCGCCGGCGAAATATTCAATAAAGGGGAAGCTGCTCCCCTGCCTGAAGAAAAACCGCAACAGCCCCAGGACAATGCCCACGATGACCGCCGCAAGGCTCTCCATAAGGGTGCCGCCGAAGATAAGCACATAGACGAAGGCGGTAAGGGCATAGGCCATGGCGATGGTGATATTGGAGTACCTTTTGATGTTGGCGATGGCGTCCAGTTCCGCCAGCACCTGCTCGTATTCGGGCCGTTCGTTTTGGATTTTCCTCGAAAGGGCGTTTATCCTGGATATGCTGGTCAAATCGACGGTCCGGTAGGGAATTCGCCTGACAATTGTCAATGCCCCTTTTTCGCCTTCCGCACTGACGAATATGCCGGTCGGCAGGACGAAGGCATCGCAGGAAAGGCGATAACTCCGACAGATACGGACGATGGTCTCTTCCACCCGATAGGTCTCGGCGCCGCTTCTTAAAAGAAGAGAGCCGGCGCGCACCGCGATATCCAGCACTTTGTCCTGCTCCATGAGACGCAAACCACCTGTTCTTCGAATTGCCATCCGTATGAAGGATTGCCAGCTAAGGCGTTTTTCTATGCATCCTGGGTTTGAAGGCCCTGCAGGGCTCACCGCTTGCCTCAAGCACCACCTGTGACGGAAGGCGCACGCTCTTAAAACCGTAGAATCGGCATCCTCTCGGGTGGCGGGGATCCCATGTGACCTGGTAATACTGGCATTTCATGCATTCTGCTGGCTTTTTCATGTGAGCTATTATATCATAAAATGAATAAAATCTTTGATTTTGGTAACGGATGAGGTTATTTTATCATGTTTTCGCAGGGGAGGGATAAGGATGTTTGAAGGAAGGCAGGTTATCGACGTCACCAGGAAGATCCTCAGCGGCATGACGGTCTGGCCCGGAGATCCGGGAGTTCTGGTGGAGCGGACCGATTCCATTTCCGATGGCGCGGTGGCGAATGTTTCACGAATCAGCCTGGGGGTCCATTCCGGAACCCATATGGATGCCCCACTTCATTTCATCGATGGCGGCAAGGACATCGATTCAGTGGAAATCGCACGCCTTTTCGGATGCGTCCTTGTGGTGGAGGCTCCTTCCGACCGGATCGGCGAGGAACTGCTTGAACCATATGATCTGTCCGCGGTGCAGGCTGTTTTTTTCAGGACCCGTGCAAGCATGCGGGATGAAATGACACCCTTTTGGGATGAATACCCGGCCATTACCGCAGAATGTGCCGAATACCTGATTCAAAACGGCATCGTCATGGTGGGGACGGACTATTTTTCGGTTGAACTGTGCAGGGACAACCTGTACCCCGTGCATAAGACGCTTTTGTCCCATGGAATTGCCATCGTGGAGAACCTGGCTCTGAAAGATGTGGAGCCAGGCGTGTATGATTACATCTGCCTGCCGCTGAGGATAGCGGGATCCGACGGTTCACCCGTCAGGGTGCTGCTTTTCAGATAACCGGCTATTCCATCGGCGCATAGGTTGTTGTATAATGTAAGGGCTGCCGTCCCAAAATGCTTGAGAGGGCGACAGCATAGTTTGGTTTGAAAGGACGGATAGAAGTGAGTTTGGTTGAGCTTGAGCAGGTGAAGCTTGAATTGGCCGAGCTGCTGGATAACATAAAGGAATTGGGGGATTCACTTTAACTTCCCTGCCATTGAGAAAGAGCTTGAGGAACTGGAGCAAAAAGCTGCAGAACCGGACTTCTGGAACGATGCCGAGAAATCCCAGCAGGTGCTGCAGCGGACGAAAATGCTCCGTACAAAACAGGAAACCTTCAACAAGCTTCTGGGAGACTGCGAGGACGCGCTGACGCTGGCCGAACTGGGGCTGGCCGAGCAGGATGAATCGGTGCTGGAAGAAGTCCGGGCAGAATTTACCCGCCTCAGGAGCCAGTATGAAAAAATCAGGCTGGAGACCCTCCTTACGGGAGAGTATGATGCCAATGATGCCATCTTCACCCTCCATGCCGGGGCCGGAGGAACCGAGGCCATGGACTGGGTGCAGATGCTCCTGCGCATGTATATGCGGTGGGCTGAGCGCAACGGCTATGAAACCCGCATCCTGGATATGCTGGAAGGCGAGGAAGCCGGCATCAAGAGCGTCACGGTCGAGGTAACAGGCCAATATGCCTACGGATTTTTGAAATCCGAAAAAGGCGTTCACCGGCTGGTCCGCATTTCCCCCTTCGACGCGTCGGGCAGACGGCATACGTCGTTTGCCTCCATGGAAGTGATGCCGGTTCTGGACGACTCGGTGGAAATCGAGATAAATCCTGAGGATATCAAGATGGACGTCTACCGGGCCAGTGGTGCCGGCGGCCAGCATGTCAACAAGACCTCGTCGGCGGTACGCCTCACGCATATTCCCACGGGCATCGTCGTGGCTTGTCAGAATGAGCGCTCTCAGTTCCAGAACAGGGAAATGGCCATGAAAATGCTGAAGGCCAAGCTGCTGGAACTGAAAGAGCGGGAGCAGCAGGAAAAGCTTGCTCAGATTAAGGGGGAGCAGATGGACATCGCCTGGGGAAGCCAGATCCGTTCCTATGTGTTCTGTCCATATACCCTGGTGAAGGATCACAGAACCAATTATGAGGAAGGCAATATCCAGAAAGTGATGGATGGCGAAATTGACGAGTTCATCCAGGCGTATCTGACAAGGAAATAATGATGAAAAGCAAAATGCAAACGCCCTGACCTTTGGGTTCTAAGCCCAAAACGCCAGGGCGTTTTATCATTCATGGCTCATCAGCGCCGGATCCTTCTGGCCTTCCCCTTTATACGCTTTTTGCGTATCAGGTTGACGAGCTTTGAAATCAGCAGGATGATTTCCAGGATCACCAGCCCGATGACCACATAGATCAGTTCCATGTTTTCCTTGATGCGTTCCTTCAGGATCTGGGCTTCTGTCTTTTTGGGAAGAATCTCCTTGTCCGGGTACAGTTCCACGTTGATGACCGTATCGTCCATCAGCGTAAAGGTCATGATGCCCACGATGGAGTTTTTGGTTATGGGCGGCTTGAGCTTGGCTTCGTCCACGTTGATGGTCACGTTTCGGATATAGTTCTGTCCCCGGGGATAGATGTAGTGGACGTCGGCAGTCGGAACCAGGTTGACGGTTTCATCCCCCACGGTAACCGTTTTCTGAACGCTCCCTGCAGCCACCAGCGTGCCGTAGCGGTAATTGTCAAAGCCGTAATTGAACAGCTGGGCAGATTCGGTGTAAACCTTTTCGGCGGGAACATCGACCAGGATGCAGACCAGGCGCATGGAATTCCTGGTGGCGCTGGTGACGATGGACTGGACGGCAGGATCGAAATATCCCAGTATGCCGCCGTCCGTGCCCTCGTAGGTCCAGAACATGCTGTTGGTATTGGTCAGCAGCAGCGTCCTGTTTTCATCATACCAGGGCTTGGCCTGCGTTGAGAAAACCTTATTGAATTCGGTGTTGGCCAGGGCTGTCCGCACGAGCAGGGCGATATCCCGGACGGTGGTGTACTGGTTTTCGTCATACAGCCCGGTCACATTGGTGAAACGCGTGTCGGTCATGCCTATCTTTGCGGCATACTCGTTCATCAGCTGGACGAACCCGGCCTCGCCGCCTCCCACATGTTCGGCGATGGCTATGGCCGCATCATTGGCGCCGGTAAGCAGCATGGCATAGATCATATTGCGCACCGAGTACTTTTCCCCGACAGTCAGAGCAAGGGAAGCGCCTTCCACGCTGATGGCCTCATTGCTCGCGGTGACCATGGCGTCGGCACTGGATTTTTCCAGCGCGATGAGGGCTGTCAGCAGCCGGTTGGTCAGCGGGGTCTTGACGTGTTCATCCGCCGATTTGGCATAGAGGACCTGTCCGCGCCTTGCATCGATGAGCAACGCGGAAATGGCTTCCAGCGAAGGCTGGTTCTCCTGATCGACCGCTGATGCCGTTATCCCGGTGAAGGCTGACAGAAAAACAAAGGCAGCCAGGGCTGCTATGATGAGTGAAACAAGCCATCTATGAAAAAGCCGAGATTTTTCCCTCAACAACATTCCCCATACTTCCTTAAGCAAAAAAGATCATTCAAGGGTTTCCGATTCTCCCGTTGTCGGAGAGCCCGGCGGAGCACCCGTCGGGGATTGGTCGAGCGGACCCTCTTCATCAAAATGATTATAGCATATGGTCAGCCTAATTCAACGGAAAACTTCGTGACGCACCGTGATCATTTTAATTATTTCCCGGACAGGCATGCCAGCCTTTCCCGGCGGTCGGTGGGCATGGTGGCATTCGCCGTTCATACCCACCTGATCAGGGGAAGGTCATACTTGTTCATTTGATTGGCGTTCCAGGGAATCACCCGGAAGGTATAGCCGTATTCTCCGCCGTCCGTAAAGCGGAGGGAGGTTTCATAATGCCAGGTGCCCGAATCGGTCTGGCGGACCAGGGACATTTCGGCCGATTTTCCCTGGACGATGCGGTTATTGACTATGGGACCATAGAAGACTTCAACCTTCACATCCTCCGGAGCCAGCATCCCCAGCTGGACCGTAACCGACAGCCGGATTTCCTGATCGGAGAATGCCTGATAATCGGAAAGCCCATGGATGTCCTCGTTGGCTGTGAGGGTTACATGGGGCCATGCGGCTTCAACATGCCGTTTCCATGCCGCCAGATCCCTTACCAGTGCGCAGTCGGATTCATGGATCTTCTGGATGCGTTCCATACAGGGTACATACATGGCCTGGGTATATTCCTTCACCATGCGGTGAGTGCCATAGACAGGGGCCACCGATTTGATGGATTCCTTCATCATCCTGACCCAGCCGGTGGGGATGCCCCGCTCGTCCCGGTTAAAGTAGAGCGGTATGATCTCCCGTTCCAGGATCTCGTAAAGGGATTTGCTGTCGGCATCATCCTGGTGATGCTCGTTGCTGTAGGGGGTGTCGTCGCCGATCACCCATCCGTTTTTACCGTTATAGCCTTCGCACCACCATCCATCCATGATGCTGAAGTTGACCACACCGTTGATGCATGCCTTCATACCGCTGGTGCCGCTGGCTTCGAGAGGCCTCCTGGGGTTGTTCAGCCATACGTCCACGCCATGGACAAGGCTGCGGGCCAGGCTCATATTGTAGTTCTCGACGAGGAATATCTTCCCCCTGAAACCTTCCCTGCGGGCAATGTCGTGAATGTGCTTGATGACTTCATGGGCAGGCCGGTCTGCGGGATGTGCCTTTCCGGCAAAGATGATCTGGACGGGGGTGCCCTTGTTGTTCAGGATTTTCTCCAGCCTGGACAGGTCACGGAAAATCAGACTTGCCCGCTTGTAGGTGGCAAACCTCCTCGCAAAGCCGATGGTCATGGCATTGGGATCCAACTGGTTATCCAGATCATTTACCTCGTGGAGGGGAACCCCGTTGGCCATGTACTGCTTCTTGAGCCGCTCCCGGATACAGCGTATCATCTGGGTCTTCAGGGTCATATGGGTTTTCCACAGCTCGTCGTCGGGGATCCGGTCAACAGACTCCCAGACCGATTCGTCGTCCAACCGGTATTTCCAGTCGGACGGGAAATACTTGTCAAAAAGGTGCCTGATGCCCGGAGCCAACCATGTCATGGTATGTATTCCGTTGGTGATGTGGCTGATGGGCACCTCATCCTCATGGAAGCCAGGCCAGATGCAGTTGAAGATGTTGCGCGAAACGGCGCCGTGGAGAGCGCTCACACCGTTTCTCCTGCCCGACATGTTGAGGGCCAGGACGGTCATGTTGAAGTTGTCCGGATCGCCGGGCTTTAAGCCAAGCCGGATGAACTCGTGCCTCTGAAGGCCCAGCTGTTCCCAATAGCGGCAGAAATAACGGTCTACCATTTCCAGCGGGAATACGTCGTTACCGGCCGGAACCGGTGTATGGGTGGTGAAGACCGAAGAGGAGTAGACGATCTCCCTGGCCTCATCAAAGGGGATGTTTCTTTCAGCGATGAGCTTCCGCGCCAGTTCAAGGCCCATAAAGGCGGAATGCCCTTCATTCATATGGAACACGGTGCCCTTGATGCCCAGCGCGTCAAGAGCCCTTATGCCGCCTATGCCCAGGATGATCTCCTGCTGTATCCTGGTCTCCCTGTCCCCGCCGTAAAGCCGCTCGGTGAGGGAACGGTCGTAGGCATTGTTTTCCGGTACGTCGGTATCCAGAAGGTACAGCTTGACCCGGCCCACATCGATGCGCCAGATGCGGGCAAAGACCGTGCGGTTGGCAAGCTCCACGCTGATGGTCAGGGGTTTTCCGGCATCATCGGTCACAGGGATGACCGGCAACTGGGAATAGTTCAGGCTGAAATACTGGGTTTCCTGCCATCCTTCGGCATTGATGCGCTGTTCAAAGTAACCCTGTTTGTAGAGGAGCCCCACCGCGGTGAAGGGCAGACCCAGATCACTGGCCGATTTGCAGTGATCCCCCGAAAGGATGCCGAGACCGCCCGAATATACCGGAAGCACCTCATGGAAACCGTATTCTGCGGCAAAGTATACGATATGCTCGTCCTTGTACTGGGGGCAATTCCGCCTGAACCATGTATCCTCATCGGAAAGGTAATGGCGGAAATCCTTCATGACTTTTTCATACCGTTCCATGAACTCCGGGCTGGCCTGCTTTTCTTCAAGCTTTCGCCGGCTGACCTCCTGCAGAAGCCTCACGGGATTGCGGTCAAGCTTTTCCCACAGCACCAGGTCAATGTCCCTGAAAAGATCGATCGCTTCGCTGTTCCATGTCCACCAGAGATTATAGGCTAAATCCTTCAGTCCTGAGTGAGACCCAGGAATGGCGGTAGTGATTTTGATCCGACCGAACTTGTGCATATACAACCTCCATCATGTGCCGATATAAAAAGTATAGACTTATATATACCCCTTTTATGTTTTTATTAATACCGGTTCATTTTAAAAACCATTCACGCCGGTGATTCATGCGCGTAAACGCTGTGCCCACAGATTTACGCAAACTGCCATGAAACAACATCCCGCACGGGCCAAAATATGAATTATGCAGTTGTAAATTGGCGACTTTTACTATATTATATTATATATTTAACTGTGAGCCCTCAAGACTTTTATGGGATAAACTGGATTTTTTTCGGGAAAGAACCGACGGCTTGCGCACAGCATGGGCGAAAGGCTTTGGAATATCGGCAAAAAAGCTGTTTCAGATAAAAGGAATATGGGAATTGATGATATACACGCATCCTTGCTTTCAGTCTGTCCGGGTAGGGGCGACGGCTGGAAGGCTTGCATATGAATGGTAAAGGATGATGTGCGGAATCCGCAGGCATCCATGGTGATGATAATCCATTTCTCAGAAGGAGTGTGTCGTATATGGCGGGAGAGAAAAAGTTTGGGACAGCGTTGTTCGGGTTTAACAAGTCGGATGTCAATGCCTACATAGAAAAGATCATCCATGAGTTTGACCAGCGCCTGAAGGAAAAGGACGATGAGATTTCCAACCTGAAACTGCAGATCAGGGAAATGAAGGCGCGGTTTGAGTCTGCTGCCAGCGAGTCCGAGACGCTGGCCAGGGAGAAGGAAAGGATAGCCAGCGCCCTCATTACGGCACAGGAAAAAGCCGATGCGATCCTGGAAGAAGCAAGGAACCGGGCCGAGCAGGAAAAGGCAAGGCTTGATGCGGCCCTTGAGGCCGAGCGGGAGAAGATTATCGATATCAAGCGCGACATCAAGATGATGAAGAACCAGGTGATGGAAGCGCTGAGCAAGTACCAGAACCTGTTGAATGAAGTGGAAATATTCATAGAAAACAAAGAGCAGGAATATGATAATGGAGATGGTCAGGAATCCGGCGAACAGGTGCCGCAGGACAATCCTTCCTGACCTGTGCGGAAGCATTATCGGAAACGTAACCCCTGCTTGTATGAGCAGGGTTTTCTTATAATTCCGGATAAATTGCATGAGGAAAGGGGTAAATGCAACATGCAGCAGGAAATTCTTGATATTCTTCAGAAAAACAGCCGAATCAGCGATGAAGAACTGGCAGTCATGCTGGGAACGGACGCGGCAACCGTCAGGGCCGCCATTAAGGAGATGGAAGACAAGGGGATCATTACCGGATATAAAACACTGATTGACTGGGAAAAGGCACAGGAAGAAGTGGTTGTGGCCTATATCGAAGTGCGGGTGACCCCCCAGAGAGGTCAGGGGTTTGACAAGGTGGCCGAAAGGATCTACCAGTATCCCCAGGTAACGGCCTGCTGCCTCATGTCGGGCGGGTTCGACCTTTTCGTCGTGGTTGAGGGCAAGACCATGAAGGAAGTGGCGCTCTTTGTGGCGGAGAAACTGGCCACCATTGACTCGGTACTGAGTACCTCGACCCATTTTGTGCTCAAGAAGTACAAGGAGAACGGTGTGATCTTCAACCGACCCCGGAAGGATGAGAGGGAGGCTGTGGTGTTATGACCATCAAGGATATGATAAAGCCAAACATTCTGGCCACGCCGCCGTCGGGCATCCGGAAATACTTTGACCTGATCAATGAGATGAAGGATGCCATTTCCCTCGGTATCGGCGAGCCGGATTTTGAGACTCCCTGGACCATCCGGGAGGAGGGTATCTATTCCCTGGAGAAGGGAAAAACCTTCTATTCCTCCAATGCCGGCTTTATTGAGCTCAGGCAGGAAATTGCACGATTCATGGCCCGGAAGTATAACCTGGAATATGACCCGTCCACCGAAATCCTGGTCACGGTGGGCGGCAGCGAAGCCATAGATATTACGCTCCGCACCTTTGCCGGGCCCGGCGATGAGGTGATCGTTCCCGAACCCTCCTTTGTCGCCTACAAGGGATGCACCATGTTCTGCGGCGCCACGCCCGTCCCGCTGGAACTGAAGGCTGAATACGAGTTCCGCATTCAGCCCGAGCAGATTCTGTCATGTATTACCGAAAAAACCAGGGCCATCATCCTTGCCTACCCCAACAATCCCACCGGCGCCATCATGGAATATGAGGATTATGCCAAAATTGTTGAGGTGCTCCGGGATAAGGATATCATCGTCATCTCCGATGAACTGTATTCGGAACTGAATTATAAGGGCAAGCATGTTTCCATCGCCCAGTTCCCCGAAATGAAGGAAAAAACCATTGTCATCAACGGCTTCTCAAAGGCCTTTGCCATGACGGGATGGCGCATAGGCTTTGCCTGCGGGCATGCGGATGCCATGGAACAGATGAAGAAGATCCATCAGTATGCCATAATGTGCAGCCCGACCACCGCCCAGTTTGCGGCTATAGAAGCGCTCAGGAACGGCGAGCCTGAGGTCAGGAAAATGGTGGACGAATACAACAGGAGAAGGCGTGTCATGGTGGACGGTTTCAACCGGATCGGGCTCAAATGCTTTGAACCCTATGGCGCCTTTTACTGCTTCCCCGATATCCGGTCGACGGGCCTGAGTTCCGACGAATTCTGCGAAAGACTGCTGATGGAAGAAAAAGTGCTCACGGTTCCGGGCAACGCCTTTGGCGCCTGCGGCGAGGGGTTTGTAAGAGCCACCTATGCCACTTCCCTGGAGAACATCCGCGAAGCCCTGACAAGAATCGCCCGCTTTGTTGAAAGGGTAAGGGCATAAACTGGTTATACAGCATTGCATCATAAAAAAAGCAGGTCCGGTTATACCCGGACCTGTTCTTTTGTCATATATTGCTCATATTGCAGTTTCATCGTCTCCAGTATCAGGTCGTCCAGATGGCGGCTTATGGTGAGGATGACATCCTTCTCGCACCCTGCTTCGATCGCTTTGTTCAGCAGACCGCGCACGGCTTCAATCTTTTTCATTTGTATCCCCCCGGTTTTAAATTTTAACTTCTGTATTTATTTGACAAAATCATAACATATTTTGATGAACAGGTCAATAAAATCGGCTCAGGAAGCGGATTTTCGACATCTTTCGCCACATGGTGACACATTCGGATCGTTGCATAGTGTAAAATTGTTGTAGGAAAAAAATAAACAAGAGACATCCTTCTTTGATAAAATGGGATTATACACAACAAACCATTTAGAGGAAGGAGTGTC
>NZ_FQZP01000006.1 GCF_900142095.1 Thermoclostridium caenicola | reverse complement strand
AAAAACTTAATTCCACTATACTTTTTATATGCTTTTGCAAAACTAAATTCCGCTCTTTGCCTTCAAGGGGTGGAATTTACTTTTTCAAATGAGGGCTCATCTTCAGTTGAGGAAAATTAAACCCCTTATTGACAGCCCCTCGCTTCTCTAGTAGAATAGAAAAGCGGGTTTTAGCGTACATGCTAAGAGATTTCTCAAAAACCGCACAAATATATATCCGGCTCCGGCATGGCGGAGCGGACAATAGACCTGGAGAGATGGCTGAGCTGGTCTAAGGCGCACGACTGGAAATCGTGTGTACCCCGAACAGGGTACCGAGGGTTCGAATCCCTCTCTCTCCGCCACAGAAAAGGGTTCTGGCGTTTTACCAGAACCCCTTTGTTTATTAAGTTTTTCGTATATTGTGACAAAATTGTGATTTATTTATGTACCTCCGAATATTTACAGTTTCAGGTCCGCCCCCAGCACCCCTGCGATACTTCCATCCTCGCCCGTTATCGGCACGGAAAGCGTGAGGCATGGTCTCTTTGTGATGGCAGAGATATAAATTTTTGAGCAGAACTCCTCTCCCTGGATGCTCTTCTGGAACCAATCGCGGATCTTGGCATTGGCGATCCCCGCCTCGGGTATGGAACAGATAAACCTGCCCTTCATATCGTTGCTCCAGGCTGCCTCTATGAAATCATAACTCTGTATAAATTTGGACAATTCCTCCCTGTGGCTTTCCCTGTCCATGCGTCTGATCTGCGGAAGCGCGGCCAGTTCCCTTAACAGCCTGAAGGTCTCCTGAATTTTTGCGGTATGCTCGGGACTTTCGGAAATCAAAGACTCCAGTCCCGAATTATCCTGCAATTCCAGCAGCCCTTTTGACGCATCATTCAGGCGGCTGCCCATCTCGGCAACCTCCATGATGCTCTGCGTCTGCCTGAAAACGGACTGTTTGACGCTGTCCACGCTTGCCGCGGCTTCGCCCACCAGGCTTTCCACCTCAATGACTTTGCCTATCACATCGTTGGCACTCCTGGCCTCTGCCTCGGACAGAAGAATAACCTTTTTTGCCATATCCAATAAACCATGGAAGGATTCATGGATTCTGCCAAGCTCTTTTTCAACATACATCGCGCGCCTGACGCCCTTGTCGATCTTAAACCCAATTTCTCCGACAGCCTTGTAGACACCTTCAATTTCTTCGCTTAATGCCGTTATCAGATGCTTGATCTCCTTTACCGATTTCTCACTTTCCATGGCAAGCTTTTGCACTTCTTCCGCCACGACGGCAAATCCTCGGCCATTTTCTCCCGCCCTGGCCGATTCAATCTTGGCATTCAGGGACAAAAGCCTCGTTTGCTGGGCGATATGGCTGACCGTCTCCAGTATCTTCACGATATCCTGCGAAGCGTCTGTTAACTTATCCATGTATTCGTCGGTTGTCTTAAACGTTGCTTCAATCTCACGGATAGTACCTGCAATCTCCAGTATCTCCGATTTGCTGGATTCCAGGATGGACTCCGAACTGACCCCTATGCTTTCAAGTTCATGCGTGAGATTTCTCGATTCCTCCAGCTGACCGATCATGTTCCGGACTTCCGCGACCGTTTCATGAATCTTTCCGTTGACCCTGGCATTCAAATGAGCCATCTCTTCCGTCTGGGCATAGACCTGCTGCGCGAACCCGTTGTTTTCTTCCAGGTTTATCTGAAGCTGTTCCGATACCGCCCAGATCCGGTTCGAAGTCACATGCAGTTCCAGCTTCAGCCTGGCCAGTTCGCCTTTCAGCTCTTCAATGGTTTGATCCTTTTTCGCATCACCTTGATAGCCGGTTTTGGGAAGAATCAAGCCTGCTGCAAAGCCCACCGGAAGGAAGAGCAGAACGTTGAACAGTTTTCCCGGGAAGGGCAGCAGAATCATGACAGCACCCAGAATACAATACGCGGTAACAATCCATAAACTTTTAGTACGCACAGCTGCATCACTCCTTAACAAAAAAAGGCGCCAATACAGGATGTCCTGTATTAACGCCTTTGTTAATACGCATCGTAAGTCATTGAATTATTACAATATTTTAGCATACGACGAAGCGTGATGGCAATGTGTTTTTTACAAAATAATACATTGCAACCAACCTTCAAACGATAAATTCCTTGCATATAAAATACAATTGCATCAAGGACATGTTATAATGGTATATCATAGTATTATTGAAGTTATTCTCTTATTGCTTTGGAGGAGTTGTACCGTGAAAAAAGCATCCCGGCTGACTGTTATTTTGATAATCATGCTCTCCCTGCTTCTCACCGGTTGTTCGAGGAGCCAGGTCGACGATGATGTTGATGTTTCAGAAGAAACCGAGCTAACATAATACGCTGAAACTGGCGATGAGGGTCTCAATGGCACAACTACACCTCTGCCAATCGAATCTTCCTCAGAAAATCCAGGCCAGGATGCTTCAGAGGATGAGCCGGCTTTACCCAATGTTGAAGCCATCCGGGTGATGGCGGATACCGTAAACATCCGGAAAGAAAACTCGGTCAACAGCGAAGTCATCGCCCAGGCAAGATTCAATGACGTCTTCCAGATACTCGGCGAAAAAGTGGATTCCGACAACAGAACGTGGTACCTGGTGGAATTTGATTTTGGCTGTAAAGGCTGGATTCCCGGGTGGCTTTGCGAAAAAACCGATGACTGGCCGAGAGTTCGCAAAAGCAATAAGGGATCCCTGCTGAACCCTGCCATAGATGAGGACATATATGTCCGTGCGCTGCTTTTGGAAGAATATACCCGCGAGTCCTTTGAAAAAGCGTTCGGCAAAAACTATACCGAAGAAGCCAGATATGTATATAAAAAGTACAAGTATCCCAGCGGACTCTATTTTGAGATCAACCGGGAAAATGAACTTGCATTTTTTGGGGTTGAGGAACCGATGTCCGGAAAGATTTATCCGGACACCATCACCAGAAAAACATGCGATATCTTTTCTGAGCCGGGCGACGAACTGCTTATATTCTTCGAATGCAGCCTCTATTATCGCCTTCTGGTCTGCAGGGCCGACACCGGCGACGTACTGCGGGAATATACGCTGGGTTACTTAAATCTGGACAATATTGAAATCGGCGACTTTTTAAATAACGGTTCACAGCAGATCTATCTGGAAGGCAATATTGACGGCTATCCCAAAAAAGGTCTGTACAGGGTTGTTGACGATGATTTTGTCGAGGTTTTCAACATCAATTCCTTCGATCAATACGCCGACCATGTCCAGGCTTCCCTCGACGGCAACAGCTTTTCCATGTCGGTCCGGATCGGTAATTATCAGAAGAGCTTTACTTCCATTCTGCCGGATAAGGTCTTTTATGACACGACAGATGTAAAGGACAAGAATGGGCTTCTCACCATCGAAAGCGACTGGGACGTCGTAAGAAAAAACAATCGATGGCTCATTCAAGTCTGCTGCAAGGTGAATTACCCGATGATCTATTACTACTGGGGACCTCCGGGAGATGACAATGAGCCCAATGAGATCCTGTACAACGATTTGGCGCGGGTTTTTGTCGACCTTTCCATGAATGGCACCAGGCAGGAGATCAGCGATGTCCGCGCCGAGGTCAAGTATGACAATCCTGAGCTATTGAAGGTTGAACCGCTGGGCTACGACGAAATCAGACTGGTGGACGGCCCAAGCGTTGAGATGACCATGGAGGAGGCCTATCAGGCCCTGGGCGGCAGCATGGAGAATTTCAGGTATGCCGAACACATGGAATATAACGGCGTGAGCCTTTTGGAGTTTTGCGGCAGCATTGTGGACATTACGGTCACAACGCCTGAGTATGAAACCCCCAGGGGGTTGAGGGTTGGAGATCCCATCGAAAAGGTGGAGCGCTTATATGGCAAACCCGACTACGGCTTTTCGGGAGACGGCTACGTCAGCTATAAGTGCACCTATCCCGAACTCGGCTTTGTCAACTATTACCGCGGTTTGGATATCGGCTACAAGGATGGCGTGGTGAAATGGTTCACCCTGTACCAGGTTATCCTGGATTGATGGCTATATGTGAACACATAGGTATGAAGCACAACAAGCCCGGGAGATAACCATCCGCCATAATCCTTGCCTTAGCGCGTGCTCCTGCCCCCTGAAACAATATATTTCTCATCGTCCGATATTTTCGTATCCACCGTGAACCAGGGCGCCAGCATTTCCGCCATTTCATCAGCCGAAAGCATCTCCCGGGAGATATGCCGGGCATGCCCAGCATGGTGCCTGCGCAAAGCTTCAAGGCTCATGCTGTGGGCTATGGTCAGCCGCCCTTCCGGCTTGAGCCATTGCAAAAGCCGAGCGATCAATCGCTGCGGGTCTTCAAAATGGGGAAAGGCGTTGTAAATCACGCAGCAGTCACACAGCCGGCGCACAGGGATGGTCTCGATATCCCCGCAGATCACCTCTATACGCGGATCAAGGTGTTTTTGGGCGGCGATAAGCGCCATTTGGGGTGAAATATCCACCCCTATCACATGGGCTGCATTTCTTTCAAGGAAAAAAGGGAACAGCACGCCCGTACCGCAGGCAACGTCGAGGACCACCGTATGCTCCTTTACTCCTGCGCTATCCAGGATCAGGTTTATCTTTGCATCATTTGTGACCAGCCGTACATCCCACCCGGGAGCCATGTGGTCAAAAAAGGCAGCTACTTTTTCCTTCCAGGTGTCGCCTGAATCGTTTAAGCCTGTGTCCCAGTCTGATTTTCCTTCGCAACCATTCAAAACCCGGGCGGGATGATGACATCCCGCCCCGTTGTTCATATGATCCATGCTTTGAACAGCCAAACGGTCACAAGCGATAGCCTTAATGTTTTTCATCAGAAGTTCAGCCATGGTGCCTCCCTATATTTCTTCGCGATTCCATTCGCCGACCTGTTGCCTGAGCCAATCCGTCCAGGCTCTCATCCCCTCTCCCGTCTTAGCAGAAACAGGGAAAATCTTAAGCTTTGGGTTGCGCATGTGGGCATATTCCCTGACCTTGTCCAGGTCGAAATCGAAGTAGGGCAGCACATCGATCTTATTGATGATCAGCACATCGCACACTGTGAAGATCAAGGGGTACTTGAGCGGTTTGTCATGCCCTTCGGGCACCGAAAGGATCATGGCGTTTTTGACCGCTCCGGTATCAAATTCCGCAGGACAAACCAAGTTCCCCACATTCTCCAGTACCACCAGGTCCAAATCCTCCGTGCCGAGCTCTTTCAGGCCCTGTTCCGTCATGCCGGCATCCAGATGGCACATGCCCCCGGTGTGAAGCTGAATGGATCTGACACCTGTGGCGGCGATTTTCTCCGCATCCACCGAGGAATCGATATCCGCCTCCATCACGCCGATGCGCAGCTCATCCTTAAGCGCCTCTATGGTACGCATGAGAAGGGTTGTTTTCCCGCTCCCCGGTGAGGACATCAGGTTCAGCAGAAAGGTTTTCTGCCTTTTTAGCTCCGCACGGATGCGGTCGGCTTCCCTGTTGTTATCCGCAAAGATGCTTTCCTTGACTTCAATAATTCTAATTTTATCCATTTGGCATTCCTCCGTCTAGCAGGCGGCTATCTCTTTCAGGTTGATTTCATTCCCCTGCACCAGGTATGTGTGCCCGCTGCCGCAGTGGGGGCAGATGCGCCCATGCCGCACGGTTTCATAGGTGGTATCGCAGCCTTCGCAAAAGGTGACAGCCGGTATGGTTTCTATGAGAAGTTCCGCGTTTTTCAGAAGCTCGGTCTTCTTTACGGCCCATTTCCAGCAGTCGGCAAGTTCCGTATGCACCACGCCCGATACTTCCCCCAACTGGATGGTCACGGAAGAAACCGTCGACAATTGATTTTCCTCACCCACGCGCTCCACGGTTTTAATAATGTGAAAGACGATACCTAATTCATGCATGCTTTTTGCCTTTCTTTCTGCCAAACTTGATCCTTATAGCCCGTTTGATCATGTAGGGCAGGATCGCTTTCATCTTGTCCTCGGAACGCACCATGGTGCTGCATTCGGGACGTTCCCTGTAGAGGTGGATGGCATCAAACATGCACTTGGTGGTACAGATGCCGCAGCCGATGCATTTGTTGGGATCCACCACCGACGCGCCGCATTCCAGGCAGCGGGCCGTTTCTTTTCTGACCTGCTCCTCCGTAAAGCCGATACGGTCGTCGCGGAATGTCCTGGCCAATGCCTCGTTATAGCCTATCTGCTGCCTGGGCGAGTTGTCAAAGCTGGCTTCGTCGAGCACAATGTTGTTCTTGTCCAGTTCGATGAACTGGCGGCGGTTTCTGCCGATGGTCAGGCTGGTGTTGGGCTGCACGAAGCGATGGAGAGAAACAGCGCCTTCCCGGCCGTCGGCAATGGCGTCGATGGCAAACTTGGCTCCGGAATAAACATCTCCGCCCACGAAGATATCGGGTTCGGCTGTCTGGTAGGTGACCGGATCGGCCTTGATGGTACCGTTGGGATTGAACTCAACCTTTGTCCCCTCCAGGAGCTTCTTATAATCGGGCTTCTGGCCAATGCAGTAGAAGATGATATCGCATTCGGCCGTCTCGGTGACGCTTTCATCAAAAGCCGGTGCAAAACGGCCTTCTTTGTCTTTGACCGACACGCATTTTTTGAAAGTGATGCCGGCGGTTTTGCCGTTTTCGGTCAGGATCTCAACCGGTCCCCAGCCCGCATGGATGGCAATGCCCTCTTTTTCGCATTCGGTGCGCTCTTCCACACCGCAGGGCATCTCATCATAGGACTCCAGGCAGTACATGCTGACGCTCTCCGCGTTGCAGCGAAGCGCCGTGCGGGCCACGTCGCAGGCCACATTGCCGCCTCCGATGACCACTACTTTTCCGGAAAGCTTCACCTCTCCGGTGAGATTCACCTGACGCATAAAGTCGATACCGGCCATCACGCCCTCACTGTCTGCTCCGGGAATGTCCAGCCTTCCGCCGCTCTGGAGACCGACGGCTATATAAAAGCCCTTATAGCCCTGGCGTCGCAGGTCCTCAATGGTGACATCCTTTCCCACCTCGACGCCGCATTTGAACTCAACGCCCATCTGCCGCAGCACATCGATCTCAGCCCCTACCACATCCTTTTCCAGGCGGAAGGAGGGAATGCCGTTCATCAGCATGCCGCCGGGCCGGGCTTCCTTCTCAAACACCGTGGGCTTATACCCTTTTTCGGCAAGGAAGTACGCACAGCTCAAGCCTGCCGGGCCTCCCCCGATGATGGCGATCTTCTCCTCGAATCCTCCCCCGATCTTGGGAATGACCGGTGTGGGAACATACCGGGTCTCGGCATCCAGATCCTGCTGGGCGATGAAGCGCTTCACTTCATCAATGGCCACGGCCTGGTCAATGGTGCCGCGGGTACACGCGTCCTCACAGCGGCGGTTGCAGATGCGGCCGCATACGGCCGGGAAAGGATTGTCCTTCTTAATCAGCTGCAGGGCCTCACGGTACCTGCCCTGGGCTGCCAGCTTCAGGTAGCCCTGCACCGCGATATGGGCCGGGCAGGCCGTCTTGCAGGGAGAAGTCCCCGTGTCATAGCAATTGATGCGGTTCTTATCCCGGTAGTCGATGCTCCACTTTTCCGGCCCCCAGGGGGTATCATCGGGAAGCTCCACCCGGGGATATTCGATGGGCCCGTCCTTTGTGCACAGCTTCTGCCCCAGCTTCACCGCGCCGGCCGGGCAATACTCCACGCAACGGCCGCAAGCCACGCAGTTTTTGCTCTCAACCCTGGCCACATAAGCGCTGCGGCTTAAGTTGGGGGTATTGAAAAGCTGCGAGGTACGCAAGGCATTGCAGATATTGACATTGCAGTTGCATATGGCAAAGATCTTGTTCTCACCGTCGATATTGGTGATCTGATGGACAAATCCGTTGTCCTCCGCCTGCCTGAGGATGTCCAGAACCTCATCATAGGTGACATACTGGCCACGGCCGGTTTCCACAATGTAATCGGCCATGTCGCCTATGGCGATACACCAGCCTTCCGGATCATCTCCGCAGCCCTCGCCCAGCTTTGCCCTGCTTATGCGGCAGGAGCACAGGCTCTTGGCGTATTTGCCCTCATACTTTTTCAGCCAGTAGGAGATATGCTCTATGCTGACCGACTGGTTTTCGGTTTCAATGGCTTTTTCCACCGGTATGACGTGCATGCCGATGCCCGCTCCTCCGGGCGGAACCATGGGCGTCACTTTCTCCAGCGGCAGGAAGGTCATGCGCTCAAAAAAGGCGGCAACTTCCGGATGCTCGTCAATCTGGGATTTTCGCATGTTGAAGAATTCCGCGCTGCCGGGCACAAACCTGGGAAGCACATACTGCTTTTCATGCCTGGGATTCTCCCAGTTGTACTCGATGAGCCCGATGTAGGCCATTTCAGCCAGGATCTTCTCAAGATAGGCCTCATCCTTGCCGGTGAGCTTCACCAGTTCCGGCAGGGTTCTGGGCTTGCGGACCCCCATCTTCAGGGCAATGTCCGCCATCTCGTCGGTGACTAAACCTGCCAGGCCCCAGTATTCCGGGTCATCTCCCGTGACGCCCTTCAGCTTTGCGGGAAGGCGGTCGGTGATCATCCTGCCGAGCTTGATGATCTTCTCCCGTGGCGCGTCCGTGCGGGGGATCTCAAAAGACAGCCTGCTCTCATCCAGAGGCATGTTGGACTTGGTCTGCTTATCCATAGTTGTCCTCCTTCTTTTCCACTCGGGATACAGACGCTCTGAGGCATCCGTGTCCAAAATGATATATGTTTATTACGGGCGCCTGCCGGGCACCCTTATTTTTCAAGCCGGCTGAGATAATCCGCAATACCCGAGGCCAGCAAGTTATAGGCGCCTTCCTCGTCACGGAATTCAATCCGGTCTGTAAACTCATCCAGAAGATCAAGGGCAAAGGGTAAGCCAAACAACCTCAGATAGTTGATCCAGAAAGCGATGGAAACGTCGTGCATGGTATTCATAAACAGCGTCAGGACGCTTTTGCCGCTTAAAACACAGATCTCGCGATGCCAGATGAAAAAGCGTTCGGCCAGTTCTACCTCGCCAAGGTCCCGGGAGCATTTCCTGATGTCATCAGTCATGGCGCGCAAACGGGCGATATCCTCCTCGGTCCGGCAAAGACACAATGCGCGCAGCGCCATGCCCTCAATGGCCAGGCGCAGATCCAGGATGGCTTTAACCACTTCCCGGCCCAGTTCATTGCCGCTCAGCTGGACGATGGCGTTAAGGAGCTCTATATTGCCGCTCTTCATATAATCTGCGACAAAGATGCCGGACTTGGGCCTGATAGTCACCAGGCCCATGGCGGCCAGCTGCTCAAAACCGGAATGGACAACGGTTTTCCCGATTCCCATTTCGGCCGCCAGCTCACGCTCCGAGGGCAATTTGTCACCCGGGCGCCATTTCCCCGAAAGGATCTCCCTCGTCATTTTTTTCACAAACAATGCTTTGTTGGTTGTTCGGGTTGCTTTCTCGGAAGGATTCATGCAACCGCTCCTTGTGTCACTATTGAAGCTGAGATTCGGAATGATGATGAGTTGCTTCTGACAAGACTGCATTATCTGGTCCGACCAGTTCAATCTTATCATATCATGCTTTCCCGGAATTGTCAAAAGTCAATAAAACGTTATTGAAATCAAGCCCGCTTTTTGTTCCATTCGCCATTGGTCTTCTGTCATTCTGCAAAAAAGAAGGCTGTCCGTTCAGGACAGCCAGTTATTATCAGGGTTCTTCTGCTTATGACATAACATGCTCACTGCGCATACGGCGTGTAATTCGCATTGGTTCCGGGTTTACTGATGTACACGTAAATTTCATTCCAATAGGTGGTGACATACAGCGCCCTGCGATCCTTCGGTGCATAGTATACCTTGTCCTCGGGACGGTTTTTGGGCGTATGGACATTTGGATCAGCATGTTCCCCGCCGCTTGTGAACCACTCCAGAATATCGCTCCAGGAATTGGGGAAGTAGTATTTCAGCACAGCCTCCGTCAGCTGGGGAAGGTTATAGTCCACGTAGTTTATTTCAGCTGCCGGGTTGAATCCTTTTTCCAGATCATCTGTGTAAAAGCCAAACTGCTGCTCCACCGTTGCGCCAAGGATGCGCATACGGGCCGAATAGTTATTTTTGCTTCCTTCCTTGTTGGTATAAAACGCAAAGGCGGTGGAATTTCGGGGCATTTCATACTCCACAGTGGGAATGAAACCGGGATACGCAGCCGCCACCACCGGATTATAGCCCAACCCGTCCGCATATTCCCCAAAGTTGAAGACTTTCTTCATCGCTGCATAATCCTTATAAGGGTCGTCGGTGGCGGCACCTTCCACCGGATTCAGCTTCAGCATGGGCATGAACCGGTAAGTTCTTCCGAAGCACTCCTGCGCGTCGATATAATCCTCAATAAGCCTCGGATGAACTTCCTCCAAAGTATGGGGCGCTTTGGCGTACCCCTTGAACTTCTCGGGGGACTTCCTGATTTCCACGCTGATTTTTTCTTTCATCTGGCCGTTTTCGGTGTAGCGGCGACGGAGCACTTTCAGATGAAGATAATCATCAAAAAACGCCTCCGGCACATATAAGGTTTTATTGTAATAGACGGTTGGCGAGCTTTCATAAGTCGCTTCATACTTACCGATGTCAATCATTCTATACCTGGGAAGGTAGTTCATTGTCTTCTGAACACCATCAACCATGAAAACATTGCTGTTGGGAAGCATGACATAGGCATGGCCGTCCTTTGTGAAAGACAGTTTCCCATTCCTGTCCTCAGCGGTCTTTATGCCTGCCTTTTCGAGCACGGCCTTAATCGGCAGACAGTTCATATACACATCATCATTGAGATAATCGGTATGAGGTGATGCATAAGTTACCGCCTTCTGGCTGATCGGGTTTCCAAGAACATAGACGGGCTCATTGAGATATTGCGGCCTGGGCCAGGTGCCCGAGGCAGCGTTTGCAGGCACGATGGGTACCAGCAGGCTGCATGCTATGAATAAAGCCATTAAAACAGAGAAGAACCTTTTTATTTTGCCCCCCACCCTTTTCATGACCATCCAGGTCATTGACAAAATACAATAGGAATATTATACCACAGCCAAACCGCTTTCAACCACATCAGGAGTGAATTTGGGCCAATAAACCGGAGCCGGATGTCGGGCGGGAGGGATAACTCAAATTTCGATCCGGGCGCTTATTCCCAGAGGCTTTCCATCATCTTCCGGATTTTCTGGCGCCTGAGGGCCGTTTCTTCCGCATCCAGGGAGATTACGTCTCCCTGGATGACCAGCACATCTCCTTCACCGGCGCCTGCGGGAAGCCTGTTTCTTTCGATATGCATCATGGTCCGGTCTTCCTTTTCGCAGACGGCAAAACTGCCTTCAAACCTGTCTATGATGACCTTCATCCTGTTCACCTCAGTATTCCGATACGACGTTTCCCCTGGCATCAATCAGTTGCGCCGGATCCCCGTCGTTGTTCCATATGTTCTTATTGGTCCACCTGATGTCCCCGGCTGCATCACCGCTGGCCATGGTCAGGGTCGCTCCCGCCTTGATGATGGTTCCCTGTGGAAAGACAAAGGACTGGTTGCCCTTCACCGAAAGCAGCACCCATCCGGAAAGATCCACATCCTCGGAGGACGTGTTCTTAAGCGTAACGACCTCATTCACCAGATCCACGCTCTGAATCACCACACCGCCGTTTTTGGGTGGAACAGCAGGCTGTGCCGGAGCCGACGGCACAGGCACGTCAGGGGTTGGTGTCGATTGGACGGCGAAGGTAATGGCAGCGCCGTCGCTGACCGCTATAACGGTTCCGTTCTCATCGGTCCGGTAAACCTGGATACCGCGGTCCTGAAGCCTTTTGATAACGCTCGGAGACGGATGCCCGTAGCTGTTGCCTTCTCCGACACTGATAACCGCATAGCGCGGATCCACCGCATCCAGAAATTCGGCGGTGGTGGACGTTACACTGCCATGATGGCTTATTTTAAGGACATCGCTTTTCAGGGTAAATCCCTTATCCAGTATTTCCTTTTCTGAAATCGCTTCCGCATCCCCCGTCAGCAGGAAGGAGGTTTTTCCATAGATCATCCTGATGACAACCGAATGGTTGTTGAGGCCTTCATAGGAAGCGCTGTTGGGCGCAAGCACCGTAAACGCTGCGGCGCCAAACCCATATTCCGTTCCTGCCACAGGCGCAGTTATTTTAAGTCCCTTCTGCTGTATGGCCACCAGCACATCCTCATAGGTTTTTGTGGTGGCAACCGCCTTCGGCATGATGATTTTTCCAATCTGGAATTCCCTGATGACCGCATCCAGTCCGCCTATGTGATCTTCATGGGGATGGGTTCCGATGACATAATCCAGCTGTGTGACGCCCTGGTCTTTTATGTATTGTACGACAAACTCCGCGTCGGCATTATTGCCGGCATCCACCAGCATGGCCGATGCGCCCTGTTTGATGAGTATGGCATCTGCCTGACCCACATCCATAAAATGGACTTCCAGTCTGTCTCCCGATGCGGAAGGAGATGGTGCCGCTCCAGGAGGCGTTCCCGGCGGTATATCCTCTTCTGTACCGAATGTTGATCCCGCCGGTGTTTCAGATGGCGCTGCCGAAGGCAGCTGCGATACGGCGCCTGGCTGGACGGTAGCCTGCTGTTCAGGCATAACCTGTTCCGGGCCTGCCACGCATCCCGTCAGGAGACCCATCACCATCAAGGCGGAGATCAGAATGTGTGCAAATGGATGTCTTCTGCGCTGTTCCATAACTGTCAACCTGTTGTGCCCCTTTGTCGTAGATATCTTGCCAGTTTCATTATATCAAAAGCCCGACGGTTTGCTGCTTCCAATATGTTGCCGGGCGGACACAAACAGGGTCTCACAGCTATCTGCCATGAAACCCCTTTGGGATTTATGCCTGCATATGGAAGACGACAGGTGAAAGGCCGGCCTTACCCCTATTTGATGGCATTCAGGAAATCGTTCCAGGCTTTTTTGATGTCCTGAGCATTATCCTTGGGTGGCTCTTTCCATTTTTTGATGACCTCATCCAGCTTGGCATTGGTCTGTGTTCCGGCCATGCCATCCACGGTGAGACCCGTGGCCTGCTGAAACTTCCTCACAAACTCAACCGCTTTTTCTTTCCACGCATCGCTGACCACAATAATCCCCCTTTCCCTCAGAAATCTCTCCCATGGGAAGTATTTTCCGGGACAGTCCTTGCCCTTCGCCGAAGGATATTCATCATGCCGCTTGATGGCGACAATCTTATACCTTGAACAGATGTCGTCGCACAGTTCATGGAGCGCCTTTATCTGTGTTTCGGGCACGGTTTTCTCCGTCAGGTTGCCATAGTCCGTGTAGCATCCTTCCAGGCAGATGCCGAGAGTGTTGATGTTCTCATCCCCCAAAAGGTGCCCGCCCCTGTGGTACTCCTGACGCCCGCGGTAGATGGTGCCGTCCTTCCGTACAAAATAATGGTAGGCGATCCCCATCCAGCCCCGTTCCAGATGCCAACGGTGAATATCCTGGGCTGTACACGACGGGGCAAGCGCCTGATGGATCACGATGGTATCCGGATTGTTGGGGCTGAAATTTGTCCTGGCCCAGTTGTACTTTTCCTCGATGATTGTCATCCCATCCTCCTTCAGGCATTTTCTCCCTGGCGGATACCTACAGGCGGCAACAGACCGTTACGGCATCGGCAGGACATATTGCCTTTCATTTTCTTATTTCAGGTGCTTTCTAGTTCATAGTATATGGGCCAGGCTTTTCTGTTGTGCCGGAAAGGGGAACCCCTGCCGTCCACACTATACGCCATTCAGAACCATTAACGTCTATTCAAAGGGTTTTACCGGCTATCCGGTCAAGCATTTTTTGCGTTGGAAATCAGGCTTTTTGCATCTTCCGGGGGTTCCGGGAAATATCGCAGGCGTATGCTATACTGGAACTAATCCTGGCACACATTCGAGCCATTAACGGACATCGTTCCGAAACACATCCGCAGCACCATTCGTCAGAGCGGTTGCTCCAGTTCCAACATTCCATCTGAACCATACGGCTTCTGTACAGGAAATACGTCTAACGCCGGGACAGTGACCATATTATGGGATCAATCATCCAATAAATATTCTGAGGTGTGGAGGTGGTCAGTTTGAGCAGCGCCAGGATGCGGGTGCTGAAAAAACTTCTCACATTCATGCTGGCATTTTCCCTGATCCTTGCGCAGACACCCGCCGTCATCTTCAGCAATGCAGATGCGGCGACGGTTATTTACCATGAGACATTCAGGGACGGCACGGGGGACGCAGTGCAATCGGGCGGTGCCAGCCTGAGCCATGTGAGCGACAAGTTTTTTGACGGCAACGACGACGGACATGCCCTGTACATCAGCAACCGGGAGAACAACTGGGATGCAGCCGATTTCCGCTTCAGCGATATTGGCCTGGAGCACGGCAAAACCTATACCATTACCATCAGCGGGTATGTGGACGAGGATGCGGAGGTGCCGGAGGGCAGCCAGGTATGGCTTCAGACCGTGGACAGCTACCGAGTGCTGACAGGGGTCGATATGGAAGCCGGAAAAGCCTTCATGCTGACCTGTGAGTATACTGCGGATGCCGAATCCAACCGGGCTTTGCGCATTCTTTCCAACGATACCGGCGCTCAGGTGCCCTTCTATGTCGGGGACATCCTCATCACAGCCATACCCGACGCGCAGGATGAAACCGAAATTTATCATGAATCCTTTAAGAATGGCACAGGCGTCGCCATACAATCCGGCGGCGCGGTTCTGACCCATGTGACCGACGCCTTCTTTGACGGCAATGACGACGGCGGCGCCTTATATGTGAGTAACCGCGTCAACAATTGGGATGGCGCCGATTTCAACTTCAGCGACATCGGTATTGAAAACGGGGAAACCTACACCGTCACCGTTAAAGGTTATGTGGCCTCCGGGGTTACGACCGACGCGGCCATATGGATTCAGCTTGTTGAAAGCGACTATCCCGTGGTGGCGGGGGTCCGTGTAACCACCGGCGACGCCTTCATCCTCACCGGCGAGTTCACGGCGGACACCGGCAAATACCGGGCGATCAGGGTGAATTCCAATGATGCCGGAAAAACCCTTCCCTTCTACATAGGGGATATCCGCATCACCAAAAAGTCCGGCAACACCGAGGAGCCATCCGGACCGCCGGCCGAACCGTTCACTCCGATTGATTTTGAGGACGGAACCGATAACGGCTTCACCGGAAGGGGCGACACGGAGATACTCACCGTAACCGAGGAAGCCAATCACACCGAAGGCGGAAAATACGCGCTGAAGGTTGAAGGCCGGACAAGCAGCTGGCACGGCCCGCAGCTCCGTGTTGAGAAATACATCGAAAAAGGCAGCGAATACCGGATTACGGTGTGGGTGAAGCTGATTTCACCGGAGTCCGCCGAGATCATTCTGTCCACCCAGATCGGCCAGGGAAGCAGTGCAAGCTATCCCAACCTCCTGAAGAAGACCATTCGCGCTTCGGACGGCTGGGTGGAGTTTGTGGGTGTTTACCGCTACAACAATCTCGGCAACGGTTTCGTCACCATCTATGTGGAAAGCAGCAATCCAACCGCATCCTTCTATATCGATGACATCAACTTTGAGCCCACCGGGTCCGGTCCCGCTGACATCGAAAGGGATCTTCAGCCCATCAAGGATGTCTACAAGGACTATTTCCTCATCGGAAACGCCATATCGGCAGATTCCCTGGAAGGCCTGAAGCTGGAGCTTCTGAACCTGCATTTCAATGCGGTTACGGCCGAGAACGCCATGAAGCCGGTTGAACTCCAGCCAGAAAAGGGCAGGTTTACCTTCGAGGCAGCGGATAAACTGGTGGACACCGCTCTGGCTTACGGGCACAAGGTACACGGCCATGTGCTGGTCTGGCACCAGCAATCGCCCGACTGGATGAACATTGCCGAGAAGGATGCCAACGGCAATCCTGTCGCCTACCTGTCCCGCGAAGAAGCCCTGGCCAACATGAGAAACCATATCCGCACGGTCATGGAGCATTTCGGGGACCGGGTCATCTCCTGGGACGTGGTGAATGAGGCCATGGCTGACAACCCGCCCAACCCGGATGACTGGAAGGCTTCCCTGCGCCAGTCGCCCTGGTATCACGCCATCGGGCCCGACTATGTGGAGCAGGCTTTCCTGGCAGCCCGCGAGGTTCTGGATGAACATCCCGACTGGGACATCAAGCTCTATTACAACGACTACAACCTGGACAACCAGAACAAGGCAAAGGCGGTCTACAACATGGTCAGGGATATCAACGAGAGATACGCGGCGCAGCACGGCGGAAAGCTCCTCATCGACGGCGTCGGCATGCAGGGGCATTACGCCCTAAGCACCAATCCTGCCAATGTGGAGCTGTCCCTGGAGCGGTTTATCTCCCTCGGTGTGGAAGTGAGCATCACCGAGCTGGATATCCGGGCCGGAAGCAATGGCCAGCTTCCTGAAGATCTTGCCATCGCCCAGGGATATCTGTACGCCCAGCTTTTCGATATCTTCAGGAACCATCATGAGCATATCGCCCGCGTCACCTTCTGGGGGCTTGATGACGGTTCCAGCTGGCGGGCCTCGGAAAACCCGCTGCTGTTCGACCGGGATCTGAAGGCCAAACCCGCCTATTTCGGCGTCATCGACCCGGATAAATTCATGGCGGAACACCCGCCGGTAACACCTCCGGATGCAAAGCAGGGCACGGCCTATTATACGGCAACACCGCCGACCATCGACGGAGAAATCGACGCGGTGTGGAACAGCGCTCAAAAACTTGCCGTCAACCAGTACCTGATGGCCTGGCAGGGAGCCACCGGAACGGTCCGGGTACTCTGGGATGAAAGCAATCTGTATGTCCTGTTCGAAGTGGACGATACCCAGCTGGACAAAACAAGCCCCAACCCCTGGGAACAGGACTCCGTGGAAATCTTTGTGGACGAAAACAATGAAAAGACCACCTTCTACCAGGAGGACGACGGCCAATACAGGGTGAATTTTGATAACGAAACCTCCTTCAACCCTGCGGGTATTGCGGAAAGCTTTGAGTCCAAGACCCTTGTTTCAGGAACCAGCTATACCGTTGAAATGAAGATACCACTTCGGACCATCATCCCCGCCGACGGCACAAGGATCGGCTTTGATGCCCAGGTCAACGACGGAGAGAACGGAAGCCGGCAGAGCGTGGCCACATGGAATGATTCCACCGGCAACGCCTACCAGGATACATCGGTATTCGGTACTCTTACACTCAGGAAACCCTCGTCTTCCGGCGGTTCATCCGGATCAACGGGTTCTTCGTCATCCGCCGGAACATCGCCCAGGATCGCCATAAAGTCCGACGGGACTGTTACTATCAGCGCACCGGCCTATTTCGATCCGGCCAAGGCAGAAGCGTTCTCAAGCATATCCCGGAACACCTTCGGGAACGCGCTGGATCTGGCCCAGGCTGATGCCTCCGGAAACAAGGCCATCCATATTACCGTAGGCGATGTACCCGGCGCAACCCGGTATACACTGGAGTTGCCGGCGGAAGCACTGGCCGGGAAGAATGCCGGCCACCGGTTGATCATCGATACGCCGGCCGGAAGCATCGTCGCACCCGGCAACATGTTTACATCCGGGCAGGCCGGCGCAGGATCGCGCATTTCGCTTACCATTGCCAGGGCTGACAGCTCGGCCTTGAGCGAAGCATTGAAAGAAGCAATTGGCGACAGGCCTGTCATCGCACTTCACGCGAAGATCGACGGCAAGGATATTGCCTGGAATAATCCGGACACCCCGGTAATCGTACGCATCCCGTATACGCCCACGGCTGAAGAGCTTGAAGACCCCGAGCACCTTACCATCTGGTACATCGATGGCAGCGGAAATGTGATTCCGGTTCCCAATGCGAAGTATGATCCGACCAGCGGTACGGTGACATTTGCCATCCATCATTTCAGCCTGTATGCCGTAGCCTATGTCAAAAAGACCTTCAGCGACAGCGGGCTGTATCCATGGGCGCAGGAGAGCATCGAGGTTCTCGCCTCCAGGGGGATCCTTTCGGGCGTGACCGAAACCCTGTTCAAACCTGGCGAATACATGACCAGGGGCGAGTTTATCGCTGGCCTTGTGAGAGCTCTCGGCCTGTCCGCATCCTTTGACGGCAATTTCCGGGATGTGCCCGAAGGCCATGCGTATTACAGCGAAATCGGCATTGCCAGGAAGCTGGGCATAACCAGCGGTGTGGGCAGCAACCGTTGCGGCACCGACCAGTACCTGACCAGGCAGGATATGATGGTTCTGGCTTACAGGGCGTTAAAGGCTGCCGGAAAGGTTGATGGCAAAGGTGACCTCTCAGAACTTAGTAAACTCTTCGATGCCGGTTTGATAGCACCCTATGCCACAGAAAGCATTGCATGGCTCCTGGGAGAAGGCCTGATCATCGGCAACGGCGGTATCCTGGCGCCCAATGACTATGCCACAAGGGCATCCGCGGCCGTATTCCTGCACAAGATCTCCAACCGATAACCGCTTTGCGTTTCATGCTCCCTCTGGCATTTTGTCAGGGGGAGTATTTTTATCTCCTGATTTTTGCTTTCTGGGCACGGATTGGTGCATTGTGACCATCAGCCTGAGCATGGCTGCGGCTCGCAATGACACTCCGGGCATGTCTTGCGGGTATAGCGGGATTGCCGCGCTCCACTTCGTTCCGCTCGCAATGACATCCAGGATTACATCCTTACCGGATGAAATTGGTCCTGATGGGCTTTTCCCCTTCAGGTATGGTGATTCCCTTCTCCCGGCCCGCCTCGATACACTTCAGCAGCCAGGCCATGTTGTTGCCCAGGGTCCGCATGGTCTGCATGCCTTCCTCGTCCTTCATGACTTCCTCCGGCGTATTCCCATGGACCTGGTTCCAGTATTGGGAGGAAACAATGGGCATCTGGTTGATGGTAAAGTACTTGTTGATCTGGTCGAAAGCAGCCGAAGCCCCGCCGCGACGGCAGCTCACAATGGCGGCCGCAGGCTTTCCTTTAAACAACTTTCCTTTGCCATAGAAAACCCTGTCCATGAAAGAGGTCAGTGCGCCTGAGGCGGCAGCGTAATGGACCGGTGAGCCAAACACGAAGCCATCGGCTTCCGGCACCTTGTCCAAAAACGCATTCACCACGTCATCCATAAAGCATTTGCCGGTCGCGAAACATTTGCCGCAGGCGATGCAGCCCATAACGGGCTTTGCGCCCACCTGAAAGATCTCCGTGTCAATACCGTTTTGCCGAAGTGCCTTTTCCACCTCGGTCAAAGCCGTGTAAGTGCAGCCCTTGGCCCGCGGACTTCCGTTCACCAGAATAACCTTCATAAAAGCCAGCTCCTTTCCTGTATCCTGTAACTTATAACGTTCCATCCAGGGAAATATGCATCGGACAGGCCCGCCCGTCGCCATGCCCTCTAACCCCAATTGCGGCAATATTGCCGGTGCGATACAAAAGCGGGGCCGGTGAGTAACCGAAAGCAGGCGGTCCGCATCAAGAAAATTATACCATAGCCGGGTACAGTCATGACCTGGTCGCCAGGTAAACGCATCCCGCAATTAATGGTTATCAGCGATGTGCAATACCATACTCCAGTAAAAAGCTCATAATACCATAAAGATAAACGGACATGATGTATATCCGATCGGCTTTTCTTCTCCTTGCCAGATAACCCTTGGGCAATCCGTTTTCATATTCGATGATATCCATCGGCTTATTCCTTGTTCTCCATGAAAGATGCGCCAACCATATTTACTATAGCAGATGCCATGATGACTATGATCATGAACTGAAAGCAGGCCATGGCGTGTGAATGCATTGGTCCGAATCATTGAGCGCTGAAAGCATGTAAAAACCTCCTGCCTTACCCGCAACAGGCATCGGCAGGAGGTTTGACTGACTCTTATAGCGCTTGGCCGGTTACCAGACGGTCACGCGTTCCTCGGGAGCCAGGTACATGGCATCCCCGGGCTGGATATCATATGTCTTATAGAACTCCTCGAAGTTCTGGAGCACCCTGTTGACCCTGTACTTGTTGGGGGCATGGACATCCTGGGTGGCCAGCATCTGGTATATCTGTTCGGTTCCCGTAAAGCGCCAGATGGCCGCATAGCTTTCGAACAGCGCCTTATAATCCACATCCGGAATATCGGCGGCGATGTCCAGGATGCAGGCCATGGCGCCGATGTCAGCCACGTTCTCGGATACAGTCAGGTTGCCGTTGACCACCGCGCCGGGCGCGATCACCAAACCGTCATACAGGTCAATCACGGCCTGGCACTTCTGACGGAACACGGTATAGTCCTGTTCAGTCCACCAGTTGTTCATATTGCCGTTCTCATCAAACTGGGCCCCGTTATTGTCAAAGGCATGGGTGATCTCATGGGCGATGACGGTTCCGATGCCGCCCAGGTTCTGTTCACGGCTTGCGTTAACATCATAGTAAGGCGGCTGGAGGATTCCGGCAGGGAATACGATTTCATTGTTTGTCGGGTTATAATAGGCGTTGACCATATGGGGCGGCATATACCAGGCCGACCTGTCCACGGGCTTTGAGAGAAGGGACTTGTTCTCCTTCACCTGGGCCGAGTTTATGGCAAATATGTTCCCCAAAAGGGAGCCGCCATCCGCATAGGTCTTGATGCTGATATCCTTAAGCGGGTCTTTCCATTTGTCCGGATAACCGATCTTGACCTTGATGGTCTTCAGTTTGGTAATAGCCTTCTCCTTGGTTTCCTGGCCCATCCAGTCGAGAGCTTCAATACGGTCCTCAAATGCTGCAATGATGTCGGAAACGATACTTTCCACATCCGCTTTGGCTTTGGCGGAGAAATACCGCTCCACATAGATCCTGCCCAGGTAATCGCTCATTACCGAATTCAGTAAATTGAATGCGATTTCCTCTTCATCCATGGTGGAGCTGATGCCATAGAAGGCTTTCTGGAAGTTCATTGTCACATCCCTGAAATCCTTTGACAACAGCGATGCCGTACTGGCGAGGATCCGGAAGCGGCAATAGGTTTTCAGCACATCAAGATTATCGTCTGAAAGGAGTTCCCCGGTCTTCTTCATCAGGTTTACATCGGACAGGATGATGGTGTCCACCGAACCAAATCCCAGGTCGCTTAAATATTTATCGAGATCCACCGATGGGAACATCCCGACCAGCTCAGCCCTGGATACCGGGTTATAGATGTTCTCCACCTTGCTGGCTTCCTCGTTCTTCATGGTGTTCTGGGCAATAACCTTTTCAAACGCATACAGGCTATGGGCCTTTTCTGCGGCTTCTGCCTCCGGTATACCGGAAAGCGAAAATAATTGGGTGATCACCCCGGTATAAAGGGCGTCGATCTGAGGATTCCCCATAAGGATATAGTCGGCAGGCAAACCGGTTGACAGCCCGGCAGCGTAAAGGCTGTGGCGGTTGCTGTCATTCAGGTCGGCATCCGGCGCAAAGCTCACCAAAGGCCTCATACCGGTCTCCGCCTCAAGCTGTACCATGGCATCCAGGAGCTCCTGCGCTGAAGACACCCCATCGATCAAATCCAGGTACTTCTGGATAGGCTTTATACCTTCCTTGTTGCGGTTTTCCATATCCAGAATGGTCAGGTAGAAGTCCGCAATCTTCTGTTCAATGGTCCCTTCCTGGTAGGTATCCCGATTCTCCACAAGATCCTTGACGATGGCCTTCAGTTTATCGGTATTCCTTCTGTCCACCTCGTCAAAAGTGGTCATCCCGGGATAACCTGCGGGGAGCTTTGTGGTGGAAAGCCACTGGTGGTTTATGGCATAGAAGAAATCATCCTGGGGTCTGATTGAGGATAAGGCCCTGATCTTGTTGAGAACCACTTCCAGCTGTCCCTTTGTGAGGTAATCGTCCGAACCAAAACAGCCATTGCCGTAACCGCTCATGAGGCCGGCAGATGTGATACGGTCAATCTTTCCGGCAACCTCGGCGGGAACATCCTCAAATGCAAGGGGTGACCTGATGGCAGGCAGCTCTCTCATGGAATTGCCGACAATCAGCGCAAATTCCAGGCGAGTGATGTGTACGCCAAGTTCCAGCGCTTCACCCGGTTCAACCGGCAACAAGCCGTTGGTAATCGCTATGGCGATTTTGTCCGCATTTTCGGAATTTATCTGATCCGCATCGGAAAAGACGCTCAAATCGCTTGGGGCGTCATTGAGCGCAGCCAGGCCGATGGTGTTCAGCAGGCTGACCACCGCTTCCTCCCTGGTGACAAACTCTTCCGCCTTGGAAGCCGCCTGTGCCGGCACGATGCTGAACAGCAATGCCACGCACAACAGGATACCCAACATCCTGGCTCTGATCTTGTTCATCGTTAAAACTCCTTTCTGCCGTATATGGTATATCTTTCTATATATACATTCGTATCCAGCAGATGTCTGATTAAAAATCCTGTTTTATCCAGCGCTGATTGTATTTAAGCTTAAACACATACTGCGCAGTAATAGTTTTCTCGTTCGCAAACGCCGGTATGATGCCATCATCCACCGCCGCTGCCATCGCTGAAAAAGGCAATTCCACATGATTTTTCAACGTGCCTGTATTTTGAAATTTCAGCCATGGCATTGAGAAGGATTTGGGTAATCTTTTTCTTTTCTTGGGAAAACGATTTGTCAGATTAGAAGATGAACAAACAGGCCTCCATAGACGGAGGCCTGATGTTGAATACCTGATACCCATTCTTTCAGGTTCTCAGACTGTCTGTCCGGGTGTTTCCCGGTCGTTTATCCTGGACAGGATGGATACACCGATGAAGCTCAAAATGATCATGGGAAGGACGAATATGAAATAAGCCAGGAAGATCAGGCCGGCCACGGCGTACAATATGCCTGCCGTCAGTGCCCCCCATACCTTGTTGTTGAAAAACCCAACCCAGTTGAAAATGGCGGCCAGCCCCACCAGAACCATATGGGGGGTTACAAGGGCTGTGGCGATGGCCGCGCCAATTTGTTCTGCGCCCTGGCTTCCGGAAACCGCTCCTGAAAAGTAGAACACCAGATAGAGGGTGTATATGGTGCCCAGGAGGGCCGAGAAGAAAACAACCTTGCTTCTGTACCTGAACATACCATGCTCCTTTGCTGTCATTTCTTGATTGGACTTAGCTTGCGCACAACCTGTTGGTCTTATGTTGGTATTTATGCGCATCCACGGCACGGATCGGCAAAATACGGCGGACACGCATGAGGCAGGCCGACGCACAAACCTAAATTTTTCTATATATCTAATATATAGGTAGTTAACACCCATTTTCGCCATTATAAGGGTTAATTTCGCCATCCGGCTTTTTAAGTCGAATTTTTGATTATAATTAGTAATAAATTTATCCCCGATCAAATGCAACCGACCCTGGGATCAACGGCTGATCCCGGTATGGGCGCAAATGTTACCGAATACGGCATCACCAGGACCTATTATTTTTCCGAGGACGGTCTGATGGTAGTCGGAAAGTGACATCCGCTCAACGGCAAATGGTACAACTTCCATGCAAACGTCTCTATGGTCCGAAACACCGTGGTGGACGGCCGTGAGGTGGATGCATGCGGCGCCGCAAAGCCTGAAAAAATTTATAGGCAAAAATAAAAGGGGCTGTCTCAACACATAGTCTGAGGCAGCTCCCTGTTTATCTGAAAACCCTTTGGAACCCGGCCGGGGTTATGGGTTGTTATCCCCGATCTCCCAAAGCCACCTGTCCCCCTTGCGCAGGTCGAGCACCTTAAGCAGCGCATCCACCTGATAGGTGGCCGCACTCAGGTCCTGGTTGGGTGATGTGGGATTCCTGTAAGCGATGCAGGGTATGCCCGCCGTCAAAGCCGCCTGGATGCCCAGGCGCGAATCCTCTATGGCCACAGCCTGGTGTTTTTCCGCGCCAAGCCTCTCCATGGCCAGAAGATAAATGTCCGGGGCCGGTTTGAGGTTTTCCACGTCATCCCCCGTCACGACCGCTTTGAAACGCGACGCGATACCCAGATAATCCAGCACCGCTTCCACCAGCATCCTCCTGGAGGAAGAACCGACCGCCAGGCCGATACCCATCCCTTCCAGCGCGTCCAACAGTTCAAAAAGGCCGGGAGGCGGCGGGCATTTTTCCTTGATCATCGTATCGATGAGAAGACGCATCTGGGTCCGTTCCAGATCCGCCGCGGTCTCCTTAAGGCCATATTTTTGCACCATTTTCTCCCAGAAGGCCAGGGTGCTGGAACCGATCACCGAGGACATATCCATATCCGGAACGATCCCGAAGGATGCAAGCACTTCCAGCCTTGACCGGGCATGCAGCGGTTCGCTGTTGATAAGAACACCGTCCATGTCGAATATGAAGTTCATAGGCCAATCCTTTTTCCGTTGTTGTCTGATTTTTTGCATGATCATTATTATATCTCGAATTCCGCCTTTGGTCATCCCTTTGATGCCCTGTCAATCAGCGCCTGGTAGCTGTCCCACACGGAATCGAGGGCATCAATGGTCTTGCAGTACAGTTCATATTTCTTATCATAAACCTCGAAGTTGTCCGGATTCGGCATAACAGCGGGAGCCAGCCTGCTCATGGCATCCAGCGCTTCATTGATGTTGGCGTAATCCCCAACGGCCACCGCTGCGGCTATGGCGCTGCCCAATGCGCCGGTTTCCCGAACGGCCACCGTTTCCACGGGGCATTTCATCACATCGGCGAAGATCTGGGTCCAGACCTTTGACCGGGCCGCCCCGCCCGCCAGCCGTATGCTCTTGGGATCGCGTTCCATGCACTTTCTCAGCTTCTCGTAATGGTAGCGGTGGGAGAAGGCAATTCCCTCAAAGACACTGCGCAAAAGGTGTGCACGGGTATGGTAGCTGCTCATGCCCACAAAGCTTCCCTTGGCGTTGGGATGGACATTGCTGGCCATGAGGAACGGCAGGAAGATAGGGCAGAATTCGGAAGGCGCAATGGATTCCACCATCTTGTCGATCTCCTGCCAGGGTGACCTGCCGGCCCGCTTCTCCTCCCGGATAAACTCGGGCATCAGCGTTTGGACGAACCATTCGTTATTGCCCGCACTGGTGGGGCTGCATTCTTCGATCAGGTAGTATTCGGGTATGCAGAACAGGGAGTTCATCATGACCGTTCCGTCCAGGACCGGCGTCTTGCGGATGAACTCATTGATGCTCCAGGTTCCGGCGATCATGCAGACATGGTCCTCATCGGCCACATGGGCTGCCAGGGCGCAGGCGTCGATGTCAAACATGCCGCCGGCCACGGGTGTCCCTTCCCTGAGGCCGGTCTTCATGGCCGCTTCCGCGCAGACCGTGCCGCAGATATCGGTGGACAGCCGCAGCGGGGGCAGGGCATCCATCAGTTCGGACAATCCGAAAAGTTCCAGGATGCGCGGATCATACTGCCGGGTATGCAGGTTCACCAGGTTGGTTCCGGAAAAGTCGGTCATTTCCGCATAGGCTTCCCCCGTGAGCCTGAACCGCACATAATCCTTCGCTTCAAAGATATACTTGATATTGTCCATGATCTCGGGCTCATGGTCCTTCAGCCAGGCCAGCAGGGCTACGGGCTGGCAGGCCATGACATGCTGGCAGGTGAGCTCAAAGGCCTTTTTCTCGGTGCCGTCCTCGCGCCATTTCACCATGTATTCCCAGGCCCGGTTGTCGGTGGAGATGATGCCGTTGCGCACCGGTCTGTTGTTCTTGCCCCAAAGGTACAAGCCCTTGCCGTGGCCGCAGATGGCCACCGCCCGCACATGGGAAGCGTCGATCCCGGTCTTTTCCAGCACCTCGCGGATCACAGCGCAGTTGGCTTCCCACATCTCATCCATGTCCCGTTCGGTAAAGCCGGGCTTCGGTGTGAGCATCCGCGTCTCAACCGAGGCAAAGCCCACCTCATTTCCCTTTTCGTCATACAGGGCCGCCTTGGTGGTGGTCCCTCCGTTGTCCAATCCCAGATAATACCGCATATCCTTACCCTCCCATCGCAATTGCGAACTGTTTTTCTATCCACGCCTTGGCGTTTCCAACAACCTCCATGTCATCCTGGCCTTCCTGGTACCACATCTCTATCAGGTATGGTCCGGTATACCCAATCTTCTCCAGGATGGAGAAGCACAGCGGGAAGTCCACGCATCCCTTGCCGAAGGGCACATTCTTGAACTGCCCGCCAAAGTTTTCCGTAACGGCAAGTGTATCCTTGAGATGGACCTGCACGATGCTCTCCCTGCCCTTCTTCAGTTCGGCCGGCACATCGTTCCCCCAGGCACTGAGATTTCCCACATCGGGATAGACCTTCAGCCACGGGCTGGCAATCTGCTTCTCATAGAAAAGGTGCTTGGTGATGGAATTGAGAAATGCCGTATCCATGATCTCATTGGCCAGCATGACCCCTTTCCGGGCTGCCTGGGCCGTTGCCCATTTCAGTCCCTCAAAAAAGAGGCGACGGCTGTCAAAGGTGGATTCCTCGTAATAGACATCATATCCGGCGAGCTGGATGGTTCGGATGCCCAGATCCACTGCAAAATCGATAGCCTTTTCCATGATCCAATAGGCCTTCTTCCTCTTGACCGGATCCGCGCTGCCAAACGGGAAGCGCCTGTGGCCGCTCAGGCACATGGAAAGGATTGGAATGCCTGTCTGATAGGATGCCCGCCTCAGTTCCTCGCGTTCTTCTTTCGTCCATTCCAGCCTGGCAAGGCGATCGTCGCTCTCGTCGATGCATATCTCAATAAAGTCAAATCCCAGTTCCTTCACTTTTTCCAGGCGTCTGTACCAATTGTCTTCCGGGTTCAGCGCTTTTTCATAAATTCCGAGCAAATGGTTACCCAGCATATCAACAACCCCATTCCCAATGTTGTAATCCTTGAAGTCTTTTTTGAACAACCGCTGCCGCCGGCAGCAGCGGTTGTTCGCCCCCCCTATCTCAATAATCCGGCCTAATTCGCTCAGTTTGTTGAACCAATCAGGGAAAAGGACTTGAAATTGATCTCCAACGATTCGTAAAGCTTCTTGTATTCCCGATAAAGCGCCCTGTACCGCTCCACCCAGGCAGGGACAGGCTCAATCCTTCTTGCTACCTTAAAGCCTGCCGCGGCGGCTTGTCCGGGAGTCTCAAACTCGCCGGTATAAGCGGCCATCAGGCAGGCAAGGCCGCCGTTGGCCCCCAGGGTATCGCGGGGCACGATAATCTCGCGGTTAATGACAGAAGCCTTGATTCTAAGCCATATGTCGCTGTTGCTGCATCCGCCGACCACATAGAGCTGTTCAGGGTGCAGACCGATTTTCTCCGCTTCCTCCAGGTTATCCAAAAGGGCAAAAGCAGCGCCTTCCATGATGGCCCGGATCATCTGGGCACGGGTGGTGCCCATGCTCAGGCCGAAGAAAACGCCCCTGGCATCCGGATTCCATATGGGAGCACGTTCCCCCACCATGTAGGGCAGGAACAGCAAATGCGTCGGTTCAGGCGCATCACGTTCGACCTCGGCATCCATGCGCGCATAGACATTCCTCTCGCCGGCTTCCACGCCATAGAGCGCGTCCCTGAACCATTTGAGGGATCCGCCCGCGGAGCTCATGGCCCCATACAGGTAATGGGTGCTGTCGTCGAAACCGTTGAGATGGGACAGCTTGATGGTGGTCAGCGGCTTGTCCAGCCCGATGAGCATGACCGAGGATGTACCGGTCATCTCCAGGGCGATGCCCTGTTGGACGCCCGCTTCAAATGCGGCTGCTGTCGCGTCCACGGATCCGGCGAGGACGGGCGTGCCTTCCTTCAGGCCGGTCTGCTCCGCAGCCTGGCGGGTAACGGTTCCGATCACCTCGCCGCAGTCGTACACATCCGGCGTAATGGCCATATCCACGCCGATGGCGTCCAGGAGTTCTCTGCTCCAGCATTTGTGTTTCAGGTCGTTGGCCTGGGTCAGCGAAAGGTTGGCGCTGTCTATGGTGAACTCTCCTGTCAGCTTCAGGTTCACATACCCGTTGGCCTGAAGGATCTTATAGGTCTTGTCCAGAAGCTCCGGATGATGGCGTTTGAGCCACATGAGCTCGGAAAGCATGAAATAGGTATCCAACCGGTTTCCGGTTATCTCGAAAATCCTTTGCGCGCCCACCGATTGTTCCAGCAGTTCAAGCTCCTCCGTGCTCCTTCGGTCCATCCAGATCAGCGCATCATGGAGTGGGTTGCCGTTTCTGTCCACAAGGAGCGCGCATGGGGACTGGCAGCTGATGGCCACAGCCTTGATGTCCGCAGGATCGATGCCGCTTTGGGAAAGCACCGAACGGATGGTGGCTTTAGCTCCCTCCCACCAGTGTTCCGGGTTCTGCTGTGCCCAGGAAGGGGCGGGAAAAGTCGTGGGATATTCATAACTTGCATCCGCCACCGCCCTGGGGCCTTCCCCGAACAGGACGGACTTGACATTGGTGGTTCCGATATCGATTCCCAGGGTATAACTCATGCCTTTATCACCTGCGGGTTGCAGATGAATCGTGGCCTCCCCCCGCCAAGCAGAATTTTGAGCTGTTCCATGATGATCTCGGTCTGATGGCCGATGATATCCCTTGAGGATCCGGCCAGGTGCGGTGTAAGCACCGTGTTCTTCAGGCTGAGGATTTTATCCCCCGCAGGGATGGGTTCTACTGGGAATACATCCAGTCCGGCGCCGGCGATGCGCTTTTCCTTGAGCGCGTCATACAGGGCATCGTAGTCGATGATGGGCGCCCGGGCGGTATTCACCAGGTACGCGGTGGGCTTCATGAGGTTGATCATCTCACGGCTGATGAGGCCCCTGGTTTCGGGTGTCACGTTGCAGTTGACCGATATGAAGTCGGATTCCCGCATAAGGGTTTCCAGGTCCACCAGCTTCCCGTTGACGAAGGCAACATCTTCCGGTTTGATATAGGGATCGTAGATGAGCAGGTTCATGCCCAGGGCATATGCCCGTTTGGCCACTTCTCTTCCGATGGAGCCGAACCCGACTTGGCCGAAGTTTTTCCCGTACATCTCCGGTCCTCCGCCATACAGGGCAAAGGGCGCCCTGGGATCCATGGACCATTCCGAGATGACATGCCTGCGTTCGCCCTGTTTATCGCTGTATGTACAATTGGTCAGCTCGTCGGTATATTTCAGCAGATGATCGGTCAGCGCGATATTCTTGGATACGCACATCAGAAGGGCGATGGTGTGTTCGGCCACGGCGACGGCATTCCTTCCCCCCGCATAAAGCACCGGTATGCCCTTTTCGGTGGCCGCCTCGATATCCACGCTGGCAAAGGCCTCGTTGCGGCAGCAAACGATAATTTTCAGCGCATCCGCTTTTTCGATAACTTCCCGGGTGATATCCTCAAATTCGCTGATGAGAAGTTCGACGCCTTCCAGCGCCCGGATCAGGTCCGGTGTTGCCATCTTGACGCCGTGGACGCCATAGCCGTCAAAGCGCAAATCGGTGGCGATGGCTTTCAATTCGTCCAGGAATCTTTTGTCAAACCTTGCTGTAATCAATGTCTTCATGTCTTTTCCCCCCCCAGCCGGTTCCAAAACCGGGAACCAGCGCTTCAGCTCTTTATGATTTCCTTGTTGAACAGGCGCTTCGGGCTCTCCCCGTTCACAAAACGGGCTATTTCATCGGCTATCATCAACGAATGCTGCACCGGCACATCACTGGACGCTCCGGCGATATGGGGCGTGATGAGCACGTTGTCCATTTGGAGCAAAGGATGGTTGGCGGGCAGCGGTTCCTCCCAGAAAACATCCAGAACGGCTCCCGCAATCCGCTTTTCTAACAGCGCGTCCATAAGCGCCTTCTGGTCGACAATGACGCCCCGCGCCGTATTGATGAAATAGGCTGTCGGTTTCATCAGGGAAATCTCCCGGGCGCCGATGAGGCCCTTGGTCTCTTCGGTCACCTTGCATTGAATGGATACAAAATCGGACCGGGAAAACACTTCTTCCATGGTGGCCGGCTCAATGCCGTCGGCTTGAAGTTCCTCCGGCGGGACGTAAGGGTCGTAAGCCATGAGCCGCATCCCCATGGCCTGAAGGATCTTGGCAAGTTTTCTGCCGATGGCCCCGTAGCCCACCATGCCGAAGGTTTTGCCGAAGACCTCAAATCCCTTGAATGCGATGTACGGATTGGCTCCAGGATCGTTCATGGACCAGACCATGTCATCCCTGTATGTCACGTCGTAGATGTTGTCCTTCGGCTCGCCCAGGTACCTGCCGCTGCGCAATTCATGGTAGGAAAGGGCAATTTTGCGGATTAAAGCGATCATGGCACCGACGATGAATTCGGCCACCGAGTTGGCGTTCCGGCCCGGGGTATAGAGCAGCGGTATGCCCCTGGCGGTGCAGGCGTTTCTATCCACATTGACCGGATTGCCGCGGACGCACATGATGAGCTTCAGATCCGGGCAGGCATCAATCACCCTGGCGGTCACCTGCTCGAATTCCACGATGAAGATCTCCGCACCCTGTAAAAGCCCGATGAGCTCGTCCTCGGACATGAGCCTTTTTTCCAGGGCCCAGCCGCCCACGGTGACATCGCACATGTCTTTAATCTGGGACAGATAGGGTTCCATCAGCTCGGCCGTGATGACGCATCTGGGTTTTGCCATATCCCTCACCTCTGTCCGTACTTGTTCATGAAAAAGTCATACATGAAGGCGATGTCCTCCGGGCTCAGCTCCACGCCGCCGCCGACGGCCTGGGTCCCGATATAGACCTGAGCGGCTTTTTCAAGAACCGTGGCAGCCACCAGGGCCTCGTCCAGGTTACGGCCGCATGCCACCGCGCCGTGGTTGGCGATGAGCGCCCCCATCCTTCCCTTCAGGGCCTCGGTCACCGCTTCTGCCATGTCACCGGTACCGGGCAGGGTATAACGGGCAACCCGTACTTCGCCGCCCAGGATCTGCACCTGGTCGTCGCAGATGGGCGGTATGGGCTTATGGGCAGCCGCCATGACCAGGGCGTATGTGGAATGGGTATGTACCACTGCGCCTATTTCAGGCCTTTCAAGCAGGATCCTGGCATGCATGGGCGTTTCAACCGTGGGTTTCAGGCTGCCCTCATAGGTCAGGTCATGCATGTTGACAACCACCATGTCTTCAGGCCTGAGGGTTTCATACTTCATGCCCGACGGCGTTACAACCATGTAGTCGTCGTCCAGCCTTGCGCTGATATTGCCCCAGGTCCCTACCACAAGATTGCTTGACGCAAGTTTCTTCGCCGCTTCGCATACCGCCGCCTGAACTTGTTTTGCTCTTTCCTTGTCCATAGTGATTTCCTCCGTACACTGTTAAAACTTGATCTGGCTTCTTTTCTTCCAATAGAACGCCATGGCTTCCTGCAATTCCTTAAAGAGCCTGAAGACTTCCATGTACTTGGCGTGCCTGTCCATATCGGGCTGGAAAACCGTCACTTTCTGACGTGGGAACTGGGAGTAATCCTTCACATATCCCAGGGCCACCTGCAGGACGCGGATGATGCCGAGGACTCCCATTTCCTTCTTCTCGATCCGGCTGGCCGGCTTTCCAATCACATCGCTGAACATCTGGCATACAAACGGGCTCACCGAGGCGCCGCCCGACAGGTACAGGGTATTGAACTTTCCGCCAAAGGCCTGGAAACAGTCATAGAAAGAACAGGCCAACCCCTCGAAAACGCTGCGCATCATATGCAGCTTGGAATGGGCCTGGGTCAGGCCGAAGAAGCCGGCTGTGGCAAAAGGATTCTTGAAGGGAGCCCTTTCACCGCAGATATAGGGATGGTAGATGAGTCCGTCACATCCGATGGGAATCTCCTTCAGCTTTTCTTCAAGCTCAGGGTAGGGCGTATCCGCGAAAAGCATGGCTTTGATGAAGTCCATGGTGGACGCACCCGACAGGGTCGGCAGGATCCAGAGATAGGTGCCCGGCACCACATTGTGCATGAGCAGCCCGCGCTTGTCCGCCTGATCCATGGTCTCCGGGTCCAGGATGATCTGGTTGCTGAGGGTGGTGCCGATGATGGTGCAGGAATTGCCCACCTCCATGACATCGGTACCCAGGGCCACCGTGCAGACATCGATGGCGCCCTCAATGACCGGGGTGCCTTCACGGATGCCGGTCAGCTCGGCAACCTCCCGGGTGATATGACCGATGATACGTGTGGATTCCACCACCTCCGGCAGGATGCGCCGGCATTCCGACAGATCCAGGACATCCAGGATCCGCTGGCTGTATTCCCCCGTTTTGATATTGAACATCGAGGTGCTGGCATCGGTATAATCGGTATAAATCTTTCCGGTAAGCTTGAAGTTCAGCCAGTCCTTGCAGTGCAGGGCCCATCGGATGCGCCTGAAATTTTCGGGCTCATAAAGCTTCATCCACTTGAGCAGGGCCGTTACCGAACCGGCATAGACCGCGTTGGTGCAATCGTCCTTTATGGCTTCTTCCAGCCCTTCAATCCCCTCAAAATCAATGACCCTGGACCGCGTGTCATTCCAGAGGATGGCGTTCCGGACAGGGTTGCCGTCTTCATCGACAGGCCAGAGCCCGTCACCCTGTCCGGTAACGCCCACCCCCGCTATCTGATCCCAAATATTTGGGTTACGAGCTTTAAGCGCATGTGTCATGCGACACATGCGCTTCCAATAGTCACTCATGTCTATCTCGCTGGCTCCGTCAAAGGGTGTGTAGACAGAAACGTATTCTCGCTCTTCGTCCAAAAGATTAAATTCACTGTCCATGATTGAGGCTTTTATATAAGAGGTTCCCCCGTCAATGCCCAGAAAAAACTGTTTACACACTTCGCTCCCTCATTCCATCTGCTGTCGTTGAGTGACTATCAGTTAGCAAGCAATGCTATCATGCTGTCTGCCAAAGAGGCTATCAGCAGGTTGCAGGATACCGATCCGGCATCCAGAACGCCCCTTGAGCGCTCGCCCAGCCTGCTGGCCCGGCCAACCCTGGCCACCATGTCCCTGGTCGATTCCATGCCTTCCCTTGCCGCTTCCTTCATGGCCAGAAGCGCCTCTTTGAAGCTCCTGTTCTCTTCAATGGCCTTGTTGTAGGCCTCGGTGGCAGGAATGAGCACGTCCATCAGGGTCTTGTCCCCTCGCTTGGCGTTGCCGAGCTCGGATACGCCCGCAAGGGCTTCGTTGATCATCTTTTTGAACACGTCGCGGTTGATCTCCGGCTCATCTTTGCAGCTGCGTGCCATCCTGTTGAAGAAGGTGCCGTAAAGAGGTCCCATGGAACCGCCAATTTCGGTAAGCAGAACACGGCCAAGGGTCTTCAGGGACTCGGACAGATCGGCATCCGCATCCTTCAGGCGTTCACCGCATATGGTGAAGCCCTTGTTCATGTTGATCCCATGGTCCCCGTCCCCGATGAGGCCGTCCACCTCGCTGAGGTAATCCTTGTTTTCCTGGATGGTTTTCACCAGGTTCAAGACGATGACTTTGCCATCCTTGTTCAAGAACTTTTCCATAATCCGCTTCCTTTCCTTATTTGCCGAAGACTTTGAGGCCCATGGAGTTGCACTCCAGGTCGAGGAGTTCCTTGAGCTCATCATCAAGCTTCATAGCGGTGAAAGTGGCACCCATCATTTCTAGGGATGTAAAATAGTTTCCGACAAAGGATTTGTATACCTTGATGCCTTTTTCGGCGAGGAGTTCTTCGATCTTGTTGTACAGGATATACAGTTCCATGACGGGTGTGGCGCCCAGGCCGGATACGATCACGGCCACCTCGTCGCCTTCCACAAAGGGCAGGTCGGGAACCACGATATCCACCATCATCTTTGCCATCTCATCGGCGGTTTTGATTTCGCAAACCTCTACGCCGGGTTCGCCATGGTGGCCGATACCGACTTCCATGGTGCCGGGCTTTATTTCAAAGTTGGGATGCCCAACTGCAGGAATGGTACAAGGCGTTAACCCGATACCGACCGAGCGGGTGTTGTCGATGGCCTTCTGGGCCGCGGCGATGACCTCGTCCAGGCTTCCGCCGAGAGCGGCCTTGGCACCGCCGATCTTCCACATGAACACTTCCCCGGCCACGCCCCTTCTCTTATGGCGCTCTTCCTTGGGAGCCGATGCCACGTCGTCGTTGGCCACAACGGTCTTAACCTCTATGCCGTCGTCAGCCGCAAGTTCGATGGCCATCTTCACGTTCATATTGTCGCCGGCATAATTGCCGTACAGGCAGGCTACGCCCTTGCCCGAATCGGCTTCCCGGAAAGCATCATAGAAAGCCTGGGCGGTAGGAGACGAGAAGATTTCGCCAACGGCCACCGCGTCGCACAGGTTTTTGCCGATATAGCCGATGAATGCCGGTTTATGTCCTGAACCGCCGCCTGTTACCACGCCTACCTTGCCTTTGACAGGCGCATCCTTATATTTGAGGACCCTGGGGTTGGAGGTTGGCATCACAATATCGTCGTGGGCCTTGACAAACCCTTTCAGCATATCCTCTACAACCATGTCGGGCTTGTTGATAATCCTTTGCATAATCTCCCTCGCTTTCTTCAACACGCGTTATCATCCTTGAGAAAACGGCTCTCGTAATCTTTGATACGCTGGACCTTGGGCGCTGAGCCTCCGCCTTCAAAGTCGCATTCCAGCCATTGTTCCACCAGCATTTTCCCTAGCTGAGGAGCGATGATCCGGGCGCCCATGCACATGATCTGCACATCGTTGCTCTTTCTGGAGCGCGCCGTGCTGAAGGGATCATGGCAAACCGCAGCCCTTATGCCAGGCACCTTGTTGGCCGTAATGCACATGCCTATCCCGGTGCCGCAAATCAGAATACCTCTCTGGTGCCTGCCTTCCTTGATGGATTGTGCAACGGCTACCGCAATATCCGGATACAGCACGGGTTTGTCGTCAAATGTTCCAAAGTCTTCTACCTCATATCCTTTCGCGATGAGCATTTCCTTTATGGCGTCGCGGAAGGCGCATCCGGCCTCATCGCATCCTATAGCTATGGAAATCATTGTTTACCCCCCCAAATGATTGACTTGCATTACATGCCAGGGATAATGGCAACCTTGATGGAGTTGTCAGCACCGCTTCCGGCAATCTCAAAGGCTTTCTTCCAATCGTCCAGGCTGAATTTATGGGTCACGACGCCATCGGTGGGAAGAGAACCGTCAGCAATCCATTTGATTACCGATTCATAGCAGTACGGGCTCAGGTGAGCACCGAAAAGGTTGAGCTCCTTGGTATCGGAAATGATGCTCCAGTCAACCGTTGTCAGTTCGCCGAATACGGAGAACTCCACAAAGGTACCCATCTTGCGGATCATCTCAAGTCCCTGCTTGACGCTGGAAGGATGGCCGGTGGCTTCGATGTAGATGTCGCAGCCATAGCCGTCGGTCATTTCCATGATCTTCTCAACCACATTGACTTCGCGCGGATTCAGAACGATATCTGCGCCGAACTCCTTCGCTTTCTGCAGGCGGAGATTGTTCATGTCAAGAACAACCAGGGTGGCAGGATTGCGCTTGCGGATGGCACCAACCATGCCAAGGCCCAGAGTACCGGCGCCTGAAAGCACCACGAAATCCTCGTTGCCAATGTTTGCCCTGTCCACGCAGTGCTTGGAACAGGCATAGGGCTCTATAAGCAATGCCTTTTCGACGGGGAGATCTTTTGGAACTTTGTACTTGAGGGATCCATGAGGCAGACGCATGTATTCAGCCATGCCGCCGTTGACGTTGTTCTGGAAGCCGTAAACGTCATGCTTCTGGCACATCCAGTAACGGCCGGTTTTGCAGAACTTGCATTCCCAGCAGGGAACGATCTGGTCGGAAACCACGCGGTCGCCAACCTGGAATTCCTTCTGGTCAGGACCAACTTCCACAACGATACCTACAAATTCATGTCCGGGGATCACAGGCGCCTTGATGTACGGAGGATTGCCCTCTCCGCCCCAGAACCTGGCGGCGCCGTGGTATGCCTTTACGTCGCCTGCGCAAACGCCGCAGCCTTCAACCTTGATAATGACTTCATCGCCGGTGGCGCGGGGAGTGGGAACCATCTCCAGGCGGTAATCGCCCGGTGCGTAAGCTACCAACGCTTTCATCTTTTCGGGAATGTTACTCATCTCTCATACCTCCGTTTCATTTCATTTTTTAGGTCTGATTCTATTGCCGGTTTCCAGGTCGAACAGGTGTGTCTTTTCCCCGTTGACTTCAAGCTTGATCTGCTCGCCCTGTCTGTAACGTGTCTCATCCTCTGTGATCATCATGACGAGTTCTTCACCCACGCGGACACCGATTCTTCTCTCTGCGCAGAGGTCCTCGAACACGGCCACCTTGACCGGCGTACCCTTGGAATCGGGGCCGCCCACATAGATATCCGTGGGACGAACGCCCATCTTCACCTGCATGCCGTCCTTCAGAAGGTCATAGTACCTTCTCGGGCAGAGAATCCTGAGCTCGCTGTTTTCGAAGGTGAAGTAGAAGTCATTCTCGTGCTTGATGATGGTGGTCTTGAGGATGTTCATGGGCGGCTCGCCGATGAATCCTGCCACGAACTCGTTGGCCGGATCGTCGTAAACCTCCATGGGAGTACCGAACTGCTGGAGCACACCCAGGTTCATGATGGCCATGCGGTCTGCCAGGGACATGGCTTCCAGCTGGTCATGGGTAACGTAAACTGTTGTACACTTGATTTCGTTATGGAGACGTTTGATCTCGGTTCTCAGCGCCTGGCGCATCTTGCCGTCCAGGTGGGACAGCGGCTCGTCCAGGAGCAGTATTCCGGGGCGGCGCACGATGGCGCGGGCGATGTTGACGCGCTGCTTCTGTCCGCCCGACAGGGAGACGGGCATCTTGTCGAGGAGATCCTCCACCTTAAGAAGCGGCGCAATCTCATGAACGCGTCTCTTGATTTCATCTGCGGGAACACCCTTGGCCTTCAGGTTGAAGGCGATATTGTCATAAACGGTCAGGGGCGGATAAAGGGCATAGTCCTCGAACGCCAGACCGATGTTTCGATCCTTCGGATGGAGATCGTTGATCCGCGTATCCCCGATATAAATGTCACCAGCCGTTATATCCTCAAGGCCTGCGATCATGCGGAGTGTGGTGGTCTTGCCGCAACCGGACGGGCCCAGTATGGCAATGAACTCACCATCCTCGCACTCCAGGCTCAGGTTGTTGACTGCAAACTCATTTTTGTCTGTCTTCTTCTTGCCTTTGTTCTCATAGCGTTTATACAGATTTTTGATGATCAGCTTGGACATTATTGCACCCCCTTGCTCAGCTGCTCCTGCACAAGCCTGTATATGGCAGCCTCATCAGAGGTGCCGATAAACTGGGTGGTTTGTGCATTGAAGAATGTGGCTTTGCTGATTGGCAACTCGACATAGACATCCTGGTCCAGCTTGACCTGCAGATCATTGGGCGCGATCATCCGGAGGAACTGGTCGCCAATCTTGGCAATCAGGACGGCCTTGTTACCGATGGATTCAAAGCTGTAGACCGTTCCGCGCAGCAAGCCATCTTGCTTTTGGAAGGTGTATTTGACGTTGTTGGGTCTGAAGCCCAGATGGTACTCGGTGATACCGGAATCGACCAGCTTCTTGATAATTCCGGAGTTCTCAGGCAGCGGCATCAGATAGCCCTTCTGCATGACTTCAACATAGTATTTGCCGTTATCCACAACCAGGCGTCCGTCCACCAGGTTGATTTCGGGCTCGCCCACGAGGGTTGCCACAAACTCGTTGCAAGGCGTGTAGTACACTTCCTCACGGGTTCCGACCTGTACGATTTTGCCTTCGTTGATGATGGCGATCCTATCGCCAAGGCTGACCGCCTCCAGGAAGTCGTGGGTGACATAGATAACGGTGGAGTTGAAGCTGGACTGCATTTCCTTCAGCTCACTGCGCATATGATGGCGCAGTTTGGCGTCCAGGTGGGCGATGGGCTCATCCATCAGGAAAACGTTTGGATTCCTGACCAACGCCCGTCCGATGGCCACGCGCTGCTTCTGACCGTTACTCAACTGGCTGGGCAGCCTCTCCACCAGATGGTCGATTCTCAGGATCTTCGCTACACGATGGACTTCCTTGTCTATGGTCGCATCGTCTTTCTTGTAGAGCGGGCTGCGCAGCGGAGATGCGATGTTTTCATAAACCGTCAGGTTGGGATACAGGGCATAATTCTCAAAAACCATCGCCACGTTGCGGTGTGAGGGATCCACCTTGTTCATGATCTCCCCGTTGAACTTGACGAGGCCCTCCTCGGGCATCACAAGCCCGGCAACCGTATTGAGCAGCGTGGTTTTTCCCGCGCCTGCCGGTCCGAACAGAACAAAGAACTCATTGTCCTTGATCTCAAGGTTTACGTTATCGAGAGCCGTAAACTTTCCAAATCGTTTGGTTATATTTAAAAGTTCTATCTTAGCCATTTTCTCACCTTATCCCTTCACAGCACCAAAGCTGAGGCCGCGTACCAGATGTTTCTGTATGCACAGTGCGAAGATAACAGCGGGAAGCGCTGAAACTGTCGCCGCAACGGCCATCTGACCGTAGTGAACCGTATCCGAAGCAATGTACTTGAGCGATGCAACCGTAATGGTCTCAACCTTCGTACCGCTCAACATCAGAGGGAACGTGAAGTTGTTCCAGGCAAAGATGAAGGCCAAAAGGCTTGCGGAAACCAGTCCGGGTTTGATCAGGGGCAGAAGCCTCTTCAGGAACACCTGCCACCAGGTATAACCGTCCACCATGGCCGCATGCTCGATTTCAACCGAAATGTCCTCGAAGTAACCGCGGATAACCCATATGAGCAGGGGCATGGTGATGAGCTGGTACACCCAAATCAGGCCGAAATAGGTATCGTAGAGGCCGATCTTCTGGTAGATCATGAACAGCGGAAGAACCACCAGGATTTCAGGAGCGAACCTGAAGGACAGGATGGTAAAGGCCAGGTCTTCCTTCTTCTTGAAGTTGTACCGGGCCAGGGCATAGGCCGCCGGAACACCGGCCAGGACTGAAACCAGAACCGCTATAACCGATACGATAACGCTGTCAAAGAAGTACTTGAAGTAGTCTGTGCGGAGAAGCACCGCTTCATAGTTTTCCAGGGTGGGATCGAAGATGAACGTGGTGTTGAACATCTGCGCGTCGGACTTAAAGGAAATCAGCACCATCCAGAACAGCGGGAACAGCGCGAATATGGCATACAGCGCCAGAAGGCCGTTCTTCACTGCGTTGTTGATCATTCTTTTCCGTCTCATGATTTACCTCCTTCTGCAGCATCCCTACCGCTGGCTACCTTCTGTGAATACTGCCACTTCTTGACGATCTGCTTGGCGGTCAGGTTAACGATAACCCACAGCACCAGGATGATAGGCAATGATGCGGCAAATTTCTGGAAGGCAAAGCCCGTGTTGTAGGCTGTAACCGACAGGTTCATCAGGGTATCTCCGGGGCCTCCCTTTGTGAGGGCAAAGATGATGGAGAATTCCTGCAGGGAAGCCATGAGTCGGAACAGCAGCGCGATGTAGATACAGGGCTTAATCATGGGCAGCGTCAGGTTCCTGAAGTTGAACCAGGCGCTTCCGCCGTCGATCTTGGCCGATTCAAACGGCGATTTGGGCAGTGACTGAATACCTGCAAGAATAAGGATGATAACAAAAGGACAATATACCCATGTATCGATCAGTACCGCCGTGAACATGGCCGTCGCATGGGAAGCGGCCCAGGGGAAATTGTAAACACCGAAAATGTTCAGGAATTTTTCCAGGATACCTACCGAGTTGTTGGTCATGAGCTGCCATATGATTGTCGCAATTGCGGGCGCAACCATCAGCGGGAAGGTCAGCACAACTCGCAGGAACTTTGTAAACTTGTTCTCCGTATTGCCGAGCAGCAATGCTATACCCAGACCCAGGCCCATTTCCACGATTGTGGCGAAGAATGCGTAACGGATGGTAACCCATATGGCGTGCCAGAAGGCCGGGTCCTTGAACATGTTGAGCCAGTTCTTCAGCCCGACGAATTTAAAGGTGGGCAGCTTGAAGGTATAGCTTGTAAAGGAATAATAGATTGCCATTGCAAACGGTACCAGGATACCAATTGTAATCAGCAGGGATGGCGCCATGATTAAATAAGGTCTGGCTTTTGTCAACCATGGCACCGTATTGAGATCGTTCTTGGCTGCATCTTTCTTGTTGAAAGCCATCTTCTTGCCTCCTCAATCCATTTTCTTTTGAGGTTTTAGGGTATAGAAAACCAAACTTTGTAAAATTTTCTTTACAAAGATTCAGGAATGAAGCTATTGAGCTTTGCTAATGCTCTCGTTTTTTGGGATATCTATTCAGATTTGCGCGTCATCTGTCGGCTGACAGCGAGGCTTTCATTGGTTGATTGACTCATCCAGGCGACCTTGAATTTTCGGCAGGAACGAACGATTATAACAGGAAGCCTATTGCGAGAATCTGTGGATGGGAACTGGGGACATTAATAAAACTCAATAACCTCATCCCGCAATACATGCTGCATTCAACTTCCTCGTCTCTCCTTCTGATTTTGGGATGCAGGCGGGGGTTTGCGGCCCCCGGCCTGACATCAATTTTGTCTCGCAAGTCCCTCAACAAGAAACCTATCGCGTTATTCAACCTCGATGTCTTCTACGATACGATTCAGTTTCTCTGTGAGCTGCTTCATAGCTTCCTCGGTGGATGAGTACTTGCCACCAACCAGATCCTGCAGGGTAGCTGCCCACTCAGTTGTGGTCTCAAAGAAGTAGGGCTGAGGTGTGAACTGAATGGTTGCGTTGGGCAGACCCTTTTCGAGAGCTTCCAGGTAGCCGTAAGCCTTGCCTACAACTTCCTTGTACTTGTCGCTCTCAGCTACAGACTTACGCGGAGCGTCAACACAGTTGCCTTCGGTACCGGACCAGAGCATGAACTCAGGGCTGGTGAAGTACTGGATGAAGTACCAGGCAGCGTCCTTATTCTTGGAAGCAGCGTTCATAGCCATGGACCATACCCAAACGTTGGACTTGGAAGCGGTTGCTCCGGGCGGCAGCGGAACGTCAACCCATGCCAGGTTGCCGGCTTCGGCTGAAGCGCCTGCGGGATTCTGGAAGTAACCGTTACAGGTAGCGTCGAAGAGCATTGCAGCCTTTCCTGCGCCGAGGTCAGCACCGGCCTGATACCAGGTGTAGGTGGACCACTGAGGAGAACCGCCGGCCTTGATCAGCTTCACCCAGTAATCGGTCATAGCGATAGCTTCCGGAGAATCCAGCTTACATACGAGTCTGCCGTTCTCGATGACGAAATCCTGAGCGCCCCATGTTGCAAACAGGGACATGTAGCCAGGATGGATGGTAGCCCAGTTTCTTGTACCGCGAAGTGCTATACCGTAGCTGCCAGGGCCGTTGAATTCCTTCAGCTGGCTGGCGACTGCAAGCAGTTCGTCGGTGTTCGTCGGGGGCTTAAGACCCTTTTCGTCAAAGACTCTCTTGTTGTAAGCCAGGTTGTTGATCTCATAGCCCATGGGGATTGCCCACTGAGAGCCTTCGCCAACCTTATGTCCGGGAACGAGGTCCCAACGGAGCGTACCTACGATGGAAGGATAGAAGTCAGCAAAGTTGTAATCGGGAGCTGTCTTGTTGGGATCGTTGATGTAGCCTTCCAGGGGCTCAATGTAGCCGGCGGGAGCATATTCCCAAACCTGGTAGGCACCCGTCATGAAGATGTCAGGGTTACCGGAACGGCTGTTCAGAGCGGTGGTCAGCTTGTCGAAGTAGTTCTCTTCCGGAGTAACGGAGTACTGAACAGTTATTCCGGTCTTGGCTTCAAACTCAGGCAGTTTCTCGATGACTGCGTCAGCATAGGTGTGCTGGTTGAACATAACGTTCAGGGTTGTGCCTTCATAGGCGCGCCAGTTGAAACCTTCTGACGATCCTGAACCCGACTGGTTGTTGTTTGAGCCGGATCCTGATGACTGGCTTGGTGCAGGCGTTGCGTTTGTTCCGCCCTGGGAGCCGCCACAGGCTACAAAGGTAAGAGCCAGGGCCAGGGTCATCACCAAGACAAGAGCCCGTCTGAATTTCTTCATTCAAAAATTCCCCCTTTTGATCTTTTTGGTTTTTTGTCGCTTCATGCATCAGACTCATGAACCTTCTGCATGACTGCTGACGTATGGATCGCATGCAATTCCCATATCAGCTCGTTCACTTTCATTGTAATATCCAAAACCACGGCGCTAAATGGACTGATTTTGTATTTTCTGCACAATGTTTAACAGGCGTATAGTTATTTTTTTGTCAAAGCTATAATTCTATTTGATATCCTGAAAAATTTTTGTGTAATTTTTTAAGGCTGCGCTCAATTGACCTTAAAACGGGCAATGGATTCACTGAGCATCCTGGCCGCATCATCAAGCTGCTGAGCGAAGGCCGAAAGCTGTTCGATGCTTGAATACTGCTCCTCGGAGGATGCAGTCACCTCCTGGGTGGATGCAGCAATCTGCTGGGAAACCGCCGAGATGTTCTGTATGGCCAGGGTAGCGTCGTCCTTGAAACGGTTCATCAGTTCCACGCCGTTGGTGATTTCGTCCACCTGGCTGCCCAGTGAACCCAGGAACCGGGATATTTTGTCGAATATCTTCAGGGTGTCAGTCAGGGCAGCGTTATGGTCCTGCAGGATGTTCTGGGACGCCTCGGCCCGTTCCACTGCGCGGGCGGTCTGGGAACCGTTATCCTTGATGATCTTTGTAATTTCCCTTGCAGCGGCAGCCGACTGCTCGGCCAGCTTCCTGATCTCGTCTGCCACAACGGCAAAGCCCTTGCCGGCCTCACCGGCCCGTGCCGCCTCAATGGCCGCATTCAGGGAAAGCAGATTGGTCTGGCTGGCAATATTGTCGATTACGACAATGATCTTGCCGATTTGCCTGGAGTTTTCCTCCAGGGCGCGGATATCGGCGATGAGCCCCTGGGTGTTCCTGATGGTTTCCTTTGCCTTACTTTCAAGCGAGCTGGCCGATATCTGGCCTTGACCCACCAATGTGGCCGCTCCCTTTGAGTAGGAAGCTATGGTCCCGGCATGCCTGGAAACCGAATTGATCTGCAGAGCCAGCTGCCGCATTTTCTCAGAGCCTTTTTCTGCATCGGCGGCCTGCTCTGTAGCTCCCCTGGAAATTTCACTGACCGCATTGGCCACTTCCTGGGATGCGGCTGCTGCCTCCCTGGACGTCACCGCGACGGTATGGGCCGATTCGATCACCTTTCGGGCCGTATCGGCAGCGTTCTCTATCAGTTGACGCATATTGCCGATCATGGAGGTAAACGCTTCTGCAAGGGTGCCGAACTCATCCTGCCTGTGGTTTTGGAAGGTTACGGTGAAATCCCCGCCAGCCGCTTTACGGGATGCCTGGATCAGCCTGTTCAGCGTTTTGCCCATGCTCATGGCAAGAATGAGCCCAATGAGGATGGCAACGGACGCTGATATAATGGTCAGAAGCAATGTCGTCCCCTTAATGGCCTCCGCCGAAACCACAAAATTCCATGTGGGAATCAGGCCCACCAGCAGATAGCCCGTATCACCCACCCGTGTATACAGGACGAGATGCTCCTCCCCTTTGTATACATCTTCAAAGGCACCGGATTCCGATCCGCTTTCCGCGATTTTCGCGAAAAAGTCCATACCGGTGATGGGCTCCCGGGCTTCCGTGCTCATGACAAGCGTGCCGGATTCTTCATCCATCTCATAAACGATATCCCTGTTGTCAGGGCTTACCAGGTGCAGTTCGCTGCCGCTGCCGGGGTTGACGCCATGGAAGGCGTCTGCTGCCAGCCTGTCATTGACGTCTATGATGATATAGCCCCTTGTCTGGGACAGGCCTGCGCCCTTAATGGGGCGAATCAGGGACATGGCATAGGATGAGGGATTGGACAGCAGCGCGTCCAGCTGGAGATGCTCACCCACCCAAAGCATATTTTTTTCCTGGGCGGTATTCATCAGGGAATCCCCCTGCAAACTTTCAAGTGCATTCTTGGCCAGGTTCGAATTGTGGGTGATGACCGAGCGGCCGTTTCCCAGCAGAACGGCAATTTCCGCTATTTCCGGATATCTGGCCTTGAGCGAGGTGAGCATTTGATTGAGACGATCCCTGGCGTCCAGTATGGCGGAATTATACTGTTCGTTTACGGATACCACATATCTTTGAAGATCCTTGTCCTCGGCTATCTGTTTGGCAGCAGATTCCACGACGGACATGGTATTTTCCAGATACCTTGTGATCTGCTTGATGGTCTCCAGTGATGTCTTCTCGGCTGTCTCCCTGATGGATGAGGATGCCCTTGTATACGAGAGTTGACCTAGCAGGATGATGGGCAGAATGGTGAGCATAAAGGCCAGGATCAGCCTGGCGCGGAAAGTCAGCAAGCCGCTGAGGGATTTCCCGGGGCCGGCGTCTTTCCTGGCTGTGTTGGTCTTAAGTGGTTTCATGGTATTCCCCCGTGCCAATAGAATATCTGGCCGGGTCATGCATCCCGCGGGCATTCATGTCCCAACCACAAATCCTTGATGATTCAATTGTAGAACGTTGGAAATGCTATTGAAATGGAATATGTTTATACTTAATTCACAATTTTTAGCTGCTTTTGCTTGCGCAGGAGAAAGATTTTTTAATTTTTTTAGAAAATCATCACATTTTTTAGGTAACCCTTTCCTGTCGCGTCAGTGAGTTCCGGTATATTTGTCCTTGTATTCCTTGCAGGTCATTCCCGTATATTCCTTGAACACCTTGCTGAAATAATACGGGCTGGAAAAACCGATCTCTTCGGCGATCTCATAGATCTTTTTATTGGTGGTGATCAGCATCTTCTTGGCGATTTCCATGCGGTAATCGGTCAAAAAATTGCTGAAATTGACGCCGGTTTCCTGCTTGAAGATCAGGGACAGGTAGCTGCTGCTGACCTGGGAATAGGCTGCCGCATCGGAGAGGCTGATATTGCTGGCATAATTGTTCCTGATGTAGGCAATGGTGTTCTGGACCAGCGCCGAATAGCCTGATTCACGGTTCACAGCCGCATCGGAAATGGCTGCATAAAGCTCCTGGATATAGGTTTCCACATTATCAACAAAGGGCATCACCAGGCAATTCTCATAGGAGAATTTTGCCGGGGACAGGGATGATGTCTGGTCGATGTTCTGCTCCTCGCAAATGGTCCTGGCCACAGATAGCAGATCAATAACGGCATTCTTGAATGTGCCGTAGCTCCTGAGCAGCTTCAGTTCATTGAAAATGCCGGCGATGTATTGCCTGAGTCCTTCCCTGTCCTTCTCTTCAATAAACGAAGACAGCTTGCTGCGGCTGACCCGGATGGTTCTGTCCTTCCCCTGGACCATCTCCGGGAAAAACACCTCAATGGGCTGCAGGGAAAAGAAGCAGGTCTTTCTGGCCTGCTCCGCCTCCGCTATCATGACTGGAAACCGCTCTGGCTTCCCCGCGCTGCTCAGGCCAATCTGAACCACGACTTCGAAATACTGCTTGATATTCCGGATCAGCTGCTGCATGGACTTCACGATGTCATGTGACCCCTTGACCGAATCGACGTCCTTGACACATATAATAGAAGTAAAATAGAGTTGATCCTTATAAAAAATCATGACGTTCGATGATTCGGAAAAGGCTTTTTCCAGCATGGTTTTGACGGTCTGGGAGAGCATCTTCCTGGAATCCTCATGCAGCATGGATGTCTCACAGAATCCCTTGGCGGCCATGTAGGCGCTGTCGCTGAACAAACCCGCCGGGGGCGCCATGTCTGCCTGGTCCGCGAAATCATCATCGGCCGGCTTGCCAAAGAGGAGATCCTTTAAGTAATTCTCCCGCTCCGCCTTGATATCGATCTCTTCCACAGCCTGGTCCTTTTCCTTGAGGGAAAGCTTCTGCAGGAGATCGATCAGCTTTTGATCATTCATTTCGGACTTGAGGATATACTGAGTCGCGCCGAATTCCAGCGCTTTCTGGACATAGGAAAACTCGTCATAATGGCTTAATATGACGATCTGGATATTCTTTTTCCTTTTCCTGACTTCCTCGATCAATTTGAAACCATCCATGACCGGCATCTTGATATCTGTCAGCAGAATGTCCGGATTGGCCTCGTCAAACATCTCCAGGGCTTCCTTCCCATTTGAGGCTTCCCCGACAATCCTGTATCCATGCGCTTCCCAATCCATAGTTGTGCGCAACCCAAGCCGGACGAGGAATTCATCGTCTACGACCATTACCCTTTTCATTTATTGTCCAAGCCCCCCTTGTAAAATGAGCAAAAAAACCAGGAAACGCACAGGTCAAGCGCCTGAGATAATCTTATCCTTTCCATTCCGGCATCAAATCCGATGGAATGGTTGTGCGGATCATATGGTTTCCAGCCGGAATTGGATTTGGTCTCCTTCTGCATCCATCAGGCTACCTGCTGTGGAACAGCCACGATCTTATAATAAATCAACGAATTGAATAAAACAAATAATTTTTTCTCCTGCAGGTATGGTATTTTTGTACAAAGCTACAAATCATCATGCTGTCAATCCGATGATTCTAAGCATAAGCCACCCATGACTTCTTTTGGATTCAGGGTTATTTTCCAGCATAAACCTTCAGGCGGAATGTGACAGTGATCCGGCCATTGAGGTATAATAACTTTAAGCCGTATGGGGGGGAGGCTTTTATATGGGGTTCAGATCCATTTCTTTTCGTATATTTATCGGCATGGCCGGATTGACTTTTTTCCTGCTGGCCACCATGTGGGCGGCCAACCGGTATGTCTATCTGGATGAGTTCCGCAAATATGAGGTAGATTACAACGTTCTGGTCACCAATAAGATCAAATCCCAGTTTGACTTTATGGCAGACATCATTCGCAGCACAGGCAACGCGCTGGGCGCCAACGCCAAGGTGGTGGACATGCTTCCAAAGCCCCAGTCCGGATCGGATCAGGAAAAGGTTGAGCGGCGCAATGAGATCAGTTCGCTCCTTCTTGGCACCATCGGCACCCAGTCCTTTATAAAGGGCGCGCATATTGTCAGCGAACTCGGTTATGTCTATTCCAGCACGCTTTCCATCGACGAGGAACAGGTTTTCGACTTCGTTTCCCGGTATTTCACCGTCATGCGTGAAAAAAAGGTCAAAGAGCTGTGGACCAATGTTCACGAGGTGGAGTATTATCCCGACAACTATTTCAGTGTCATGTCCTATATCTGTCCTGTCTACAACATTGAGACGCAGAAGCTCATCGGGCTGATCGTCCTGGACATCGATTACCAGGTTGTCCGTGAAATGTTCTCGCTGTCCACTGTGGAGCTCGACGAGAAGATCATGGTGGTGGACACGGAGGGCAACATCATATTCAACCATCCCATCATCAGCAATTTTGAGCCCGTACTCGAGCAGTATCCCGAAATCCTTACCGCAAAAAACCTGCAGCTTCGCGGGCCGGTATTTGGCAGGGACAGTATCATCGTCACCGAAACCATCGAGATGGCCGACTGGAAGATCGTCAGGATGATTGAAGCCCTGCCGCTTACCGAAAGGAGCCGCAGCCTGCTGTTCATTTTCAACACTATCCTGTTTGCTACGGCCATTATTTCTTTCACCTTCATCCTGCTTTCAACCCAGTCCATCACAAGGCCTGTCAAGACCCTGATACAGGCATGCAAACGCATTGAGCGGGGCGATCTGGATTTCAGGGTCTCCCTCAAACTGAAGAACGAGCTGGGTATTCTGGGGGATACCTTCAACATCATGATGGACCAGATCCAGAGCTACTACAAAAAGGAATTTGAAGAGCAGAAGCGCAAGTCGGAGCTGGAGTTCCAGGTGCTCCAGGCCCAAATCAATCCCCATTTCCTGTATAACACCCTGGATTCCATCAAATGGCTTGCCGTGCTCCAGAACATGAACAATATCGCGGATATGTGCACCTCGCTGATTAACCTTCTGAAATACAACCTGGCCCAGCCGGGAACCCTGACCACCCTGAGCGACGAGGTGGAAAATCTCAAGAATTATATCCGGATCCAGAAATTCCGTTATGGCGATACCTTCGAATTCTCAACCCAACTGGATCCGGAGACATGCGACTGCGAAATCCTGCGCTTTGTCCTGCAGCCGCTGGTGGAAAATTGCATCCTCCATGCCTTTGAGGATATGGAAGACAAAGGGTTTATCAAGATCCTGTCCTTCATCGAGAACGACAAGCTGCATATCGAGGTGATTGACAACGGTTCGGGAATGGATCTGGCCACGGTCTACACGCTTAACCAAAGCGATTCCAATAAGGGAAAACGCTTCAACACTATCGGCATACACAACATCAAGGAGCGCATACGGCTCCAGTACGGGGAAGGATATGGGCTCTACTACATCAGCGAGCCCGGGATCGGCACCATTGCGGAAATGGTCCTGCCCGTCATCAAGAAAAAAGATGTTCCGGCAATCCAGCCGGTTTGAAGCAAGCAAGGGACAAAAGGCATCTCACAGAGAGATGCCTTTTGTCCGGAGAAGGAACCTGTCAATCCAGCATCTCAAGAAGCCAGAACAAGGGCCCATAGCGGTAAAGGAATCCCCTCGGCCGGTAACGGAAGGGATACCGGAATCCGGGTACGATGACCGGACCGTATATCGGGCGACGGATGACGGGGTATCGCCTGGGGAAGCGCCTGCCTCTGAAAGAACCCGGATAGAACTCCTGGGATACGCCATCCGGCATCATGAACACCTCTCGCATCGCATGCTCCATAAAACCATCATATGACCCGAGGGACAAGAAGGTTACCGGGGGAACCTGAACAGAAAGATGCGGGAGGATGCCGTTTTCCATCCATGATGTACCTTGACAAGTACATTGGAATCTGATAGCATACTTACAAACCGGATAAATGCGATGACAGGGAAAACACACTGCTTATGCGGCTCAGAGAGCTGTTGGACGGTGCGAAACAGCGCGCGGAGCAGAAAGTGGGCTCCCCCTCGAGCAGCCATCTGAACCCCCGGAAGCAGGTTCGCTTCCGGCAAGTAGGCATGGACGGATTCCCGCCGTTACAACGGGAAGGCATTAACCCGGCTGACCGGGCGGATGCTGCATGAGTGGGCCATTTTGGCCAAAAGAAGTGGTACCGCGGAAGCAAAGCTTTCGTCTTCTTGAATGCAGGAAGGCGGAGGCTTTTTTTATTTGATCAAAACACGTCAGGAGGATTGTGGTATGAAACTGGCTTTTTCGACCCTGGGATGTCCAGATTTTGACTGGCCGGATATCTATTCCATGGCCAAGGACTTTGGTTTTGACGGCATCGAAATACGCGGCCTGGGCAAGGAAATCTTTGCGGTCCGGGCAAAGCCCTTTACTGAAGCGGAGCTTCCCCAAACCATCAATAAGCTGCAGAAGCTGCGCCTTGAAATCCCCTGCCTTTCGTCGGGCTGCTGCCTGAAATTCGCCGACAAGGCTGAGGAAAACCATGAAGAGATCGTCCAGTACATCGAGCTGGCGGCAAAGCTCAAAACCCCCTATGTCCGCATCCTGGCGGATAAAGAACCCCAACCCCAGGGAGAGGTGGACGACGAGGTCGTTATCGCCGCCTTAAAGAAGCTGGTTCCCATAGCGGAGGAAAAGGGAGTAACGCTGCTTGTGGAGACCAACGGCGTTTACAGCGATACCCGCAGGCTCTGCAATCTGCTCAACGCTATCGGAAGCGATGCGGTGGGAGCGCTTTGGGATCTTCACCATCCCTACCGTTTTGCGGGCGAAACACCCGGTCAAACCGTCCAGAACCTGGGCGCCTATATCAAGTACGTCCATATCAAGGACTCTGTCATGGCAGACGGCAAGGTTTCCTACCGCATGGTGGGAGAAGGCGATCTTCCCATCAATGATTTCATCATGGCCCTGCGTTCCATCAACTATGCCGGTTATATTTCCCTTGAATGGGTGAAGCGCTGGGCGCCGGATCTGGCGGACGCCGGCGTGGTATTCCCCAACTACGCCAATTACATGTCTAAATACCTGAGAAAGGACATGAGACGGGGCCGGCTGTATACCAACAAAGCGGGCACGGGACAGTACATCTGGGAGAAGGATATCCTCATCGATCTGACGTTCCCCCAGGTGCTCGATCGTGTGGTTGAGGAATTCCCCGACCAGTATGCCTTCAAATTCATCACCCACGACTACACCAGGACCTATGCGGAATTCCGCGATGATGTGGACACCTTTGCCCGCGCCCTGATCGCACTGGGCGTAAAGCCCGGGGATCATGTGGCCATATGGGCCACCAATGTGCCCCAGTGGTTCATCACCTTCTGGGCAACCGTGAAGATCGGGGCGGTCCTCGTAACGGTCAACACGGCCTACAAGATCCATGAGGCCGAGTATCTGCTGCGCCAGTCGGATACCCATACGCTGGTCATGATCGATGGGTTCAAGGATTCTGACTATGTGGGCATCATCCGGGAACTCTGTCCCGAACTGGAGACCGCAGAGCCCGGAAAGCCCCTCTACATCAAGCGCCTTCCGTTCCTCAGGAACATCATCACCATCGATTCGAAGCAAAAGGGCTGCCTGACCTGGGACGAAGCCATGGCGCTGGCCGACAAGGTACCCGTTGAGGAAGTTTACCGTCGGGCCTACACCATCCATAAGGACGACGTCTGCAACATGCAGTACACCTCCGGCACAACAGGCTTCCCGAAGGGCGTCATGCTGACCCACTACAACGTGGTGAACAACGGCAAGACCATCGGTGACTGCCTGGATTTCTCCACGGCGGACCGTCTGCTGATCCAGGTCCCCATGTTCCACTGCTTCGGCATGGTGCTGGCCATGACGGCTGCCATGACCCATGGCGCCACCATGTGCCCCATTCCCTACTTCTCCCCGAAAGTGGCCCTGGAATGCATCAACAAAGAAAAGATAACGGCATGCCATGGCGTTCCCACCATGTTCATCGCCATGCTGGAGCATGAGGACTTCGCCAAGACCGACTTCTCCCACATGAGAACCGGCATCATGGCAGGAAGCCCGTGTCCCATCAAGGTGATGCAGGATGTGGTGGACAAGATGAACATGAAGGAGATCACTATCGTATACGGCCAGACCGAGGCTTCCCCCGGATGCACCCAGAGCCGCGTGGACGATCCGATTGAAGTCAGGGTCAACACGGTCGGCCGAGCCCTGCCCGGTGTGGAATGCAAGATCGTGGATCCGGTTACCGGAAAGGATCTGCCGCCCAACACCGACGGCGAGTTTGTGGCCAGGGGCTACAATGTCATGAAGGGTTACTACAAAATGCCCGAGGCAACGGCAGCTGTCATCGATGCGGATGGCTGGCTGCATACGGGTGATATGGCCCGGATGGACGAAAACGGCTATTTCAAGATCACCGGGCGAATCAAGGATATGATCATCCGTGGCGGCGAAAACATCTATCCCAAGGAGATTGAGGACTTTATCTACACCCATCCCAAGGTCAGCGATGTCCAGGTCATCGGTGTGCCCGACAAGCAATACGGCGAGGAGATCATGGCCTGCGTCATCCTCAAGGATGGCGAGGAAATGACCGCCGAGGAACTGAAAGACTACGTGCGCACCCATATGGCCAAGCACAAAACGCCCAAGTATGTGGAATTCATGAAATCCTTCCCCATGAACGCAGCCGGCAAGACCCTCAAGTACAAGTTGCGCGAATGGGCCGTGGAACACCTGGGCCTCATCGCCGAAAGCCAGATCGAAACCGCATAAGGCAGAACAGATTAAAAGAGGGGTGGCTCCTAAAGCCGCCCCTCTTTCCAACAGGGAATACGGTATTCCGCTTTCAGGACACACAGTATTCTCCTGCTGTCCCCCCCCTCCTTTTCAAACATCACGATACAAGCCCGCGCAGTTCCCTGCTGAGCCTGCCGATGTTTGCCATGGCTTCATGGATCTGCATGATATTGTTGTTCTGATCCTCCAGAGTGGCAAGCACTTCCTCGGTGGATGCCGCATTTTCTTCCGAAATGCTGGCCACGTTCTCTATCTGTTTCTGGATTTCAATAAAGATCTCGGTCACATGCTTGGTTCCCTCAACACCTTCAAACAACTGACGGTTGGCATCCTCCACCGAAACCTTCATCCGGCTGAAGAAGTCCGTAATGTTTTCCAGTATCCGATTACCTTCACGGACTGCTGCATCGCCCTCATACACTTTTTTGAGGGTATCCATGGAGCGTTCGGTCAGCTCCTGGATGATACGGCTGATATTGTCGGCAGTCGCCTTGCTCTGCTCTGCCAGCTTCCTGATTTCATCGGCCACAACGGCAAACCCTTTGCCCTGCTCGCCGGCCCGCGCCGCCTCGATGGCCGCATTGAGAGCCAGCATATTGGTTTGCTCGGCAATCTCCAGGATCTCGTCCAAGGCCCGGTTAACCCGCTCCATGCTTTGGTTCAGCTCGTTAACCGTTGCCTTGGCGGAGCCCACAGCCTTGCTGATGACCTCGTTATGAGCCACCATTTCGGCAATTTTTTCGTTACCCTGCTCAATGGTTTGTGCCATTTCCTTTGATTTTTCAGCTATGGAACCCGAAATGGCCTGGGTCTGGCTGACCAGATCCATGGAACTGTTCATGGCCTCATTGGTCTTGTAAATGCTGGACGCTTCTTCCTGGATGGCCTTTGCCATCTCGTTCATGGACACAAAGATGCCCTTGCTTGATTCCTTCGTGGCGCCAATGGTCTTATTTACGGTTTCGATATGGTTATTCAGGTTCTGGGAACCTGTTTCAACCTGGGCGATCACAGTCTGGAGCCTGGCCGCCAATTCGCCGACTTTATCCGTTTCGGCAGAAGCGTTCTTCACAAGCTCGCCTGCCCACCTGGTCAAAAAGTACAGGAGCGCCAGCGCGCCGTTAAACACGACGAGCACCTTGATGAATTCGACAACCAGGATATCGTTTCCCACCGGTCCCATAAAGACCTCACCGGCCAGCAGGAACATCACTATGAGCAGAACATTGCTGATAACGCCAAAAACCAGGGTAAGCCTTTCGTTAAAGTATAACGCGATCATGGCAACGGCAGCAAAAGCAATATAGTGGTTTCCCAGATCAAACCCTGTAATCAGGAAATAGGCCATCATGGCCAATAAAGGGAGCAGACCGAAAAGCAGGGATTTAATAAACTGTGGAAGGTTCAGATAATACAGTCCTGTTGCAAGGCCTGCCACGACTATGGATTTGATGACATCCGTAAACGCATTCAGCCCATACGTCACGATATTGGTAAGCGCATAGAGCGCAATGACACACCATATTGCAATCAGATTTACCTTATCCACGCGCTTCAGATCATAGCTCGATTGTTTGACAGCATTTGCTTGGCTCATTTAGAGTACCCCCTGTTTCAGTTCATCTATATACTTGAACAACACTTATTTTTTACCACTATATTTTTTATCGAAACATTTTGTAAATATCTACAATATTCTTACAATATCTGTCGTGAATCGCGCACTGTAAACCGCCTGTTGCCGTCTTTTTCTTTTTCCGCCTATTCCCCGACGGCAGGACAGGACACCCGCCAGTATCGATCAAAAACCTGTCGCAGCCTGTCACACTTGTCCAATTTCTGAATAGACTATATCAGGGAATGGTTCATCCGGACCGTCCCAAGGAGGCGCCTCACCTCCTTTATGCCGGGTGCCGGACTTAGCATTAAGTCCGGCATTTAATTTTGGAAAAACACTTGACCTGGTGGCACGATTATTGTATTATTGTATTAAGCGCTTAATACAATAATACAAAGGGGTGATCGAATGCCCTGGGACCTGAAACCGGACAGACCCATCTACACGCAATTGGTCGAACATATCGAATGGATGATACTTTCCGGGGTCTATCCTCCAGGAGCGAAACTTCCTTCTGTACGCGATTTGGCCAGGGAAGCCTCAGTCAATCCCAACACCATGCAGCGGGCGCTGGCCCAATTGGAGGAAGACGGACTCATCATCACGCACCGCACCAGCGGTCGATCGATAACGGAGGATTCGGAGATGATTCAAAAAGCCAGAATAAGAATTGCCAGGGAACAGGTATCGGAGTTCCTGGAGAAAATGAAAAAGCTCGGTTTTGACAAAAAAGAAATCCTGTCCATCATCAACAATATGATCGAGGAGGTAGGGAAATGAATGCCATTCTGGAATGCAAAGGTCTGACGAAATCCTATGGCGGTAAAAAAGCGCTCTCGGATGTCAACCTGACCATTGAGCGGGGCAGAATTGTTGGGCTTTTGGGACCCAACGGCAGCGGCAAAACCACCCTGATTAAGCTTGCCAACGCACTTCTGACACCCACATCGGGTGAAATACGCATAGCCGGCATGAAGCCTGGAACCGGCACCAAAAAGATCGTGTCCTACCTCCCGGAAAGGAATTACCTGAACGACTGGATGCGCGTCCATGACATCATCGGGCTGTTCAGAGACTTCTACGGTGATTTCAGGCCGGATAAGGCTTATGATATGCTCAAAAGGCTCAACATTAACCCGAATGACAAGCTGAAGACCATGTCCAAGGGCACCAAGGAAAAGGTGCAGCTCATCCTGGTCATGAGCCGGGAAGCGGAACTGTATCTTCTGGACGAACCCATAGGAGGCGTGGATCCGGCGGCCCGGGATTATATCCTGGAAACCATCATCAGCAATTATAACCCGGAAGCGACAATCATCATCTCCACCCACCTGATCTCGGACGTGGAAAAGATTCTCGATCACGTGATTTTCATCCGTGAAGGCCAGGTAGTCCTGTCTTCGTCGGTGGATGAGATCAGGGAACAGGGAAAATCGGTGGACGGTCTGTTCAGGGAGGTGTTCAGATGTTAGGCAAGCTTTTAAAGTATGAACTGAAAGCCACGGGAAGAACGTTTATGCCCATATACGCCGCTATGCTGATTGCTGCGGCTGTCACCAAACTCATCTCGGCCCTGACGGCCGGGGGCTCCGAAGTCCCCGAATTCATCAGCGCCATCGTGTACATCATGATCCTGATGGGGATGTTTGTCATGACCTTTGTGGTCATGATCCAACGCTTCCACAAGAACCTGCTGTCCGATGAAGGGTATCTGATGTTCACCCTGCCGGTGGAACCATGGCAGCACATTGTCAGCAAATTGCTGATATCGGTTTTATGGAACCTGGGAAGCCTTGTTGCGGCATTCCTCTCCATCGTTATCCTGACCTTTGATGAAATTGCCAACAGGGCGTTGATGCTGGATCTTTTTGCAGTTATAGCAGAATTTCTGACCATCTTCGGCCCCACAGGAAGCCTGGTTGTGCTGGAAATCTTCCTCGCAGGCATTGCCACCACCGTTTTCGGTATCCTGCTCATCTATGCGTCCATCGCCCTGGGACATCTGTCCAACCGGCACAGGACCATGGCTTCCCTGGGCGCTTTCCTCGGGCTGACCGCTTTTGCACAAATCCTGTTTGCCTGCCTGACCCTCATCCCGAATGTCAGGGTGCTGCAGCACTACATGGATACGCTGCAGGAAAGCCTGCAGACTTCCATTGCACTGTTCCATTATGTCATGTGGTTCACCATCGGTTTCTTCACCTTGCTGTCGGCAGGCTACTTCCTGATTACCAACCATATCCTGAAGAAGCGTTTGAACCTGGAATAGCGTTCGGAAAGCAAAAGACTATCAAATATGAAACGGCATAAAGAGACCTGTATCAGGTCTCTTTCCCGTTTTGCCCCGATTATTCGGTTTTCTCCCCGGTGAATTTCCTGAAGAACCTGGGATATCCCGTTCCGTCCCATTTTTTAATCTTTTCAGCGTATTCCTTATAGATGCGTTCCGCCTTTTCGGGTTCCAGGAGGCCCTTCTTCACCTGGCCGTCCAGGTATTCCCTGCAGTCCCTGATGAGTTTTTCGCGCTTCTCTTCAAGGCTCAGCCCGTTGAATGCCTTGATTTCCGCCATTTTCTCGTCAATTCTTTTCAGGATGGACTCGGCTTTCTCCTTCGGAATTTTGCCTTCCTTCAGGAGTTGCTGGACCTCGCTTTTTCTTTTTTCCAGCGTGCCCAAAGGATCCTTTACAAACTCGCAGTAACCTCTTTTCCTGCGACCGTCCTTCTTTTCCTTTTTATGCTCCTTAATATCTTCCGGAGCCTTTTCCCTGTTGTCAAGTTCCGGCCTTTTTTCCTCCTGGTTCAGCCTTTCCTGGCGCACCGGCTCCCTGTTTTCGGTTCCATGACCGACGGCGACGGCCGGGGTTGTTACCAGAAGGCCGGCAATGACGGCAACAGCTGCCACACCTTTTAGTGCCATTTTGATCACCTCCATGATTATTTTCTCCCGATTCAATCAAGTCATAGGTGTCAATATTTAATAATTCGCGTATACAAAAAACATTTTTGTCCTGCAAAACGCAAAAGATAAGCAGGTTACACGAATTCATTGCCACAAATATGAACATCCGCCCATCATGGCAATGAATTTGCGGGGATAATCCGATGCCCAGCAAGAAAGACTGATTTCAGGGCAAAAGCGGATGCGGGAAACTGCCGGCGCATTTTTGTCATCGGACACGATTTAAAAGTCCTGTGACGCTTGTACAACTTGTGCTTGATTCGGTGCTTCCATAAGTGTTAAAGTTATAGGTATGCGGGAAGTTTTAAGAGGTGATTAATCAATGAAGGAAACATACAGGATTAAGGTAGCGGGCCTGGAAAGGGATCTGCCGCTTTGCAGCATCAGCCAGGATCTCAAGATAGCAGCATTTGTGATCCTCGGCGACGTGGAGCTGACCACCGCCTGCGCCAGGGAACTTATCCGGAAAATTCCGGAACACGATATCATGATAACAGCCGAGGCCAAGGGAATACCGCTGATTCACGAAATGGCCCGCCAGATGAATGCCGAAAAATATCTCGTGGCGCGGAAGGCCCAGAAGCTTTACATGAAGGATCCGATCACCGTTGAAGTCCAGTCCATTACCACCGCCAGGAAGCAGACGCTCTACATCGACAAAAACGATGCCGAGCTCCTGAAAGGCAAACGGGTTCTCATCATTGATGATGTCATCAGCACCGGGGAATCCATTTTTGCCGTGGAAAAGCTGGTCAAGATGTCGGGCGGCACGGTGGTCGGCAAGGCGGCCATCCTGGCCGAAGGCGACGCCAAATACAGGGAAGATATCATCTACCTCGAATACCTCCCACTGTTCAATGCGGAGGGCGAACCCATCGAAAAATAGCAAACGGCCGTCGGATACCAAAAAGAATGACTAAAAGGCTATGAATCATGCATTCATAGCCTTTTATGAGATGAAGATTATCTCCGGACTCATAATGGTTCTTAAGCAAGAACCATTATTCTTTTGTAGAACATTTTAGTCTTTGGGGGGGGCAAAGACATCTAGGGTTTATATGGAATAACCACCCGGAGCTCTATAAACCCTTAGAACATATTATATCCAATCAAAAAGTCCAATCAAGTGATTTTGGTCATCTTTTCGAGTGCTTTTTGCACTGTTTTCTCCATTTAGCGGTCATTGGCCGCCTTGGAGCGCCATGTTTTCCAGCGGGATGAAGGCGTGGACCATAAATCCGTTGCCATCCTCGAAACTGTTGAAGGAAACGTAACCGCCGAGGTTTCCGACGCGTTCCTCCATTCCCCTGAGACCATTGCCCTTGATAATCTTCCCGCACCCTTTACCGTTATCGATGATATGGATGTGCAACAGGCCTGCTTTTTCCTTGATGGAAACGGTGATCTGGTCGGCTTTGCCATGCCTGATGGCATTGGTTGTGGCCTCCTGGCATATCCTGTAGATGGTTTTTACCATATCATCGGTCATTTCGCCCGTGTATCTGGAACGGATTACGTCCATCCTGACCCCGATCTCGGCCAGGCGATCCGCCATTTCGGCAAGCAGGGACCACAGGGGCGACTGTTTCTCCCTGGGCTCGGCATGCGCCGCGATTTCCCCGATACCCCTGTCGATATCGGCGATGACCTGCTTGAGCCTCATCATGGCCTTCTCCGGCTGGGTGTCCAGGATCAGCCGATTGCTTTCCAGAGTGTGCAGGGCGAGGTTGAGGGAGTGTCCAAGTACGTCGTGTATCTCTTTGGCCAGGCTGTTCCTTTCCTCGATGGCGGCCAGGTGGCTGGTCTGGTCCTGGAGCAGCCGGATGCTGTTGTTCAACATCACCAGTTCCTCATTCTTCTCCTTCAGGTGGTTGATGGCGGTTTTCAACGCGGTATCATCATGTATCACGCATATGGTTCCTGCTCTGTTCCGGAGCAGGGATGGAGCTGCGCGCATTCTGACCGTGTATACACCGTGGTTATGCGAAACCTCCAGGATTCTTTCCTCCTCAGCATAATCCCTGAGTTCCTGCGCCTCAAGGCGGCAGACATCAGAAACGGCCTGGAAGGTGTCATGCTCCAAGCCCTCGCATGCCGGATTCATGTAGGCCACCTTTCCCCTGCTGTCCATGATAAATACGGCTTCACCGTACAATTCCAGGCTCCGTTTTATGCCCAGCGCCATCACATGGTACATCCCCAGCTTGGCCGAGCCAAAAAACAGCAGGCTGAAAACCATCAGGGCCATGATCGGACCGACGGGCGATACATAAGCAGGCTGCTGGAGGGATATCATGATTTTGAGCGTGAAGGAGACCATGGACGCCGCCACCAAAAAGATTTCAAAAGGCGAGATCCTGATCCTTTTTGTCACTGTGGCCGCCAGCAGCACACAGGCGGAAACCCGGAACAGGTATTCCACCCAGGAATGGATCTTGTACAGCGTGCCGGGCTTTGGGATGCCCGCTGCCTGTTCAAGAATCAGGGATTGCTCCGCAAGGAGGGCAAACAGGAAAGACAGGGTGGGGATCAGATAGACAGCGATAAGAAAGTACCGGTTCAGGCTCTTTTTCCGCAAAAGGACAAGGCCGAAGCACATCAGGGCAACCGAACACAGAATACCGGCCGAGGAGGAGAGAATGGTAAAGAGATGCTGGGCACCTGTTCCCTGGGCAAGCAGGGCAAGGAAATCCACCATCAGCGAAATGAACGCAAAGAAGTGGACGGCTATATAGTATTTCATGGGTCCGGTCTTGATGGACGCATGGTATATAAACGCCAGATAGGCCGATAAGACCGCAATACTGATGAGGTTGAACAGTATGTTTGTGGTCGTAATGCCACCCCCTACCCGTCCAAAATCCGGCGCCGGCATCAGATGATGTTGTGCTTCAGCGCAAACATGACCAGCTGTGCCCGGTTTCCCGTTCCGGTGATCTCCAGGAGCCGGGTTACCTTGTTCTTTACCGTTCCGTTGGCATATCCGAAGATTTCAGCGATTTCATTATTGTTCTTGCCCTCGCTGATACATTTGATGATCTCGACGTCTTCTTCCTTGAGGGCCGCCAGAACCTGATCCCTTTTCCTGTCCTGTATCCTGTCCCTGCAGGCCGAATCGAGGAGTTCCTTCAGTTCGCCACCCAAAACCTGGTACCCCCACAGGACGCACTGTATCAGAACCTTCAGGCGATCCGGAGGCGTATCCTTCATCAGGTACGCATCCGCACCGTTCATAAAGGCTTTGAAGATATGGTTTTTTTCCTCCAGCGAGGTAAGAATGATAACCTTGATGCCGGGATCAACATCCTTAATTTTGGCGATGGCGTTGATGCCATCCAGTATCGGCATCCTGATATCCATCAAAACAACATCCGGCCTGATTTCTTTGCACATTTCGCAGGCCTGCCAGCCATCATGGGCAATCCCCACAACCTGAAAGCCGTCAAAGCTTTCCAGTACCATTTTCAGGCTGTCGGTCAGCAGCGCATGGTCATCTGCAATCAAGACGCGTATCATAAGGCCCCAGCCTCCTGTCTCTGCAAGCATTATTCCATATCTTCAAGGGTTTCGCATCCCTCAGGCACATGGTTCAGTTTCCTTACGGTGGCCCGTATTTCCTCAATGACGCTCCGGGTGACTTCCAGCAACTGTTCGTTCATCATCCTGATCTTCGTGGGAAAGTCCGTTCCGGTCGCCATTTCAGCCTCAAGTTGCGCCACATCACGGCGAACCCTGCTGATATAGGCATTGGCGGTGGCATTGACCTGGTCCAGTATCCTGGCCCGCTCCCTCTCCACGGCCAGTTGCCTCACAGCCCGTGCCGCCCGCTGTTTCCTGGAAAAAGCCAACTCCAACTGCCTGTTCTTTTGCGACAATTCCATCTGGAGATTGACCAGCTCCGTAACATCGCGCAGGTTGATGATCCTTCCCAACACTTTTCCTTCCGCCTGAAGGGGTGAAATCTTATACTGCAGGTGGACGGGATGTTGTTCTTCTATCAAAATACGCCCCTGGGAAAGGGCTCCCGATTCATTCAGCACCCCTTCCTCCGCCAGCTTTTCCTGGATATCCCTGAGCCTGTCGGACAGTTTGATGGTTTTAAGTCCGTCATGGATATGAACAACCCGGCCTCTCCGGTCAAAGATGATCACGGCCTCGGAAAACCCGTCATGGATATCGGCGCGGGAAATGTATTTGGCATCCCTGCTGAGAAAGGGCATGGCCTTCAGTTTTGCGGCCAGAAGGCCCAGAAAAATGATCAGGTGCATGTTGTCCCGGACCATGTCCCTTGTGGATAGCTGCAGGATCGAAAGCGCTCCCATGCACAGCAGCAAAAACGCAAAGATCAAGGAAACCACGGTCAGTTTGCGCCCATGGTGATGCGCATGGAGAATGAAGATAACCGAGAGGATGATGCAGAATGTCCCCGGCACAAGGGCATACCAAAGGGCCAAACCCCAGTATTGCGCTTCAAAAGGCCCGGACAGCATCACGAGCCGCTCCGCCCATTGCCTGTTCAGAAACGGGAGTACCACCTGTCCCACGGAAACCAGGTGCACGCCCAGGGCCAGCCCTTTCAGCCAGCGTCTGTCCGTATAATATCCGGTGAAAAGCAGCAGGGATGTTGCCAGAAGATAGGCGCTGGCGGCCCTGACGGCAACCAGAAGTCTGAACATATCCGGCGATGTCGCATGCAAAACGATCAGCGAACTGGTCTCATGGGCAAGCACATAAAACATCACATACAGGAAGGCGCGCTTGGCACCGGCGGATGAGCTGCCGGTCAATACCAGGGAAGCAGCACAACCGCACAGGGCTGTGCAGCAGGTTATCAGCACGCCCAATATGAACCTGTCATGGATGAGAAAATCCATATCCCAAACTTCACCAACAAATCGGCAAAATTCGCCTTTTTATTTACATTATACACCAAGTCACCAAAGCCTACAAAAGAAATCCATGCATGACAAAAGAGGAAGAGACAGATCAAACGTTGAAATTCCCTTCAGGAACGGATATATTGAAAGCATATCCCGATACGGTCCCGTAAAGGCGCATCCCGGGATGCCCTTTGCGGGCGGACGATACCTGGAGATGATTATGCGTCAGGAGATTGAAAGAAAGTTCCTTGTAACGGGCAGCGGATACCGTAACGGAGCTTCCTGCAAAACATACCGGCAGGGGTATATCGTTGCCGATACCCACAGGGTTATCCGGGTCAGAACCGATGGAAGCAAGGGTTACCTGACCATAAAGGGACCTTCCCGTGGGGCGTCCCGGACGGAATACGAGTATGAGATCCCCCTGCCCGATGCGGAAGACCTTTTGGAAAGGATGTGTATAAAGCCCCTGATCGAAAAGGTCCGATACACGCTGGTCCATGACGGCATGACATGGGAAGTGGATGAATTTACCGGCGTGAACCAGGGGCTCTGCATCGCCGAAATAGAGCTTGAGCAGGAAGATCAGCGCTTTTCCCTGCCTCCCTGGGTCGGTCGGGAGGTTACGGCGGATCCCAGATACTATAATGCCTACCTGGCCAAACACCCCTACAATACCTGGGAGCATAAGGATTAGCGCAGACACCTCACATTTTCACCGCATTCTCCCATGGGTACAGGCACAGGATCCGCACCGCCTCAATAGAATACTGTTGAGGTGGTATAAGGTGAACTGCGAATGGATTAGGTCTCAGGAGCTGAAGGACACGTTCTATTACAGAAGAACCCCGATGGTCAACATCAGGCTGTCGGTGCCGCACATGGACGGGTATGACCACGCCGCATCCCGGTTCAATCTGTATTTCAGGCAGAAAGCCAGGGCCAGCTTCAACTATGCGAGGACACGCCTGTATCCCCAGGCGGTCAGGCAATACCAGTACGCCATGTCACAGGAGTTCCCGTTCCATACCTATGAACTGATCCAGACCTTTGAGCCGACCTATTGCAAGAAACCTATCGCCAGCCTTTTCTATGACCAGTATGAGTTCACGGGAGGCGCCCACGGCAATACCGTCCGTTTCGGTGACACCTGGGACTTGAGCCGCGGGACGCTGTTGAAGCTCAGCGATCTGTTCAAGGCGGGTTACGATTACAGAACCGTGATCATCAGGACCGTAGAGAACGAGGCCCTGCGCAGGCAGGAAACCGGACAGGTACCATACCTGGATGACCTGGAAAAGAACATCGTCAAATTCTTCGACGAGAAAAACTTTTACCTTGCAGAAAACGGCGTTGTCATTTTCTATCCGCTGTACACCATCGCCCCCTATGTTTCCGGTATCCAGACCTTCACCGTACCCTGGATCCTGTTTGGGGACAATCTGAGAATCAAACCGTAGCAAAAAGGGGGCCTTGTGCCCCCTTGCTCATTCTTCTTCGTTCCTGCTGAGCTTCTCCGCCTGATCGGATGTGATCAGCGCCTCTATCAGCTCTTCGATATCCCCGTTCAGGAACTCGTCGATCCGATACAGGGTATAGCCGATGCGGTGATCGGTCACGCGCCTCTGCGGGAAATTGTACGTTCTGATCCGCTCGCTGCGATCGCCCGTACCCACCTGGGCACGCCTGTTTTCAGCCACTTCGTTGAACTGCTTCTGCCTTTCTATATCGTTGAGCTTGGCCTTGAGCACCCGCAGGGCCTTCTCCCGGTTCTTGTGCTGGGAGCGCTGGTCCTGGCAGGTGACCACAATCCCGGTAGGGATATGGGTGATGCGGATGGCCGACGAGGTCTTGTTGACGTGTTGTCCGCCGGCGCCCGACGCCCGGAAGGTATCCACCTCGATGTCGGCCGGGTTGATCTCGATCTCATCCAATTCATCCGGTTCGGGAAGCACGGCAACCGTTACGGTGGAAGTATGTATCCTACCGCTGGATTCGGTGGCAGGCACCCTTTGCACCCGGTGCACCCCGCTTTCAAACTTGAAGCGGCTGTAGGCACCCTTTCCTTCCACCTCAAAGACCACTTCCTTAAAACCGCCGATTTCGGTGGGATTGGCATCGATCAGGTTGACCGTCCAGCCCTTGGACTCGGCGTAATGGGTATACATCCTCATGAGGTCCGCCGCAAAAAGCGCTGCTTCATCGCCGCCTGCCCCTGCCCGGATCTCGATGATGACATCCCTGTCATCGTTGGGATCCCTGGGCATGAGCAGGATTTTCAATTCCCTCTCGGTCCTTTCCATACCCGCGGAGGCCTCTTTCATTTCCTGCTCAATCATTTCCTCGAGCTCGGGATCGGGCTTTTCATCCAGCATGAGCCGGGCATCCTCATAAGCCTTCCGGAACCCCTTCCACTCCCTGTATTTGTCAACGATCTCCGAGAGTTCCGCATGCTCCTTCATGAGTTTTGCGTACTGGGTCGGATCGTTGAGCACATCGGGTTCGGTCAGGCGCATATTCAACTCTTCAAACCGGTTTTCTATGGCTTCAAGCTTTTCAAACATGTTTTCACCTCATGCGTCCGCTCCGGGCATAGATCAGGATTTGCCGCATCCCGGGGTTCAGGTCATCCCCTTCTCGATACCAGCTTCTTTTTAAGGCGCTCAACGCTGGCATTGGCGATCAGTTCCCTTGGAAAACCCACATGCCGGAGCAGGGCAAGCGTCTCGGAAAACTCGCCGATATCGGTATGGATGTGGGCATCGGTGTTCACGATGATGGAAACCTTGTGCTTCTCGCAGCACTCCAGAAGGCGCATATAGTTTTCCCTGGCGTTCTGCCTGAAAGCGATGGGCCTTAAGGAGGAGTTGTTCATTTCAATCAGGACATCGTACTCTGCAGCCGCCCGCACCAGTTCTTCATAATCCACGGGAATCCTGCCATCGTCGGGATGGCCAATGATGTTCACATATTTATTCTTCATGGCCCCGATATAGGTTTTGGTGTTCTCTTCGGTGGTACCGGGCTTCAGGCAGGGCGTGTGGTAGCTGGCGATCAAAACGTCCAGTTCTTTCGGATCCATGCCCGTAATGTCAAGGGAGCCGTCACGGTCGATGATGTTGGCTTCCATACCCTTGAGGATCTCAACCTCGTAGAGATAGTCGGGTATGACCTTGAGATTATGGAAATAGTAGATATGGGCACTGCCGGGCATGGCAGGTCCGTGGTCGGTCATGGCAATAAGCTCCAGTCCCTTCATGGACGCTTCCCTTGCGTATTCGTCGAGTGTACTGTATGCATGGCCGCTTGAAATGGTATGAAAGTGACAATCGGCGACGAGTTTCATGATGATGCCTCCTGATGGCTGGATCCTTTTCGTTCCATAGCCTCATCTTTTACCTGATCAATTATACATAACTCCTGTAACCCATGCAAACGGCCATTTGTCCAAATATGGCATCATAAAGCCATGCCCGCCTTGTCATTGCGAGCAGGCGCCCTTATCCCATTCTCACAGGCTGTTTTGGCACCTTATCGCAATGCGGCCTTAACCCTTACGGGCTCCCTTTCCTGTACGGTTGTCATTGAAAGCCTCGCAAAGTGAGGCGCGGCAATCTCTTCATACCCGCGGTTGGTTACGGAAGTGACTGAGATTGCTTCGTCGGTCTGCTCCTCGCAATGATATGAAAAAAAGACCACTCGGGGTCTCCAACAATTCAACTTCCAACCTGTTACATCCAACTAAATAAGTGCATCCGGCAGACTGCCGGAGCGTGTCTGCCGGATGCTATCGTGAGAATGGAAAGGTTTTATGATTAGTCGATCTGGATCCTCCTGGCCCCTTTTGTCTTTTCGTCTTTGGGAAGAACAATGGTCAGGATGCCATCCTTGTAGGAAGCTTTCACGTCGTCATTCCTGATACCCTGGACATGGAAGCTGCGCTTGAAGGAGCCGGTGGAGCGTTCCCTGTAGATGTAGCCCTCGGATTCCTCGTTCACTTCCCTCCTGGTGTCCACCCCCAGGGTCAGGACATCATCGGAGATCTCTATGGAGATATCTTCTTTGCGAACGCCCGGAATTTCAGCTTCTACAATGTATTCATGCTCGGTCTCCCGCACGTCGGCCCTGATGGGGGATGCAAAGGATGAGAGCCTGGAGAAGAAGGGATCCCGGAAAAAGTCATGGAAGAACTGTTCCAAACCGAAGAAGTCGTCTCTTCTGGAAATACCGCTGTTTCTCCTGGAAAAAGGGATTAAACTGAACATCGTAACACCTCCGTTTTCTTTTTTAGTTTTGGTTGCACATCATTATCTTATTCGGTTATTTTGATTTTGACTTTCTTTGACCTTCAAGCTCATTTTACCTTCTCTTACCTTTCGAGATCAAATCCCACACCGACTTTCACAGGCAGAATTTTGTACATCATCTCATCCATTCTCTTGTTTTCTCTCTATTTCTTTAAATTTCTTTCTATTTCACATCCTAATACAGCGCGGCATGATTCCGGCGGGTCCATCGCCTGATGTCCTCGCTCCTGATAACTCCTGTCACCATGAAAACCACCACAATAACAGCAAATGAAATGACCATGGGGATCAACAACTGCAGCCTACCCGCCCCTCCCCAAAGGCCGGGAATCCGCTTGATGAGCAGGGACAGAAGTGCACCTGCCAGAGTGGCCGCAAGCGGCTTTATGAACCACTCGCCGATATCGATGGACATGCCCGTTATCCTGGATATCTCCAGGAAGTTCAGGATGATGGTGATCAGGCTTCCTGCGATAACCCCTACAATATAGGCATCCGTTCCCCAGATCGGCAGGCAGAACCAGACCAGAAGAATCCTGACGATGCTCCCGGTGAGGGTGTTGCACAGGATGGCCGATTCCCTCGCCAAACCGTTGAGGATGCCCAGCATGGTCTGCTGGAGATACAGGAATACCCCTGTGTACGACAGCAGGTGCAGGATATGACCCACATCCTTTCCAGGATAGATGAATTCGGCTATCTCATGGCTGCATATGGCAAAAAATGCGGTGAATACAAGCCCCATGGTCAGGGTCAGACGGATGGACTGGGAAATCTGCCTGTTGGCCACCGCATACCTGCCCGAGGAGACAGCCCCGGCGATAGCCGGAACCAGTGCAGTCGCCAGCGCCATGGGCAGCATGGACGGGAAGAACACCAGGGGAGCTGCCATGCCGTTGAGCCGTCCCAGAACCTCGAGGCTTTCCTGGAAGGTCAGCCCTGAAAGGGTCAGCCTTTGCGGAATGATGAGGCTTTCCACTGTCCCCAAAACTGAAAGCACCAGCCGGTTGGCAGAAATGGGAAGGGCAGTCCTGACAAGCTTCTTGGCCAGGGTACGGGTACGGATTTCCCTCTCCGGTCTGGCGCGGTTTTTGAACTTCTCATACTGGAAAGCGCAGAACACGCAGAAGACATTGACGCATTCGCCAACCATGAGACCCAGCGTGGCGAGCAGGCACATGCTTTCAATGCCTTTGTTGACGAAATGAGGATGCATGACCACCACAAAAGCCAGCTTGGACAACTGTTCGGCCACTTGCCCGATGGCATTGGGAATAACCTGCTCCTTCCCGTAAAAATAGCCTTTATAGGCCGATGCTGCGGCAATTGGGGGAACCAGGGCGAGCATCCAGAGCAGGGACCTGCGTGCCCGGAGATCCTTGGCAAATGCCAGCAGCATGGTGTCCACGTTCAGAATCAGAATCAGCGAAACAACAACGCCTGTAACAAGAACCACACCGGCAGCCAATGATGCGATTTTCATGCCCGCGCGTATCCTGCCGGAGGATGTCTCTTCCGCCACAAAACGAGATACCGCCACCGATATGCCGGCCGACAGGACCAGGACCAGGAGCGAGTAGATGGGTACAATCAGCTGGTACAGCCCCAGGCCTTCAGCACCGATGCAGTTGGCGATGAAAATGCGGTAAAAGAAACCAATGGCCTTAACGAGAAAGCCGGTTATGGAAAGAACAGCCGCGTTGTACTTCAGTGAGCGACGGGCCATGCACAGACTCCTTCAGTGAATATCCGCCCATAAAGCTTATGAACCACCCGCAGGTTATATGTGGACATTGGCAAAAACCCTGTCCTGTCCGGTTTTCATCCGCCTGAAAAGCAGGAAGCACATCCGCATCACAGCACGTAAGGCATTTTTCATATCACCCTGATAGGATATATAAGATATATAACTTCACACAGGGCAGATCACCGTGTATAATTAATCCTAACAGCTCATAGCTCAAGGCAAAGGAGACGTTCGGTATGTACAGAATCCTGAGGAAAGAGATACTGAACCCCCAGGTGAAACTGCTTGAGATTGAGGCGCCTTATGTTGCCCGTAAGGCTGAGCCAGGCCAGTTCATCATCCTGCGGGTTCATGATGAGGGTGAGAGAATCCCTCTGACCATCGCGGATTACGACAGGGAAAAGGGATCCGTGACCATCATCTTTCAGGAGGTTGGCGCCACCACCAGGCTTCTGGGCAGCCTTGAAGCCGGTGATGCCATCGCCGATTTTTGCGGCCCTCTGGGTGTGGCCTCCCATTTTGAGGGGGTTAAGAAAGCCGCTGTGATAGGCGGCGGCCTGGGCACCGCCATCGCCTACCCGCAGGCCAAGAAACTGTTCGGCTTGGGCGTTGAAGTGGACGTCATCATCGGGTTCAGGAACAAGGACCTGATCATTCTCGAGCAGGAAATGGCGAAAGTGTCCAACCGTCTGTTTGTCACCACCGATGACGGTTCAAACGGAACCCGCGGCTTCGTCTCCGACATCCTGAAACAGCGCATCGAAGAAGGGGCACAGTACGATGTGGTCATTGCCATCGGTCCGCCCATCATGATGAAGGTGGTATGCGACGTCACGCGGCCGTACGGCATCAAGACCATTGTCAGCCTCAACCCCGTCATGATCGACGGCACGGGCATGTGCGGCGGATGCCGGGTCACAGTTGGCGGCGAGACCAAATTTGCCTGCGTGGACGGACCTGATTTTGACGGTCACCTGGTGGATTTCGACGAATTGATTCGGCGGCTTTCCATTTACAGGGAAGATGAAAGGATCTCCCTGGAACGCCACGCCTGCCGGTTGGGAGGTGTTCTGAATGCCTAATATGTCTCTGAAAAAGGTTCCCATGCCGGAACAGGATCCCCAGGTCAGGAACAGGAACTTCTCCGAGGTTGCCCTGGGCTATACCGAAGAAATGGCCATCGAAGAGGCACAGCGCTGCCTCAACTGCAAGCACAGGCCCTGCATGTCGGGCTGCCCGGTCAACGTCAGGATTCCGGAATTCATCACCCTGATCGCTGCCGGGGAATTTGAAAAGGCCTATGAAAAAATCTATGAAACCAACAGCCTTCCCGCCATATGCGGAAGGGTATGTCCCCAGGAGACCCAGTGCGAGCAGCAATGCGTGCGCGGCATCAAGGGAGAACCCGTGGCCATCGGTAGGCTGGAACGCTTTGCCGCCGACTGGTACATGAAGCATATCACAAAGCCGGTGGTCAAATCCCCGCGCAATGGCAAAAAGGTGGCCGTGATAGGTTCCGGACCGGCCGGACTCACCTGCGCCGGCGATCTGGCCAAGATGGGCTATGATGTCACCGTGTTTGAGGCCTTCCACAAGGCCGGAGGCGTACTGGTGTACGGCATCCCGGAATTCAGGCTTCCCAAGGACCTGGTCCAGCGGGAAATTGATGCCCTGAAGGCCCTTGGCGTGGAGATCCGTACCAACATGGTGATCGGAAAAACGCTGAACGTGGACGAGCTGTTTGAAGAAGGCTATGAAGCCGTATTCATCGGTTCGGGCGCCGGTCTGCCCATGTTCATGGGGATACCCGGCGAAAACCTGAACGGGGTCTATTCGGCCAATGAATTCCTTACCCGAATCAACCTGATGAAAGCCTATAAATTCCCGGAAGCCGACACGCCTGTCTTCCGGGGCCGTAATGTAGCGGTGGTGGGCGGCGGAAACGTGGCCATGGATGCCGCAAGAAGCGCAAAGCGCCTGGGTGCCGATAACGTTTATATCGTATACAGGCGTTCCGAAGCCGAAATGCCGGCCCGTCTCGAAGAGGTCCATCACGCGAAGGAAGAAGGGATCATCTTCAAGCTCCTCACCAATCCTACCCGGATCCTCGGTGACGAAAAGGGCTGGGTCCGCGGCATGGAGTGCGTGGAGATGGCCTTGGGCGAGCCCGACGCTTCAGGCAGAAGGCGTCCCGTTCCCAAAGAGGGTTCCGAGCATGTTCTTGAGGTGGACACGGTGATCATCGCCATCGGCACATCGCCCAATCCCCTCATCCGGAGCACCACGACGGGACTTGAAACCAATAAGAAGGGTTGCATTGTCGTCGACGAGAATACCTGCCAGACATCCAGGGAGGGTGTTTTTGCAGGCGGAGATGCGGTAACCGGCTCCGCAACCGTCATCCTGGCCATGGGTGCAGGGAAAAAGGCGGCGAAGGCCATCGATGAATATATCCGGGCAAAAGCCCAATCATGAAGAAAGACACGAAGGATGCCGGAAGGCATCTTTCTTTTTTGCTTTCCGATCCGCCAGCCGGAAAAATTTATAAGGCGGCAGCTGCGCAAAATAACGTATATGCGTAAACGCCATGCCATGCATAAAACACATGGATATCAATTTGCAATTTTTGATTTATGATCTTGCACACTCAGGGTGACTTTGTTATAATTACCTTGTTCTAATAAATAGTTAATTTTACAATTTACTGTATGGGACAAAATAGAAAAATATTGGAAGCACTGGCCCTGCAGGGGTTCCGTCGGTATCGCATCCAGCCGGAGGATAAAGGTCGGTGTGCAAGTTGATTAGGTGTCAAATTCATTTTTATGTCATGAATTGGAGGATAAAAAATGAAAAGACTGAGCAGGGTTTATGAAGCCGTAGTCAATCGGAATCCTGGCGAGAAGGAATTCCACCAGGCAGTAAGGGAAGTTCTGGAGTCCCTTGAACCGGTTGCCGAAAGGTACCCGGAGTTTGAAAAGGCCGGTATTTTTGACCGGATCGTTGAACCTGAGCGCCAGATCATCTTCAGGGTACCCTGGGTGGACGACAACGGTCGCGTACAGGTCAACCGCGGATTCCGCGTTCAGTTCAACAGTGCCATTGGCCCCTACAAGGGCGGGATTCGTTTCCATCCGTCCGTAAACCTGGGCATCATCAAGTTCCTTGGCTTTGAGCAGATCTTCAAGAACGCGCTCACCACCCTTCCCATGGGCGGCGGTAAGGGCGGTTCCGATTTCGATCCGAAGGGCAAATCCGACGGCGAAATCATGCGCTTCTGTCAGAGCTTCATGCTGGAGCTTGCCCGCCATATCGGTCCGGATACCGATGTTCCCGCAGGCGATATCGGCGTCGGTGCCCGCGAGATCGGCTATATGTACGGCATGTACCGCAAGTTCCGGAACGACTTCACCGGCGTACTGACAGGCAAGGGTCTTGATTACGGCGGAAGCCTCGTCCGCACCCAGGCAACCGGATACGGCCTGTGCTACTTCATGGAAGAGGCCCTGAAGGCTAAGGGCAGATCCTTCGATGGCTCCACCGTCGTTATCTCCGGTTCGGGCAATGTGGCCATCTATGCTGCCGAGAAGGCCATGGAACTGGGCGCCAAAGTCGTTGCCCTCAGCGACTCCAACGGATACATCTACGACAAGGACGGCATTGACCTTAATCTGGTCAAGAGAATCAAGGAAGTGGAAAGAGGCAGAATCCGCGAGTATCTCAAGGAGCGCCCGAACGCCCAGTTCGGCGAGAACTTCAGGGATATCTGGAAGATCCCCTGCGATATCGCCCTGCCTTGCGCGACCCAGAACGAACTGGATCAGGAAGGCGCGGAAGCGCTGGTAAAGAACGGCTGCTTTGCAGTCGGCGAAGGTGCCAACATGCCTTCTACCCCTGAAGCCATCGAGATCTTCCTGAAGAACAAGGTCATCTTCGGTCCTGCCAAGGCTGCCAACGCGGGCGGCGTTGCCACCTCGGGCCTTGAAATGTCCCAGAACAGCATGCGCCTGTCCTGGAGCTTTGAAGAAGTGGATGCCAAGCTGAAGGGCATCATGCAGAACATTTACAGAAATGCCAGTGGGGCTGCCCAGGAGTTCGGCGATCCTGACAACCTGGTCATGGGTGCCAACATCGCCGGCTTCATGAAGGTTGCCCGTGCAATGCTGGCACAGGGCGTTATCTGAGTCGACAGAACCGGTCAAAGCATCGGTTTTGGCAATATGCGAGAGTCTTCTTACAGGAATGGGACTGTTCCATAAGGATTGTGGGACAGATCCCATTTTTATTTGCTTTTCTGAGCCCCTCCTTTTCCGACCGGGCTTGTCCGCCTTTTGCCCATCTTGTCTGTTCCATGTTTCATGCCCGCATTGGAAATAAAGCATGCCACAAACTGGCCTTCGCCAGGTGCGCAGCACGGCATTTAAACCCGGATCGCTCCACACCGCCCGGAAATGTTCTAAATGCGGGGCATGTCCCATATACATTTAATCGACCGGCCTGAGTACCGGTTGCCGGAAAACGGGACAAGCCTGCAACAGAGGATGTGATTGACTGTGCTGGATGGTCTGATAAGCCTGTACCGCCAGCTGGGCGGTGTGGGAACCTTCATCACCTTACTGATCATGTTCATATTCATCGGCGCATCCTATGCCAATACCCTGGTCAGGCGCAGGTACATCAGCCTGTCCGAAGAACTGGCAGGTTATTGCGCAGGTGACCTGAAGGAATTTTCCTCAGACATGCTCCAATGGATTGCCGAGGAATACCGGGAGGCAGCCGAAAGCGGCCTTTCCGGCATCAATACCCTTTCCATCATTCAGACCGGCATGGAGGTTTGCCTCAAGCCTTGCCTTCTGGCAGAGCGCTTCCTGAAAAGAACCAACAGCCTGCTCATCACCACCGGCCTGTTCGGAACCTTTATCGGGCTCACCTATGCGGTGGGGAACATGGGCGACATCATGTCCAGTACCAACGCCGACACGCTGATGCAGGAAACCGGTGCCGATGTTTTGGCTCTCTTGATTTCTTCCTTCAAGGGCATGGCCGTTGCCTTTGTGACAAGCCTCCTGGGGACCGGCTTCTCAATTCTTTTCATGGTCACGTCCTCCCTGTTCAGCGCTGCTGCGGCAAAGGAGCTTCTGATCACCCAGCTGGAAGAATACCTGGATATCAAGGTGGCCTCTGAGGTCATGGAACAGCTGCGCCAGGACGACAAGGACGGCGAGGATCTCGTTCAGAAAACGGCACAGGACCTGGGAGAGGCCATCGGCGTTTTCGAGCAGCTGGTATCAGGCTTTTCCGACTGCCTCAAAGGCCTTAAAAACTTCAACGAGGATTTTTCGGCCAATATCGGACAATTCCGGGCCAGCTCCGGTTACCTCTGCGACTCCCTCGACAGAACTTCACAGGCCATCTCTGAGTGTGGCGCCAGGATCAGCAGATGCGCGGAAACCCTGGAGGGCATCATTGACGAGATTCAGGCCAGTAACCGGAGACTGGAAAACATGACCTCCGTCATTTCCGATCTCAGGATCTGCCTGGATGATTCCCGAAAAGACCGCGAAATGTTCCTTAAGGCCGTTTACGAGATACCGGACAGGCTGCTGAACTACCATGAGGCGGCCGTGGCCAGCGTTGACAGAAGGCAGGTGAATCCATGAGACTTGCAAGAGCCCGGCGTGAAGCCACCGAAGAAGAATCCTTCTGGCCTTCCTTTACCGATGTGATGTCCTCCCTGGTGTTCGTACTTTTTTTCTGTATCCTGATACTGGTCATCCGCCAGATCGTCAACGCCAGCGTATGGGATGACAGGCTCATGAAGGCCGATATGGCGCTGGCCGGAAAGCAGGCCCAGCTGGAATCGGTGAACCGGGAACTGGAGACGAAAAAGGCCGAACTCAGCAGTCTGGAAAGCACGCTGAGCAGCCGGGAGGCCGAAATTGAAAACCTCAGGATCCAACTGGAACAGGACCGGGCCGCCCTCGCCCAGAAAGAGGAGGAGCTTTCCAAGGTTCGGTCGCAGCTTCAGGAGATCTCGGTCCTTCGCCTGAGCATCCTGGGCCAGGTGAAGGAATCCATAGAAAAGGAGCTCGGCCCGTTGCTTTCTACAGGCGGGGAGCCCCTTGTGGACATTGATGACAACGCCAACCTGGTCATCAACAGCAGTTTATTATTTGATAAAGGAAGCAGCCGCATATCCGCCAGCGGCCAAAAGCTCCTGGAGAAGTTCGCCGTGGCCTTCGAGCGGATTCTCAGCGATCCGGAGACCAGGAAGAATATTGACGCCATCATCGTTTCAGGATATGCCGATTCCGACGATACTTTTGAGTACAACTACAACCTGTCCTGCCAGCGCGCTATCGCCGTCATCGTAACCATGATGAAGAGTAACCCGGTGCTTGAAACCAAATACGGCGCCTATTTCCAGGCATCCGGCTTCTCTGAGTTCAGGCCCATTGCCCTGGGCGATGACGAGGCGGCCAAAAGCAAGAACCGGCGCATCCAGATTTCCATCAACATCAAGGATGGCAATCTTCAGAAGATCATCAGCGACTATATGTCAGGGCGGTCGCAATAATGGCTTCCAGGAAACGGCAGGCCCTCTCCATATCGGAGATCCGGATCCGCTCCTCGGTGCTGTGAACCCTGTCCATGCCGACGCTGATGTCCACGGCGGGTATCCCGTAGCCGTTGATCACGTTGGTATCGCTACCGCCCCCTGTGGCATGGAGGTTCAGGGGAAGGCCGGCCTTTTGGGCCGCATCCTTCAGGATACGAATAATAGGACTGGTTTCTTCGAGATGGTAACCCGGATACATGCGCTCCACTTCTATCTCGACGCGACCGCCCATCTTTTCGGTCACAGCCCGGATATGGTCCAGGATCTCCCGGGTGTATTTTTCCAGGCGGTCCTCATGGATGGAACGCACCTCGCCTTCCACCACGCATGTCTCGCTCACGATATTGCGGGCAATGCCCCCGTTGATGATACCGATGTTGGACGTGCTCTCCTCATCGATACGGCCCATATGGGGCAGTTCCGCCAGCGCCTTTGACGCCAGCAGAATGGCGTTCAGGCCTTTCTCAGGCTCCAGTCCGGCGTGGGCTGCCCGCCCGATGAAGGTGGCCTTGAACCGGTTATAGAAGGGCGCTTTGACGGCCGCCGTGGCGATGGGCCCCTCATCATCCATGATGAAGGCAAAATCGGCCGGTATTTTGCTGATATCCAGGTTCCTCGCCCCAAAGAGCCCGCCTTCCTCCGCCACGGTAAACACCAGGTACAGGTCGCCGTGGGGCAAACCATCTTCCCTGATGGCACGCACGGTTTCCAGGATCACTGCGATCCCGGCCGCGTCGTCGCCGCCCAGCACCGTGGTCCCGTCGGAACGGATCAGGTCCCCGTCAACCACGGGTTTTTTGCCGATGCCCGGGGCCACGGTATCCATATGAGCCATGAGCAGCAAAGCGGGTTTTCCGGGAATGCCGGGCACACGGCAGATCACGTTCCCCGCATTGCCGCCTATTTTTGCGCCCGTATCGTCCTCATAGGGCTCAAATCCCATCTCCTTCAGGGTTTTCAGAAGGTAACCGGCCATGCCCCTCTCCTGCCTGGTAAGGCTGTCTATGCGAACCATATCGAGAAAACTGTTTACGAGTCTGTCCCTGTTGATCATCTGCAACCATCCTTTCCTTTGTCTGAAAATCCGACAGCAAATCCCCTGCTGCCCAGTCCGGCGAACAGCCCGTTACCCAAGGCTATCTTTACACGTCAGACACCGGTGGAGCCAAAGCCGCCTCCGCGGTCCTGACCGATGCGCTTTACCGAATCCACCAGGCAAAGCCGCATGCGGGGCACCTGGGCCAGCACCAGCTGGGCTATCCTGTCTCCTTTTTTGATAAAATACGTTCCCTGGCGATTGCCCTTTGAGCTTACCGGCAGGGGCTCGCTGTCGCCGGCCTGGTCTTCCCGGGAGGTATTGGTCATGATGATGCCCAATTCGTCACGGTACCCGGCATCGATGGTACCCGGGGAATTGGATATCCGAAGCGGCGTATTCAGGCTGATACCGCTCCTTGGCCGCACCTGGATCTCATATCCCTCGGGTATGGCCAGCTTCAGACCGGTGGGTATGATCACGGTCTGGCCGGGCGGGATCAGGACGTCACAAGCCGCGCAAACATCCATCCCCGCATCCCATGGATTGGCATAGGCCGGCAGGACGACCCCTTCCCGGACGATCTCCACAAAAACCTCTATTTCCCCCATAAGTCCACTCCTTATCCATGTCTATTCGAAAAGCGGCCGGGCTATACACCCCTGAACCAGTGGCCCTTACCTGTACCTTTTGCCAGCAGTCGATCCAGCGCCTCCCGCTCCCTTTCATCCATTGCAGGCGGCTTGCCGCTGAACCGCGCATGGAACCACCGGGACACTGCCTGGATAGTTAAATCGTCTTCATCGGTGAAGACCATCCTGAAGTGTTTAATGCCGCTTATTAGCAGCTTATCCGGCTCATCCAGAAAGACAGGCTCGGCGCTGAACAGCAGGGTGCGTTTTGTCCCGCCATCCCGCATGTAGGGAAACACCTTGTTCTTCCTGTCGCGCAGAAAGCCCCTGGACGCTTCACAGCCATCGCAGGCCATACCGCATGCACCAGCGAGACTTGCCGGGCAGTATTCCAGGGTCATGAGCTGGACCCGGCCGTAAACCTGCGCCTCCAGAAGCAGCCCATGGGCATTCAGCCTTTCGGCTTCATCCAGCCTGAGCTCCGGGGAAATGGACGCAGAAGAAGCTCCCCATTGGGCTACCACGGCCAGGGCATGGGAGTTGAACAGGTTCATGGGGGCATCCGCATGGATACGGAAGGACCCTGGATGTTCCCCCAGTGCGCGCAGGGTTCCGGGATTGGCCGCGCTGATACCGTCAATCATCCCCTCCAGTTGGTCCAGGGCATTCATCAGGCCGTCCATCTCCCCATTTCTGACGATATTGGGCGTCCAGATGAAGATCTCACCCCGGAAGCATTCCCGGATGGGCCTAAGCTCCTCCCTTCCCAGCAGCGGAAGATAGATGCGCGCCACATACCGGTCATATCCTGCCGGCAGCAAGGGTTTTGAAAGGAAGAAGGCCGTCAGGGCCGGCACGGATTCCGGCTCCTTCCCCATGCCGGTAACCGCAAAGGGCGGCCTGCTACTCAAATCAGCTTTTTCGCGTTTTCCGGCTGCCCGCCTGATGGCGCCGAGGGCTTCAATGGCTTCCCTTCTCATGGCGTTCAAAGCGGATATCGGCAGGGTACCGATGCCATCGGTTTCAACACGGACCTGTTCCACCCTGTAGGGCGTATCCCCGGTCTTCTGGATTTGCCGGGTGATCCGCTCCTCATCGAGGGCCATTTTTTCCGCCTTTTCAGCGGGAATCTCCGAGAAGACTTCAACCCGGTTTCCGTCCGGATCGGTCAGCTCAAGGGATGCCGGCGCGCCCGCCTCCAGCCGGAAGACGGCTTCGAGGGGCACCCGGCGCACTTCACCCCGCTCAAAGGAATCCCTTGCCTCCAGCATCAGGGGTTTGGAATAGGTGCGCCACACCTGGCTTCCCTTTTCCACCCGCATCTTCATATCCCCCACCCAGGGCGAGGTTCCGGCAGGAGCGAATCGCACATGCTCACCATCAAGCACGATGGAACTGACGATGATGTCCGGAACCCCCTGAGCGGTATCCCAGACTTCAATGCCGTCCCCCATGCTCAGGGGCTTTTCAAGCTGAACACGCACCGCATCCCTTCTCGCGTCGATAACCGTTCCGATTCGGACTCCCCGGTTCTTGGGATGGACGGGATAGACCAGCGAACGGTAACTCTTGATACCCTTCAGATAACCCGTGGAAAAACCTCCCCGGTTGAAGATCTGTTCCAGTTTTTCCAGATCCGCCTCATCGATGCGATATGCCTCTTCGCCGTATGCCCTCAGCCTGTCCAGGTACTTCCTGTAAATGCCTGTCACCACGGCCACATACTCGGGAGACTTCATGCGCCCTTCGATCTTCAGCGAGGTGACACCGGCTTTACGGAGTCCCGGAAGCTCGGTCAGCCCCATCAAATCCCTCGGGCTTAAGTAATAGGCCTCCTCCGACCAGGCGCCATCCTTTTTTCGGATACGCCAGGGCAGCCGGCATGGTTGGGCGCACCTGCCCCTGTTGCCGCTCCTGCAACCAATGAAGCTGCTCATGAGGCATTGGCCTGAATAGCATATGCAAAGGGCCCCGTGGACAAACACCTCGATCTCGGCATCAGTGGTTTTGCACAGGGCCTCAATCTCTTCCAGCGTCAGCTCCCTTGCCAGCACCACCCGGCTTATGCCCATGGCTTCGCATTGCCGGATGCCTGCAGAATTGGTGATGGTCATCTGGGTGCTGGCATGGAGTTTGAGTTCCGGGAAAGAATGGCGCAGAAGCCCGGCCAGCCCGATATCCTGCACGATAACGGCATCCGCACCCTTTTCATAAACAAAGCCCGCAAACTGCAGGGCTTCATCCATCTCACTGTCCTTGGTGAGCGTATTCATGGTGATATAGACCTTGACGCCTCGTTCAGCGGCATATTCCAGCGCGGCTTCCAGCTCGTTGTTGGAAAAATTGCCCGCTCCGATCCTGGCGTTGAACTGCTCCCCGCCCAGGTAGACCGCATCCGCGCCATTAGCGACAGCTGCTTTCAGGCTTTCGAAGGTTCCGGCCGGCGCCAGGAGCTCCATTTGATCAATCTGCTTCACTTTCGTCTTCCCCGACATCCTCTTGTTTGGCTGACTCCAATTCTGTCTCCGTGTTGTCCGAATCCTCTATATAACCGTCGCAGGGCTTGTCCGGCTTTTCATAGGCAATGATCTCGACTTCGTCCGGTTTATCCTGATCCTTTTTATACTTGTACCTGTAAACGGCTGCTTCCTTCTTTCTGGAAGCGGAGGCTTTCTTCTTCTTGTCAAAGTATTTTCGGACGGCGTCGATGATATCCATGAAAATTTTCGCCTTGACCAGGATATCGTTCTGGATGGTTTCCACGCCTTTTTTCACCGATGAGGTGATTTTGCCCACATCCTTGACCGCCTGATCGATGGCTTCCACATTGTTTTTCAGCGTATCGGCTATCTTCTCGGCATCACTGGCGATCCTGGGAAGCTTCTCCAGGGTCTGATTGATGTTTTCTTTATTGCTGTCAAACAGCCGGTTGACATTCTTGAGAAGCCTTACCAGGTTGGCAGCCGCCAGGATCAGATAAAAGATAAGGGCGGCTCCCAGAACAAAAAGTACAATGGTGATCAGCTCTCCCCATGAAATCGGCTTATCAAACATTTAGCTGATACCTCCTTCATCAGCGCTCGGCACTTTCCTGTTGGACAGGGTGGACAGGGTCTTTCTGACTTCATTCAGCTCAGTTTCCTTTTTGGTGAGCTCAATCTGCAGATTGGACTGAATCTCCTTCAGCTTTTCGTTTTCCTGTTTGAATCGGTAGACGTCCTCCCGCAGCTCCTGGACCTTCCTTCTCAGTTCCTTCAGCTCGGATTCCGAACGATCGCAGGCTTCCTGGGCCTTGATCATCTCGTCGGCCATATTGATGGCCGTCAGGACGGAAGCCATGGAGGTGCTGAGCAAATGGTTCTTGCGGGTGATCTCCTGAAGTTTCCTGTCCACCAGCAGGGCTATCCTTTGTATGTACTCCGGCGATTCTGTACCGCACAGGACATACTCATTGCCCGCAATTCTCACGACCACTTTGTTTTTTTCTTCAGCCATTTCGCAGCTCAACTCCCCAATCCCTGCCGGGGTTTTTGATCCCCCGCTGATGCCGATTCCGGATGGTATCCTTTTATCTCTTGTGAGAGGCCGTACCGCCTGTCTTTGAATTTATTATACTATATTTTGTCAAGGGAAACACAAAGTCTGCCGGAAACCGACAGGATTAAGCCAGGCCCGCCCGGAGACCCCGTTCCCAGTTTATACCCTATCTATAATATCTTGTTTCTTGCTTTTTCGACAAAATTCGTTTATACTTGAACCTGACACTGATACCTTAACATACTTTTACCTCCTTTTTAGCACATTTAATGATATTAGCCTGTTGTTCGGCCAACAGGCGCTTTTTGTATGACTCATGCTCCCGCTTCATGCCTGTTGTTCAGCAGGCTTTTTTCTATCTTTTTCTTCAGCCGCTGCAGCGCATTGTCAATGGACTTCACAGGCTTGTTCAGCTGGCGGGCGATCTCCTGGTAGGCGATGCCGCTCAGATACATGCTGAGTACCTGTTTTTCAAACGGGCTTAAAAGCTCCAGCAACTTGCTCTCTATGACACTGTAGTCTTCCTTGGAGATGAACAGTTCTTCCGGATCGGTAACGGAGACTTCCTGGAGCATCTCGATGAGCATCTTGTCCGATTCCTCGTCAAACAGCCGTTTGTTGAGTGAAACATAGGAATTCAGCGGGATATGCTTCTGCCTTGTGGCTGTTTTGATGGCCGTGATGATCTGGCGGGTGATGCACATCTCGGCAAACATCCTGAAGGGAATGCTCTTGTCCTCCCTGTAGTCCCTAATCGCCTTGAACAGCCCTATCATGCCTTCCTGAACAATGTCTTCCCGGTCGGCGCCCACGAGGAAATAGGATCTGGATTTGGCACGGACAACGGGTTTGTACTTTTCGATCAGATGCTCCATGCCCCACTTGCAGCCATTGCGGATGCGGTGTATGATTTCTTCGTCCTCAAGTTCCTCCGGATGGGTGATGTGGTTTTCATCGGTCTTCAGCACGGTTACTCCTCCATGAATCAGGCATTCTGATACGATTTGGAGATGACAAGGGTCTTCACATTGATGACGAGCCTGGTCAGGTTAATCCCTGCGAAGCGGTCCAGTTCCTGGCTGATGGTGTTTTGCGCGCGTTTGAGTGCATCCACTAAATTATAGCCAAAAACCATAACCACGTCCATATCCACAAACAGGCCATCAGGGGTGTTATTGCAGCGGAAGCGCGCTATCTTCTCCATTTCAGGCATGGATACGATGATGTGGTTGATCAGCTGGTAAATGGCATAGTCGGAAATGGTATATTTCCCAAAATAGCTGAAGGTCGGACGCACAACCGTTTTCTCCCCGATTTTCTGGAACTCGGCCTTTCCCTTCCTTTTGAACAACTGCAGGGGATCCAGAAAATACCCCGAAAACTGCTTTTTGATCTCCATGGCGGGAACCGGTATCACATGCTTTCCCTGCTTTTCCCTCGTGTTCCTGGCCTGCTCGATCTCAAGGGGAGTGGCCACATCCTCAATCTTTATCCATTCCTGTACCTCTCCCAGTTCCAGCACTTCGGCAATCCTGCTGATCATCTTGTCGGACGTGCCCAGGATCAGGATACCATCCGGTTTCCGTTCCCTGATGGCTTTCTTGACCTCTTCCCGGTGATCCTCCTCCTGGAAAAGCGCCGTCCTGATGGAACTGAGCTTTGATGGCGCTTTTTTGGCAGACTTTCCGGCAACAACCAGGTTGCCGTGGATCAAAAGGCCGTCGTCGATGATATAGTCCAACCCGTTTTCCCGGGAAACCCAAAGCGCCCGGTGACTTTTCCCCGTTCCGCTGGGACCGCAGAAGCCCACCACTCGCAAACTTCTTCCCTCCTGACAAAACCCCGGATATCGGCAGCAGGGCAACCCCCTCAATCGGGCCGAAAATACCCGCCTCATATAGTTATTCCCCTCCGCGGGGCTCATCAAACGCCTGTCTGCCTTTTTGCAAAGATCTGTCCGCACATGGAAAATGCGCGCCGAAAAAGGCCGCTCCCCTAAGGAAGCGGCCTTTTTCCTTTACCGGATTAGTGAACAATTGCTTTCTCTGTTTCCTTATCAAAGATATGGATACGGCCCATATCAAAGGTGAGCTGAATCTTGTCGTTAGCCTGAACAGTGGATTTCGGGCTGACCCTTGCCGTATAGTTGGCATCGTTGATAACCACATAGAGAAGAGTTTCGGAACCGAGTCTTTCGGTAACTTCCACGTCTGCGTTGAGAGGAATGCTGGCATGGGCTCCGAGGCTTGCGGCATTCTCGTGGATATCCTCGGGACGAACGCCAAACACGACTTCCTTACCCACATATCCCTGCTTCTCAAGCACGGATGCCTTTTCAGGAGGAAGCTCCAGGCTGTATCCGCCGAACCTGAGGCTGATCTTGCCATCGTCGCTCTTCTCAACAATCGCATTACCGAAGTTCATCTGCGGGCTTCCGATAAATCCGGCGACGAACAGGTTGGAAGGCTCGTCATACAGCTTCTGGGGCGTGTCGATCTGCTGGATTAAGCCATCCTTCATGACCACGATACGGGTACCCATGGTGAGGGCTTCGGTCTGGTCGTGGGTAACGTAGATGAAGGTGGTGTTGAGTTTCAGATGGAGCTTGCTGATCTCGGTTCTCATCTGAACTCTGAGCTTGGCGTCCAGGTTGGACAGAGGCTCGTCCATAAGGAATACCTTGGGTTCACGGACGATGGCACGGCCCAGGGCAACACGCTGTCTCTGACCGCCGGAGAGCGCCTTCGGCTTTCTGTCGAGAAGGTGCTCAATGCTGAGGATCCTTGCAGCCTCATGAACTCTTCTCTTGATCTCATCCTTCGGGGTCTTTCTCAGCTTCAGACCAAATGCCATATTGTCGAAAACGGTCATGTGAGGATACAGGGCGTAGTTCTGGAACACCATGGCGATGTCCCTGTCCTTGGGAGCCACATCATTGCAAAGCTTGTCCCCTATGTACAGTTCGCCCTCGGAAATCTCCTCAAGACCGGCAATCATTCTGAGGGTCGTGGTTTTTCCGCATCCGGAAGGACCAACAAGAATGATAAATTCCTTATCTTCAATATCAATGTTGAAATCGTGAACAGCTCTTACTCCGCCTGGGTAAATCTTGCTGACGTTCTTAAGCCTTACACCAGCCATTAAATTTCCCTCCTATTATATATTGCGTCGTTTGACCCATACAAAAAATCTAACATGAACGAGCTGGATTAACTAGCTATCTTTTCTACAAAAATAAAAATTGGCATTTGGCTAGTTTGCATAAGGAAAAACAGCCAAGAAAACCGGCTAAAGCTATATATAAAGGCTAAAAGCAAATAGATGTTGAATTTTTATTCATATATATTGTATAATTATAAACCATCGGTAATATTACCCTTTTGTTTTGCTTTTCCTTTCTCTGCCATAACGGTATAATAACCAGGGAGGTATGGTTCATGATAAAGGTAGGCATCATCGGCGCCACAGGCTATGTGGGCGCGGAACTGGTCCGACTGCTCCACCGGCGCAAGGATATCAGGCTGACCACAGTCGTTTCAAACAGCTTTGCAGGGCAGCCCTTTTCCGAGATTTACCCCGCATTCAGGGGTACATTCGATCTGGTGTGCGATAAACTGGACATCCCGGCCCTGTGCGAAAAGGCCGATTATTTCATCACGGCACTTCCGCACGGAGTTTCCACCGATATTACCCGGGAACTGGTCCAAAACGGGAAACGCGTGATCGATCACAGCGCCGATTTCCGGTTCAGGGATCGCACCCGTTACGAGAAGGCTTACAAGCTGACCCACGGGGCACCGGAACTTTTGGAGAAAGCCGTCTACGGGCTTCCCGAACTCTATCGCGACAAGATACGGAACGCGGACCTGATAGGGGATCCGGGCTGCTATCCCACCTGTTCCATCCTTGCCATTGCGCCCGCGCTGAAAAACGGACTGGTTTCCACCGACAACATCATCATCGATGCCACCTCCGGTGTATCCGGTGCAGGCCGGAAGAGCGATCTGGCCTATTCCTACTGTGAAACCGACGAGAATTTCAAGGCTTACGGGATCATCAGCCATCGGCATACCCCCGAGATCGAGCAGGAACTGTCCTTCCTGGCCGGCAGGGATGTGGCGGTGTCATTCACGCCGCACCTGGCACCCATGAAGCGCGGTATGCTGGCCACCATATACATGAATCTTGCAAAACCGGTTTCTCGTGACCATATCCTGGAGGCATACAGGGAATTCTACAAGGATGAACCCTTCGTCCGGATCCTGCCGCCGGGCGTGCTGCCTGAAACCAGGTTTGTGGTGGGGTCCAACCGCATCGATATCAGCGTGAACCTGGACGAACGGCTCAACCGGCTCATCGTCCTGTCAGCCCTGGACAACATGGGCAAGGGTTCGGCCGGTCAGGCCGTTCAGGCCCTGAACCTGATGGCCGGTTTCGTTGAGACCGAGGGACTTTCGCCCGTCGGTTTCTTCCTGTAAGTTCATTAAGGTATGCATTGGAGGATAGAGTAAAACTATGTTTGACTACACGGAAATCATCAAAAAAGCGGAGATATTGATCGAGGCCCTTCCCTATATCCAGGCCCTTGCCGGCAAAACCGTGGTGATCAAGTACGGCGGCAATGCCATGATCAGTGAGGAGCTCAAAAACTCGGTCATGGAGGATATCACATTGCTGAAGTACATCGGGCTCAATCCCGTGGTTGTTCATGGGGGCGGTCCCGATATTTCCAGAGCGCTGAAAAGCTTCGGCGTGGAGTCCGAATTCGTGAACGGTCTCAGAAAGACCGACAGCAGCACCATGGAAGTCGCACAGATGGTCCTGGTTGGCAAAACCAACAAGGAAATCGTTTCACTCATCAACCAGAAAGGCGGAAAGGCCATCGGCCTGTGCGGCATTGACGGCATGCTCCTGGAATGCGAGAAGCACATGGAAATCGTGGACGGAAAACCGGTGGATCTGGGGTTTGTGGGCAGAATCACCAAAATCAATACCAGGGCCCTGGAGCTCCTGACCCACAGTGAATACATCCCGGTGGTAGCGCCCATCGGTACCGACAAAAACGGCCAGAGTTACAATATCAACGCCGACACGGTGGCCGCCGAACTGGCCGCAGCGCTGAAGGCCGAAAAGCTGATCCTGCTCACCGATGTGGAGGGTGTCAAGTCGGCCGAGGACAAGGTTATCCACGTCATCACCAGTGACGAGGTGCATCGGATGATCGAGGAGAAGGCCATTGTGGGCGGCATGATCCCCAAGGTACTGGGTTGCATACGCGCCCTGGAAGGCGGCGTCGGCCGTGCCCATATCATCGACGGAAGGATTCCGCACTGCATCCTGCTTGAGATATTCACCAACAAGGGTATCGGAACCATGATCACCAGACAGCTGATCCCTTACTATGAAAAAGAGAAGCTCTGACCCATGTTTACTTTCCCCCTGCATTGGCTTATAATACCCATATGATAAAAGGTGCGCAAACGATTGCGTCCTTTTTTATCAAAAGTTGAAGGATAGGGATTAGTGTATGGAAGAAATGGAACGCAGATCGAAGAACTTTATTGAAGAGATCATCGAAAAGGATCTGGAGTCCGGCAGAGTTAAGGAAATACGAACCCGATTCCCGCCCGAGCCAAACGGCTATCTGCATATCGGTCATACCAAGGCCATGTGCGTGGATTTTGGAATGGCCGAGAAGTATGGCGGCAAATGCAATCTGCGCTTTGACGACACCAACCCCACAAAGGAAGACGTGGAGTACGTGGACGCCATCATCGAAGATATCCGCTGGATGGGCTTTGATTTTGGCGACAGAGTCTATTTCGGCTCCGACTACAGCGAGCAGATTTATCAATACGCCGTACAGCTTATCAAGAAAGGCCTGGCCTACGTTGACGATCTTTCACCAGAGGAGATGCGCGAATATCGCGGCACCCTCACCGAGCCCGGCAGGGAAAGCCCATACCGCAACAGGAGCATCGAGGAGAACCTGGAGCTCTTTGAACGCATGAGGAAGGGCGAGTTTGAAAGCGGGGAAAAAACCTTGCGTGCCAAGATCGATATGGCCTCCCCCAACCTCAACATGCGGGATCCTGTCATCTACCGAATCAAGAAGGAACCGCATCACCGCACGGGAACCCAATGGTGCATCTACCCCATGTATGATTTTGCCCACCCGCTCCAGGACGCCATCGAGGGCATCACCCACTCCCTGTGCTCCATTGAATACGTGGATCACCGGCCCCTGTACGACTGGTTCCTCGAAAAGCTGGAAATTCCCAACCCGCCGCGCCAGTACGAGTTTGCAAGGCTCAACATCAACTATACCGTCATGAGCAAGAGAAAGCTTCGCGAACTGGTGGAAAAGGGCTATGTGGACGGTTGGGACGATCCGAGGATGCCCACCCTGCGTGCTCTCAGAAGGCGCGGCTTCACGCCCGCTTCCATCCGCAATTTCATCGAGCTCAACGGCATTTCCAAGACCGCCAGCGTAGCCGACTGGGGACTTCTGGAGCATTGCGTCCGTGAGGATCTGAACAAGAATGCCGATCGGGTTATGGCCGTCTTAAAGCCGCTCAAGGTTGTCATTGAGAATTACCCCGAAGATCTGGTCGAGGAATTCGATGTGGAGAACAATCCTGAAAGGCCTGAAAAGGGAACCCGGAAGGTTCCTTTCTCAAGAGAGATCTACATCGAGCGCGATGACTTTGCCATCGATCCGCCGCCCAAGTATTTCAGGCTGAAACCCGGCGGCGAAGTCAGGTTGAAAAACGCCTACTTCATCAAATGCACCGGATACGAGACCGATGAGAACGGCGAGGTTACCCTGGTCCGGGCCGTCTATGATCCCGCCTCCCGCGGCGGAGAGTCCCCCGACGGCCGAAAGGTGAAAGGAACCATCCATTGGGTATCGGCAAAGCACGCCATCGATGCGGAGGTAAGGCTCTACGACAAGCTCTTTGCTGTGGAAAACCCGGATGATATTCCGGACGGCAGCGACTACAAGGATTACATCAATCCGGACTCGTTGATCGTCATCAAGGGTGCAAAGCTTGAGCCGTGCCTCAAGGATGCGAAGCCCGAGGAAAAGTTCCAGTTCCTGAGGATTGGCTATTTCTGCGTGGACAATAAGGACAGCAAGCCCGGCAACCTGGTCTTCAACCGGACCGTGGGTCTGAAGGACACCTGGGCTAAGATCGCATCGAAACAGCAGGCTGGGAATGGCTGACTGACGTCAGACCAGAGGTTTGCCACCCGACTTCCTTCAGATTCCACCTCGCAATGGACACCCTCGTCTTAAGCTATACACTTCCCACTACCAGGGCGTATTCGGGACTTTCACCCGTTAGATTGCGCCCATGCTGGGCACACATGGACAAGGCTATCTCATTATTCGAGATAGCCTTGTTTAGTCGTTATAGTAGGATACCAGACGCTTTTAGTTTGAACTAGGCGGACCCATATTGGTGCCAGCCCAAAACTCCACATATCGCGAAGCATACGAATCGACAATATTCCCATATTTATCGATAGTAAAACCATATATTAATAGCGCAGGTTCTGCGAGAATCAATAAATTCGTAATTGTATGTTTCTGCAAAAAACCATGGATAGGGAATACTCTGCGTGGAAGTAGTCCAAACAGACTCAACGGAAGAGAATTTCCAGTATCCTCCGGTATCAAAAACCCTTGCTTCCAGATGAACATTTGCGCCTTTTACCTGCTTAGAATGATAATATGGATAGGAAGCCATAGGTGTTGTTATTCTCCCGGGACTGCAAACACCACTTCCGCTTTCATCGCTCTTTATCCTCTTGAGTTTTGATGCTGCTTCCTGGGCTTCAAGATTGGCCGCCTTGCTGGCTTCTATTTCCCTTATTAATTCCGCTTCAAATTCTTCAGGTGAAATAGTAATTTTCTCCGGTATAAGGCCCACCTTTTTCAGCTCTTCCGGAGTTGCCAATCGTACTTTTGTGCCATATCGGGCGTTTACCCTGTCAATCACGGCCTGGTATTTTTTATTTGCTTCAATAACATCATTTACAGCTGACATAAAGTCATCTGGCTGCCCAGATGCTGTCTGAAATTCCGAAACATCTGTTTCTGTAGCCGCGCAGTTTGCGGAAGTAGCAGATGCAAACGTCGGCATAGCCAATACAATCATCAGAACACATAAAAGCCATGCTACAACACGTTTTAAGCGCATTCGTACAACCCCTTTTACTTTTTTTGGATTACGGTAGACAGCTTTACTGGTAGCATTCATATGACAGGCTATACGGCTATCATCCTGTAAAAACATTCATTTCCATCATCTCCATACTAATTGAAATATTTCTGATATATGTATTATATATTTTATGATGTCAAATTATATCAAAATGTAATAAAAGCATATTTTAATGTAACAAACGCAAAACCAGACTTGAGATCGCGCTTTTCTCCTCAAGAAATATCTTTAGCGAAAGTTCTAGTTGGCTTATATGGCGCACCATCAAAAAAGATTCCATTCCGGCTACCGGATGGAATCTTTCTATATCCAAACGATTTCCGCCTACTGGTTGATATCCACGAAAATCCTTTCCCCGTCCTTGACCATGCCCAGCTTCTCCCGAGCTATCTTTTCAATGCTCTCCTCGCTGGACAGTTCATCCTTCTGCCGGAGAAGCTCCTGTTTGAGGGCTTTTTCCCGCTCTATGCGCTTTTGAACTTCTTTCATCTCGATCCGGATGGCGGTCATCTCCCTGGATTGGGAATAAACCGTAAAGGCTGTATAAACAAACGCCACCGACAACAGCGGGAATACCCACCATCCCTTTTTCCGTTTTCGTTTCTTCACCACAATGTTCACCCGGCTTTATCCTTGGTAGACGCGTTCCCATAAGGGTTTCTGTTACTGATATTATACCATATTGTCATGAAATTGTAACGGTTTCCTCATTTCTTGGTCATGGCGTTCCTGAGGCGCCTCATGTCAACCCTGATGCGGTAGGCCCTGACGGCAACCTGGTTTCGGAACTTGCCAAGACCCTTCCTGGTATGGCGCAGAAACACCCTGAAGACAGGCGCCAGGAGGCGGAGAATCTGCCTGAATGGCCACAGTATCGCTTTGATAAGTTCCGTCAGAACCCAGGACACGATCTTGCTGAGAAGGGCCAGATAAAGAAACCCGCCCAGAAACAGCCCGGAGAAAAAGTAAAATCTGGTCTCGCCGCTGCTGATGATGTAGGAGGCCAGAAAAACGATGATGGCTGCAATCACCCAGAACAGGATATCTTCAATATGGATAAAAATAACCGATGTCCTGACAAATCGCCTTTTGATTCGGAAAAGATCATACAGAAATGCCAAAACCAGCCCGCAAGCCGCAGCGCCCCCAACCACAGTAAGCTCATAACCCGCAATTGTGCTCATCTACCGTGCCGCCTTTCTATCTGAAAAGCCCCGAGAAGAAGCCTCCTTTTCTTTGCGGTACGCCCTCGTCCAGGTATTCCATGGCACAGATGTCTCCCTCCACATCCAGTTCGGATGTTTCCACGTTGAGCTTGTTGATGTGCAATCCGGCACCCCGTATCACCAACAGCCCGTTCTCCGTATCGAGGACTATGCATTCCTCATTGAAGCTTTCAACGTGTCGAACCCCTGAAACCATGAGCCGTCTCCTGTCCTTCAGGATGATGTTTTGCTGACGTTGCTCAAAGGCTTTGCGGTCTTCAACCATAACAGCACCTCCGATTCCATGCCTGCGCCAACCCAGGGTTCCGCTATGCCGTCGTTTGATATTATGCGCGGGCGGTTCGGGATATGCCACCGGATTAAAGTTGCGGCCGCAAGGCCTGTGGGCTTCCGCCGATCTTTCGCCGTACCATTCGGTTCCATGTGCCCGCCGGCATTTGACTCCCATTAAAAAAGCTTCTGCATGGATTACAGAAGCTCGTACATATCGGCGCTTTCTTCTTTCTTGGCGTGTTCTGTCGTTTTAAGCACCCTGAATCGGGTCACGTGTTCACCGAACCGGATCTCAACGATGTCCCCCTCCTTGACCTGGGATCCGGGCTTGGCCACTCTGCCGTTGATGAAGACCTTTTCCCTGTCGCAGGCCTCGCTGGCCAGTGTTCTCCGCTTGATGATCCGACTGACTTTCAGAAACTTGTCGATCCGCAATCAGACCGCCTCCTTTCCTGCTTAAACGGGAGACGCATCCCCGCGTTCCTTCCGTTTGCACTCCTCCCACAGGGCATCCATTTCTTCCAGGGTCATGTCCTGTAATTGTCTTCCCTGCTTTGCGCTTTCTGTTTCCACATACTCAAATCTCTTGATAAACTTGTTGACGGTGGCGGAAAGGGCCAGCTCGGGCTGTACCTTATGGAAACGGGCCACATTGACCGCGGCAAACAGCAAGTCGCCCATCTCTTCCTCGATCTCCGCCTGGTCTTTGCTTTCACAGGCTTTCTTCAGTTCCTGCACCTCTTCCTCAAGCTTTTTGAAGGCATCCTCCGCCTTATCCCAGTCAAAGCCCACCTGGGCGGCCTTCTCCTGAACCTTGTAGCTGCGCATCAATGCCGGGAGATTGGCCGGAACGCCTTTTAAGACCTTCGTCTGGGTTTCCTGGCCCTTTTCCTCCTTCTTGATCTCCTCCCATATCCGGATGACATCCTCGGGGGTTTCGGCCTCTTCCTCCCCGAACACATGGCGGTGTCGGTTGATCATCTTGCTGCTGACACCGTGAACCACATCTTCCATGTCAAACTGGCCGTTCTCCCTGGCGATCTGGGCATGGAACACCACCTGCAGCAGGAGATCCCCCAGCTCATCGCAGAGCTTGGCAGGGTTCTCCTCATCGATGGCCTCAAGCACCTCATAGGCTTCTTCGATCAGGTACCGTTTTAGGCTTTTATGGTCCTGTTCCCTGTCCCAGGGACAGCCTCCCGGGCTCCTGAGTTTTGCCATGATATCCAGAAGATCCTTGTACGTGTATTTCTTCATGCTCTCCATCTCCTGTATCCTGTCGTCGCGCCTGTTACCTTTGCAGATCACAGGGACCGCAAATCTTTTCAATGCTTCTGGGAACGGCATCCCGGGAGTTTTTCCAGTCCCCTTCCCGGTTCCTGTAATCAAACATTTCGGTAAAATGCCTGACCTCCCCGTGGATCCGTTCCAGGTGCTGTATCTGGATGGGAAGCAGCGTCTTCATAAACTCGGCCCGCTTTCCGCCGTTCAGCTCTTTTTTGCTTCCCTCCGCCAGCGATTTCATATGCTTTAGGCAGAATCCCTTTGAAGATTCAAACTTTCGCCTGAAATCCGGTTCCTTAAAGAACAGGTAGAGGATGGTGCCCACAAACCTGTCCATGTTCTTTTCAATCCGGCTGCATATGGCGCAGGACTTCTCCAGGTTTTCCAGGTACCTGGTCAATTCCTCCGAGAACCTGTCGGTACCCGAAACCTTCCCCGATAGCCGTCCCATGGCCGACTCCAGCAGGCCTTTTTCGCTTTCCTGCCCGATGGCATCCGCGTATTGCCGGTAGAGTTTTCCAATGACGGCTGCCTGCTCGGCCAGATGGGTTTCGATGATCAGCCCCAATCCAAGGCGGTTTTTCTGTGAATTGTACAGCTTGGTGAAATGGTGCGCACAAAAGCCCATGCGGTTGGTCTCCATCCGGCTGTCGGGTTCCATCAGGGACGGACCGAGGGCATATTCCAGCGCATCCTGTTCAAGCTTCTTCTCACAGACGCACAGGGGGCATTCGGTGTCCTGCTCAAAGGCCTCCGTTATGGGAATGGTGTAAATCCTCTCTTTCATGAAACCGCCTTGCCTTCCCGCCAGCAGGGCTTAACCGGGCCTGCTGGTTTAGTATGCAACGCTTATAGCATAACATACAATCACGGATGTGGGAAGTTGACGGTTGGATGGGATGAAAAGATTGCTTCGCACAGCTCGCAATGACAGCATTCAGTATTACCGGGCAGGCCTTTTCTCATGTCATTGCGAGGAGCAGAACGACGAAGCAATCTCAGCCTAACACTTTACGGGCTCCCTTCCTCTGCAAGCACATATCCGGCGTCATTGCGAGCGAGTGGAACGAGCGTGGCAATCTCTGAATACTATACAGGTCGCAGAAAAGGCTGAAATTGGCTTGTCGCGTTCACAATAGCCGCTTATACGCCGCCACCGGCATCCAATACATAGCGATGCGTGTGGGGCAACTCCTTCGGGTTCGAAAATCCCCATTTGAACCACGGAAAATGCTCCTGCACCCCGCCAATGGCGGCTGAAAGCCTTTCCAGGTAGGGATGGTAGATCCACGAGACAATCTTTTGATCTTCGATGTGGTAATACCAGCATAAGTTATACTCATACCGGCTGATGATGGACAGGCCTGAAAAATGGTAGAAGATCAGCGGTACGCCGTTCAGGCAGACCTGTTTCCCCTTCCGGGAAACCTTGTAGTTGGTGATGTTCCACAGGGCCGCATTGGCCCCGATGGACACCACGGTATGCACCCTTTCATACCGCTGGGGCCAATCCTCCACATAGCGTTGATCTCCGAACAGCTTGTGCTCGGGTTCTTCCTTGATAGGACAATGCTCAATGCATTTCTGCGCCCATTCCCCGATGGCCGCAAGGCTCGTGTCATCCCTCCTGCACCCCACAAACCCGGTATTGTAGATCCCGGTGATGTTGTAAAACCCCTCAAAGGCCTTTGAATTTCTGTGATGGGTCAGGAACAGGGACGCGGTGGGCTTTTCCGCGAATATGGCGGCCGGATCCGCGTAGAAGAAGAGGTCCGCATCCAGATGGGCAAAGTAACCGGCATCCGGGAAGGTATTCAAAACGTAGTTCAGGAACACCGGCTTCAGCGTCCAGCAATAAGCATGGAACAGGCGGTTGGCTTTTGCCTTGAGGAGCGCATCGTCCTCAATCTCATTAAGCTGCACCAGAACAAGGTTTGGAAAGGGAATGGCCTTAAGGACATCATACACCGCCTTGTCGGCACAGAGCACAAACAGCTTGTAGTTACCGGCATGCTCCTGAAGGGAAGACCTCATGGCCAGGAACTTATACAGATGATCCCTGGAAACCACAGTTGAAAAATGAAAAGCATCCATGTGCCCAACCCCTTTCCTGATGCTTGAATCCACCTTGACCTCCCTCATGGGGGGTGATGGATGAAAACCCGTCATGGATCGTCCACCCGGTTGATTTGCCGGGAGCCATTTCTTCTCAGATATTCAGGCCGATCTTCGGGCCCAGCTCGATATTGAGCGCCATCTTCAGCAAATCGCGCAGCATCCTGACAAAATGGACCGCTTTCCGTGCTTCAACCCATTCCCTCGTTTGCCGGATGATCATGGGAATACTGTCGGCAATGTTGATGATGACATCCGCCGTAGGCCCCCTGTAAGGCTTGTAGTGACTCTTTCGGATGATATTGAGCAGTTTCAGAAACACCCACAGGATCGGATGGCTCGACTCTTCCGCCAGCAGTTGCCGGATATCGCCCACCACCAGGTTGATTCTGTCCGAATCGGTCTTCAGCGCCTCCTGGAGGCAGACCATCTGCATATCCAGATAGAAGATATGGTTATACTTTTCGCAGATATAGGTCACGTTCTCCACCACGTCCACCCAGGTGAAGTTGGCCGGGTGTTCCTGGTGACAGCTCATGATGTCCTCTGCCACCACAAACCGGCAGCCGTCCTTGAAAAGCCGGATACCCAGGTCATAGTCCTCATAGCCGTACCGGACAATGCCCTCGTCAAACATACCCACGCCCATCACTTTGCTTCTGGGTACCGAAAGGTTGTTGGTGATGAAGAAGCGCCAGGGCAGGTTGTATCCGGTGAGGGTGCTGCCGTACCTGGCCAGGACCTGCTTCAAATCCACAATGAACGGGAGATCCAGGTCGAAGCTGTATTTCTCGTAGCTTCCGTCCAGCACATCAGCCTCGGTGATGAGGGGCATCCGGTCCTGGGGCGGATCCGCAAGGTTCAGAAGGCTGCCGGCCATGCGTTCGAATCGCGCCATCTGCTCGTGGCTGAACTTCTTGTAGAAGAACGAAAAAATGCGTTTCCAGAACAGACCGCAGACCACCAGGTCATCCCCCTGCTCATGGGCCTCAATATGCTTCCGCACGAAACTTCTGGAGGCGATCATATCGCTGTCATGGAAGATGAGGATCTCCCCCAGGGCTTCCAGGATGCCCTGGTTGCGTCCCCGAGCAATGCCCCGGTTCTCTTCCAGGCGGATGAACCGCAGGGGGAACCTGGATTTGAAATTTTTCAGCATGTCCAGGGTGTTATCGGTGGAGCCGTTATCCACCACGATGATCTCCACATCGTCACCCTGGTAATCCTGGTTGTTCAGCGCCACAAGGTTCAGGTAAAGCCGTTCCCGGGCATTCCAGGAAGGGATGATGATGCTTGCCCTCATTTCTTGTCACTCTCCTTCCGCTCCAGGTCCTGGGCATCGGAATAGCCGTCGAATCCCGGGTCAATCCTGCTGATATTGTGGATCACATTCTGCAGGATGTGTATGTAAATCCCATAGAAGAAAGGCAGATCCGCAGCGCTCTGTTCATGGATCATGATGATCCGGTTGCCCCTCAGCACGCGAAAACCGCTGAAATGGTAGCAAATCAGCTGGTTTGCCCCGGCATATACCTTTCCGTCGACAATGGAATACTGGTATTGGGCACGGTTCCAGTGACCGATATTGACACCCGGTGTCCGGATCTCACAGACATTCGGAAACCTGGCAGGCATGTCGTCCAGGTATTTCTGGTCGCCGAAAAGGCCTGCCTCGGGCTTGCTGACGCAGGATTCCAGGCAGCGGTTCTTCCACCATCTGAGGCAGTCCAGCCCGGTTTCATCTCTTTTGAAGCTGATGAAACCGGAATTGTACCGGCCGAGAAGGGACTGGAGCCTCGCCTTGTTCTCGGGAGCAAGGGACGGAATGACGATATCGCCTCGGGACAAAAGCACCGAACAGTCGGGCTGGCTCTGGAAGATCACCGACGGATCGGCAAAGAAGAAAAGATCCGCATCCACATAGGTCACCCTGTCGATCTTGGGATCGCGCGAGAACACCGCCTCTATCAGGAGCGGCTTCAGGGTCCAGCAATACTCGTTCATCCGTCGGTTTTTCCTGACCTGGGCCAGCGCTTCGTGCCTGAGCTCACAGAGATGCAGCAGCCGGATGCGCTGCCATCCCATCCTGCTGATGAGGCGGTGTGTTTCTTCATCCACGCAGAGCACATACAGAACAGGATCCTTCAGGACTTCCTGGAGCGAGCAGAGCATGGCAATGGCCTGGTACAACCTGAACCTGGAAATCACCGTGCAAAAAACAAGCTCGTTCATCCCCCGACACACTCCTCAAGGCCATGCCGATCGGTTTGCCCAAAATATGCCCGGTACCATTCAATCGTCCTTTTCAATCCTTCATCAATGGTGTAGCGGGGCGACCATCCCAGGAGCCTTCTGGCCTTGGATGCATCCAGGTATTGGTGCCGGATCTCATGGTTTCCCCGGTTCAGGATAACCGGTTTCAGGTTTGAACCCATGATGTCCAGGATTTTATTGACCAGTTCCAGAACCGTCAGCTGGATCTCATTGCTGAAGTTGAAGGCCTCACCGAAAAGCCCCTCGCTTTCCATTTTTTCAGCCAGGAGCATATAGGCGCTGACCGCATCCTCCACATAGAAATAGTCCCGGATAAAGGTCCCGTCACTGCGTATGACGGGCGCCTGCCCCTTAAGCACGCTCAGGATGGTCTGGGGAACAATCCGGTTGAAATTGGTATCCCCCTCGCCGTACAGGTTCCCGCAGCGGGTGATGCAAACCGGCAGGCCATAGGTATGGTAATAGGCCTGCGCGATCAAATCGGCGCAGCTTTTGGAGACATCGTAGGGATGCCTTCCCTGTAGCGGCATGTTTTCATTGTAGGGAAGCACCTCCTGATCCCCGTAGGCCTTGTCGCTGGATGCCACAATGACTCTTTTGACCAGCGGATTTCTCCTGCAGGCCTCCAGCACATGCCAGGTGCCCCGGATGTTGGCCTCAAAGGTGGACAGGGGATTCCGGTTAGCCGTCCCGACAATGGCCTGCGCCCCCACATGGAATACCGTATCGATCTCATATTCATTCAAAGCCCTCTCCAGAAGGGCGTAATCTTCCAGTGAACCGTAGACCTGGCTGATGCCCGAAAGATCATGAAAAAAACCGGATGACGGTACCCTGTCACGCACCAGACCGGTCACAACAGCCCCTTTGCTTTTCAGGGCCTTCACCAGGTGGCTTCCCAGAAAGCCTGTGCAACCCGTTACAAAAACATTGCGTCCATTCCAGAAACCGCTCATTTCCATACCCTCCATCGGTCCATGCCTTCCTCCGCCATCTTGTTCATGGTCATGACGTCATAGTAGGTATCGCAGGCATACCAGAACCCGTCGTGCATATAGACGGCCAGTTGCCTGTCCCTGGCAAGATCGGCCATGGCGTGTTTTTCAAGGATATTGGGCTCAACGGCTGAGAGGTAATCAAACACACCCGGCTCAAAAACAAAAAAGCCGCCGTTAATGATGCCTTCCCTGCTTTCCTTTTCCACAAACGAATCCGCAATGCCGTTCCGTACCGTCATGGTGCCATACTGGCTTTTCTTGCTGATCCCTGTCACGGTGGCAATACGCCCTTTTTCCCTGTGGAAGACCAGGAGCTTATGGAGGTTGATATCCGCCAGGCCATCCCCGTAGGTGGCCATAAAGGTCTTGTTGCCGACCAGATCCCGCGCCTTTTTGATCCGGTCCCCGGTCGTGGTATCCAGGCCTGTGTCCAGAAAGGTAATCTTCCAGTTTTCCGCCTCTTCCAGCAAGGTGATACGGCTGTTCTGGGTGTCCAGGACAAAGCTGTGGTTTTTCCAGGGATAATCCATGAAATACTCCTTAATCCTGTCGCCCCTGTATCCCAGCAGCAGGATAAAATCGTCAAAGCCGTAATGCTTGTAAAGCTTCATGATATGCCACAGCATCGGCTTACCGGCAATGGGAACAAGCGGCTTGGGCATATCCCTGGTCAGCTCATGCATTCTCAGTCCCCGGCCACCGCATAATATCAATACTTTCATATTCGTCCCCCAATGGCGTCATAGGTTGTACACATATTCATGATACGCAGGTGTGCCGAAAATCGTTCGAAATGGGCATACAGCCCATCGGCCGGCAGCATCCGGTCAGGCCGGGCTACCTGGATGCCCCGTTTATAAACGCCTCATCGATGTAGTCGTAGCGATAGTAATCATCATAGAATACCGTGATGGTCAACCGCCACTGGTTGTTCCTGTCCACGGACTCAGACTGCTTCAGCGCGATCACCTGCTTATTGCTGATGAACCGGTTAACCAAGGATTCCAGAGTCCGGATATCATCACCGGAAAAGATCTTGATTTTCAAAACAGCCGCCTCCACCCTGAGCAATGGATTCTTTCTCTTACTTTATTTATATTAGGCAGGAACCCGAACATAACCAGATTTCAGAACCTGCCGGCAACACGTCCGGACAGGCAGTTTGGCATCAGGACAAGGTTCGGGCACGGCGACTCAGGCGCGGGGGCAAACGGCCGTACCGTCCACAGGAAGAAATGGTTAACACAGGCAGCCAAACAAGCGAAAAAAAATGCTTGACTGCGTTTCAGGACTTTGCTATACTATAAAAGCGCGCTAACACGCCGGAAATATGGCGGCGTAGCTCAGGTGGCTAGAGCATGCGGTTCATACCCGCAGTGTCGTTGGTTCAAATCCGACCGCCGCTACCATTTATAAGGCCCCATGGTCAAGTGGTTAAGACACGGCCCTTTCAAGGCCGTAACAGGGGTTCGAATCCCCTTGGGGTCACCAGAAAAGAGACTGTCGCATACGACAGTCTCTTTTGTTCTTTCCGCCTTCTTTCCGGCGAAGAAAGGCCTCACCGGTATTATTCTATGCTTTTGATGCTCCAGCCATAATCCATCTTTACCAGATGAAAGGTATACGCATATCCCGTTCCGTCCGTGTCGGCAACGGACATCCGGGCTGTGGCCTGATTGCCCTTCCGGCTGACCTTAAGGTTCAGACCGTCATCAAGCTCCATGATGTCATTGAACAAGGCACCGGCTATGGCATCCAGATGGAGTTCGGGTGCTTTCCCGGGATCGCCTGTAAAGAGCATGGCAAGCCTGTCATCAGCTTCCCGGCAATGGTCAAGGTCCAGGATGCTCAGGATCAGGTATTCGTGTATCGTATCTTCAATGCTGTCCGGATAATCGGGCAGCTCAATGCGGCAGATATCCGGCACAAATTCGCCATCCTTCCAGAGGTATGTGCTGAAGACGGGATAATAATAAACGTCATAGCTCCACCTGTGCTGGTAATAGCCTTCGTATACGCCGTCATCTTCAAGATCCAGAAGCCCGTCATCCCCGACTCCCGTAGGCGATGCGCTGGTGACCAGCAACCGGATTTCATCTCCGTCAAGCGCATAAAGGGAAAAGCCGTACAGGTTGACAAAATTGGTCAGTGCAGCATGGATATAGGTCTTGTTGCTGCCGTTCATACGGACCGGTTCCACATGCTCTATGGCATACCCGCTGTCATTCCCGGCCATGTCGCCCACCTGTACCAGGTCGCCGTTCCTGTACCTGAGGATATAGAAGCCTGAAATCTCATCTCCAAAACCTGCCACAGCCAGCGCCTCTTCATGGCCGTCCCTGTCAAAGTCCTCAATGAAGCAGTCCAGCAGGGTCATATCCGGATAGTTCCGGTAAAAGTAATCCGAAACCATGCTTTCGGTCAGCCCGGCATCCGGGTTGGGAACAGGCGTTGGGGTGATTTCGGGAGCAGGGGTTTCTTTTGCGGTAGCTTCAGGAGTATCCGCCGGTTCATCTGTTTCCGTCACGTCTTGCATCCTGGCACACCCGGCCAGCAACAGCGCAAGGCACAGGAACAGGGTTACAATGTGGAAAATAAGGGATCGGCACTTTGCCATCCCGTACCCCTCCTTTTCAAAAGGCCATATCCCGCCTGGCAGCGGACAGGCCCATAAAACTTTACATCCTTTTCCATTATACCATCGCGGAATCCGCAGTTCAAAGAGCCGGCTCAGTCCGTCGACGAGGCTGCCTCGCTGCCGGGGTTGTCCATGCCGATCCGGTTTTCCCGGGCAAAGTAGAACAGATATTGCTGGGCGATGCCGGCAAGCGGCCCGAACTTCCTTCGCGCAAAGGCCACAATCGCTTCATTGGTGGTTCCGCTTTCCGGATACAGCGTTTCCATCACGCGTCTGACCCACCTGTCCACAGGAAAAGCGTCAGGCATCAGCCCGCTGTACAGCCCGACGCAATCCGCCACTTTTTCACCGACCCCATGCAGCGCAAGAAGCGCCTGCCTCACACTGCCGGAATCCATTTTCCCGAGCGCGTCCACATCAAGCGCATGCACCTGCCGGGATGCACGGATGATGTACCTGGCCCGGTATCCCGCCCTGATACACCGGAGGGATTCCTCGGACAGAGCGGCCAGCACATCCGCTTCCGGAAAGGCATAAAGGACATGTTCCCGGTAGACTACCGGCCTTCCGTAGTTTTGGGCCAGGCATTCCACAATCCTTTTGATCCTGGGGATATTGTTGTTCTGTGAAATGATGAAGGAGATGAGGATCTCGAAAAATTCCTGTTTCAGAAGCCTGAGTCCGGGCGCGAAGGCAATGGCTTCCTTCATGACCGGATCATTACGGGAAAGCTCACGCTGCACCGCACCATAATCACGGCCCAGGTCGAAGTATTCATGCCACATCCGGACAAAATCGGATCGCTCCGTGTTATGAAAGATGATATCGCGGCCTGCCTGTTCGGCCTCCACCACCCTGCCCCTGACAATCCCCAGCCAGTTGCCATTCTCCAGCCTTCGCCACCTGAAGCACTGTCCGCATTCAAAGGTTTGCTGAAGGTCAAACTGTGCCACGTTCCGCAATATGACGCGCTCTTTTTCTGCATGCCATTCCATGGGTTCACTGTCCTTTTTGGTTTGCTGTCTAACGTAAATAATGTATCCGGCAAAATGCAAGACTTCTTGTACGCCTGACAGGCATTACTGTATAATTAAAATGTAAATTTGAACATGAACATGTCGTTTATTGTCGTTTTTCTACTAAACCGATATCGAATTACAATTATATATAAAACAATTAATTGAGCGTTTACAAGGGGTATTATAACATGGCTCTACTGTTGTTTAAAAACGAGTATATAGAGATCTCCCGGGATGCGGGATATTTCTATATCAAATCCACGGCAAAGGGCCTTTCCATGGAGGCGTTCAGCAAAATACTGCAGAATTCTTTCCCCCAGATAAAAATCATCAGTTTTACCGCCATAAAAAACGCTCTCCTGAATGCACCCCATGGTCCTGTCCTGTTCGGCCAGGAACGGGATCGCGTTATTATTCATGTGTCCAACGATGAGTTGCGGGCCTACATGACCCTGTACGTCCCCGACAAAGACCTGGCGCCTGAGAACCGTGACAATCTGATCAGGGAGATCTATGAGGCACTGCGCAAAGCCGGTGTTGTTTACGGCATCAAGACAGAGGTGCTCACCGGGAGTCTTTCCCCGAGTGTTGAATACCTGATAGCCGAGGGTGTGCCCGCAATCAACGGAACGGATGCCGAAATCAAGCTATATGAAATTCAAACCCCCAAACCCCAGGTATATGATTCGGGCAATGTCAACCATTACGAGCTGAATCTAATCCACCGGGTCAACAAGGGCGACTGGCTGGGCGAGAGAAAGAATCCCACTCCCGGAATACCCGGCAAGAGCGTCCGGGGCAACCCGATTCCTCCCATTCCGGGCAAATGGCTGCCGCTCCTGTATGACCGTACCTCAGTCTATGAGGAAACCAAGGACGGCGTGACCACCCTGTACGCCAAGAAGACCGGGGCAGTCTATTACAAGGGGGATACTATCGGCGTCTACGATTTTCTTGAAATCAACGGGGATATCGATTTTTCCACCGGTAATATAGGTTTTGACGGCTACCTGTCTGTTAAGGGGACCGTGGAAGACAATTTCTGTGCCGTTTCCGACAAGGACCTGGAGATCCTCGGCGAGTACGGCGTCGGGGCTGCCGATCAAATCGGGAGCCGGGACGGCAACGTATACATCCGGGGCGGTATCGCCGGCAAGGGCAAAACCGTGCTTCGCTGCAAAAAGAATCTCTATGTCAAATTCCTGTCCGATATCACCGTGGAATGTGAGGGCAATGTTTATGTGGGATTCTATTGCATCAATGCCAACATAAAGGCCAGGCAGGTCATTGTCGAAGCGCCCCGCGGCAAGATCATCGGCGGTACCATCGATGCGGAAATCCGGGTATCCGCCGCAGACATCGGCAATGTTGCCGAGAACCGGACCGTAATCCGGGTCAGAGGGTTTAACCGGAGCAATCTCAAGATGGAACTGGATCAGAAAAAGCTCCATCTGAAAGAGCTCAGGGATCAATTGACACAGCTCAAACAGCATATTCATGTTTACTCCTGCTCATCCGATCTTTCAGAAGAACAGCGCATCCAGTTCGAGGAGCTGAAGAACCAGTATTCGGATCTGAAGGAACAGATCAAGGAATTGGAATATGAGCTGAGGAACCTGACCGATGACCTGAAAACTCCGGGCGAAGGAGCGGTTATCGTCCGGAACAGGTGCTATCCACGGGTCAGGGTGGAGATAAAAGGCATAGGCGAAGAGATCACCAAGGAAACACCCATGACGGTCTTTTATTTCAAGGATAACGCCATCAAAACGAGGTAGGGGGAAACGATTTTGGATTACCAGGAAATTCTGTCGAAGATTCAGCAGGATGTCAATAATGACCTGAGGACGGATAGTGTCAACGATTTGTAGGAATAAAAATCAGCCTCCTACACGATACAGTAAGCTTCCGTGTTGTAACCCCCTAAGTATCCAATAGATTCTG
>NZ_FQZP01000005.1 GCF_900142095.1 Thermoclostridium caenicola | reverse complement strand
GCAGAATCTATTGGATACTTAGGGGGTTACAACACGGAAGCTTACTGTATCGTGTAGGAGGCTGATTTTTATTCCTACAAATCGTTGACACTATCCTATCTTTGATAATTTCTTGACAAACAGGAAAAAACGCTGTAAAGTAAAAGTGAAACTGCTGAGTCAGAAGAAACTGTTCTTATGGCGAAGCAGAAAGCACATTTTCTGACGCCGAATACGGGGTATGAGGCGGAAGGCAGGGCAGTTGCATACCTGTTTGCTGGAGTATTTCTGCGCCTTCCGAGGCGCTTTTTCGTTTTTTGGGAGGTTTGTTCATGGAAACAAGGGTCGCCATCATCGGGATCATTGTTGAAGACAATGGTTCGGTTGAGAAACTCAACAGCATCCTGCACAGCTACGGGGAGTACATCATTGGAAGAATGGGCCTGCCTTACCGTGAAAGGGGGATCAGCATCATCAGCATTGCCATCGACGCGCCCCAGGATATTATCAGCGCGTTGTCCGGAAAGCTGGGGAAGCTGCCCGGAATCAGCACAAAAACCTTGTACTCCAAGGTGACCGGAAAAGCGAGAAGAGAGGGATCCGATGAAGCATCTGATTGACAGGCTTTATGAGACAAGCACACTGACAGCGGCAGAATACAGGGAACTCATAGACAACAGGACGCCAGAGCTTGCGGAGTACCTGTTTGAGAAAGCACGGGACGTCCGCATCCGGCATTATGGCCACGATGTGTACCTTCGCGGCCTGATCGAGTTTACCAACCACTGCAAAAACGACTGCTATTATTGCGGCATACGCAGGAGCAACTGCCAGGCGGAGCGGTATCGCCTCACAAAGGAACAGATCCTGGAGTGCTGCGCCGTTGGCTATGAACTAGGCTTCCGCACGTTCGTGCTTCAGGGTGGCGAGGACGGGTATTACACCGACGAAAAGATGGTGGATATCATCAGGGCCATCAAGGCCAAATACCCGGATTGCGCCATCACCCTTTCCATAGGCGAAAAAAGCTATGACAGCTACAAAGCGTTTTTTGATGCCGGGGCGGATCGGTATCTTCTGCGCCATGAAACGGCAAACGTCGAGCATTATGGGAAGCTCCACCCAAAGAACCTGTCCCTGGAGAACAGGAAGCAATGCCTTTACAACCTGAAGGAAATTGGCTACCAGGTGGGATGCGGGTTCATGGTGGGGTCCCCGTATCAAACCACCGATTGCCTGGTGGACGATCTCCTGTTCATCCAGGAACTCAAGCCCCACATGGTGGGCATAGGGCCCTTCATACCGCACCATGCCACGCCGTTTGCAGGATTCAGCGGCGGAACGCTGGAGCTGACCCTGTTCCTGCTCGGAATCATCCGCCTGATGCTTCCGACGGTTCTGCTTCCTGCCACCACTGCTTTGGGGACCATCCACCCCAGGGGCCGGGAACTGGGGATCCTTGCAGGGGCCAATGTGGTCATGCCCAACCTGTCGCCCAGAAGCGTCAGGCCCAAGTATATGCTCTATGACAACAAGATCTGTACCGGGGATGAGGCCGCGGAATGCCGGCAATGCATGCAAAGAAGGATAGAGAGCATCGGCTATCGGGTGGTGGTCTCCCGGGGCGATCATAAATCATTTCAGAAAAAGGATTCTGAAGGGGAAGAGGTTTCTGACCCGATTAAGAAAGGAGCTTAACCATGTATAATCCTCAATCCATGAAAGCCGAAGAATTCATATCTCATGAGGAAGTGCTCGAAACACTGGAATATGCGGACAAGAACAAGCACAACAGCAGCCTCGTGGACAGCATCCTGGAAAAAGCCCGCGTCAGAAAGGGGCTGGACCACAGGGAGGCTTCGGTTCTGCTCGCCTGCGACATCCCGGAGAAGAACCAGGAGATCTATGCCCTTGCCGAGCAAATCAAAAAGGATATTTACGGCAACCGCATCGTCCTGTTCGCCCCCCTGTACCTTTCCAACTATTGCGTAAACGGCTGTGTGTATTGCCCATATCATAGGACCAACAAGCATATCACCCGAAAGAAGATGACCCAGGAGGAGGTCCGCCGGGAAGTAATTGCCCTCCAGGACATGGGGCATAAGCGCCTTGCCATAGAAGCCGGCGAAGATCCGGTCAACAACCCCATCGAATATATCCTGGAATGCATCGATACCATTTACAGCATCAAGCATAAAAACGGCGCTATACGCCGCGTCAATGTCAATATCGCTGCCACCTCGGTTGAAAACTACAGAAAGCTCAAGGAAGCCGGCATCGGCACCTACGTGCTTTTCCAGGAGACATATCACAAGGAAAGCTATGAAAAACTGCATCCCACCGGGCCCAAGCATGACTATGCCTACCACACCGAAGCCATGGACAGAGCCATGCAGGGCGGCATTGATGATGTGGGACTGGGCGTTCTCTTTGGCCTTGAAAACTACCGTTATGAGTTTGCAGCGCTCCTCATGCATGCCGAGCACCTGGAAGTCGTATACGGCGTAGGTCCGCACACCATCAGCGTACCCAGGATCCGCCCGGCCGATGACATCGACCCATCCGCCTTTGGCAATGGAATAAGCGATGATATCCTGGCCAAGATCGTCGCCTGCATCCGTATTGCCGTGCCGTATACGGGAATGATCGTATCCACCAGGGAAGGCAAGGCCACCAGGGAACGTCTGCTTCGCCTGGGCGTTTCCCAGATAAGCGGCGGATCCAGGACGAGTGTGGGAGGTTATGCGGAGCCCGAGCCCGAGGATGAGAATACGGCCCAGTTCGATGTCTATGACAGAAGGACCCTGGACGAAGTGGTCAGATGGCTGATGGAGCTTGGCTATGTTCCCAGCTTCTGCACAGCCTGCTACAGGGAGGGCAGAACCGGAGACAGGTTCATGAGACTGGCCAAGAGCGGGCAGATCCAGAACTGCTGCCATCCCAACGCCCTCATGACGCTGAAGGAATACCTGGAGGATTATGCAACGTCCGGGACAAAGGCCGTGGGCGAGGCACTGATCCAAAATGAAATAGGGACTATACCCAAGGAAAAGGTCAGAAAAATCCTGGAAGAAAACCTGGTCAGGATCGGCAATGGAAGCCGCGATATCCGGTTCTAAGGGAGGGGAAGTACATGGGATTTAATGAAACGCCATCCGCCAACCGCGTACATATTGGTTTCTTCGGCAAAAGGAATTCCGGCAAGTCGAGCCTGGTCAATGCCGTCACGGGGCAGGACCTGGCCGTCGTTTCCGATGTCAAGGGAACTACCACCGATCCCGTATACAAGGCCATGGAGCTGCTTCCCCTGGGCCCGGTTGTGATCATCGACACGGCTGGGATTGATGATGAGGGCGAGTTGGGCGAACTGCGCGTCAAAAAAAGCCGCCAGGTGCTCAACAAGACCGACATCGCCGTGCTGGTCATTGACGGATCATCCGGCATGACCAGGGAAGATGAGGAGTTGCTTGAGCTGATCAAGAAAAAGAATATTCCCTATGTCATCGCCTACAACAAAGCGGATCTTTCGGCCATGGAACAGCCTGAAGACGAGCGTGCCATCTGTGTCAGCGCCAAAACCGGCCACAACATTCATGAACTGAAGGAGAAAATTGCCGCTCTGGCAGCCAGGGACGAATCCCAGCGCAGGATCGTGGGCGATCTGATAAAACCGTCCGACTTTGTGGTGCTGGTCGTGCCCATTGACTCGGCGGCTCCGAAAGGGCGGCTGATACTGCCCCAGCAGCAGACTATCCGCGATGTCCTGGATGCCGGTGCCACCGCCATCGTGGTCAAGGAAACCGAGTACCGGGAAACCCTTGAAAGCCTGGGCAAAAAAACAAGGTTGGTCATTACCGACAGCCAGGCCTTTAAAAAGGTTTCGGCCGAAACGCCGGAGGATATTCCTCTGACCTCCTTTTCCATTCTCTTTGCCAGGTACAAGGGCAACCTGGGGATCGCCGTCAATGGGGCCAGGGCCCTGGAGACTCTCCGGGATGGGGATGTGATCCTCATTTCGGAAGGGTGCACGCACCACAGGCAGTGCGATGACATCGGTACGGTGAAGCTGCCCCGTTGGATAAGGCAGTATACCGGAAAACAGCTGGAATTCAAATTCACATCCGGTACCGAGTTTCCCGAGGATCTGTCCGGGTATAAGCTGATCGTCCACTGCGGGGGCTGCATGCTCAACGAGCGGGAGATGAAATACCGATACCAGTGCGCGGTGGATCAGAAAGTGCCCATCGTCAACTATGGCATCCTGATTGCCTACATCAACGGTATCCTGGACAGGTGCATCGCCATGTTCCCGAGCCTTTGACCTGATTTGGCTGAAACTGCTGAATCGCAATATATCGCAAGACGGATAAACCCCCGATGCCTGATACATCGGGGGTTTTCGCAGGATGGCGCTGTTATTGAGGATGATTGGCGTATTAAGTCCCAACACATGGCTTGTGGTGTTGCTGCGGTTATAGATGATTTGAAACCATAACGAGACGGTACAGGCGTTCAGGCTTGCTATTGAAAGCCAAGGCCAGCTCTTGTTATTATCCTTATCACGCCTTATGATATTTACCAGGGGCAATATCCATGCAATCAAACCCAGTACCAGGCTTCCGACATTCAGTAAGACGTACATTCTGAATCCCCTTTCTGCATTCAGCGATATTCTCCTGACATTTTACCTCACTTGAACCAATCCAGGCAAATTACGAAATTTCTATATTGCACTGCTATGATACTGGGTATATCATAATTGGATTTCAATGTTCCGAAGTGACGATAGATATGGCAGAGAAAAAAATGGCTGATCAGGGAGAAGCATCATGGTAAGTATACCCTCATTGTTTTCTATCATCTTCAGTTTGATCTGTGTCGTAGGCTTGTTTTTGGGTGTATATACGCTTTATTCAAATCCCGGATCGATGACCAACCGTCTCTTTTTTGCGTTGACAATAACGCTGGTTATCTGGTCGTTTGGGTTTGCCATGGCCATATCGGCGCCCAATCTTTCCATGTGCCTGTTCTGGAGAAGATTTGCTGCCATCGGATGGAGCACTTTCTTCAGCATCCTGCTGCATTTCATGATATCCCTGAGCGGCCGGACAGTTTTGCTTAATAAATGGTGGAAGTATGCGCTGCTCTATCTTCCTTCTGTGGTCTGCCTTTCCGTATTCACCTATATTCCCGGCCTCAACCCCCAGCAATTTAACATGGTCTATACGGAAATGGGATGGGTCAACGTCTCAATCAAGAACTTCTGGGATTGGTTTTTCATTCTTTATTACGTCAGCTATTCCCTGATGGGTGTGTATTTCGTATGGCAATGGGGAAAAACGGCGGACAGCAAAAACGTTAAAAAGCAATCCGGCATTATTACCAGGATGTTTACGCTTACCCTTATCATCGGAGCCTTTACGGAAAGTGTTGTGAACAATGTGTTCACTATAAAAATTCCGCAGCTGGCTCCGATCATCATGATGATTCCGGTGGCGGGCGTAAGTGTAGCCATGCAAAAATACGGCCTGCTGGACAACAGAAAGAATACCGCCGATTCACTCCTGTTCAGCGAACAGATCAGGACCCGGATCATACAATACCTGGCCAACGCATTGTTTGCAGCCAGCATCCTGAATATCATCACCATGTATTGCATATTGGGAAGCAATCTGGTTTCCACGCTGCTTCTCAGCAGTTTCATGATCATGGCAGGCGTGGCGCTTGGACTGAACCAGCGCTTAAACAAGAGTACGAATTATAAGGATAAAGTCTATGCTGTGACCTTTTTTGTACTGATACCCGTTCTGACACTGAGCTTTATTGAATATGCAAGCGTGACGGTCTGGGCGCTTGCGTTCCTTTTCCTCATCATCTCCATCGCAATGGTGAGCCGGGTTATACAGGTTGCCGTGGCCGCTTCCATCCTGCTGACCCAATTAACCATTTCCCTAATAAAACCCAGTATCGTGGTGCAAATCGACGCCGCAGACTATATGGGGCGGATAGGGATTAGCCTGATAACCATATGGGTGGCTTTTTTCGTCATGAATGTTTTCCGGTCAAAACTGCTGGAAAACGCGCATCAAATCAGCTTCCAGAACCTGGTTGAGAAGATTTCGGCCCGTTATGCCAGCGCAAATGAAAAAGATTTTGATGATGTCACCCAGGAAACACTGGAGAAAATAAGCGCATTTTTAAGGACGGATGCGGCTTCTGTTTACCTGTTCGGCCCGGAAAAGGATATCCTGACCTGTTCCCATTCATGGCCTGATGGTCAGCATTCAGACAGCGCAGGTCACAAGACCATCAGGCTGGCTGATTATCCTCGTTTTCACGGTAAACTTCCCAGCGCCCAGGTGCTGGAGGTCTATGATCTGAATGATTTGCCGTCTGAGGAATGTGACGATTTGGTCAAGATTTTCGGCAGGCAGGTTAAATCATTGCTCATACTGCCCATCGAAAACAATGAAAACGTCTATGGCTATCTGGTGCTGCAGTCGGTTATGACGCATAGGGCATGGCTTACAATAGACAAGAACAACCTGATGATCATTGCGGATATTCTTGCAGTAACCATGGAGCGGATACGGCAGGAAAAGCAGATACACTACATGGCATATTATGACCTTTTGACCGGGTTTCCCAACCGCACATTGTTCAAGGACCGTTTAAGCCAGGCCGTTCTGCGGGCGGAGCGGAAAAGCGAAATCTTAGCGGTCCTGCTGCTGGATCTGGACGCTTTCAAGAATGTCAATGACACGATTGGTTACGAGGGGGGAGATGCACTCATCCTGGAGGTCTCCTGCAAATTATGCCAGTCGCTGCGTAAATCGGATACGGTGTCCCGTTTCGGCGAGGATGAGTTTTTAATCCTGGTCCAGAACATAGGAAGCACCAAAGATGTCATCAAGATTGTCAATAAAGTGATGCAGGTCTTCAAAAAACCGTTCACTGTACATAACCAGGAGCTTTATATTTCCGCCAGTGTGGGTATAGCAGTGTACCCCTTTGACGGCAGCGACGCCGACAGCCTGATAAAAAATGCGGATATCGCCATGAGTCAGGCCAAGTCCAGGGGAAAAGGCCAGTACTGCCTGTGTACGGCCGAGATGAAGGAAGAGGTCTTGCTGAAGCATGAACTGTCCAACAAGCTGTACAGGGCGATAGACAACAATGAACTGTTTTTGCAGTACCAGCCCATGGTATCGGCCAAAACAGGCGAACTTCTTTGCGTTGAGGCATTGGTGCGCTGGCAGCAGCCGGATCATGGTCTGATCAGTCCGGGACTCTTCATTCCGCTGGCTGAACAGAACGGATTGATTGGTCCGATAGGCGAATGGGTTTTAAGGACGGCTTGCAGACAAGCAAAAGCATGGCAGGACATGGGATTACCGCCTGTACATATTTCGGTGAATGTGTCCGTGTTCCAGTTGCTCAATCCCAAATTTGTAACTGTTTTGAAAAACATACTTGCCGAGACCGGCCTGAAGCCGGAATATCTGGATCTGGAAATTACCGAAAGTGTAGCGGTGAAGGAATTTGACAATATACTCAGCGTGCTGAAGGAGTTGCGGGAGTTGGGCGTAGAAATATCCATCGATGACTTCGGTACGGAGTATTCCTCCCTGAGCAGGCTCAACCACATGCCGGCCAATCGCATCAAGATCGACAGGAGTTTTATCAGCAACCTGTTCAGCAGTGATAAGGAGCAGACCCTGGTAAAAGGCATGATCCACCTGTCCCAGACACTCGGGCTCCGGGTCGTTGCTGAAGGCGTTGAGCATGAAGAGCAGGCCAGGTTCCTGCGGGAGCATGGGTGTGACGAGATCCAGGGTTATTATATCAGCCGCCCGGCCCATGCCGAGGATTTGCTGAAGCTTTTTAGCAATGCATAATTCCATAGTGATTCGAATTATTCTGTCGTAAATCCCTGTCTTTTTCCTTATCATTGCAGGTTTTCTCACAAAAACCTATCTCTGCTTCTGCTGGCATATGCCCGCGGTCTGGAAGCATCAAGCGGAGTCGGTTCTGACTTATTTCGCCTCGACATGGAATATATTGATAAATAAAGTATAGTTTGCTATATTTAATTATTAAATACAACAGGTGCTTTGAAGTATTTATGGAATACAACAGTTATTTATAGGACAAAGATTGCTGGCATTATATTTTAGTATGCTTGAAACAGATGTACTGTTGAAAGGGCAGAGGCAATGATTGAGGTTATCGATTTATCCAAGAGCTATGCAAAAAATCAACAAATCCTGAGCAATGTTTGCATAAAATTGGACGACAACCGCATCCATTTCCTGATGGGCAAGAACGGAAGCGGCAAAACAACATTTTTAAAATGCCTTTTGGGATTGGAAGGTTATGAAGGTTGTATAACCTTCGGAGGCAAACCGGTGCATCGGATACAAGACCGCCTCTTTGCTATCTTTGATGATGTACCGCTTTATGATAATTTGAACGGATACCAAAACATCAGGCTACTTCTGGAAGATTCGGGAACCTGTGATCCAGAAAAAATTGAAGAATTGTCCTTGTTATCATCTCATAAATTGCGGAAACGCGTGAAGGATTATTCCTTAGGCGAGAAGAAAAAGCTTGCCCTGATTGTCGCCTTACTTCAAAAAACCAAATATTTGTTCATTGATGAGATCTCCAATGGTCTAGATGCCGAAACGCTTGAGATACTCCAGGAAAACCTGAAAAAGCTCAAAAAGGAATCTCTGATACTTGTGACCGGCCACCATTTTGATTTCTATGAAAAAATAATAGACGAGTTATATCTTATTCGTGACAACACAATAACGCATATTATCGATTATGCAAAAGGCGGTGAGACACTCCATGATATCTACAGGAAATATCTCCAAAATCATTAAAAGGGAAATGTATTATCAATGGCATTCAAAATCGGTGGCCATGTTGTTTATCATATTGTTGTTCTTGAATATCATTCACCTTGTCGGGCTTTATGACGGCGTAATATCCGCATACGAAAGGTTTAAAATTACTGAAAATATTTTCGTTTTTTGCACATCAGGTTTTCAATTTCACTGGTCGGTTCAGGATGTTTCAAGTGCTTCCGATAAACGAATTTACGGGTATGACCGTGGTTGTTTTATCTGTGGCTGTCTTTTTGACGCTATGCTATGTTATAGCGAGCAAACGAAGCGCATACAGCTGAACGGAGCACCATAAAACAACATAAGAGGCTTTTGAGGGGCTGTCGAAAGAAAAACGGGACGGCTCTTTTTTTCTTGGTGATGATTACATGAAAAGGCGGATTGAGGTGCATGGAAGCCGGGTGATGAGGATAAGGTTGTTAAGCATTACTACTCATGGCATATTTTTTCTTGTTTTGGTATAATGGTTAGCGTTTGGTGCTCGCCGGCTTTGCTTTTGCGCCTGTAAATAAATAAAATGATATGAGGAGGACTTTTATCATCATGCACAAGAAATACCTTAGAAGAACCATAACGGTTATCGCCATATTGGCGATGCTCGCAGGAATCTGTGCTGTTCCTGCGCTGGCATCAGGTTTTCAGCATGAGGCAGAAGCAAAAATCCTGAATGATTTATCGCTGATGGAAGGTATGGGTCTGGGTGACCCGGTCAACAGGATCCAGGGCCTCATTTTTGCGCTCAAGGCAGCGGGCCTGAAAGATGAAGTTGAGGCGCTGACGGACAGCGAAACCGCCAGGATTCTTGAAAATGTCATTGATGCCGCTGAGATTCCCACATGGGGAAGAAAATGGGCGGCTTATGCAGTAAAAAACAACTATACAACCGGTGTGGATGCCAGCATCCATCCAAGGATTAAGTTTGCTCCCCTTCAGGAGGTTTCCGGCAGGGCCTTTTTGACCTGGATCCTTAAGATAGGTATGGGCTATTCCGATGTGGGGACCAACAATGCGGTTGATGTTGCTGTAAAAAGTGGCGTTATCAGTGCGGGACAGGCCGAGGAACTTGAAAGCAAAACGGCTTTGATTCGGGATGACGCCGCCGGCATTCTCTATGGCGCTTGCAAGAACGGGGTAAATGCCGATGGGACAGCATTTATCCAGTCCCTTGTCAATATTGGTTTCATTCCGATGGATAAGGCCGTGGATGCAGGCTTTACTGTTTCCCCGCCAGTCAAGGAAATAGGAATTGATAAGGTTGAAGCCATTGCACAGGATAAAATAGCCATTACGCTGAAAGGTGAGTTCAATAGCTTCGTTACGGAGGATCTGCTGGTTACAAGACGGGCAAGCATTAAGGAAAGCAAGGGTGATTTTGCAAGCGATCCGCAGACCATAAAAATTACAAATGCCAGTACAAGCCAAATCGGCCGAAATACTGTTGTTACGCTGACCCTTGCTGAAAAACTGGCCTACGACCTGAATACGCCGGTCTATGTTTTTGTGGTGGGAAATGCTTCGAAAAACAATTACGGGCAGACGCTGAAAGTGGATTATAACAAGGCTTATCCTGTCGCCGACAGGATCGCTCCCGTGCTTTACGATGATGGGGATAAGGATACCCCGAAATCTTATGAGAAAGAGAATGGCCGGGTGGCTGACTACCTGGATGTGAATATCGACCGGAACCTCTTTACCCTGTATTTCTCAGAAGGACTGCAGGCTTACAATGCGGAAGAACTGAAAAAAGCGGGAGAAGATCTGGTTCTGGTCATGGGTGGGAAGCAGCTTGTGAACGGTAAAGATTATGAAGTATATAGTATCATTCATGACAAGGTAACCATCATGCTGCTTTCCGACGACTATATCGGTTATGACGGCGAGATCCGGATAAAAACAGCAGATAAAGTCAATTATCTGAAAGATTATAACGGCAACGCCTTGGCACCGTTTGATATCAAGGCGGAAGTGGTCTTGGCGGGTGCGTTTAAGACCGTCATGATAACAGCACCGGATACGGTTGAAATCACCATAACTGAAAAACTGGCCGGTTGGAAGGGCGATTTTGATTCGTTCCTGACCTTCGAACTGGAAGGTAAAAAAACGGCGCTGAAGCATTACGAGGTCAAGGAAGACAAGATTATTTTGAAACTTGGCCGGAATCTGGCTCCCGGTGAGCAATTCAGGGTGGTATACAAACCGACTGGCGAAAGCGGGTTGATCGACCTGAAAGGAATTTTCGTATACGAATTTAGTTTTACAATGATCCGTTGAGGATACCGGGCAAACATAGGGGCGCTACTTTGTATGAAAGTAAACCGGCATGTCCTGCTTAAAAACGTTAGGGATATGCCGGTTTATCATTTCTGGAAAATCACGATTCCTGCAATCATCAGGCCAACGCCGATTAATTTGCTCCATTCAAAGCATGTCTTCTCGGTGCCGAAAAGCCCAAAGCCTTCAATCAGGCAGGAGGTCACAAGCTGCGCCAACAGGATGAGCATGGTGGCATAAGCCGGTCCAAGGCTGGATATGCTCTTGATGACCGTGAAGGTGATCAATGCGCCGATAACGCCACCGAGCAGGTAGAGCTTGTTATCCACACTGAAGACCGAGAGCAGGTTTTCCCGCTCAGCAAATAACCATATGGCGATGCTGGTGAGAAAAGCGGAAAAATGCACCCAGGTATTGGTGGTCCACATCTTGGACGAATCCATCAGGCGTGTGTTGAAAACGCCCTGAACGCTCATCAAAAGTCCCGCCAACAAACCAAAAAGTATACCGACCAATCGATCTCCTCCAATACCAAAGAATAATTTGAAAAAGAACCTCTCGAAGTCATAAACCCGACATTATTGTTGCCAGTCACGCCTGACATATTCCCGGAAATGTTTGACCTTGGATTCGATGTGCTCTTATTGGAACTTACCGTTTTCAATTGTCCTGCCGCGCAGTTCATGATATTGGAAAGGCCTGTTTATGGGTGATAGGGGTAGCATACGGAAATGTGCTGCCGAATAGGATATCCCTGTGAGAAATTCCCGGGGAGAATAAGCATGGGCTATTATCTCAATGTAAACAATATCAGCATTTATGTTGAGGATCCCTATCCAAAAGGTGTTAAGACCATTCTTTTCCTGCACGGCTGGCCGGGAAGCCATCGCCTGTTTGAATACCAGTTCGATAAACTGCCCCAGTTGGGCTACCGATGTATCGGCATCGATACAAGGGGCTTTGGAAACTCGGATAAACCCTTTGAAGGATACGATTACGATACCCTGTCGGATGATGTAAGGGGAGTGGTGGAAGCCCTGGGCCTCAGGGATTTCACCCTTGCCGGGCATTCCACCGGCGGCGCGATAGCGGCCAGGTACATGGGACGCCATCTGGGATATGGCGTCAGAAAACTGGTTCTCATCGCGGCAGCCGTACCGAGCCTGATCCGGCGGCAGGATTTTCCGTTCGGCATTGAGCAGGAAAGGGTCCTGCAGATAATTGAAGGGACCTACAATGACCGGCCGCAAATGCTCCGGGATTTTGGCGATAACTTCTTCTTTCAGCATACCTCACAGGCTTTCTCGGATTGGTTCTTCCAGATAGGTCTGCAGGCGGCAGGCTGGGCAACAGCGGCCATTGCCAGGACCTGGATTGACGAAGTCCTTTTCACCGATCTGGAGTCCATCGGGGTACCCACCATGATCATCCATGGCATCCATGACAAGGTTGTTCCATTCCAGCTGGCAGAGGTACAGCACAGGATGATCAGGAACTCCATACTGGTGCCCCTCAGTTTTTCCGGGCATGGCTCCTTCTATGAACAGAGGGATGAGTTTAATGATACCCTGGTAAAGTTTATTGAAAGCTGAACGTTGGAAATGAAGCTTAATGGGCAGCTTCAGCATTAACCATCTGCTGCGGGATGTTTGGGCAGATGGTTTTTCTTTACCAGCCGCGATTCCCATATTTGAACACTTTGCATGCTTGATTGGATGTGTTGTCGCCAATCCCAAGCAGATGGCCATAGATAGACGAGAAGAGCGGTATGCTGCCATCCGGGACGGTGCGGATACGGCCTATTCGTTTATTGAATGATTTCAATAAGAAGCTGCCGGATGGTGGTATTATTTAATATAGAGTCTATACGCAGTGAAAGAAAAACCAGAAGGAATTCGAGCGCATCATGCTGTTGCCCATGAAGTATTGCCGATAGCCCGGCATCTTGCATGAGAGGAGCGAACGGTATATCAAGTATAAGCATCGCTTAACGTCTGTACTTGTTAAAGGTGGGGGGTAAAATGCCTTTGAAGATTCTGTTAGTGGACGATTCTGCCACAGAACGTCAGCAGATTCAAATGTCGCTGAGTCAGTATCATGTCATATCGGCAAGCAGCGGTTTTGAAGCCATGCGTCTGTTGGAGGAGCATCCGGACATTGCCCTGATCATACTGGATCTCAACATGCCCGGAATGGACGGTTTCCAAGTTCTGGATAAGCTCAGGTCCGATGAGCGGTACGGCAAAATACGCATCATCATTTTAACTGACAATGACGAACCGGAAAATGAGGTCAGGGGGTTGCGAATGGGGGCGGTGGATTATATCCGGAAGCCCTTTCAAAAGGAATCGCTGACGGCCAGGATTGGGATCCATGCCGAACTCCTCCGCATCCAGCAGGAATTGGGGCAGAAGATGCGCGACCAGAAGCTGACTGTGGATACCATTTTTAAACAGGTGCCCGTCGGTATAGCGGTTTCCCATAATTATGCGCCCGCAACGGAAGAGGAAAACCCCTATTTCGATGTCAATCCCCTGTTTGAAAAGATTAGCGGGAGAAACAGGGATGAACTGCTCAGGCTGGGGTGGGCAAAAATAACCCATCCTGATGATTTGGAAGAAGATCTGGCAAACTACAGGAGGCTCAAGACAGGAGAAATTGAAAGCTATGCGATGGATAAGCGGCTGATCAGGCCCGATGGCTCCATCGTATGGGTGCATATGATCGTAGCTTCCCTGCCCCTGTCCGACGAACATCAATACAACCATGTCTGCCTGGTGCAGGATATCACCGAACGCAAGGCCATTGAAAAAGCGTTAAGGGAAAGCGAACGCAGCAAATCCGTGCTTCTATCCCATCTGCCCGGCCTGGCCTACAGATGCAATTACGATCGGAACTGGACCATGCAATATGTATCAGAGGGATGCTTCAAGTTAACCGGCTACCGGCCCGAAAGCCTTCTGTTCAATAAGGAACTGTCCTTCAACGATATCATTGCCCCGGAGTACCGTGAACTGCTCTGGGAGGAATGGAAGCGTATCCTTCCGGCAAGGCAGCCGTTCAAGTACGAATATGAAATCATCACAGCCAATGGAGAACGGAAATGGGTCCTGGAGATGGGGGAAGGGGTTTACAGCGCGTCTGGAGAGGTTGAAGCCGTTGAAGGGATCATCATCGACATTACCGATCGGAAGGAAATGGAGGATAAGCTTAAATACAGCATCGAGCATGACCGGTGGACAGGACTCTACAATCTGAATTATCTTGAAGAACTCCTGGATCGCGAAGCACAAAACAGCGACGAGACACGGGCATTGGTGGGCATCAACCTGAGCACCGTCCAGTCGCTCGCCACGACTTACGGCTATCATTACACCCAGGGTTTGATCAAAATTGTCGCGAATGCCCTCGCAAAACTTTGCACAGACAAGAGGATGCTGTTCAGTACGTACGAAAACCAGTTTGCCTTCTATCTCAAAGGCTACCGCGAAAAAAACGAGCTGCTTGAGTTCTGCGACAGCATTGTGAGCACGCTGGAATCCCTGCTGGCCGTGGAGAGGATTACCGGCGGTATCGGAATTGTTGAGGTGGATCCGATTAAATGCCAGGATGCAGAACGGCTTCTGAAGAACCTGCTGGTTGCTTCCGAAAGGGCGATGAACTCCGGCGACAAAGAATTCGGCATATGTTTTTATGACGCCGAACTGGAACAGGAGATCATTCGTCAAAACGATATCAAAAATGAGCTTGCCGCAATAGTCTCCGGGGAGGAGAACGGCGGCCTGTATCTGCAATATCAGCCCATACTCGATCTTAAAACGAACCGGATCTGTGCCTTTGAGGCTTTGGCCAGGCTGAACAGCGCCAGGTTGGGTCGGGTGTCACCCCTGGAGTTCATTCCCATTGCAGAAAAAACCAAGCTCATCATCCCGCTGGGCTGGAAGGTTATCCGTCAGGCCTTGGGCTTTCTCAATAAACTGAAGGAAAAGGGACATGGCGATATCAGCGTATCGGTCAATGTGTCCGTCATCCAGCTGCTGAGTAAGGACTTCGCAAGCACCCTGTTCGGGCTGATCGGCCAGATGCAGGTTGAACCTGCCAATATATGCCTTGAGATCACGGAATCGGTTTTCTCTTCGGACTTTGAACAGATCAACAACATACTGCGGGAACTGAGGGAAGCCGGCCTGTCCATAGCCATTGATGATTTCGGAACGGGTTATTCCTCTCTGGCCAGGGAAAGGGAACTGAACATCAACTGCCTGAAGATAGACAAGGCCTTCATTGACAACCTGGCATGGCTTAATCCGGAAAAAGCGGTTATTGGCGATATCATATCCATGGCCCATAAATTTGGACACTACGTGGTCGCAGAAGGCGTGGAGCAGGAAAAACAGAGGCAGTTTTTGGTCGGATGTGGCTGCGACAAGATCCAGGGCTACCTGATCAGCAAACCCCTGGATGAAAAGGATGCCGTCGCGTTATTGGCGTAAGTTGTGGGTTGTCATGAAATATCCAATCTGCTTTATACTTGATGCTCCTTGGGAACTCAAGTTTTCGAGGGGCTTTTTGCAGCCGATCATTCCCCCCACATGATGCCGATGGGAACGATAATCCCGTACATGATGCTTATTTTACAGAAGTTTGAAGCATCCTATAAAAGCATGGATTCACGACCGCAGAGGTGAGGGTATGGAGCTGTTTATGCCGGAGCGGGTCATTTTCGATCCCCCGAGCCTGGAATATCCGTTGGGACAAAAAATCTATGATTACTTCAGGGATAAACCGGTGGCCATCATCAAAACCGGCGCCAGGACAGCGGCCCGTTCCATACCGGGGACAACCCCCGCGGGGATGTATGCCCAGGCAAAGAAAACACTGCTGGTTACAATCAACAAACTTAGCAAACTGGATGTATGCAAACCTTCCGCGGACTACCAGTTCTCCCTGGTAAGCAATTGCCCGGCTCACTGTGAATACTGCTATCTGCAATCCACCCAGGGATCTAAGCCGTATCTTAAGGTTTTCGTCAACCTGGAGGATATCTTTTCGGTGATCGAAGACCATATCCGGCAGAATGGAGATAAAATCACCACCTTTGAAGCGGCGAGCCTGGGAGATCCCCTGGCCCTGGAACATATTACGGGTAGCCTTGCAAAAACCATAGTATTTTTTGCGGGCCTGGAGCATGGAAGGCTCAGGGTGGTGACCAAATTCCCTCATGTGGATTCCCTGCTGGATCTTCCACATAACCGGCATACCCTTTTCAGGATAAGCATCAATACCGATTATGTCATCAGCACTTTCGAACATAACACTGCCAGCCTGGATGAACGGATGGAGGCCATCGCCAAACTGGGACGTGCAGGTTATCCCATTGGCTTTATTGTAGCTCCCATCATGCAGCATGAGAACTGGAAGGAAGCATATGATCTGCTGTTCCGGAAATTAGAGGAACGGCTGGGACCTGAACTCAGCCGGAAAGAATTGAACTTTGAGCTGATCCAATACCGTTTCACAGCTGTTGCCAAGGAACTTATCCTTCAGCGATTTCCCAATACCAGGCTGGATATGGACGAGGCAAAAAGAAGCCTGAAATGGGGCAGGTTTGGAAGGTATAAATATGTGTATCAAAAGGAAGAGGCCGAAGAACTCAAGGAATACCTGACCTCGCTCATACTGGGAAGATTCCCGGAAGCCAAAGTACAGTATTTCACTTGACGGAACAACATGCAATTCATGTCATGAGGTTGGATAAGCCGATTTTCAGGTTTTATCCTTGTTTATCGGAAAATGTTTTTTGATTGCCTCAAAGCTTTCATTGCTGATGACATGCTCTATCCGGCAAGCGTCCTCAAGGGCGATCTCTCTGTCCACGCCCAATTGAATAAGCCAGTCCGATATGAGTTTATGGCGCTCAAGCATGGTCTCGGCAATCTTTTTGCCTTCTTCGGTCAGGGTGATAAAGCCATCTTCGTCCATCTGGATAAGCTGTTTTTCGCGCAGCTTCTTCATGGCGACACTGACGCTGGACTTCTTGTAGTTCAGCGCGTTCACAACATCGATGGACCGGACCTGAGGTTGCTTCTGTGATAAGACCAGGATGGTTTCCAGATACATTTCCGCGGATTCACGAAGATCCACACTCATTCAGCTTCTCCCCATGTTTTTTCGATCATCTCAGCAGATAAAGCTAGTCTTAGAATACCACAATATTCTGCGTAAAACAAACAGGTGAACGAAAAGATAACACCCGGCATCCGCCGGGCGTTGTGAAGATTCTTTATATAAAAATATTCATTTATGTTCTGCTCCCTTTCCTGCATTTCATTTTATCGCTGTATTATACGCTGACACCATAATGATCGGCGCATACATGCAAATCAAAGATAACCTTTGCCATAATCCCTCGTATGAAACAACAGTACCATCAAAACCTGGCTTATCGCCCATGATAAACAGAGCAAAAAACAATAAGGCCAAACCAAAGAATACAAATGATATAACGCCGCAAACTGCCTGGTTTAAGCGCATGGATAAAATACCTGTAAACAGGGGAGCAAAGAGTAAAGCCAAAAATCCTATAACAGCACCAAACCCATGTATCTTTTCAGATAAAGTTTTCAGTTCTTTTGTCTCCCCAACTGGGAATATACCGGATAATATGCAGCCCCCAACAGCATAAATGATAATACAGAGAAGCAAAGCTTTTGATAACATCTCTGAAACGGGGAAATATACCGCATACAGATTGACTCCGCCCAGAATGAACATGATTCCGGCAGCAATGAGCCAGAAATTGTAGAGGATATGTACCGGTGAGTTGCGATGGCCCAGCAAACTCATGACCATTGTCAAATGGTTATATTTTGGATAAAACGGTGCAAGAGCAAATGGTATAACCACATCGCCAATGGCTGCTATGAGCAACAGAAGAAATCCGAAATTGGTTGCTTCAAATATCCTCACAATCCTGTCTGTCATCGGATTTGATCCCTCCAAACCCCTTCAGAATTTTAAGCGCTACGTCCTGCAGGACATCTGCTTTTACGACAGCAATCCCTTTTTCTTCATCACCCAAAACCAGCAGAGTGTCTCCCGGTTTTATCCCGAACAATTCCCTGGCTTCTTTTGGAATGACAATTTGGCCCCGCTCTCCAACCTTAACTGTTCCAAAAATATGTTTACCTTTTGGCAATGACATGTGATTTCCTCCGTGATCATATAATTCATATTTATATGAAAAGTATGCCATAAATGCCATGACAAATCAAGAAGTACTTCGAAGCCTTGCAATTCTGTTACCTGGGAATTATAAGAGATTTGGGAACTGTCGGAGATGCAGAATGCGCGTTACCATGATCTTAATTGGTAATTATATCCAATCTTTGCATCACGGGAGAGTCTTGTTTCTTACGATATCACAAAACGAGGCAAAAATTTTCAGACCTATTGACATTCAAGTTAGTTTATACTAACCTATAATTGGATTAGTTGAGACTAACTTGAGTAGGATGGGTTGTTTCGCAGCATACTGCGGGATAACGGAACAGGAGGAATGGCTATGCCCTTATCGATGGCAAAAGAAGGAGAGGTAAGGCTCATCAGGAAGGTCGGCGGCAAGCCGGAAGTAAAGCAGTTCCTTGAAAGCCTTGGGTTCGTTGTTGGCGGGACTGTAACAGTCATCAATGAAATTGCCGGCAACCTGATTGTCAACATCAAGAATTCAAGGGTGGCCATCAGCCGTGAGATGGCTGGAAAGATTCTGGTGTGAGCCTTGAAGGGAGAGTGCAGAACATGGAGGTTTTAAAGGAAGTGGCCTGTGGGCGAACGGTTACGGTTAAGAAGGTAAACGGGCAGGGAGCTGTAAGGCGCAGGATTATGGACATGGGCATCACAAAAGGCACTGAAATCTATGTGCGCAAGGTGGCGCCCCTTGGGGATCCCATCGAGGTGACCGTGCGCGGATATGAATTATCCCTGCGCAAAGCCGATGCTGAAATGATAGAGGTCGAATAACCAACAGGAAACGTTACGTTTTCCTATTTATTTTGCCAGAAAGTTAGTTAAATCTAACCCCTGGAACAGGCTTCATTCAGTTTTTGAGGAGGAAGAGGAAACATGCCGATCAAAATTGCACTTGCGGGCAATCCGAACAGCGGCAAAACGACACTGTTCAACGCGCTGACCGGTTCCAACCAGTACGTTGGCAACTGGCCGGGCGTAACCATTGAGAAAAAGGAAGGCAAGCTCAGGAGCGATACATACCGGGATGTCACCATTGTGGATTTGCCGGGTATCTATTCCCTCTCGCCGTATACGCTGGAGGAGGTCGTTGCACGGGATTATCTCACCGGGGAGAACCCCGATGCCATTATCAACATCGTTGACGGATCCAACATGGAGCGCAACCTTTATCTGACCACCCAGCTGGCCGAACTGGGTATCCCCATGGTTATAGCCGTCAACATGATGGATGTGGTGGAAAAGAACGGGGATAAGATTAACCTGGATAAACTCTCTGAAAAACTGGGGTGTCCGGTTGTCGGGATATCGGCCTTAAAGCGCTCCGGTATTGCCGATGCAGCTGAAAAGGCTGTTGAGCTTGCCCAAAACAAGGTTCCCATGGTTCCGCGGCATCGTTTTTCTGAGAATATTGAACAGGCGCTTGCAGGCATCGAGGAACTGCTGCACGGCAAGGTGGATGAAAAACAGATGCGCTGGACGGCCATCAAGGTTTTTGAGCGCGACATCAAGGTCATGGAGCGCATGGCTTTTGATGATGCCCTCAAGAGCCGTATTGAGGATATTGTCAGCCAGTGTGAAAATGAGCTGGATGATGACTCGGAGAGCATCATCACCAATGAACGTTACCTGTATATAGCCTCCATCATCAAGGATTGCTATAAGCGCAAGAGCAACGTGAAAATGACCACCTCGGACAAGATAGACAGGGTTTTAACCAACAGGTGGCTTGCCCTGCCCATCTTCGCGCTGGTCATGTTCTGTGTTTACTTCATCTCAGTTACAACGGTAGGTACGTGGGTGACCGACTGGACCAATGACGTGCTTTTCGGTGAGATCATCCCGCCGGCAGTGGAAGGTTTCCTGTCATCCATCGGTACAGCCGACTGGCTCCAGTCCCTGATTCTGGATGGTATCGTCGGCGGCGTCGGCGCCGTATTGGGATTTGTGCCGCAAATGCTGGTGCTCTTTCTCTTCCTGGCCATCCTTGAGGATTGCGGTTATATGGCACGAGTTGCCTTCATCATGGACCGCATCTTCCGTAAATTCGGCCTGTCGGGTAAATCTTTTATTCCCATTCTTATCGGCAGCGGCTGCGGGGTTCCGGGTATCATGGCTTCCCGTACCATCGAAAATGAACGGGACCGCCGGATGACCATTACGGTAACCACCTTCATACCCTGCGGCGCAAAGCTGCCCATCATTGCCCTGATTTCCGGCGCGCTGTTCGGTGGCGCCTGGTGGGTGGCGCCCAGCGCATACTTTGCAGGTATTATCGCCATCATATGTTCAGGGATTATTCTGAAGAAGACGAAATTGTTCTCCGGGGATCCGGCGCCCTTTGTTATGGAACTTCCTCCTTATCACAGGCCTTTGGCCGGCAACGTGCTGCGCAGCATGTGGGAGCGTGCCTGGTCCTTCATCAGGAAGGCGGGGACCGTTATCCTGCTGTGCACCATCGTCATCTGGTTCGCCTCCAACTTCGGCATTGTGGACGGTCAGTTCACCATGGTGGAGGATCTCGACGACGGTTTCCTGGCTAAACTCGGAAGCATCATCGCCCCCATTTTTGCGCCTCTGGGCTGGGGCTTCTGGGAAGCAGCGGTGGCTTCGCTTACCGGTCTGGTTGCCAAGGAAAGCGTAGTGGGTACCCTTGGCGTTCTGTATGGTTTTGCAGAAGTGGCCGAGGACGGGCAGGAAATCTGGGGACTTCTGGCCGCCAGCTTCACCGCGCTCTCTGCTTACTCGTTCCTGCTGTTCAATCTGCTCTGTGCGCCCTGTTTTGCGGCCATCGGTGCCATCAGAAGGGAAATGAACAGCGGCAAATGGACCATCTTTGCAGTCGGTTATCAAACCCTGTTTGCCTATGTGGTAGCCCTCAGTGTTTACCAGCTTGGAAGCCTGTTTGCAGGTAATGGCTTCAGCGCAGGAACGGTTGTGGCCATCCTGGCAGTGGCGTTTTTCCTGTACCTGCTGCTTAAGCCGAGTAACGAAAGAAAACTGAAGGCCGCTACGGTGAGCGCAAACATATAAGGAACACTGAATCTTCCGCGCCCAGATGGCAAAAAACAGCCGGGCGGGCTGTCGGGACAGAAGGAGTATGTTGACAAAGGAGGGAGGACCATGCTCCAGTTTATCGCTGATAATATTGCAAACATTGTCATTGTGGCTCTGCTGCTTGCTGCGGTTATCGGGATCATTGCCAGCATGGCGAAAAAGAAGGCCAAAGGGCAGTCCATCAGCTGCGGATGCGGCTGCAGTGAGTGTCCGAGCGCTTCCGTGTGCCATACGGGACAGGAAGATAAAAAATGATTGCCTGTCGCATAGCCACAACATAACTTCAAGTTGAACCCCTGATGATTATGCGCATCGATCCGGCCCCTTAACGCAGTTTCTGAGTTAAGGGGCACTCTTTTTTGGTGAGCGGAAATCAATGGCCACCTGCACACACCTTTTTTGCCGGTACGGATTATTGGGCAGGCATCTGATGCATAATAAAATCATCTTTCAAATCCGGGGATCGAAAGGAATACCAGAGCATTAAAAGACGCCTGATCATAGAGAATGATGACAGGATATTCAATATCCGGGATGTATATGGCATCGGGACGCAGCTGAACATCCCGGTGGTCTTTGACAATCTCCACCATGAAGCCAATCCGTGCGATGGAGAAAGGGACGAGTTTATCTGGATTGAGCGATGCCGCTCCACCTGGCGGGAGCAGGACGGTCCCCAGAAAATCCATTATTCTCAGCAAGCTAAGCAAAAAAAGAAGGGCTATCATTCGGATACCATTGATATTGAAAGGTTCATGGCCTTTTATGAAGCATTGGACAGGGAAGACATCGACATCATGCTGGAGGTTAAGGATAAGAATTTGTCCTGTGTCAAGTGCATCCATTGCACTACTGAGGATCTGAGCTTTGACGCGCTTCAAATGGAATGGGACAGATATAAGTACAGCATCCTTGAAAGATCGCCGGTCGTATATGCCGAGCTCACTGAAATGATCGGGAAAAGGGATGGCCTGACGCCGGTGACTTTTTACAAGCTCATCCAGCAAGGGCTGGAGAACATGGGGGATATCGAAAGCCATACAGAAGCCATGTTATTGGTGTGGGAATGCATCAACAGGGAAGCGTCAGAAAAGGAGTGGCAGGCCTTCCACAAACGCCTGGAAAGATACCGGCAGCAAAAGGCCAGCCCTGGTACGGTCAAAAGCTTCCTGAAGAAACTTGCCGAGAAATACGCTATGGATCATTTGCTCCATTCGTACTACTTTTTTCTGTAACAGCCTGATTGACAAAACCTGGCGCTCCCTTTAGACTCTAACCATGGACTGTTCCGCAATAGCTTCCGCCATGGGGAAGAGTTCCAAAGATTACAGGTGTGTACGACGGACAGGAGGATGAGGGATGTTCAGGGAAATGAGAAGGGGCAGGCAGCTCATGTCTCCGGAAGAAACCATAGCGGTTCTGGAAAGAGGTTCAAACGGCGTTTTGGCCTGCCTGGGCGATGAGGATTACCCCTATGCTGTTCCCATCAACTATGTTTACCATAACGGCAAAATCTATTTCCATTCGGCGATGTCCGGTCATAAAATGGATGCCATGATGAAACACCCGAAGGTATCCTTTGCGGTGATTTACCAGGACACCATTGTCAGCGAAAAATATACCAGCTACTTCCGAAGCGCCATCGTATTCGGAAAAGCAAGAATCGCAGAAGGCGATGAGCGGCTGGAAGCTTTCAGGGCCCTGGTTGAAAAATACTCGGGGGATCAGCCTGAAGAGAATAAGAGAAGAGAGATAGAAGGCTGCACAAGAGCGCATATTGTCGCCATCGACATCGAACACATGACCGGCAAGCAGGCCAAGGAACTGGTTGGGGGATGAGATGATAAGACTCAAGTTAAGCAAACAGGCGCCGCCCCGGGATTAGATAGGGACAAGGCGCCTGTTTTGTTGTAACCCGTCATTTCTTGTATTTCTTGAACGCTTTTTCCGGATCGAGATGCATACCTTTAAAAAATACGATCAACCAAACGGCAAGCGCTATATATGCACAATATTCACCGATAAGATAAGCCAGCACCGTTCCTGAAAGCAAAATGAGAAACCAAAGAAAGAGAGCATTTCTCATTTCTTTGCTCATTTTCGTTTTATCATACTTTTCCCGCTCCGATTTGGGCATGGTATTAAATCCGCTGATGAGCAGTGCGCCTTTTTCTTTTAGCAGAGCGAAGAGGATTGCCATGACGAAAAAGAATACGGCCAGAATGAAACATATTATTGCTCCGATTTTCATAAAAACCTCTACTCCCACTCCACCGTCGCGGGCGGTTTGGATGTAATATCATACACCACGCGGCTTACTGAGGGAATTTCACGAGTGATCCGCGAAGCGATACGGCTTAAGACTTTATGGGAAAGCGGAGCGTACTCGCAGGTCATGAAATCACTGGTATGTACGGCCCGCAGGGCAATTACCGAATCGTAGGTCCGGTCGTCACCCTTGACGCCCACAGAATAGGCACCGGTGTAAACAGCAAAGTATTGTTCAGGCTTGCGCCTGAGCTTGCCGATCTCTTCACACATAATATGGTCTGCCAGGCGGACGATCTCCAGCTTTTCCCTGGTCACCTCGCCCAGCACACGGATGGCCAGCCCCGGGCCCGGGAAAGGCTGCCTCTCTGTGAGGGACGTGGGAAGGCCCAGTTTCCTTCCGAGCACACGCACCTCGTCCTTGAATAGCCCGGACAGGGGCTCGATGATCTCCTTGAAAGCCAGTTTTTCAGGCAGGCCGCCCACGTTGTGGTGGCTTTTGATGGTTGCGCCGAGTTTTCCGCCCGACTCGATCACGTCGGGATAGATGGTGCCCTGGGCCAGGAAGGGAATATCGCCAAGTTTTGCGGCTTCCTCCTCAAAAACCCGGATGAACTCCTCGCCGATGAGCTTCCGCTTCTGCTCCGGCGCTGTTACGCCCTTCAGTTTTGCCAGGAAGCGATCTTCGGCGTTAACCCGGATAAAGTTGAGATCCATGGCCGAAAAGACCCGTTCGATCTCATCACCCTCCTTATAGCGCATGAAGCCGTGATCCACAAAGATGCATGTAAGCTGTCCGGGGATGGCTTTGGACAGCAGGCTGGCGCATACGGAGCTGTCCACACCGCCGGACAGGGCAAGCAGGACCTTTTGGTCGCCCACCTTCTCCCGTATCTTTTGGATCTGGGTCTCGATATAGTCGTCCAGGTGGTAATCGCCTTTTGCGCCGCAGACGTCAAAAAGGAAATTGCCGATAATCCTTCGGCCGTTATCGGTGTGCTCAACCTCAGGATGGAACTGGACGCCGTAGAGCTTTTGCGCCGGGTTTTCACAGGCGGCATGGGAGCAATGGTCGGTTTCAGCAATGGCCACAAAGCCGTCCGGAAGTTTGCTCACCAGATCGGTATGGCTCATGAGCACCGTGTTCTGCTCCGGAATATCCCTGAACAACGGTGAACAGGTTTTCAGGCGGGCTTTCACCCTTCCGTATTCGCTTTTTTCACAGGCCTCCACGGTGCCTCCAAGCATGTGGCACATGAGCTGCATCCCGTAGCAAATACCCAGAATGGGTATTCCCAGTTTAAAGATCCCGGGATCGCATTTTGGTGAGTCGGGCAGGTAAACGCTGTGGGGGCCTCCCGTCAAAATGATGCCAATGGGATTCAGTTCCCTGATTTTTTCCGCGCTTGTATGACCGGGCCAGATTTCGGAATAAACCGAGTGGGAGCGAACGGTGCGGGCAATCAGTTCCTTGTATTGTCCCCCAAAATCCAATACCAACAAGAGTTCGCTCATCTTTACACCATCCTGTCCTTTATTGCTGTCAGATTTGCTTGCTGTACAGAAATCCGGGCGCGCTGCGCCGAGGTATCATAAAAGGCGCTCACCACATCATGCACATGCCTGAACAGCCGCAAAAAAAAGCCAGCTTACGGACTGTTCCCGCATGATATGATGAACGCCTTTGTTCAATGGTAATTAATATACAAAAAAGCGGGAATCTTGTCAATGGTTATACAAGGCAAAGAAAAAAAGGGGCAAATGCCGAACCGGGGGTATTCTGTGGCATTTGCCTTCATGTCATGAATTGGATAAAGCGGTATAATGGCCAGAGTATATGAAACTACTCGTTGACGCTGTTGAGGATTTCGGTGTAGGTGGGCAGTGTCCAATGCCTGCTGCTCACCAAAAGTTCGAGTTCGTCCACAACCAGACGCAGTTCGTTCATGGCTGTGCAGACCTTTTCGCGATAAGCCCTGGCAAGTTCCAGCTTATCCTTGATCTCCCGGACAGCAATGGTTTGCTGGGAGAGGTTTTCGAGTCTTTTGCCCAGGCAGTCTGCAAGCCTGGCAATCTTGCTGAGCAGGTTTTCTTCCAGGCTTACCGGTATGTCGGCGCCCAGGGATTTCTTGCTGAGAACCAGCTGTGCCAGTTCGTTCTGATAGGCTATGACAGCGGGAATAACATACTTGTTGACCATGTCCATCATGGTAAGCGCTTCGATGTTGATGGTCTTCGAGTAGTTTTCCAGCAATATCTCATAACGCGAGTGGATTTCATGCTCGCTGAACACATTGTGGCGGACGAACATCTCCACGTTTTTGGGCCGGATAAAGGCGGGCAGGGCATCAGGAGTTGTCTTGAGGTTGGACAGGCCTCTGCGCTCGGCCTCCTTCACCCAGTCGGGATCATAGCCGTTGCCATTGAAGATGATGCGCTTATGCTCCTTGATGGTTCGCTTGATAAGCTTGCTCAAATCCACTCTGAAGTCTTTGCTTTCTTCAAGTTCGTCGGTGAATTGCTTCAGCACATCGGCCACGATGGTGTTGAGCACGATGATGGGTCCTGCGATATTGAACGCGGAACCCAGCATACGGAACTCAAACTTATTGCCTGTGAAGGCAAAGGGCGAAGTGCGGTTCCTGTCGGTGGTATCCTTCGGGAAATGAGGCAGAACCGTTGCCCCGATTTCCATCAGGGTCTTGCCCTTGCCCACATAAAGGGTATCGTTTTCAAGCGCGTTGAGAATCTCGGTCAGCTCATCGCCCAGGAAGATGGAAACGATGGCGGGCGGTGCTTCATTGGCACCCAGGCGATGGTCGTTGCCGGCGCTGGCAACCGAAACACGCAAGAGATCCTGGTAATCATCCACAGCCTTGATCACGGCCACCAGGAACAGGAGGAACTGGGCGTTTTCAAAGGGCGTATCGCCGGGTTCCAGCAGGTTGATGCCGGTATCTGTGGAAATGGACCAGTTGACGTGCTTGCCGCTGCCGTTGATGCCTGCAAAAGGCTTTTCGTGCAAAAGGCATGTCAGGCCGTGCTTAGCGGCAACACTCTTCAAAAGCTCCATGATCAACTGATTGTGGTCGGTGGCAATATTGGACTCGGAATAGATGGGAGCAATCTCGTGCTGAGCAGGAGCCACTTCGTTATGCTCGGTCTTGGCATAAACGCCCAACTTCCAGAGTTCCTCATCCACTTCGCGCATGAATTTGGAAACGCGGTTTTTGATGGCGCCGAAATAGTGATCTTCCATTTCCTGGCCCTTGGGCGGGCGGGCGCCAAAAAGGGTTCTGCCACAGTACATCAGATCGGGACGCTTCAGGTACATGCTCTTATCGATCAGGAAGTATTCCTGCTCGGGCCCCACCGATGATACCACGCGTTTGCAATCGTTGTGTCCGAACAGGCGCAGCACCCGCAAGGCCTGCCTGCTCAGGGCTTCCATGGATCTCAGCAGGGGTGTTTTCTTGTCAAGCGCTTCGCCGCTGTACGAACAGAAGGCAGTGGGAATGTAAAGGGTATTATCCTTGATAAAGGCATAGGAAGTCGGGTCCCATGCGGTATATCCCCTTGCCTCGAAAGTGCTGCGCAAACCGCCCGAAGGGAAACTGGAGGCGTCGGGTTCGCCCTTGACCAGGGCTTTACCCGAGAACTCCATGATGGCACGGCCTTCCCCGTCAGGCATGATGAAACTGTCATGCTTTTCCGCGGTCACGCCGGTCATGGGCTGGAACCAATGGGTGAAATGGGTGGCCCCCTTTTCCACTGCCCATTCCTTCATCACGCTGGCCACGACATTGGCCACGTCCAGTTCCAGGTGGGTGCCGTTGGCGATGGTCTTCCTGAGAGCTTTATATACATCCTTCGGAAGGCGTTCCTTCATCACCTTGTCGTTGAATACCATGCTGCCGAAGCGTTCAGCTATATTCTTACTATTATCTGACATGCTTTTTCCTCCCTGAAATTATCCAATCCTATCGCTTAAAAGTCTGCCGGAATTGCATGGTTGTATACCGAAACCTGCACTTCTGCGATAGAATATATAAAACAGCAAAGGCGCTGCGGATTTTTTTCCACAGCGCCTTTGCTGTTTGTAAACAGTTTAGCACAACGGGGAGGGTCTGTCAATGCTTTTATTAACTTTTTCCAATAAAAATGCAAAATGCATCCGCCTGTCTTGCAAAACAGACCGGTGCAAACCGGGTAATGGGCATGCATGATAAAAAAATGCAAGTTTTGATTATAAAAATTTCATAAACCTATCGACAGGATGAAATGTTTGTAGTATAATAAACTCAGTGAACAAAGGCGTTCATCATATAGTGTCAGTCAGGCAACAAGCCTGTCAGGCTTGTTTGCTCCTGTGATGCTATGTGGTGAACGCCTTTGTTTTGAAATCATCAAGTTTTCGGACCTCCGTCGGCAGTCTGTGATTGCCTGGCAGAGCGGGTTCTTTAAATTGGTTGGAGGTATGACCAGTGAGAGAAGGAATGTTCAGAAACCCGTCGGGATGTGCGATATCCGGCATCATATCCAAAAGCGGAAAGCGCTTTTCCGGCGAACGCATCATCAAGTCCATAGCTGTCATGCATGAACGCTCCAACGGCCTTGGTGGAGGGTTTACTGCCTATGGCATTTATCCTGAATACAAGGATTTTTATGCGTTCCACATCTTTTACGACGACAACATGGCCAAGAAGGAATGCGAGACCTTCCTGGAAAAGCATTTTGATATCATCAACCTTTCCAGGATACCTACCCGGAAGATACCTGAAATCACCGACGAACCCCTGATCTGGCGATACTTCGTCTCCCCGCTGCCGACAAAGCTTGCGGCGAGCCAGCTGGATGAGCGGGAGTATGTGGTCAGATGCGTATTCAGGATAAACACGGCAATCAAAGGCGCATATGTTTTTTCCAGCGGAAAGAACATGGGCGTGTTCAAGGCCGTGGGATTCCCCGAGGACGTTGGACGCTTCTACAAGCTGGAGGAGTACGAAGGCTATTGCTTTACCGCGCATGGCCGGTATCCCACCAATACGCCCGGATGGTGGGGCGGGGCCCATCCCTTTGCCCTGCTGGATTATTCCGTGGTCCACAATGGTGAGATATCGTCCTATGATGCCAACCGGCGCGCCATTGAGATGTACGGATACAAATGCACACTCCTGACCGACACCGAGGTTATTGCCTACATGATTGACTACCTGCACAGACGAATCGGGCTCAACTTTGATGAAATATGCCATGTGTTTGCGGCGCCCTTCTGGTCCACCATAGAGGGTAAGCCCAAGCAGGAAAGAGAAGAGCTCAAGTTTTTGAGAAATGTGTTTGCATCCCAGCTTATCACCGGGCCCTTTTCCATCATCGTGGGGTTTGAGGGAGGCATGATGGCGCTCAATGACCGATTGAAACTCCGCAGCATGGTGGTTGGCGAGAAGGATGATATGGTCTATGTGGCCAGCGAGGAAGCGGCCATAAGGGTGATCCAGAGCGATCTGGACAAAGTCTGGTCTCCCATGGGAGGCGAAGGCGTCATTATCAATGTTGAGGAAGGGAAGTACTGATGGGTGTTCAATACATATATCCGGAATATGAAATCGTAAGAAATCAAGAGCGGTGCATCGTCTGCCGCGTATGTGAACGACAATGCGCCAACGAGGCGCATGAGTATCTGAAGGACAGCAACAAGATGGTGTCCGACGACGCCAAGTGCGTCAATTGCCACCGCTGCGTGGCGCTCTGCCCGACGCGGGCGCTCAAGATCGTCAAATCACCGCACACCTTCAAGGAAAATTCCAACTGGTCCGGCAAGGCTATCAATGAGATTTACAAGCAGGCCGAATCCGGAGGCGTTCTGCTGTCCAGTATGGGCAATCCTGAAAACTATCCGGTCTATTTTGACAAGATATTGCTCAATGCGTCCCAGGTGACCAATCCTTCCATCGATCCCCTGCGCGAGCCGATGGAAACCCGTGTCTTCCTGGGGGCCAAGCCTGAGAAGATTGAAAGGGATGAGAAGGGAAGGCTTATCCGTAACCTGCCTCCCCAAATCCAGCTTTCCATGCCCATCATGTTTTCGGCCATGAGCTACGGTTCCATCAGCTACAACGCCCACGAGAGCCTGGCCAGAGCGGCTGCCGAACTGGGCATTCTCTACAATACCGGTGAAGGCGGCCTGCATGAGGATTTCTATAAATACGGAAAGCATACCATTGTCCAGGTAGCCTCCGGACGGTTTGGCGTACATAAGGCTTATCTGAACAGCGGTGCCGCCATTGAGATCAAGATGGGCCAGGGTGCAAAGCCCGGCATCGGCGGCCATCTCCCCGGTGAAAAGATCGGGAGGGACATTTCCAGGACCCGTATGATCCCGGAAGGGACAGACGCCATTTCTCCGGCTCCTCATCATGATATTTACTCCATCGAGGATTTGCGGCAGCTGGTCTATTCCCTGAAAGAAGCCACCAACTATGAAAAACCGGTCATCGTCAAAATTGCCGCGGTCCACAATGTGGCGGCCATCGCCAGCGGTATCGCGCGAAGCGGTGCCGACATGATTGCCATTGACGGGTTCCGCGGAGGGACTGGTGCTGCCCCCACACGCATACGCGACCATGTAGGTCTTCCCATAGAGCTTGCGTTGGCCAGCGTTGACAAGCGGCTGCGCGACGAGGGTATCCGCAACCGTGTTTCCATTATCGTTGGCGGAAGCATCCGTTCAAGCGCCGACGTGGTCAAGGCCGTCGCTCTCGGTGCGGATGCCGTTTACATCGGAACTGCCGCACTCATCGCACTGGGCTGCCATCTGTGCCGTAGCTGCCATACCGGCAAATGCAACTGGGGTATCGCTACCCAGCGGGAAGATCTGGTCAAGCGTCTGAACCCCAATATCGGCTATAAGCGGCTGGTTAACCTTCTGACCGCCTGGCAGCACGAGATCAAGGAAATGATGGGCGGCATGGGCATTAACTCCATCGAAGCCCTGAAGGGCAACCGGCTGATGCTCCGGGGTGTCGGGCTGAACGAAAAGGAGCTTGAGATACTGGGTATCAAGCATGCCGGCGAATAGAAACCGCGTCCCCGGCCCGCAAGGTAATCGCGGCAAAATAGGACAGCATCATGCGGCGGGCTGCCGGACTGGAACGAAATGATAAGTGGTGGTGAATTGTCAGTTGAAACGCGTGTATGTCAATGAAAAATGGTGTCTTGGTTGTCATTTGTGTGAGTATTACTGCGCCTTTGCGTCCACCGGTGAAAAGGATATGGCGCGGGCGCTGAAGGACATCAGGATCAATCCGCGGATAAGGGTTGAGGAAAGGAACGGGATAAGCTTCGCGGTTTCATGCCGGCACTGTACGGAACCGCTGTGCGTAAAGGGATGCATTACGGGCGCGCTGTCCAAATCCGGCGGCATTATCACCGTGGACAGGAACCGGTGCATCGGGTGTTATACCTGCATCCTCAGCTGCCCCTACGGTGCGGTTTCTCCTTCGGAGGACGGCGCCATTCAAAAGTGCGAGCTCTGTATCAAGACCCATGAGGGAACTCCCCGGTGCGTATCGGGTTGCCCCAACGGAGCCATCGTTTTTGAGGAAAGAGGTGAATAGGCTTGAAATATGTCATCATTGGAAACTCGACCGCCGCTGTCGGCGCGGTGGAGGCCATCCGCAGGAACGACAGGAACGGCAGGATCGTGATTATCGGCAATGAAAAGTATCATGTCTACTCCAGGCCGCTGATCTCATACCTGTTGCTGGGCAAGACCGATGAGGAGAGGATGAAGTACAGGGGCGACGATTTTTACAGCACCCACCAGTGTGAGCTGAAACTGGGCAGGACAGCTCAAAAGATCGATGTGGAGCAAAAATGCGTCATCCTGGACAACGGGGAGACCGAAAGCTATGACCGGCTGCTCCTGGCAACCGGGTCCTCGCCGGTGGTTCCGCCCATACCCGGGCTGGATAAAATGGAGAAAAAGTTTACCTTCACCACGCTGGATGATGCCAGGGCGCTGGAGGAAGCCCTCTTTGAAGGCGCCAGGGTGCTGATCCTGGGCGCGGGTCTGATAGGCCTTAAGTGCGCCGAAGGGATCAGCAAAAAGAAGGTGGAGATCATCTGTGTGGATCTCTCTCCGAAAGTATTGTCCAGTATCCTGGATGACCAAAGCTCGGAGATGGTGAGAAAGCATCTGGAGGATCATCACATCAGGTTTTACCTGGGCCGCCAGGTTACCGGCTTTGAAGGCTATACGGCCGTTCTGAACGATGGTACCCAAATCCCCTTCGATGTCCTGGTGCTGGCGGTGGGCGTGCGGCCCAACATATCCCTGCTCAGGGATGCGGGCGGCAGGACCAACAGGGGGATCCTGATCGATGACCATTGCAGGACATCCATTCCCGACATCTATGCTGCCGGCGACTGCTGCGAGAGTCTGGATGTTTCATCCGGAGAAACAAAGATCATGGCGCTGCTGCCCAATGCGTACATGCAGGGAGAATGCGCGGGAATGAATATGTCCGGCGTGGATTATGTCTTTGACAAGGCCATCCCCATGAATGCCATAGGCCTGTTTGGGAAGCATATCATCACGGCCGGGACCTACAAGGGGGATACCTATTTTGAAAGTGACGGTGAACACTTCAAGAAACTGTTCTACTCCGACAACAAACTGAACGGGTTCATCCTCATCGGAAACATTGAAAAGGCGGGCATATACACCGCGCTTATCAGGGAAAAGACCCCGCTGGACACAATTGATTTTGAACTGATTTGCCAGACCCCCGGCCTGATGGCATTCAGCAGGGAAACACGGGCCGAAAAGCTTGGAGGTGTTGTAAATGTATCTGTTAGCTCACCAATTGGGATTTCGTGCGCTGAATGAGAAAATTCGCGGTACCAGCGAAGACGTTGTCATAGAGGAGTGTTACGGGGAACGCTTCATCGGAGCCGGAGCCACGGGCAGAACCATTACCATCAATGGTACACCGGGCAACGCGCTGGGAGCTTATCTGGACGGCGCTACCATCGTCGTCAACGGAAATGCCCAGGATGCTGTCGGCGATACCATGAATGACGGAAAGATCATCATCCATGGCAATGCCGGGGATGCCCTGGGATATGCCATGCGCGGCGGAAAAATCCTCGTAAAGGGCAATGCCGGTTACCGCACCGGTATCCATATGAAGGAATACCAGGACAAGAAACCGGTGATCGTTGTGGGCGGCTATGTGGGCAGCTTTCTGGGCGAGTACCTGGCAGGAGGACTGATCATCGTCCTCGGGCTTAACACCGAGGAATGCCCGGTTGGCAATTTCACGGGTACGGGTATGCATGGCGGCGAAATCTTCATCAGGACCCAAAAGATGCCCAAGAACCTGCCAAAGCAGGTATGCCACAGCCCTGCGGAAGAAGCGGATATGGACAGGATCAGGGATATTCTGTCGGAATTTTCGGAAACCTTCAACATAGGGATGGATGAGATCCTGGGCAAGCCCTTCCACAGACTTACGCCCAACGCCAAAAACCCATATAAGCAGCTTTACACCAATAACTAGCCGAAAATACCCGAGGTACCGGGAGCTTTAATTCTAAAAGGAGGGTGGCCAATGACCGCAACCGTTCAAGAGGTTCTGCAATTTGTAAAGGAGAATGATGTGAAATTTATCCGCCTGGCCTTCTGCGATCTGTTGGGCAGGGCAAAGAACATCTCCATCATGCCCGATGAACTGCCGGAAGCGTTCGAGAACGGCATCTCCTTCGATGCCCATGCCATAAACGGGTTCACCGATATCACCAACTCGGATTTGTTCCTGGTGCCCGACCCGACCACATTGTCTGTTCTGCCGTGGCGTCCCCAGCAAGGGCGGGTGGTCAGGTTCTACTGCAATATCAAAAACCCTGACGGCAGCGTCTTCTGGGGCGATACCCGCTCAATTCTCAGGTCGGTCCTCCGGCGCGGGGAGCAGATGGGTTTTTCCTGCATGGTCGGTGCCGAATGTGAGTTCTATCTTTTCAAAACCGACGACACCGGCGAGCCCACCACGATTCCCTTTGATCAGGGCGGTTACCTGGATGTGGCGCCCCTGGACAAGGGCGAGAATGTGCGCCGGGAGATTTGCCTTTGCCTTGAAGAGATGGGGATCAAGCCCGAATCCTCCCACCATGAGCAAGGGCCCGGACAGAATGAGATCGATTTCAAGTTTTCGGATGGCCTGAGCTGTGCGGATAATCTGGTGACCTTCAAACAGGTGGTCAAGAGCATTGCTGCCCGAAACGGCCTGTTCGCTTCCTTTTCGCCCAAGCCGCTGCCTGACCGGAGCGGGAGCGGACTGCATATCAATCTCTCCCTTGCACGGAACGGGTTCAACGTGTTCAGAAGCAGCGAGAAAAAGGACTTGAAGGAGGCGGAAAGCTTCATAGCCGGCATCCTGCTAAAAACACCTGAAATGACGGCTTTCCTGAATCCCCTGCCAAGTTCCTATGAGCGGTTGGGTGCCTTTGAAGCGCCCAAGTATGTTTCATGGTCACCGGGAAACCGTTCCCAGCTGGTGCGCATTCCCGTTGCCACCGGGGACAAAATGCGCATGGAACTGAGATCCCCTGATCCGGCGACCAATCCTTACCTGGCCTTCGCGCTCGTGATCAGCGCGGGACTTTATGGTATTGAATATGGCTTGCCGCTGCCGGACAGCCTCAATGTGGATCTATACCGCGCTGACGAATCGGTCACCGATTCCCTCGAGCGGTTGCCCGACAGCCTGGAAGAAGCCCTTAAGCTTGCCGCGGAATCCGAGTTTGTAAGGGACACGCTGGGCGAGAAGGTAGTTGAGCGGTACATCCAGCTGAAGCAACAGGAACTGCAGGAACTAAACCGAGCGGTCAACAAGCGAGAACACTTTCTGGAACATTATTTCAAGGTGATTTGAGGCTTTTTCAAAATTGCCGGATGGGTGGGATGCCATGGACAGTGCTCTTATTGTAAGCTATTCTGAAAAAACAGCAAATTCTCTGGCTCAAATTCTGGCAGAGGCCTCTGTGAACCGTATTACCACCCTTTCAAACGCCGCACAGGCCAGGCGGGTGCTGATCGACAATGATTTTGATTTATGCATCGTCAATGCTCCCCTGCCTGACGAACCGGGGGAGAGCTTTGCCCGCTATATTGCCGAGACAGGGGTTTGCGAAGTTATCCTGTTGGTTAAGGCCGAGCATTATGATGACATTGCCAGCAGGGTTGAAGATCACGGTATCATAACCATATCAAAGCCCGTGAACAAAATCCTGCTGTGGAACGCCATAAAACTGACCGCTGCCATCCATAATAAGGTTAAAGCCATACACAATGAAAATAAAAAGCTCATCCAGAAGATTGAGGATATACGGATCATAGACAGGGCGAAATGCCTTCTGATATCGCATCTTTCCATGTCCGAGCCTGAAGCGCATCGGTACATTGAGAAGCAGGCCATGGATATGCGGATGACACGGAGGCAGGTAGCCGAGGGCATCCTGAAGATCTATGAAAACTGAACGATCCTTGCCGGACCGGTTTTGGAGACGGCAAGGGTTGTCTTATGCTGCAAGGAGTTAAGGAGCGAAAGAATATGACGAAGTTTATCTTTATCACGGGCGGTGTTGTATCCGGGCTTGGAAAAGGCATTACAGCCGCCAGCCTGGGCAGGCTTCTGAAGCAAAGAGGCCTGAAAGTTGCCGCGCAGAAGCTGGATCCTTATATGAATGTGGATCCGGGGACGATGAGCCCATTCCAGCACGGCGAGGTCTTTGTTACCGACGACGGAGCAGAGACCGATCTGGATTTGGGCCATTATGAACGCTTTATCGACGAGGATTTGACCAGGTTTTCAAACCTGACATCGGGAAAGGTTTACTGGAATGTTCTGAACCGTGAACGTTCAGGCGGCTATCTGGGCAAAACGGTCCAGGTTATTCCCCACATAACCGGGGAGATTAAGGACTTCATATACAGGGGGGCCGAAACGAGCGGCGCCGACGTCCTGATCACCGAAATCGGCGGTACCACCGGCGATATAGAAAGCCAGCCTTTTCTGGAAGCCATCCGCCAAATCTCCCTGGAAAAGGGCCGCGGGAACTGTCTGTTCATCCATGTGACGCTGGTTCCTTACCTGAAGGGTTCCAACGAGCATAAATCCAAACCGACCCAGCATTCGGTCAAGGAACTCCAGTCCATGGGTATTTCGCCCGACATCATTATCGCGCGGGCCGACGAACCCTTTGATGAAAGCATCAAGGATAAGATTTCCCTGTTTTGCAATGTGAAGCGGGACTGTGTTATTGAAAACCTGACACTACCCTGCCTCTATGAAGCGCCCCTCATGTTGCACAAAAGCGGCCTTGACCGGGTGGTATGCCGGGAACTTGGGCTTGAGACCCCGGAACCGGATTTGCGCGAATGGGAAAACATGGTGGAGAAGATCAAAAGCCGGCAGAAGAAGGTGGTCATCGCCATTGTGGGCAAATATGTAAAGCTCCACGACGCCTATTTGTCCATCATTGAAAGCCTGAACCATGCCGGCTATGATACAGGGGCGAAGGTTGAAATCAGGTGGGTGGAAAGCGAGGATGTAAAGGATGAGAACGTGCATGTGCTCCTGGATGGCATCGACGGCATGATCATACCCGGAGGCTTCGGGGATCGGGGCATTGATGGAAAAATCATTGCCTGTCGCTACGCCAGGGAGAACAACATCCCGCTTTTGGGCATATGCCTTGGCATGCAGATTGCTGTCATCGAATATGCACGCCATGTTTGCGGACTTGCCGGCGCCCATTCTTCCGAATTTGATGCAAACAGCCCGCATCCGGTCATCGATCTGATGGAAGAGCAGAAAAGCATTACCCAGAAAGGTGGCACCATGCGGCTTGGAGCTTACCCATGCATCACCAGGGAAGGGACCCTGCTTAGGCGCCTGTACGGTCAGGAACGGATCAGCGAACGACATCGTCACAGGTATGAATTCAATAATGCTTATCGGGACATTTTGACAAGTAAGGGCTTGGTGATTTGCGGCACATCCCCCGACAATAAACTGGTGGAGGCTGTGGAACTGCCGACTCACCGGTTTTTTATAGGTGTACAGTACCATCCTGAATTCAAAAGCCGCCCCACTAAGCCCCATCCGTTGTTCCTCGGGCTGCTGAAAGCGGCTTTGAATATGTGATCCAGGGGGACGATCCCTGTGGTTCAAAAGGCTCCATAGGGACGGTTCTTGCGGAGCAATTGACCGGGCTTACGGGTTTCCTTTTTGATGCGAAGCACGGGAGCTATAGTGGGTACAATGCAGGTTATCATTAAGGGAGCCGAAAAACTGGTCTCTGTACTGCACATTGACCTGAAGAACCATCCCCCTGGATCGTCAATTAAGTGTTCACATTTTTCGCCGTTCTGCATATACAGTAATGTGAACAAAGGCGTTCACCGGATGATGTACGGTGCATCCTCCGGCGAACGCTTTTTTGTGTGTGCCGCAATGCCCGGCTGCCTGCAGGTCCGGCGGGCGTATGGTTGAAACGGCGGCACTATCCGGTCAGCAAGCGAGGTAACTGTATGTGCGGAATAGCAGGATTCTGTGATTACACCATGAACTACACCCATGATCCCGGTTTCTGGGGAAATACCCTGGTTGACATGAGGGAAGCCATCGCCCATCGCGGACGTGACAACACGGGAGAGTATTTGAGGGAAAATGTGGGCTTCAGCCATACGCGCCTTTCTATCAGGGATCTCTGTCACGGACAGCAACCCATCGTCCGGAAACGGGATGGCGTTGAATATGCCATCATCTATAACGGGGAGATTTACAATACCGATGAGTTGACCCCGGAACTGGCGCGGGCAGGATATGTTTTTGAAACCACCACCGACACGGAAGTGATCCTGTATGCCTACATGCACTACGGTCTGGATTTCGTTCATAAACTGAATGGCATCTATGCGTTTGCCATATGGGATGGAGGGGAGGAACGGCTTTTACTGGTTCGTGATCGCCTGGGCGTAAAGCCGCTTTTCTACACGATAAAGGCTCAAACCCTTGTTTTCGGCTCTGAGATAAAAGCCCTGTTCCGCTTTCCTGGAATTAAACCCGAACTGGACATGGAGAGTTTCCGGGAGATCTTCGGGATCGGTCCTGCCAGGACTCCCGGTCATGGCGTTTTCAAGGGTGTTTGCGAGATCAAACCCGGCCATTACGCGCTTTATACCAGGAAGGGCTTCCACACCGTACGGTATTGGGATATGGCAAGTCGCCGCCATACCGAAAGCTACCCTGAAACCGTGGAACATGTCAGGTTCCTTGTGCGGGATGCCATCAGAAGGCAGATGGTTTCCGATGTTCCGGTCTGCAGTTTCCTGTCCGGCGGTGTTGACTCCAGCATCGTCACGGCCGTAGCCTCGGAGGTATGCGCCGAGAACGGCGTGCGGCTCAACACCTTTTCGTTCGATTTCAAGGACAATAACCTCTACTTCCAGGCCAACGCCTTCCAGCCTGAGCGGGATCGGCCTTATGTGGACATTATGCTGGGCAGGTATGATTTGAACCATACCTATCTCGAATGTGATGAAAGCCAGCTGGTCGACTGGCTGTATACCGCTGTCGATGCCAAGGATCTGCCGGGCATGGCCGATATTGACGCGTCCCTCATGTATTTCTGCGCGCTGGTGAAGAAGAGCAACAAGGTTGCCCTGACCGGCGAATGCGCCGATGAAATCTTCGGCGGCTATCCATGGTTTCACAGGGATGAGCTCATGTGGGTGGATACGTTCCCCTGGTCAAGGGATTTGAAAACACGGACGCAGCTTTTGGCCGACGATTTTGTGAAGGAACTTCAGCTGGGGGATTACGTTGCCGAAAGATATGCCTGCTCTCTGCGGGATGTTCCTGCCCTGGAAGGGGAAGGCCCGGTTGAAAGAAGGCGCCGGGAGATTACCTATCTCAACATCAAGTGGTTCATGCAAACCCTTCTTGACAGGATGGACCGGGCCAGTATGTATGCCGCGCTTGAGGCGCGTGTGCCCTATGCCGATCACCGGATCATCGAGTATGTCTTCAACGTGCCCTGGGAAATGAAGTCTCGGGAAGGCGTGTCAAAATCCCTTTTGAGGGAGGCGTGCAGGGATTTGCTTCCGGAACAGCTTCTGCTCCGCAGGAAAAGCCCGTACCCGAAAACCTACCATCCCAACTATGAACGGCTGCTGGCCCGGAAGTTTACGGAGATCATCCGAAATCCCAACTCGCCTGTTATGGCTTTCATTGACAAGAAAAAAGCCGTTGCCTTTATACAGGCTCCGGCCGAATACGGCAAACCATGGTTCGGCCAGCTCATGGCCGGCCCGCAGATGATGGCCTATATGATTCAGATCAATTATTGGCTGGAGAAGTATCGAGCATGAGCAAACTTTCTTGCAGCAATTAATGGCGCAAGGGCGCTGGATGGGGGACAGAAGCCTGTCTGTTGGGAAGACATTTGCTTCTGCCCTTTTTATTTATGCGGGGACAGCTCATTACTGATAGCTGATGCGGCCGGCCGGTCTGATAGATGCTTTTCCTTGAGTTCATGCTATCCGTTTTATTGATATGGTATAATCGAATACTGGGGTAGTAGTAACCAAAAGCCGACCCCTCACCAACCCGAGACAGGAATGGGAAAACAAAGCATAACAGAAAGCAAGGAAAGCAGGAGATGAAGGTACGTTATCACTCAAGCTTGTGGGGCAGAGGATGCCTTCAGTAGCCTCGTCCATCGGGATCATCGGTGGCGCGCACGGGCCCACCGCCATTTTCTTTACAGGAGGGGACGTGGGCAGAGGAAAACCTACCGGCATGCGTGGGTTGCCCTTGCACAGCTGTGTTTCAATTCCTGCTTTCAGTGAGAATGAACCCGCACGCTTTATGATTGAGGGGATTGACATCCAAGAGCATGACAGTGCGACATTTCAGTTTGGAGACCTTGAATGATCCCCGATACTTGGGGAACAGGTGTGCAGTGGCCGATTGGATGAACCAACAGGAGGTATAATGATGAAAACCGTCGTGATCACTGGGGCCACCTCAGGCATCGGGCTGGAGGTGGCCAGGCTTTTGGCCGGGCAAGGGTTCAATGTGCTGGGGATTGGGCGCGATGAAGCCCGCTGCCGACAGGCGGAAGCTAGTATCCTGTCTGAAAACCCGGGCGCAAGGGTTGCCTGTTTTGCAGCCGATCTGATGCAGCAACGTGAAGTGGTCCGGATCGCTTCGGTCATCAGGAACCTGCTTGATGCGCAATGGAACGGTGAACTGCATGCCCTGATCAATAATGCCGGTTGTGTTCGGAGCCGGTATATGACAACCGAAGATGGTTATGAGCAGCAGTTTGCCCTCAATCATCTGGCCGGTTTCATGCTGACCCATATGCTGCTGCCGGTACTCTTAAAAGCGCGCGGGCGTGTGATTCTGACAGGAAGCAATTCCCATAAGGGCATCCGGGTGCATTGGAAAGATCCGATGTTTCGCAGGTGGTACAACCCACTTATAGCCTATAAACAGTCCAAACTGTGCAATATCCTGTTTGCCAAAGGCCTCAATGACCGTTATGGAAACACCGGCATCCGGGCTTATGTGGTGGATCCCGGCCTGGTCAAAACCGACATCGGCAACAAGGAAACCGGCTTTCTGGTCAACCTGGTATGGAGCCTGCGCAAGAGGCATGGCGTACCGCCCGCTGTACCGGCTGAAACCTACCTGTACCTGTGTCGGCAGGAACCCGCACCGGAGGGACTATACTATTATTTATGCAAGGAAAAGGCTTACAGCAGGCAGGTGACAAGCGAGAATGCGAACAGGCTTTTTGAGATCAGCAGGCGCCTTTGCGGCCTGGATGAGTGACCGAATGAAGAGGGATGCAGGCCAGCTTTTGCCTGGAATGATCTGTAGACGAATTGTCCCGGAAGAATGATACCTTTAATAATAAGGAGATGATAAAATGCCTCTGGAAATCCTATGCGGTGATATTACCAAGGTTCGCGTCGATGCCATTGTGAATGCAGCCAATCGGACGCTCCTGGGAGGTGGCGGAGTGGACGGGGCCATTCACCGTGCCGCAGGCCCTCAGCTTCTTGAAGAATGCCGTACTCTTGGGGGATGCGAAACAGGACAGGCCAAAATAACCGGTGGATACAGGCTGCCCGCGAAACATGTCATCCATACCGTTGGCCCTGTCTGGCGGGGCGGCAACCATAATGAAGCGAAGCTGCTTGCCGATTGCTACAGGAATTCCCTTGCCCTGGCTGTGGCCCATAAACTGGAGAGCGTCGCGTTCCCGCTGATTTCTGCCGGGGCATACGGGTATCCGAAGGAAGAAGCCGTCAGGATAGCCCTGTCGGAGATCAGCAACTTCTTAAATAGCCATGACATGGCGGTTTACCTGGTTTTATACGACCAGGCAACCTATGAGCTGGCACAAAAACTGTTTGCCCAGCTTATGCAGGAAAGCAATGCAGAGCGCACGGATGGCTGATCCGGCAAAGCCGCACAGTTCGGGTTTCCCTGCCGGCATGGCATGTTTTTAGGAGGAAAGGATGCAACTTGATAGAATCGTTTCATCCCTGTCCAGGGTCCGGGGCGTCAAAGCGATCGTCCTGGGTGGATCGCAAAGCAGGGGAGAAGCAGACCAGGAATCGGATTACGATATTGGCGTTTACTATGACGGGGATGTGCTGGATACAGCCGCCCTTGGCCAGTGCCTGAAAGAGCTTGATGATGGGCATAAGGACGATCTGCTGCATCCGCCGGGCCAATGGGGGCCGTGGATTAACGGGGGCGCCTGGCTTACCGTGGATAATACCCCCGTGGATATCCTGCTGCGGGATATTAAAAGAGTGGAAGAGGTTTTGCGGGATTGCACCAAAGGTCGACTCACCATCGATTACCAGTCCGGCCATCCTTTTGGCTTTGTCAACACCATCTACGCAGCGGAGACGCATTATTGCAAGCCCTTATGGCAGGACGAAGCACGGGAACTGGACAGACTGAAGGCTCTGCTCCATGCGGAGGGCGAGTACCCGCCCCTTATGCGGACAGCCACCATAGGCAGGTTTTTATGGGAAGCATGGTTTTCGCTGGCCTGCGGCCGAAAGGCGGCATTCAAGGGGGATACGCATTATGCCATGGGATCGGTTTTCCGGGCTGTCTGTTCGTGGCTGCAGGTACTGAATGCCGTAAATAACCGATATCTGATGAATGAGAAAGGCGCCCTGAAATGGGTGGATGACCTGACCATCAAACCACGGGAGATGGCGTCAAGGGTTTGCTCGGTTTATACACTGATGGCCGCAGGAAAAGCGGACGAGGCCTACCGGCTGTTGGATGAACTGCACAGTGAGATTGCCGGTTTGTCCGGCGAGACCGTGACGGACAGGATCCGATAAGGCTTTTTTCATTGACTCCCGGTTTGAACAGGATAGCCAAACGGGAGGATGGATTTGCTTAACGGCTGCGGCATTAAGCCTATGATTTGGTTGCCTGCAGCTTTTTTTGCTGTGGCGACTCTCCTTATGTGGTCGGCGGATGCCGGGGGCAGGGGGAACCAGGCTGTGACCCGGGTACTTGCTGCCGAAGGATTGAATTGTGATATAATGAAAAAGCTTGCTTAAGTGACGGCATCAACGTGTTTCTGTCGATTTCCTGCAGTAGCTTGGCTGTTATGAATTATGGATTTTAGCCCTGGGTTTGACAAGAGGTGAATGTCAAAGTGGAGATGACAATTATTCATGGACAGGGGCATCTTGGCAGTACATATCATGTGACGGACATGCTGAGGGAACAATTGGCTGGAAGGGACGCAACCGTCCACGAATTTTTTCTGCCAAAGGACGGTCCCGATTTTTGCGCAGGATGCTTCACCTGCATCACAAAAGATGAGAACCTGTGCCCCCATGCGGACAAGACCCGGAGGATAGTTGAATCCATGATGGGATCCGATATCATCATCATTGATTCCCCCACCTATTGCATGGAGATGACGGGGCAACTTAAGGTCCTGTTCGATCATTTGGGATATATGTGGATGACACACAGACCCAGAAAAGAGATGTTTGCCAAAACAGGCATAGCGGTTTCCACCACCGCCGGAGCGGGTGCCGGAAAAGTGACCAAATCCATAGCCAGGCAAATGTTCTGGTGGGGTATACCGAAGGTTCACCGGCTCGCTTTCAGCGTCCAGGCCATGGGTTGGAACGGTGTGAAAGATCCTGTCAGGGAAAAAATTGCCCGAAAGATAGAAAGTATTTCCCGGAAAATGAAGGCTGGAAAATACAGGCCCAGGATTTCCCAAAAATTTATCTTTCATATGTTCCGCAAAATCAATCAGCAGCCGAATCACTGGAATCCTGCCGACAAGGAATACTGGGAAAGGAACGGCTGGCTTGGCGAAGCCAGACCGTGGAAATAAAGGGATATATGAACTTGTGGCGGAGATGGGGCCGGGGTTTGACATACCGGCCCCATACCTGTGAAGACAAGCCGGATTCGGACTGCTTTCCTGAAAATGTATTGACAACCCTGAACCACAAATATACAATAATATTAGCACTCAAACGAATTGAGTGCTAATAAAACGACTGGGGTTTATTGGTTCTCACAGTTTCGGCGCATAGAGTTTCATGCAGATGCTTAAGCTTTACTTGGGGAAGTTTTAAGCGTTTTTTTGCTTAAATCGGTCTCTGACCATTGGATATCTTCCCTGGATTGGTGAATCAAAGGAGTGGATAGCTTAATGGTAAAGAGGTTTGAGACAAAGCTCGCGGATTCTAAAAGCCAGACGTATAAAGAATTGTTCAAGAGACTTCAGGGAAACCCGATCCTGACATCCAATGATTTGCCCTACGCGGCCAACACCATCTTCAATCCCGCCGCAACCCTGTATAACAATAAAGTCTTGCTGCTCGCAAGAGTTGAGGACAGAAGGGGATTCTCGCATCTTGTCAAAGCTGTCAGCGATGACGGTATCAGCAATTGGATCATAGATGAGAAACCTACCCTTGAACCTGACCCGGAGAATTATCCCGAAGAGGAATGGGGCATTGAAGACCCGCGCATCACCTGGGTGGAAGAGATAGGCAAGTATGCGGTGGTCTATACGTCCTTCTCCCGCGGCGGTCCGCTGGTTTCCATGGCCCTGACCGAGGATTTTGAGACATACGAGAGGCTCGGCCCAATCATGCCGCCGGAGGACAAGGATGCGGCCCTGTTCCCCAGAAGGATTAACGGAAAATGGCTGTTGATACACCGGCCCATCAATGCCAACTACGGGCCGGAAGCCCATATCTGGATCTCCAAATCCGATGACCTGAAATATTGGGGTGAGCACCAGATTCTGATCCATGCGAGAAAGGGTGCATGGTGGGATTCAAACAAGGTCGGGCTCAGCACCCCGCCCCTGGAAACGCCGGAGGGTTGGCTTATCCTGTATCACGGGGTAAGGCTGACTGCGGCGGGAGCCATTTACAGGCTGGGACTGGCGCTTCTGGACCTTGAGAATCCATGCAGGGTGCTGCGCAGAAGTGATGAATGGGTATTTGGACCGCAGGAATGCTACGAGAGGGAAGGCGACGTGGCCGATGTGGTATTCCCCTGCGGCTGGGTTCTGAACAAGGAGACAGGGAGAATCAATTTGTATTATGGAGCGGCAGATACCTGCATCGCCATGGCGACTGCAAATCTGAATGACTTGCTGGATTACATCAAAAGGTGTCCGGAACCGAAGCACAATGAATAAGACGCCACGCAAAAGCGGAGGAAAGCTGAGAACCATCAAGTCAGGAGGGATGCACGTATGAAGGCATTGTTTTTGGCAGGCGGATTGGGAACACGGCTCAAGCCGATTACGGACAATTTGCCAAAGCCGATGGTTCCGATTATGGGCAAACCCCTACTTGAGCGGAACATTGAAAAACTCAAAAGGCATGGCGTGGACGAGATTCTGCTGAGCACATGTTATAAACCTGAAATCATTAAGAACTATTTTGGAGATGGGAGCAAACTGGGAGTCAAAATCAGTTATATTACTGAGGATGAACCTTTAGGTACGGCCGGGGCCATAAGAAATGCCGCAAAATATATCGACGACACTTTCCTGGTGTTCAACGCCGATATCCTGAGCGATATTGATATTTCGGAAATGTTGCGCCTACACATGGAAAGGGGTGCCCGGGCCACCATAGCCGTGACCAGGGTTGCCAACCCATCGGCCTACGGTGTTATTGAACACGATGAAAACGGTTTTGTGACAGCATTCAAGGAGAAACCCAAGCCCCACGAGACCAGGTCTAACCTGATCAATGCGGGGACCTATATCTTTGAACCGGAGATCCTGGATGAGATTCCAGCAGGTCGGGCTGTATCGGTCGAGCGGGAGACCTATCCCCTGCTCCTTCAGAAGGGGTACCGAATTGCCATTTATGATCGGTGTTCCTATTGGCTTGACCTGGGAACACCGGGGAAATACCTGAAAGCCCACAAGGATATTTTGCGCGGTTATCATCATCTTTATGGGGTGAATTTCAACGAAAAGCGGCAATATATCAGTCCGACAGCCAGAATCAGCCGTACGGCTAAAGTGATCGGCCCGGTGTATATTGGGGACAATGTGATTGTCGGCCCGTTTGCCTTTATCGGTCCGGATACCGTTTTGGGAGACGGATCCGTTGTCGGGATGTGGGCAAAGGTTATCGGCAGTGTGGTGTGGAACGATGCCCAGGTGGGATTCGGCGCATCGGTTGTGGACTCCATGGTGATGTCCAATTGCAGGGTTGACAGTTATAGCGACAAATATAACACGGTGCTCACGGAACAAACCAGTCGTCCCATTACCGTATAACCTGCATGCGAACTGGTTGAGCGAATTGTATTGAGCCTTAATAACAAAAGAATGGAGGTGTGATATGGTTACCAATAGAATTCGCAACGTGGCGTTTTTAAGCACTTATCCGCCAAGAGCGTGTGGACTTGCGACGTTCACACAGGACTTGGTGCGCGAGCTGGACAAGGTTGGTCTCCTGAGAAAACCCAGGGTGATTGCTGTAAGTGATGACAAGTATAGTTACAGCGACAGGGTTATGATGGAACTTCTGCAGCATGACAGGGACAGCTACGTGAGTACAGCGGATGCCATCAATCATTCCGATATCGAGCTGCTTGTGATAGAACATGAATATGGCATATTTGGCGGCAAATCCGGCGAATATATCCTCGATCTCGTCGACAGGCTTCAGATTCCTTTTATCACAACGCTTCATACTGTGCTTCCAAAACCAACCAGGAAGCAGAAGGAAATCCTGAAAAAATTGTGCGAGAAAAGCGCCAGGATTGTCACCATGGCCAGCAACACGGTACCCATCCTGGAAAAGGTTTATCATATAGACCCTTCCAAGGTGGAGGTCATCCACCATGGTGTGCCCTACAGGATTGTGCCGACGCGAGAGAAGCTGAAAGAAAAACATGGGCTCTCAGGACGGAATGTTGTCAGCACCTTTGGACTCATCAGTCCGGGCAAAGGCCTTGAGTATGGCATTGAGGCTATTGCCAAGGTAGCAAAAACGCATAAGGACATCATCTACCTGATCCTCGGACAGACCCATCCCTGCATCAGGAAGAAATCGGGAGAGACATACAGGAAGAAACTGATAAAGCTTGTTGATAAATATGGTATTAACGATCATGTCCGGTTCGTGGATAAATACCTGACCAAGGATGAGATCATCCAGTATCTCCAGATGTCGGACATCTATATGACGCCTTACCTTGGGAAGGATCAGGCTGTCAGCGGAACGCTGGCCTATGCGGTGGGTTATGGACGGGTAATCGTTTCTACGCCGTACAGTTATGCCAAGGAAATGCTTGCCGAGGGCAGAGGGCTTCTGGCAGAGTTCAGGGATGCGGAATCGCTGGCAAGGCAAATCCGGTACGTGCTGGATCATCCCGAGGCGAAAAAGGAGATGGAACAGAAAACATTGAATCTCGGCAGGACCATGATGTGGCCGAATGTGGCAAACCAATATACCAGCCTGATCATCGATACGATTGAAAAGGAGAAGATGACCAACAGTATGGTGATTTGAGATGGACGGGCTTTCCAGTGAACGGCATTTCAATGATGGCCACATCTTCAGGCTCACGGACGACACGGGAATGCTCCAGCATGCCAAATATGCCATCCCGGATCCGCGATTTGGATACACGGCCGACGACAATGCCAGGGCGCTGATCATGGCGCTGATGCTATATGAAAGATATGGGGAGAAAAAATACCTGGATCTGATATACCGCTACGCGTCCTTTCTGCTTCATGCCCAGAATGATGCGGGCAGGTTCAGGAATTTCATGAGATATGACAGAAAATGGCTTGAGGAGGAGGGCTCGGAGGATTGCTTTGGCAGATGCCTGTGGGCCCTTGCGTTCGCTCTGGCAAACAGGCATACGCCCGACGGTGTCAGAAATTGTCTTAAGTACATGCTGAACCGGGCAATGCCCCATATCGGCTATATCCGCTGGCCACGGGCGAAAGCCTATGCCATTTTAGGCCTGGTTCTCCTGGAAGGGGAAGAAAACAGGCGCCTTGTGAAGGAGATGGCCGATTCCCTGTGCAGACGGTATGAAGCCTGCAGTCAGGAAGACTGGAAATGGTTTGAGGATGCCGTGACCTATTGCAACAGTGTGTTGCCCTGGTCCCTGGCCGCCGCATATCGGGTTACGGGTGAAGAACGGTATCTTCGGGTTGCCGAAGAAAGCTTGGCATTCCTTGATGCCATCGTGTTCCGGGGTGGTTGCTTCAAACCCGTGGGATGTCACGGATGGTACAGGAGGGGAGGAACCCCTGCGGAATTCGATGAACAGCCGGTGGAAGCCTGTGAAGCGGTTTTTACCTATTCCGAACTCTATCAGGCGACAGGCAGGACGGATTATCTTGAAAAGGCCAAAAAAGCTTATGCCTGGTATACCGGCGAGAATTCCATGGGCCTCAGCCTGGTAGACGCCGAGACCGGGGGCTGCTTTGACGGCCTGACACCGCACGGTGTAAACCTGAATCTGGGGGCGGAAAGCCTCGTTTCGTATGTGATGGCCTATTTGAAGCTTTCGGGGACGGAAGCCGGCTGAAAGACCTGTTCCCGGAAGCGGATGACTTTTTATAGAAACAGATACAGCACGAAAGGAGGACGGAGACATGAAAATCAGACCTTTGGGCGCCCGGGTGCTCCTGAAGGAAATTGAGAGCGAAGAAACCACCAAGAGCGGAATCGTGCTTCCGTCCAGCGCCCAGGAAAAACCCTACATAGGAGAGGTTCTGGAGGTAGGGCCCGGAGAGGTAAATGAAGGCAAGGAAATCAAGATGGTTGTCAAAAAGGGTGACCGGGTGCTTTACAGCAAATATGCCGGAACAGAGGTCAAACTGGAGGATCAGAAGTATCTTCTGGTGAAACAGAGCGATATTCTGGCAATCATTGAATAGGAGGTAGAATCAAGATGGCAGCTAAAAATATTCTGTTTGATGATAAGGCTAGAAAATCCATTGAAGCTGGCGTCAACAAACTTGCCAATGCGGTCAGCGTGACCCTGGGACCTAAAGGAAGAAATGTGGTGCTGGAGAGAAAGTACGGTTCTCCCATCATCACCAACGACGGTGTGACCATCGCAAAGGAAATTGAGCTGGAAGATCCCTATGAGAACATGGGCGCACAGCTGGTCAAGGAAGTCGCCAGCAAGACCAACGACATAGCCGGCGATGGTACCACAACCGCTACCCTGCTTTCCCAGGTCATTTTGAGGGAAGGCCTCAAGAATGTGGCATCAGGTGCCAATCCCATCATGATGAAGCGGGGAATGGACAAGGCGGTTGAAAAGGCTGTTGAAACCCTGAAGAAGAACAGCCAGAAGATCAAGGGCAGAAGCGACATCGAGTTTGTTGCCACCATTTCTTCAGGGGATGAAAAGATCGGCAAGCTCATTGCCGATGCCATGGAGAAGGTGGGCTCCGAAGGGGTCATCACCATTGAGGAGAACAAGACCATCGATACCACCATTGAACTTGTAGAAGGCATGCAGTTTGACAAGGGTTATATCTCCGCCTACATGGTGACCGATACCGAAAAAATGGAGGCGGTCCTGGAAGATCCGTACATACTCATAACCGACAAGAAGATCAGCAATGTCCAGGATATCCTGCCCGCCCTTGAGATTGTTGCAGCCAACGGCGGCAAGCTGCTCCTGATTGCCGAGGATGTGGAAGGCGACGCCCTGGCCACCCTTGTGGTCAACAAGATACGCGGTACCTTCATCAGCGTGGCTGTGAAGGCCCCGGCATTTGGCGACAGGAGAAAAGAGATGCTCAGGGATATCGCCATCCTCACCGGTGGACAAGTTATCTCCGATGAGGTGGGTCTCAATATCCGTGACATCAAGCCGGAGTGGTTCGGAAGGGCCAAGTCGGTCAAGGTGCAGAAGGAGAGTACCACCATCATCAATGGTGCCGGCGATCCCAAGGCCATCCGGGACCGGGTGGAATCCATCAAGAAGCAGATCGAGATCACCACTTCCGATTACGATAAGGAAAAGCTCAACGAGAGGCTGGCCAAGCTGGCGGGCGGCGTAGGCGTCATCAAGGTGGGTGCCGCAACCGAAACCGAAATGAAGGAGAAGAAGTACAGGGTGGAGGATGCCCTGAACGCCACACGGGCTGCTGTGGAAGAGGGCATTGTTCCGGGCGGTGGAACGGCGTATATCAACGTCCTGCCTGAAATCGCCAGGCTGATAGACACCCTTGAGGGCGACGAGAAGACAGGTGCTCAGATCATCTACCGTGCCCTGGAGGAACCTCTCCGCAAGATTGCGACCAATGCGGGTCTGGATGGTTCGGTTGTGGTTGAAAAGGTGAAGAACAGCGAGCCCGGTATTGGCTTTGACGCTGCCAGGAACGAGTACGTGGATATGTTCAAGGCCGGTATCGTGGATCCTGTCAAGGTTACCAGGACCGCATTGCAGAACGCGGCTTCGGTGGCTTCCATGATCCTCACCACGGAGAGCGCTGTGGCTGAGAAACCTGAGAAGAAGAAAACACCGCCCATGCCTGCCGATGATATGGATTATTAATCTTTCCGTGAAAAGTTACAGAAAAGGGCTGCAGCTTCTGACTGCAGCCTCTTTTTAATGGTATTCTTCAGACGCCATGGCATCGGCCCGGGTTGGATGGATGGTTCCCGGCGGATGCTGGGGTGGCGCGTAAATCGAGTACAGCTTAAGGGGGACATGACCGGTATTTATCAGGTTATGCCATTTCCCTGCGGGGATGAAGATGGCATAATCGGCGTAAACCCACTGCTGAAAATTCAGGATATTTGGATTGTCACCCATAACCACGATCCCCTGGCCCTGCTCAATGCGTATGAATTGATCTACATCGGGATGCATCTCCAGGCCGATGTCTTCCCCGACATCGAGGCTCATCAATGTGAGCTGCAAGTGATTTCCCGTCCACAAAGCCGTCCGGAAGTTCTGATTCATTTTGGCTGCGTCTTCAATATTGACGACAAAGGGTTCCGGCCCATAGTCACGCCATCCTGTATGCCGGCTATAGGGGTAATTGTTTCCGTAAACATTGGGATATGCATTCTCAGGCACATTCCCCATGAAATCGGGATAACCGGAAGACAGGTACATTTTATTGCAGGGATATTGTCCGTAAGGGCTGTACATGTCCACACGCTCCTCAATTTTCACATGTTTTCAACTCATCATATGCGTGGATTTTTCAAGGGGTGTCCCATGAAAACCGGTCGGTTATGGTATGACATACCCTGGCGTTAAGGGCATCCGGTACCGGAATAGCGCATATCGACAACTCTTTATAAGGGTATGGTATGGATTTGATATCAGATATAATGAGTAGCATTAAGCAATTAATGTTTATCATTAAATATTTATTGACAAATATATATAATGAAATGTAAAATGATTATGGATATAATTCTAAAATATGTTGACTCAGGAAGGTGTATCATGAAACCGGCTGAAATGCATAAAATCAAGAAATACGCTCGTCTTTTGAGATTTGTCATGAATGTGTTATATTGGGGTGCAGTTATTATGGCCTGTTTGGCTGTGATTTCCGCCGCGGTAGTCGTTTTTATGCCTGATTCCCATTTTATGTTGGGCAATCAAGGAAACGATCGGTTAATGGTATCAATCTTCGGTATTATCAGATTTGCCCTCTACGAAGAACTGCTTAGAATAAGTCAGAAGGGTACATGCATCATGGCACTGCTGATGACGGCAGCGCTGATGCTTCTGGTTGCTTTTGCGTCCAAAAAGCTGGTTCATATTATGAAGTCGGTAGATAATGATATGCCTTTCGAAAAAGAAAACGCGGACAGGATTCATGCCATCGGGACTGCATTGGTGTGGGGTTCCCTGCTGGTTCCAGCATTTGAATTCATACCGGCAAGGGTAATGATAAACATGATGGAAGGAAACGATATCCCTGTGAGCTATTCAGTGAATATCTATCTGTTGATGGCAGGTCTGCTGCTGTTCGTTCTAAGCGGTATCTTCCGATACGGCAGTTATCTTCAGGCTGAATACGATGAAACCGTTTAGGGGGATGATGGCATGGCTATCATTGTGCGGCTGGACCGGATGATGGCGGACAGAAAGATATCGCTGAATGAATTATCGGAGCGTGTAGGCATATCCATTGTTAACCTGTCAAATCTGAAAACCGGCAAGGTCAGGGCGATCAGGTTTTCCACGCTGAATGCCATATGCCGGGAACTGAAATGCCAGCCTGGGGATATATTGGAATATGCAGATGATTAAGATGTAAAAATCAAATGTCGGTCAGAAAAGCCACATACCAAATAAAAGTGGCTTTTTGCATCATACCGTATTGGAACAACCTGCAAATTGTCCGCTTTCGTTCCAGCTGTTATGATATATTTATTACCGTAAAAACCGGACGGCAAAGGATCAAAACAGGCTATGAACAAACTGGTTATTGGCATACTGGCCCATGTGGACGCCGGCAAAACGACCCTCTCGGAGGGCTTGCTTTATTTAAGCGGCAGGATCCGGAAACTGGGCAGAGTGGATAAAAAGGATGCTTTTCTGGATAATTTTGAACTGGAACGTGCGCGGGGGATCACCATTTTCTCCAAGCAGGCCATATTCGAAGTGGACGGCACGCAGATTACCCTTCTGGATACCCCGGGGCATGTGGACTTTTCAGCGGAAATGGAAAGAACGCTCCAGGTGCTGGATTACGCCATCCTGGTGGTGAGCGGGGCAGACGGTGTGCAGGGGCATACCAAAACCCTGTGGCGCTTGCTGGAACTTTACGGGATACCCGCTTTCATCTTCATCAACAAAATGGATCAGGAAGGTACCGACAGGAGTGAACTGCTCCATGCCCTGAAAAGACAGCTCAGCGAAGGCTGTGTTGATTTCGGACAGACCGGTACGACGAGCTTCTGTGAGCAACTGGCCCTTTGCGATGAAGGCATGATGGATGCTTATCTCAAAACCGGCCAGTTCAAAACACAGCAGATAAAAAAGGCCATCCGGGACCGGAAACTGTTTCCCTGCTTTTTTGGCTCAGCCCTGAAACTGGAGGGGGTGGAGGCCTTTATGCGGGCGCTGGTGAAGTATGCGGAAGTTCCGGTCTATCCACGGGATTTCCGTGCCAAGGTATTCAAGATCAGCCGCGATGAACAGGGAAACCGACTCACCCACATGAAGATCACCGGCGGAAAGCTTCGGGCACGGGATGTTATAAGCAACGGTGTCTGGGAGGAAAAAGTAAACCAGATAAGGCTCTATTCCGGGGCGAAATACCAGGCGGTGAGCGAGGCGGAAGCCGGTGCCGTATGCGCCGTTACCGGGCTTACGCGCACAAAACCCGGCGATGGCCTTGGCGGGGAAGAAGCCTCCGGAAGGCCTGTGCTGGAACCCGTTCTGACCTATCAGATCCTGCCTCCGGAAGGCTGCGATCCCAAAGTCCTGCTGCCCAAACTGCGCCAGCTGGAGGAAGAGGATCCGGAGCTGCATATCGTCTGGGACGAACAGTTGGAGGAGATCCGGGTCCAGGTCATGGGCGAGGTTCAGCTTGAGATCCTGAAAAGTCTTATCCAGAACCGGTTTGGCCAGGAAGTGACCTTTGATGCCGGACGGATTCTGTATAAAGAGACCATTGCCAATACCGTGGAAGGCGTTGGCCATTTTGAGCCGCTGCGGCATTATGCCGAGGTTCACCTGCTGCTGGAGCCGGGGGAGCCGGGAAGCGGCCTGAAATATGCGGTGGACTGCAGCGATGATGTGCTGGCGAGGAACTGGAAGAACCTCATCCTATCCCATCTGAAGGAGAAGGAGCACAGGGGCGTTCTCACCGGTTCGCCCATCACCGATATGAAGATCACCCTGGTTTCCGGCCGGGCCCATCCCAAGCATACGCAGGGCGGCGACTTCCGGGAAGCCACATGGCGCGCGGTGCGCCAGGGGCTTAAGGAAGCCGAATCGGTGCTGCTGGAACCCTATTACGCCTTTCAGCTGGAACTTCCCGAGAAGATGGTGGGCCGTGCCATGTCCGATATTGAAAAGATGCACGGTACATGCCGGATTGCCCGCATTCAGGATGGTGTAGCGGTGCTGGAAGGAAAAGCCCCGGTCAGCACCATGAGAAACTATCAGAAGGATGTGGCTGCCTATACCAGGGGTCATGGCCGGCTCATGTGCCATCTTGCCGGATACGGTCCGTGCCATAATGCAGACGAAATCATCCGGGCGATAGGGTATGATTCCGAAAGGGACGCGGACAACCCCACGGGTTCAGTTTTCTGTGCCAACGGTACCGGTTTTCTTGTCAGTTGGGATCAAGTCAAGAACTATATGCATGTTGAAAGCTGCCTGAAACCCGACAGGGACTTAATGGAGAATCCAGACAGGGAGCGGTCGGAGAAAGACAGGGAAGAATGGCTTGATCCGGAGGAGGTTGACAGGATCCTCCAGCGGACTTACTTTGCCAATCAGGGTAAAAAGACGGTCTGGCACAAACCCAAAACCGCTTCGGGAAGTCCTGGCAAGCCCGCTCCCTATGTGGGCAAGCCACGGGAGGCAAAGGAAGAATATCTCCTCGTGGATGGCTATAACATCATCTTTGCCTGGCCTGAGCTCAGGGAACTGGCGGAAGACAATATCGATGCCGCAAGGACCAGGCTTTTGGATGAACTGTGCAAGTACAGGGGGTTACGAAACTGCCGGATCATTGCCGTTTTTGACGCTTACCGGGTGCAAGGGCACCAGGAGGAGATCCTGGATTACCATAACATCCATGTGGTGTATACCCGCGAAGCCCAGACGGCGGACCATTATATCGAAAAGTTTGCCCACGATAACCAGAAGCGATATGATATCACCGTAGCCACATCGGATAACCTGCAACAGGTTATCATCCGGGGGGCGGGCTGTGCCGTATGGTCGGCCGACGATCTCAGGAAGGAACTGCAAAGAACCAACGAAGGCGTCCTCCAGGCCTACCGGGAAAAGCAGGCCATGGACAGAAACTATCTGAGGGACAAGCTGTCCCGGGAGACCAAAGAACGCATGGAAGCTTTGCTCAGGGAAGAAGAACGGAATGGTTAGCCGGAAGCAATCCGGCTGTTTTTGTTTGCACCGTTTACCAGGAAAGTTTCAAATGCCGCTCAAAAACACATCGTTAAAAATTTTTAATTGACTTATATTGGGAATACAATTATAATCTTTGTTAATCTTCTCTTGCGTGACAATCCGTTTATAAGCTGGTTTTACAGACTTACAGGGGCTTTTCGGGGAGTTGGAACACGATATGATAAAAAACTGACAGATCTTACTGGCTTCCCTAATGCTGTGAAAGGACAACAGGGGATGGCTTTACTGGCGGAATAATCAGTTTTCGGTACTGCGTGTGTATTTATGGCTCGATGACAAAAAATTTTAATGAATCGAAAAGGACTGTTATGCGAATATCGCAAAGAATAACACATTAAGCCAAAAAAGTAGCTATATATGGATGAAATATGCTATAAATGGGTATATAATTAGTGTTAAGGGCAAGTGTTTATTTGATGATGTGGGGGGTCGCCATGAAAAAGAATTGGGGCAAATTCAAATCATTTAGTCCTAAGGAGTTTTTCCGGAAGATCGGGAATCAATGCAGCACAATTGTCCGCAAAATCACTTCCAAGAATCCTTTCCAACGTAACGCAGCAGCCAAATCTTCACCTTCTGTAAAACCCAGCAAGACACAGAAATCTTCTGTAACAGGCCAGAAAAAAGGGATCGCCTGGGATAAGCTGAACAGCATAAAATATCGGCTGTCCATTGGTTTGCTGATACCCATTGTTCTGCTGGCTGTATATGGCGTCGTCTCATTTAAAAGGACAGAGGCGGCTATCATCAGCAACCATGAAGCCAGTACCCATAATACCATTGACGCCATCAGCCGATATATGAGTTTTGGTTTTAACTTGATCGACAAAACGGCCATGGAGATTACGAATGATATCAACATCAAAAACTATTTCAACCAAAAGTATGATGAGGCCATGGGCAACGTCAAATCCTATGATGATGTCTATGACAGAATATCCATGAACGTTGTTGCCAACAGTTTCATATCCAATATCCATATTATCGGCTATAACGGCGTTTGCATGTCTACCTCCGGGGTGATTAACCATCATCTGTACGATGTTGTGGCCAAATCCGAAATCAATCAGAAGTTCAAGGAAACGAAGAGTCATAACATCTGGGTGGGCTACCATACGGTTCTGGATGAGGCTATGCCGGCCGGGTCACAGGTTTATGGCACGGACAAGTATGCCACTTCCCTTGTCCGCAAGCTTGGCAATGGCCTGGGTTTCTTTATAGTCGATGTTTCCAGGGAACAGATTATGAAGATGTTTTCGGAGTATGATTTGGGCGAAGGAAGCATCCTGGGATTCATCACGGGGGACGGAAGGGAAACCTTGTCCATTGATGGGGTTGAGCATGTCTTCGTTGATTTGCCTTATTACCAGAACGCGCTGGCATCCGAGGAACTGAGCGGTTACTCCTATGAGAAATACAATGGCAAGGACTATCTGTTCCTGTATGGGAAATTCAAGGATGTTGACGGGATGGTCTGCGCCCTGATTCCAAAGAGCACCATCCTGAGCAAGGTTGCCGGCATCAGGGCTTTGAGCGTGCTGTTTGTAACCCTGTCGTGTGTTCTCGCCGTAATCATCGTGATCCTCATCACCCGGGATATCACGAGAAATATCAACACCCTGAATAAATCCATCGCCCAGATAGCCAAGGGCGATCTGACCACAAAACTGCAGCTCAAACGGAAGGACGAATTCCACGCTTTGTCCAGCGGGATTACCGATATGGTGGAACACATGCGTGCCCTGATTGGTGAGGTACAGGGGGTCAGCAACACCGTGAGCAGTTCTGCCATGAGCCTGACCGGCACGGCAGGCGAACTGCTTGAAGCTACCAAGGGCATATCCAGGGCCATCGATGAGATTGGCCAGGGTATGATCCAGCAGTCGGAGGATGCGGAAAAGTGCCTGCACCAGATGTCCAATCTTTCTGATCAGATTAACCAGGTCTACAACAATACCAACGAAATCGGCCAGATTGCAAGCAACACGCAAAGTGTTGCCAATGAAGGATTGTACCTGATCGAGGAACTGAGCAGCAAGTCTAAGGCAACCTCCGAGATCACGCAGGATGTTATCCGGAAAATCCACGAGTTCAAGGAGAAGTCCAAGACCATTGAAAGCTTTGTCAATGTCATCGACTCCATCGCATCACAGACAAATCTCTTGTCCCTCAACGCTTCCATAGAAGCGGCAAGGGCAGGGGAGGCCGGCCGAGGATTTGCGGTGGTTGCTGAAGAGATCAGGAAACTGGCAGATCAGACCATGAATGCCGCGAAACAGATCAAGAATACGGTTAAGATCATCGACCTGATGAACCAGGATACGGTAAAGACAGCGGAAGAAGCCGAAAATATTGTGGCTTCCCAGAATGAGGCTCTGAGCAGGACGGTTGATGCCTTCAACAATATCAGCAACCGTGTCAACGATCTGGTCAGCAACATGAACAATATCCTGGAACGCCTGAAGAACATTGAAACCGCCAAGGAAGATACGCTGAACGCAGTGCAGAGTATCTCGGCCGTAACGCAGCAAACCTCTGCGGCAACACAGGAAGTAAATGCGACGGCCCAGAACCAGATCGATGCGGTGGAACGGCTGCGTGAGGCGGCAATGGTCCTTGAATCGGATGCCCGTAAGCTTGAAGATGCGATTAAGATATTCCGGATTTAATGAAAAAATGGTCAATCGAAAAAGAAGTCACCGGCGATTCAGGCTGCTCCATTAAAGGAGCAGCCTGTGTTTAATCGGGGTTCAGCGGCGATGGCCTTTTTTTCTGTATCGCTGAATGTAATTTTCAAAATTCCAGGAGCCGATGAATTCCTTTGCCTTGTTATACCCGCTCTCATAAAGCCTTCGGCTCTCCTTCCGGGTCAGGTCGAACCTGGTGGCCTTAATGCCGAAGGTGGGGATTGAGATGGTCCTGACCGCATCCTTGTCGTTCAGGTAAATTTCATCATTCCGATCCATGATGGTTTCAGCTATGTCCAGCGCGTATGTGAGCAGGCCCGTTGTGTGGTGTTCTTTCTGCTGCGGTTTGCATTCCGAGAGCCTGAAGCCAATAGTAGGCCAGCGGGGTATTCCTTTAACATCGAATATCCAGATGGGGAAGTTGCTTAAAATGCCACCGTCCACAATGTAGCTTCTGCCGCCCGGGTAGGAAAGCTGCACCGGATTAAAGTAAAAGGGAATGCTGCAGCTCATTCGGACGGCCTTGGCGATCTCAAACTCCATGGGATTAATCCCATATTTATTAAGGTCGTCCGGAAGGATGAGCAATTCCTTTCGCGTGATGTCGGCAGCGATGATTTTAAGCCTGGAACGGTTGTTTACGCTGACATCCCTGAATTTCGTTTTGCCTTTTGTCCGAAGCAAATCCCCGATCCATTGCTCCAAATAGTCGCCGCTGTTGAGCCCCTTGTGCACCAGAAGGCCTAAAAGGCCTCCCACCAAAGGGATGGATTGGATCCAGTCCTTGTCCGCAAACTTTGAATAATCGAGCTCTTCGATGATCTTTTTCAGCTCCCTGCCCGTGTAGCCAGCAGCCAGAAGGGATGCGACAATGGAGCCGGCGGAGGTTCCTGCAAGTTTCTCCCATTTATAGCCATGCTCTTCAAAGCAGCAAATGGCTCCGACAAAAGCAATACCCCGCACACCGCCGCCCTCGAATACTGCGTCCGCTTTCATGCTCATGCAGCCCTCAATTGGAATGGATAGCTAATATAACATATGGCAGGGCCAGGCAAATATGTGATAGGTGTTAATGGGGACAGACCAAAACATCTGCTTCTACTGAGGTATTGACAAAATATTATATAATGAAAATAGTCGTCAGGAGGGAATGCGTTGGAAAAACTGAAGGTATTGAAAAAAATCAACTGGAGAAAAGTAACCGGTGCAGTCCTTTTTGTGTCCCTGATTGCTTCCATCGTGTACATAATCGTCATGTTCATCCTGTCGCCCGGAGGTATTTCAGCGCCCGAAACACCTGATCATGTGAAGGGCGATTATGCCCTGATGCTGCTCCAGTGTACGCTTGGTCTTGTGGTCATGATGCTGCCTTCCGTGATCGAACGGAAATGGTCCCTCAGCATACCCAATTTCATGTACGTGCTGTGTTTTATCTTTCTGTTCTGCGCCATCTACCTGGGAGAGGTGCGCAACTTCTATTATGCCGTCCCCTTTTGGGATCTCATCCTGCATGCTTTCAGCGGCGCCATGCTGGGTGCTCTGGGATTTACCATCATTATCATGCTCAACAATTCAAAAGGGATCAATCTTCACTTAAGTCCGTTTTTCTCGGCTGCTTTCGCCTTTTGCTTTGCCCTTGCCGTTGGTGCTGTATGGGAAATCTATGAGTACCTGATTGATTCCACCCTTGGCCTGAACATGCAAAAGTATATGCTCAAGGATGGAACGCTGCTTGTAGGACGTGAGGCGCTGAACGACACCATGGAAGACATTATCGTGGATGCCGTCAGCGCCCTGGTGATTTCTGTCATCGGCTATATCTATGCGAAAAGGAAGAAGCTTTGGGGGGCGGAAGGCAGGCCTGAGCCGGAGTCATGATCAATGTCGCCTGAAAGCCCTCAGGAGAGGCTGGAGCTTTCGGCATGATCATTCACAAAGAGCCTTTGCGATATCTGCGGCCTTGCCCAGGTCTTCTTCGGTGGGATTCCAGTTGCATCTGATCTCAGGTTCCACCACTTGGAAACCTGCATCGGTCAGGCGCTCCCTGAGTATCCTGGTGGATTCGCCGCTCCATCCGTAGCAGCCGAAAACAGCCGATTTCTTGTTTTTGAATTTCAGCTCTTTCAGGAAATCAAGCCAGCCGCCAACGGATGAGAGAATGCCGTTTCCGACCGTGGGGGAGCCAACCGCGATGGCCCTGGAACGGAAGACTTCGGTCATAATGTCGTTCTTGTCGTACTTGGATATGTTGAAAACCTTGACCCTTGTATCGGGGGATATCCTGGAGATTTCCCGACCGATCTGATTGGCGAGCTGCAAGGTACCTTCCCACATGGTGTCATAGACGATGGTGATTTGGTCTTCCTGGTAATCCTGGGACCAGGCGTAATATTTCTCCACGATCTGCAGGGGGTTCTCCCGCCAGATGACGCCATGGCTCGTGGCGATGATGTCGATGGGGAGATTGAAGGCCTGAATCTCTTCGATTTTCTTTTTTACCAGGGGCGAGTAGGGCGTAAGGATATTGGCATAATACTTCATGGCCTCTTCCCACAGTTCGCAGGGATCCGCCTTGTCGTTGAACAGTTCCTCCACAGCATAATGCTGACCGAAAGCGTCATTGGAGAACAGGATGTTGTCGCCGGTCATGTAGGTGGCCATACTGTCGGGCCAATGGAGCATCCGCATTTCCACGAAAATAAGCTTTTTCCCGTTGCCGATGTCCACCGAATCACCGGTTTTGACCACCCTGAAATTCCATTCAGGATGATGATACTGTCCCGTTAGGGACTTGACGGCATTGGCCGTACAGTAGATGGGCGTATTCGGTATTCTTTCCATCAGGGCGGGCAGTGCGCCGCTATGGTCCACCTCGCCATGGTTGATAACAATGAAGTCAATTTTATTGAGATCAACTTCTTTCGCCAGGTTGTCCACAAACTCGTCGGCATGGGGTTTCCAGACCGTATCGATTAGCACTGTCTTTTCTTCCTGGATCAAATAGGCGTTCTGGCTGGATCCATGGTTAACGGAATAATCGGAACCATGAAAAGTCTTCAGTTCCCAGTCCACCTTACCGACCCAGTATACGTTGTTCTTTATCAGCTTCTTCACAAAAATCCCTCCTTTTTATTCTGCAATAAGCCTTTCAAGCCCGGCCCGGTCCCGGATCACAATCCTTTTGTGGCCCATCAGCGTTATCAAACCTTGTTCCTGAAAGGTCGCAAGCTTCCTGCTCAGGGTTTCCTGGCTCATGCCCAACTGTGAGGCCAAGTCTCCTTTTTTCATGGAGAGCTCAACTTCATGGCCGCCTTCGGACAAGGACAGCAGCGCCTGGGCAAGCCGCTGCTCGACGCTGTTCAGGCTGATGGATTCGATCAGGTTTTCGGCTTTCTCAAGCCGTCTGCTCAGTTCCTCCAGGATCTTGAAGGCGATGGATGTGTATTTGGCCATCAGTTCCCTGAGCCTGGCTCCGTCAATCATGCATAGGGTGGTGGCTTCCAGCGCCTCCGCATTATCGGACAGCGGGGCGGAACTGAAAAGGGAAAGCTCGCCCATGAAATCCCCCGGTCCGACCACCCGGATCACCTGTTCCTTGCCTCCGGCATTGATCCGGGATATCTTCACCGTACCCGTATGTAGAACGTAGAGCTTGCCTCCCGGATCACCCGCCGAGTAAATCATTTCTCCCTTTTGAAAGGTTTTGGCCGAAGTGATGCGGGCGATCTCCAGTTTCTCCCCCGGCGACAGGCTGCTGAAAATGGGCACCCTGTCGATGCAGTCCTGATGGTGTGCGTGATGACAACAATTCATATGCGTGCCCCCTCATCTGGAATGTGTCCGGTCATAACCTGCCGGGCCCAGCCGTGACCTTTCTGCCGTAGCCGAGGAGCCTTGCGGCGTTGATGATGACCAGAAGAACCGATGCTTCGTGAACCAGCATCCCGAAGGACAGGTTGACAGCCTGGAAAAGTACGCCTGCGAGCAGTAGAGCGGCTACCAGCAGGGCAAAGGCGATGTTTTGCATCATATTCCGTACCGTGGCCCGGCTCAACCCGACAGCATAGGTCAGCATGCTCAGTTTTGGAGCCATCAGGACCACATCGGCCGTTTCCATGGCCACGTCGGTTCCCGCCCCACCTATGGCGATGCCCAGATCTGCCGAAGCCAGTGCGGGTGCGTCGTTGACGCCATCGCCTACCATGGCGATACGCCCATATCTGTTCCTCAACTGCTCCAGGATGCTGACCTTATCCCCGGGAAGCAGATCGCTGTAGTATTCATCGAGGCCGATTTCCTTCGCGATGGCTCGGGCAGCTCTTCGATTATCACCGGTCAGCATGACGGTCCTTTTGATGCCCAGCGCCTTCAGCCTGGGGATCAGAGCCCGGGCATCCTCTCGGATCCTGTCGGCGATGGAGATGATGCCGCAAACGACACCATTAGCGCCGACAATGACAACGGTCCTGCCCATTTCTTCTTCCGCGGCGATATCTTGCTCGTGCGTCTCTATGCTGATCCCGCAATCCTGAAGCAATTTTCGGTTGCCTATATAGTAATTTACCCCGTTCAGCCTGAATTTAAGGCCCATGCCTGCCAAAATTTCGGTCTGTTCCGGTGCCTCATGGATAGGGCCCAGTTTTTCCGTTGCCTTATCCACAATGGCTTTTCCCAGGGGATGCTCCGAGTAGGATTCGCCAATTGCTGCAATCCGCAAAAGTTGATCATCTGACATGCCAAAGGCCCTGATGCGGGTGACACTGGGCTTGCCCACTGTCAGCGTCCCTGTCTTGTCGAAGGCCATTACCCGGACGGTACCGAGTTTCTCCATGACCTCACCGCTTTTGACCAGTATGCCGCGCTTAGCGCCATTGCCGATCCCCGCCACAATGGAAACAGGGGTTGAAATGACCAGCGCGCCGGGACATGCGATGACCAGAAGCGTCAGGGCCAGCACCACGTTCCCGGAGAGAATGTACACGATGACCGACAGAAGGATAATGGCCGGTGTATACCACCGGGAGAACTTCTCCAGGAATTTCTGCGTTTTCGCCTTACGGTCCTGGGCTTCCTCCACCATTTGCAGAATCCGCGCAAAGGTTGTGTCTTCACCTACCCGGTCGGCCCGGATAACCAGGTATCCGGATTCAATGATGGTTCCCGAGAAGGTGGTATCGCCCACGCCAAGACTGACGGGGATGGATTCCCCGGTAATGGCGGCCTGGTTGACATGGGCAGAGCCTTCTACCACGATGCCGTCCACCGATATTTTCTCGCCGGGTCTTACCACAACCAAATCCCCACGCTCCACTTCTTCAGGGGAAACCTCCGTTTCGACGCCGTTCCTTTTTACCCTGGCCCTGTCGGGAGCCAGATCGAGCAGCGCCTTGATGGAAGATCGGGTTTTTTCAATGGTCCGGGATTCCAGGTAGTCGCCCAGCATGAACAGAAAGGTTACCGCGGCGGCCTCCCAGTATTCGCCGATGATGATGGCGCCAATCACGGCTATGGACACCAGGGCATCGATCCCGACAATGCCGTATCTTATAGCGCCTATGGCTTTCCTGAGAACAGGGGCGCCGGCAACACATGCTGCGGCCAGCATGAAGGCAATGGTAACGGTTTTGTAGCCCACCAGTTCTTTCAAAATGAGTGAAATGGCAATAATCACGCCGGAGATCAGGACAATTCTGCCCTTTGTCAGCCTCAGCACAGGCAGCACCCCCTTAAATTCGATCACTTTTCGCCAAGCACCCTGTAACCCAGTTTCCCAATCCTGTTCCTGATTTCATCCGATGTTATCTTGGCTTCGTCAAAGGAAACCCTTACCCGTGAGGTGTTGAACAGGACCTCCGAGGAAACGATGCCTTCGGTCTTCTTCAGCATCCCCTCGATCTTGGCGATGCAGCTGGGACATGAAATGGTTTCCAGTTGATAGGTTTTGTTGGTCATAAAATCCCTCCCTGAACACGTTTGGTTTTGAACTTCTGAACCCAGCATACCAGGAGCCGGATCCTTTTTCTTTGACCTGGATCAAAAAACGAAAACTTCAACATATGGGGACACTCATGAAGGATTCCCCGAAACGCATCAAAGCTTGCATCGCAGGGGTTGCATGGTATTGTGGGAATGCAAAGGGCAGGACATAATGAACCGATCGGCTGACTGAAACGGACAGAAAGGGGGAGAGGAAACTCCGGCAGAAAAATAAAGGCTTCAAGGGTGCCGGAGCACCCTTGAAGTATTAAGTCATCAGCGATATTCAGAAGCAATTGAAGCAGAGCACTGCCAGAATAGCAGCGACTACGCCGAGTCCTATCATGGTTAAGCCAATGATACCCGGCAGGGCGATAATACCACCGATGATCAGGAACAGTGCAACCAACACGAGGGTGATGCACAGTATCCTTTTGTCACGAAGGAAGGGATTAACGCCCAAAAGCAGAAGCAAAAGCACTCCTGCGATGATGGTTCCGATGATGACGAAATCGAAACCTACAATGCCCAGGCCGATCAGTACAACGCCGAATACAATCAGCAGGAATCCAAGAATGCCTGAGGCAATGAGGATCGGGCGCTTGCAGGATCTTCTTACTTCATCCATAACGACACCTCCTGATTACTTATCCCATTAACAATATATTAGACAAGCACGCAGAGTGTGTAAGACAACCTTCTTAATCTCTCCTGAATTTGCTTCGGTGCTTGAGCAGCTTTGCCTGGATAAGGGAATCCAGATAATTGTCGAACAGTTTGCCGTCAGTTTTTTGTCCTTCCTTCTCAGGGCTCCCCGCATCAGCACGGTTGCCCGTCAGGAACCAGGCGGCCAGGAGGATGTTGCAGGCTGCAAGGATCAACAGGCCCCAAAAAAGGCATGCGATGCCTGCCATCCTGAAAAATCCTTCGGCCTGAAGGTAAGCCGTGAGACCGGAAATGATCAGGAACACCATGGCCAGGTTCAGGAGGACAATGTAGCGCAGGATTTTTTTCTCCGGGTTTGGGCAGCCCAGGACTGCCAGGTGGCCCGTTCCTAGCACAATCAGGCCTATGGTCAGGAAGGTCGTGGGCGACTGTAAAACCAGCAGGACAGTGCCGAGGGAAACCATGATGAAACCGTTGATTCCCACACAGAGCATCATGACGCGAGAGAGAGATTTCCCCGACATCTCCTGTCACATCCCGCAAGACCGGTGAACATTACAGACATGTACCTGGGTCCCAGACACGCACCTGATAACAGAGTATTCTGGAAGGACGAAATAGGTGAGAAAGACCGATGAGCCAACATAGAATAAAAACTTGAAAGTCTTTCCGGTTGCTGTTATAATTACTGGAAATTTTAAATATGTACACATACAAGAATTTGGTTTACCTAAAGGAGAAGGGACGAGAATGATCAAGGTAGGCTTTATTGGCTATGGCAGCATGGGAAGCATGCTGGTGGGATCCTTAATCCGCTCCGGGCGGATTAAGCCTGAGGAGATGATTGTATCTACAAAGACCCAAAGCAAACTGGAAGATATCAGGAAACTCCGGGAGAATATCCACGTATCGGAGGATAATTGCGAAGTAGCCCGCAGGGCAAAATATATCTTCATTTGTGTCAAACCGCTCCAGGTAAAGGAAGTCCTGCTTGAAATCAAGCCCTACATAACTTCCGACACCAACATCATATCCATCGCGGGAAGCGTGCCCATGAAGTTCATCGAGCAGGTTTCAGGGGCCAAGGTGACAAAGCTGACGCCCAGCCTGACCTCGGAAGTGATGGACGGCATATCCCTGGTTTGCCATTCCAATGCCGTATCCGAAGAGGAAAGCAGGTACATTGAAACATTGCTGGGTGGTGTCAGTACCGTCAAAAAGGTTAAAGAAGAAGATTTTGAACTGGCAGCTGAATTGACAAGCTGCATGCCCGGGTTTATTGCCGCCATTTTCAGAAATCTCACCGATTCTGCCATGAGGCAGGGAAGCGGGCTGAGCCGGGAGGATGCGGAAGAAATGATCATCAGGACGCTTCAAGGTACGGCAAAACTGTTTGTTGAAAAGAACATGGGCTTTGATCAGATGATAGAAAGGGTTGCTACCAAGGGCGGCATTACCGAGGAAGGTGTGAAGGTTTTCAACGAGAGGCTGCCCGGTGTATTCGATGAAATGTTCCGAAAAACCCTTGAAAAACGTAAGGTTGTGCGGGAGAAGGTGGAATCGAACCTCGGAATGGAACAGGCATAACGTTGGCTTCTGGAACAGGTTTATGCATGTTCTTTTTTTTGCTATATGAAATATATGGGCCTTTTGCCGTGTCTATATGGATGACAGGATGATGCGGAGGTGATTCGGTGGATGACAAAGCGCTTCTTGCCAGGATAGGACAGAATGATGTCAGAAGCTTCGGCAAGCTCATCGACAGGTATTCCAGGTATGTGACCGCCATCATCTGCAGGGTTGCGGGAAACGCACTTTCCCATGAGGATATTGAGGAAGTGGCATCGGACGTATTTATAAAGATTTGGCAGAACAGGGGAAGCATCGTCCTGGAATCCGATTCATTGAGGCCCTATCTGGCGAGGACGGCCAAAAATATGGCATTAAACAAGCTGAGGGATACGCGGTATCACAACGGGCTGCCCCTTGATTTGGAGATTATCCCGGAAGGCGGCAGCAGTGAACTGGAGCAGTTTGAAACCCGGGAGGCCATCCATGCGGCCATCAGCACACTCGGTGAGCCGGACAGGGAACTGTTCATCAGAAGATACATCCTGTCGGAACAGGTGAAATCCCTTGCGGAGAGGTTTAGGCTCAACCGGAACACGGTGGCCACCAGGCTGGCCAGGGCCAGAAAGAGACTGGCAAATATTTTAAAGGAGGGAGAGGCTGGCAATGGATAAAGATATTATCCCACTTGAACGGATTCCGCGCGGAATATCCCTGAGAAGGATTAAAAAGCGGGCCATGCTCTATGCGCAAACGGAAACCCAAAAGAAGCGCCTGGGCAAGGCTGCCGTCATACCGTTGATTGCGGCCATTTGCCTCACATGCCTGGGAGTCTTTGCCGTTACCCGGAACCCCTGGGGATTATTTTTCAGCAACACCGAGCTGTTGGAGCAGGACAATGCCGTCATCCGAATCGGTGAAACCAGGGATTCCGGCGATTACAGAGTCACGCTGGAAGAAGCGGCCTTCAGCGGCAACTCGGTGTTCCTCATGTTTTCCCTGGAAAGGATAGACGGGGGAATACTCCCGCAAAATATCTCTTTTGAAGTGGATATACCCCATTACGGCGACAGTGTGTCGGGTTCCCAGTCCAGCAGGCTGTCGGAAGACGGCAGAAAGGTCTTTGTCTGCCATCAGGCCGATTTGGGTCGGAGCCTGCCCGATGTCCTCACGGTTCACATCAATTCCATGAAACGCATGCCGGCGGAAAAAATTGAAGCGGATTGGCCCATCAACAACATCTATTCTGAGGACTATGGTGCAATCATTGCAGGTGAGAATCTGTCCGGTCTGGATGAATTGTATGGTCAGGTTTCGGGTCTACCGATTGAAGGCACGTATCTGGATTTCTTTGCGGCGGGGCGCGTGGACGACCGGCTTGCCGTGGTTTGCAAATTCAGGATGCCGGAAAAAAGATATGAATTCCTGTCGGCGTTATATGATCCCGGAAGCGATACCCATCACTTACCAGATGTCAATGACACCGTAAGGCTGTCCGAAGATTCCGGGACGGGATATGAGATCTATTACTTTGATGGCATCCATGAGCAGGATTTGGCACACCTGTATCCGGTGGTGGGGTGTCTCACCGTTGAAGAACCGATGCCGGTGAACCTGAGCTTTGATGTGGATACCCGTTCGGCAAAACTCGCTGAAGCCACATACAGGGAAGGGTTCCAGCCCATAGCCGAAACAGGAGACCTTGCTGTGGAAAGCATCAGGATCAGCCCGAGAGGGCTTGTAATAACAGCTTATTCAGATGCAGAGATAGATATCAACACCCTATTTGGATCTTCGGACGCATACTGCCTGCTGGAGGACGGCACCAGGATGAAGGTGGCATACATTTCATCCAGTGCTTCGGGTGGCAGCAGAATCAAATACAGCATCGATTTTTTAGTTCGCGATGCGCTCCTGGATGCCCGAAAGGTAACGGCCATCACCATCAATGATCAAATCTTCTGGCAGAGACCGTAAGCGGCGGTGAACAGGCAATGATTCAAGCGGCTCAATAGCCGCTTTTCTTTTTATTCTATATATTACTCGCAGCGCCACACTCGAATTGTCATTACGAGCGGAGCGTGGCAATCTCTTTATGTCCTGTGATGAGCCCAGGATACGGTTGAGATTGCTTCGTCGGCTGCGCCTCCTCGCAATGACACCCTGGGTTTGCCACTGTGGGCGTAACGGCGTAGCGTTTGATGCGCATAAAAACACTTGCAGCGCCCAACTCAAATTGTCATTGCGAGCGGAGCGCGGCAATCTCGTCGCTTGTCCTATGTTCTCTTGACGGTCCGGCGGCTGTCGGATATGATGAATCTGACAACTGCCGGTGGGGAGGATTTGCCTTGGCCAACTATTTTGGAGATTCACTGCGCACCTTGACTACGCTTCTCCTTTTGGGCGTTCTCGGCTATATGGGTATTACCATAGGGAATCGCAGGAAGATAGCCTTTTGGGGGAAAAGGGTAGTAACCCTGGCGATTCTGGGGTTTATCGCCTGCATCTTTGCTGCCGCAAGGGACGGCTATCACCTGTCGGTGCAGGCTGCGAACAATCCGGATAGCGCACCGGGCCTGTTTGCCATGGACAGCGCCCAGTCCATTCTCGGCAGCCTTGGCGGTATGCTCATGGTTATTGGCGCCCTGTCCTGTCTTTTCGTCAAAAAGCAGCCGTACCGGAGAGCGGTTTTCTTCATCCTGTCGGTCATTATTGCGGCCAAAATCCTCCTGATTGAAATAGCGCGGGCAGGCCTTTGAGAAGTGCGCAAGTCTGAAAGCGAATCCTTGAAGGAAAGGAAAAGGTTATGAACAGCGACACTGTGGTAAAAAGCGATGTCATAAACAAAGCCGTCCAGGAAGGAGAGACGGTATATGATGTGGCCATTATTGGCGGCGGTCCGGCCGGTTATGTTGCTGCCATACGATGTGCCCAAAACGGCCTGAAAACCGTTTTGATTGAGAAAGACCGGCTGGGCGGAACCTGCCTTAACGCAGGATGCATTCCAACGAAAACCTTGGTTTCAATCGCGGGTTTTTTAAACCGGCTCAACCGGGCCGAGGATTATGGTATATCCATCCAGGGTTTTCAGTACTCCCTGGAAAAAATCAGGGAAAGAAAACAGCAGATCGTGTCCTCCCTAGTGCAGGGGATAGAATTCCTGATGAAAAAGAACAAGATCGGGGTTATCCAGGGCAAGGCCATCGTGGAGGAAAACGGTGTGCTTGCCGTGGAAGGTAGCGAGGAAAGGATTCGCTATAAGAATCTGATTCTGGCCACGGGCTCGGTGGCGAGCTCCTTGCCCATACCGGGAGCCGATGCGCCGGATATCCTCGGCAGCCAGGAATTACTGGAACTAAGTGAGGTTCCCGAATCACTGGCCATTATCGGTGGCGGGGTTATCGGCATGGAGTTTGCCTTCATCTATGCCGCTCTGGGCTGCAAGGTGCATGTGGTGGAGTTTATGCCCCAAATCCTCAACCTGGTGGATGCCGATGTGGCCTCAACGGTGAAAAGAACCGCGCGGAAGATGGGCATAGAAATTCTTGAGTCTGCCCGTGCTTTGGCCATTGAAACAACCTCCGACGACCATAAACGGATCCTCATGGAGCGGAAAGAGCGTCAGGAGTCCCTTGTCGTCCGAAAGGTGGCTGTCGCGGTAGGGCGCAGGGCAAACCTGGAAGCGGTCGACCTGGAAAAGCTGGGGGTTGCGCTCAACGACCACAAAAACGGCATCCTGGTCAATGAAGTGATGCAGACCTCCAATCCCACGGTTTATGCGGCGGGGGATGTGACCAATCAGGTGATGCTGGCCCACGCTGCATCCCATCAAGGTATCATTGCAGCCGATCATATCGCAGGAAAGCTCTCGGGAAAGGCAGGCGGGCTGGAAAAGCAACTTGTTCCCAGCGCCATATTTACCTTCCCGGAAATCGGCCATATTGGCCATACCGAAAAGGAAGCCAAGGCCATGAACCGGGATGTCCTGGTGGGCAAATTCCCGTTTCGCGCCAACAGCAAGGCTGTAGCCATGCAGGATGCGGCGGGCTTTGTGAAGGTTATCGCCGACAAGGCAACGCGGGAGATTATCGGCGCAACCATCGTTGGCCCCGATGCCACGGAACTGCTCAGCCTGGCCGCAAACCTTATCACCTGCCGGACGACCATCGATCAGGCCAAAGAAGTTATATATGCCCATCCCACCCTGTCGGAAGCCATATCGGAAGCCATACTGGATATGGAAGGAGAAGCGATCCATTTTGGTAACTAAGGTCTATATTTCAGATTCCACCGATCCCTACCTGAACATTGCGGTGGAGCGTTATCTCACAGGATGCGCCGAGAAAGGGAAAGCCTGCCTGTACCTGTGGCAGAACGAGAATACCATCGTCATTGGCAGAAACCAGAACCCTTATGCCGAATGCGACATGGACCTTGTGAGAAAGGACGGCGTCCGCATTGCCCGGCGTTTTTCAGGAGGGGGAGCGGTTTACCATGACAAGGGAAACCTGAACTTTTCCTTTATCAACCATCGGAGCGAGCAGAATGTGGAAAGCAACCTGTCGGTGATCCTGCGGGCGTTGGAAAAGTTCGGCCTTAAGGCCGAGTATACCGGCAGGAACGATATCTGCATCGACAACAGGAAATTCTCAGGCAACGCCTTCTTCATGCACCGGAATGGGGCTTGTCATCACGGAACGCTGCTTGTGGCCGAGGATCATGACAAGATCAAACAATACCTGACCGTCTCCAGGCTCAAGCTTCAGTCCAAGGGCATCGCTTCGGTAAAATCCCGGGTGGTCAATCTGTCGGAGCTCAATGCAAACATCACCATTCCTTCACTGAAAGAGGAAATGACTCGTGCATTTCATGAGGTTTTCGGGGATGGCGATGCCGTAAATCCCGCCGAGCATATCAACGAGGAAAAGGCATTGGCCATACCCGAGGTCAAGGCTCTCCGGGATGAGCTTGCCTCCCATGCCTGGATATTCGGGGAAAGCCCGGCCTATTCGGTGGAATTGAAGGAACGTTATGCCTGGGGCGAGATCAGCGTGAACCTTAACCTCCAACATGGCAAAATATCCTGTTGCCGCATCTATACCGACTGCCTGGATGCCGATGCTTTTATCTCCCTGGAAAAGGGTCTTGTCGACATCCCCTATAACCGCGAATCGGTATGGGAAGCAGTCCAAAATCATGTTTCTGAACAGTATCAGGATGATCTGCGTGATCTGTTCTCACGTATGATTTAACGGACAGGACAGAAAATGCTTCGTCACTGGGCTCGCCAATGGTACATTGGTACATTCTATTAAGATCAACGTAGCATAAGCGGGAGTGTCATTGCGAGCACTGTGCAAGCTGTGCGCGGCAGTCTCGTAAAGCCCGTAATACCATGGAAGTCGTCGCTCCGCTTCTCGTAATGACAGCAGGCATGCACTTGCGAAGCGGGAAGAGAGACCGTAACGTTTAAGGCCGCATTGCGATAAGGCGCCAGAACATTCCGCAGGAAAGAGAAAAGGGCGGATGCTGTTTGAGCGTAGCAAGTTCAGCCGTCCCTCATTCTGGCAGTTAGATGTTTTGCAGCCGTGCATCACAGCGGCCGGGCTTTATTACGGGCTCGCTTTTCGTTGTGACTAGTTTGAAATAACCTGCATCCTTAATGAATGGATATACGCATACCTGATAAAGCCATGCAAGGCAGGCTAAGCCATCGAAGTAAAGAATAAATAATCATTTTCAGCGGGTTTTGTATTGACAAATGTCCTGCGATCATGTAATTTATAAATATACGCATTATACATTTTTCGTGTATATTTATGCATAATTTGAATAAGGGGAGAATATTTATGAAAAAGATAATGGCACTGATCCTGACCATTGTGATAATGGCGGTATTGCTGGCCGGCTGCGGCGAAGGCGCCGGTGTGAAGGTGATCAATATCCCGCTGACCCAGGAAGAGTATGCCTTCGGCGTTGACAAGAACCAGCCGGAGCTGCTGGAAAAGGTGAATGAGTTTATCGCCAAGATACAGAAGGACGGTACGCTCGATCAGATCATCAACAACAACTATGGTAACGGCGAGCCGGTACCCATCACCTCTGCCGAGCTTGATCCAACCAAGGATCAGCTTGTTGTCGCAACAAACGCCGCCTTTGAGCCATTCGAATACATGAAAGGCGATAAGTATTACGGTATCGACATGGAAATCGCCAAGCTTCTTGCCGACTATCTGGGCAAGGAACTAGTCATCAGCAACATGGATTTTGATGCCGTATGCCTTTCGGTAGGTCAGGGCAAGGCGGACATCGCCATGGCCGGTCTGACCATCAGGGAAGACAGAAAGGAATATGTCAACTTCTCGAACAAGTATTTTGATGCGGCACAGATGATCATCGTCAAGGCCAACGACAAGAGGTTCGACAACTGCAAGACGACAGAGGACGTGGAAGCCGTGTTGAACAGCCTGCCCAGCACCACCAAGGTTGGCGTGCAGAACGGCACTACCGGTCAGTTCTATGTTGAAGGCGATCCGGATTGGGGATTCCCAGGCTACAATGTCAAAGTGGTCGGTTACAAATCCGGTTCCCTGGCTGTCCAGGACATGCTCAACGGCAACATCGACTTTGTGGTGATAGACGAGGCGCCTGCCCACAGGATAGCCGCGGCCTTCAACGATATGAAATAATTAAGCTTGTCCTACATAAACGAAATTTATAAATATGCATACCCCGCCCTCATTTGACCGCGGGGTTTTGTGACGTAAGGGAAATCATATGGGTAATTTTTCAAGAAAGCTGGAACGATTTTGGGAAATATTCTACGAATACGATGGCTACCAAAGGGTGCTGACCGGACTCAAGAACACGGTGTATATTGCCGTTGTGGGCCTTGCCATCGGCATCGTCATTGGAACCATTATCGCCATTATTGAAGTCTTTCCGAAGTATAAGCGGCTGCCAAGGATCCTGAACGGGTTCTGCCGGTTTTATGTAGCCTTGTTCAGGGGAACGCCCGTGGTGGTGCAGCTTCTGGTAGCCTATTACGTGGTGCTGCCCCTGCTTGGCATCAACCTTCCGGCCCTCAATGTCTGCGTGCTGGTTTTTGGGCTTAACAGCGGAGCTTATGTTTCCGAGATCATGCGAAGCGGTATCCTTTCAGTTGATCCCGGGCAGATGGAAGCAGCGCGTGCCCTTGGCCTGAGCTATCGCGTATCCATGATGAAGGTTGTGGTGCCGCAGGCGGTCAAGAACATCCTTCCCACCCTGGGCAACGAGTTCATCGCCCTGATCAAGGAAACGTCAGTGGTGAGCTTTGTGGGAGCCGCCGATCTGTATGTGGCTTTCAACTATATCGGCACCAACAGCTATGAGTTCATGGTTCCCTATCTTGCGATGGCGCTGATCTACATCGTCCTTGTCATGGCTATCGCTTTTCTCGTCAAGATCATGGAAAGGAGCCTGAGAAAAAGTGATAGACGTAATTGACCTGAAAAAGAGCTTCGGTAAGCTGGAGGTGCTGAAAGGCATCACCACCACCATCAAGGAAGGCGAAAAGGTGGCTATCATAGGCCCTTCCGGAAGCGGGAAAAGCACTTTTCTGCGCTGTCTCAACTGCCTGGAGGATCCTACAAGCGGCTCCATCATCTTCGAGGGCGTGGACATTGCGGACATGCGCGTGGATATCAATATCCACCGGCGTCATATGGGTATGGTGTTCCAGCAGTTCAACCTGTTCAACAACAAGACGGTTATCGAGAACATCATGCTGGCGCCCGTGTACCTGGCCATCCATGATCTGCGCATGAAGAAGCTGCAAAACTTCTTTATCCGGATAAAGAATGCTTTTTCAAAGCACAAAACACCCCTTTACGAAATCGACACCACACCCCAGAAAATCAAGGAGGAGGCCAGGGAGAACGCCCTGCGCCTGTTGAGAAGAATAGGCCTGGAGGAAAAGGCTGACGTTTATCCTTCCACTCTTTCGGGCGGCCAAAAGCAAAGGATCGCCATCATCCGCGCCATGGCCATGAACCCGAAGGTGATCCTGTTTGATGAGCCCACCTCGGCCCTGGACCCGGAGATGGTAGGGGAAGTGCTGGATCTGATCAAGCAGCTGGCCGATGAAGGCATGACCATGGTCATCGTCACCCATGAAATGGGATTTGCCAGGGAGGTGGCCACCCGGGTCATCTTCATGGATGAAGGCAGGATTGTGGAGGAAAATACGCCCCAGGAACTCTTTAATAACCCGCAGCATCCCAGAACCAGGGAGTTCCTGTCAAAGGTGCTGTAAGGATAGCAACTACTCATCATGTCAATCCGGACGCCATCCTTCCCAGATGGCGTTCTCTTTTTTGCATCTTATTTGTCGGCGATGCAAAAGCTTGGTCGGGGTGAAACTTTTTGCTTCAGGAGTCGGTATAATTTCTTGGAATCAAGGGCAGCGGCCATCGAACCTGAGGTGGCAATCCGGGCGCGTTTATGCTATTGTTAATCCATCATGGCAAAGGTGATACTTCAGGTATGAGAATACTTTTTGTTGAGGACGACAGGATCATTGCGGACGGTTTGTGTTATTCCCTCCGGCAGGAGGGTTATGAAGTCATCCATTTCCTTGACGTGGAATCGGCCAGGGCAGCCATCCAGGAAAACCGGTTTGATCTGGCGCTTCTGGATTTGGGCCTTCCCGACGGCAGTGGATACGATATTTGCCGATTGATCAAGGCAAAGGGCGATACGCCTGTAATATTCCTGACAGCCATTGACGATGAGGTGAATGTGGTCATGGGGCTGGACATGGGTGCTGATGATTACATCACCAAGCCTTTTCGCATCAGGGAACTGATTTCCCGCATCAAATCGGTTACCCGCAGGTATGGCAGGACAGATCAGGCCAGGACGGTTTATGAAATCTCCGACATCACCATAGACACTGCCCGCGCCAAGGTCTACAAGGCAGGAAAGGAGATCATCCTGACCGCCCTGGAATACCGGCTGCTGCTGATTTTTGCCAGGAACAAGGGACAGATCCTTGGCCGCAGTCAGCTCCTTGAAGCGCTCTGGGATGTTGCGGGGGATTTTGTCAATGACAACACGCTGACGGTTTACATCAAGCGCTTACGGGAAAAGATCGGGGATGATCCCCAGAATCCCCGGATTATCCAGACAGTCCGGGGCATGGGATACAGGGCAGGGCAAACTGATTCCTAGGGACAGGCCAAAGGGGAGAATGCGCCAATGCTGAGAAATAGGGAGATACGCATCATACTGGCCCTGGTGGCTTTCATTTCAACGGCAGGCGCGGCCGCCTGCTTTTATATTTCTGTTGCTGCCGGAATTATTGCATCTATCGCGTTTCTGATGGTGATTCTGGCATTCCTTCTTTTCACCCGCTGGAGGTACCGCCAGATCCATTTGCTGTCCGGATACCTGAGGCGCATTGCCGGTGGGGACTACTCCCTGGATGTCAGGGATAATCAGGAGGGGGAACTCAGCATCCTGAAAAATGAAATCTATAAAGTGACGGTAACCTTAAGCGAGCAGGCGAGCCTTTTAAAAAAGGACAAGCAGTTTCTGGCCGATTCCCTTTCCGATATCTCCCATCAGCTGAAAACGCCTATAACCTCCATGTCTGTCATGGCAGAACTGCTTCAGAATGAGAATCTGCCGCAGGACAAGCGGGCTGAGTTTGTCCGGAACATTCACTCCCAACTGGAACGCCTTAAGTGGCTGGTATCTTCCCTCCTGAAACTTTCCCGCATAGATGCCGGCACCATCGAATTCAAAAAAGAGCGCATCCGTGTGCGGGAGTTGGTCAGCCGTGCTGTAGAGCCCATTTTGATTCCCATGGAACTCAAGGAGCAAACCCTCGAGATCACAGGGGACGAGGATGCCGAACTTACAGGGGATTCGAACTGGACAGCCGAGGCGCTTGCCAATATCGTTAAGAACTGCATGGAGCATACGCCGGCCGGCGGACGGATTACCATCGCTTTCAGCGAGAACTCCCTGTACACCGACATCACCATTTCCGACAACGGAGAGGGCATACATAAGCAGGACCTGCCCCATATCTTCAAGCGGTTTTATAAAGGCAAGAACGCGCATCAGGACAGTATCGGCATTGGCCTTGCCATGTCCAGGAGCATCATTGAAAATCAGAACGGCACCATTGAGGTGAGTAGCGAGAAGGGAAAGGGAACCACTTTCACGGTCAAATTCTATAAAGGTGTTGTGTGACAAAACTGTCACCCAAAAAGTCACCGTGAAGTAATCCGGGAAGGATAAACTGCATGGTGAAAGGGTGTGATAACGTATGGAAATACTGAGGGTTGAAAACCTGTCAAAAATTTATGGCAAGGGAGAAACGGCCGTCAAGGCCCTGGACAATGTATCCTTCACGGTGCAAAAAGGTGAGTTTATCGCTGTTGTAGGCCCGTCCGGGTCCGGAAAATCCACGCTGCTGCATATCCTTGGGGGTGTGGACAGGCCCACCTCCGGCAAGGTGTATATTGAGGACACGGATATTTATTCGCTGGATGAGACCAGGCTGGCCATCTTCAGGCGCAGGCAGATTGGCCTGATCTATCAGTTCTATAACCTGATCCCCGTGTTGAACGTTAAGGAGAACATCACGCTGCCCCTCCTTCTGGATGGGCGACAGCCCGATAAAAGCCAACTGGATGAATTGGTTTCCACACTGGGCTTAAGCGACCGGTTGGATTATCTGCCCAACCAGCTTTCGGGAGGGCAGCAGCAGCGCGTGTCCATCGGGCGGGCCATCATCAGCAATCCGGCCCTCATGCTGGCCGATGAGCCCACGGGTAACCTGGACAGCAAAAACAGCAGCGAGATCATTGGTCTGTTGAGGCTGCTTAACCAGAAAAGAAAGCAGACCCTGATCGTCATCACTCATGATGAGCGTATCGCGCTGCAGGCTGACCGGATCATGACCATTGAAGACGGCAGGATTACCAGAGATGAGGTGATCCGCTCATGAATATCGTCAACAAGCTGACGTGGCGTCAGCTGATGCTGAATAAAAAACGGACCCTGGTCACGGTCATCGGGACCATTATTTCGGTTGCCATGATCACAGCGGTGTCAAGCCTGGGGCTTTCTTTCCTGGATATGCTGAGACGCCAGGTCATTGCCGAGTCTGGGGAATGGCATGTGCTCTACAAAAATGTGACCATGGACCAAGTGGAAGCGATCCGCAAGGATGAGGAGACACAGACGGTTATCTTAAGCAGGGATGTGGGTTACGCCCTTCTCGAAGGCAGCAGGAACCCCAATAAGCCCTATCTCTTTATCAGGGAATACAATGAAGCCGGATTTGAAAAATTTCCTGTCCATCTGCTGGAAGGAAGATTCCCCGCAGCGTCCGATGAGATGGTGATATCAAGGGCGATACTTGATAACGGGAAAGTTGATCTGAAAATTGGTGACACCCTGACCCTTGACATCGGCCGCAGAGAACTTATTGGCGCGCAAGAAAGGACTTACCTTGAGCAGAACGCATCCCTGGCCAGATATGGGGGAGAGGTAAAGGAACACCTCACCCGGGAATCTGTCAGAACCTTTACCATTGTTGGCATCATTGGGCGTCCTGAATGGGAGCCGACATGGGCCCCTGGATACACGGTGCTCACATTCCTGGATGAGGATGCCATGGCGAATGGCGCTGCAGCCAATGCTTCAGTAATCCTCAAAAACCCGGATGGCCGGTTGTTTGAACATGCCAGGGCTCTGGCAAAAAGCCAGGGGATTTCAGAGGTGTCCTTCCACCATGAGTTGCTGCGTTACAGCGGCGTCATTGAGGATGATGAGGCCAGGGGCCTGCTGTTCAACCTGTCTGCCATTGTGATGACCATCATCATCATCGGTTCGGTATCCCTCATATACAATGCTTTTGCCATATCGGTGTCCGAGCGGTCCAAGTATTTGGGTATGCTCTCCAGCGTGGGCGCCACCAAAAAGCAAAAGCGAAATTCCGTATTCTTCGAGGGCGCTGTGATTGGATCAGTGAGCATCCCTGTGGGCATTCTGGCCGGGCTTGCCGGGATTGGACTAACCTTTGCCTTTATCAATCCTGTGATTAAGGATATGCTGGGGATTTCTGCGGATCTGTTCCTGGTGGTGTCTCCTTTATCCCTGTTGGCTGCTGTCGCCATATCGGTACTGACCATTTTCATTTCAACCTGGGTGCCTGCCAGGAGGGCCTCCAACATCTCGGCCATAGAAGCCATACGCCAGACGCAGGATTACAAATTGACCCGCAAAGCTGTGAAAACATGGGGGCTCACCAGAATGTTGTTCGGTATTGAGGGAGATTTGGGCTTAAAAAACCTCAAGCGGAACAGGACAAAATATAAGGCCACGGTGTTTTCCCTGGTCATCAGCATCGTTTTGTTCCTTGTGATAGCGAAATTCACATCCGAGTTGAAAAAGGCTGTCGTCATGACGCAGGCCGGCATCAATTTTGACATTGTGATAAATATAGACGATGCAAGCAAAGCTGAACTGATTGCAGAGGATATTGGTTCTTTGGAGCATATTAAAGATTTCTCCCGGATCGACTCATTATACCTGATGTCCCCGGTGGAGAAGGAAAAAGTGCCCGATTTTCTCAAGAGCCGTGTCCAGGATGCCTCAGGCGCGTATGCCTACGATGCTTACATCAATGTGCTGGATGACGCTTCCCTGAAGACTTTCGCTGAGGAGGTCGGTGCTGATTTCAATAAGCTCAAGGATCCGTCAAGACTTTCGGGCATCGTCATTGATGTGGTCACCTATAAAGATATGGAAAAGGATAAGTATGTGGAAGCAAGGGTCATCAATACCCGTGTGGGTGAAAAGCTGAATCTGGCATATTACGACTCGGAGTCGGACAGCCAGGTGCAGTTGGAATCCCTGGAGATTGCCGCTTTGACTGACAAAGTGCCCATGGGTGTATTGAACCTGGATCCAGGTACCCTGAGCGTGATTATCTCTAAGGATGTCTATGACCGGCTGGTTCAGGGTTATGACAGGATAAGCGAACATGTGGATGTCAGCCTTTATATGACCAGCGATGATCCCCTGCGCCTGCAGGAGGCCATTGAGGAATACATGATCAATACAGAAACAGGGTTCAGTGTCTATAATGTCTATCTGAACAGGCAAAAACAGGAGCAGTTGCTCCTGCTGATGTCGGTTTTCACCTATGGTTTCATGATCCTTATCACGGCCATCTGCATCGCCAATATCCTCAATACCATATCCACCAGCATCGCCCTCAGGAAGCGTGAATTTGCCATGCTGAAATCGGTGGGCATGACACCGAAAAGCTTTAACAGGATGATTTACTTTGAAAGCATATTCTATGGCATCAAGGCGTTGCTAATCGGACTTCCCGTCAGCTTTGCGGTCATGTATCTGATGTTCAATGTCCTGGGAGGCATGTTCGACTACGCATTCACGGTTCCATGGGCCAGTGTGGCTGTGGTCATCGTGTCGGTGTTTCTCATTGTGGGGGTGGCCATGCTCTATTCCAGCGCCAAAGTAAAAAAGGAGAACATCATCGATGTGCTGAAGCAGGAGATTATTTAAGAAGGATTTACGAGCTACCCTATCTACTTGGCTGTCATAGCGAGCAGAGCGAAGTGGCGGGTGTGGCGATCGTTTAACAAATGAAAGCCATACCTGTCGTGTCATTGCGAGCACCGCGTAAGCGGTGCTCGCAATCTCCGGGAACCCGATAGTGGTTAAATAAGCAACTGGGATTGCTTCGTCGCACTGCTCCTCGCAATGACATGAGAAAAGACCCTCTTGGTATTCACAGATGCCGTCATTGCGAGCGCAGCATTTAGCGGAGCGCGGCAATCCCGTAATCCAGGAATGAGGGGCAAAAAATTGGAGGATAGCATTCTCAGGTAATACCCTGAAACTTTCGAATGTCATCGCGGGGCGAATAAGTGAAGCTATTTCTATCAACGCTCAGCGACCGCCAGGCGTTCCTGCTTTTTTAGCTCCTTGCGCCAGACCGTCAGCATCATGGTGGTGAAACAGGCGGTTCCGCCGATAAACTCCGATATGGGCTCGGTCAGGAAGGCACCGGCTGTTCCAAGCCCAATCCTGGGAAGCAGGATCACAAGGGGAATGACCAGCACCACCTTGCGGAAGATGGAGAAGAATACCGCGTACCTGGATTTGGCCAACGCCACGAAGATAGTCTGGCCCGAAAACTGCAGCGCCTGAAAGACGAAACCCATGAAGAACAGCCTGATGCTTGGGATACCGGCCTGCAGCACCGCTGGGTCATTGTCGAATAAACTGATGAAAAAGGCCGGAAAGCACTGGATAAGAAGCCATATAACAAGGCTGTAGCCCAGGGAAGCAAAGGTGACAAACAAGATGCTGCTCTTAACCCGCTCGTGCTTGCCGGCGCCATAGTTGAAGCCGATAACAGGCTGCGCGCCGTTGGTCAGCCCAAATATCGGCATGCAGACGACCTCCCGAACCGAGTTGCTCACCGTCATGATGCCCACATACAGATCGCCGCCGAAAAATTGGAGCGTGGAATTGAATAAAAACTGGATTACGGAGTTGGTCACCTGCATGACGCAGCTGGAGATTCCCAGACCCAGGATGCGCCTGATCCTGCCGCCGTCCAGGATAAAACTGCTTGTTTTCAGGGTAAACAGGGCTTTTTTGCCCGTAAGGAATTTAAGGACCCAAAAAGCTGAAACACCCTGGGAGATGATGGTGGCGAGAGCCGCTCCCCGGACGCCCATGCCCAGCGCAAAGATAAAAACCGGATCCAGGATGATGTTCAGGACAGCACCGATGAGGACGGTTAACATGCCGATGCGCCCAAAACCCTGGGCGTTGATGAAGGGGTTCATCCCCAGACTGATCATGACAAACACGGTACCCAGAAGGTAGATGAACAGGTAGCTTTCCGCGTAAGGATAAGTAGCGTCGCTGGCGCCGAACAGGTACAGCATGGGCTTTCGGAGCGCAAGGAAAGACACAGTCAGAACGATGCCGCCGGCCACTAGCAAAGCAAAGGCATTACCCATGATCATTTCGGCTTCCCTGATGTTTGAACGGCCGCGTTCTATGGAGCAAAGGGGTGCCCCGCCCATGCCGAAGAGGTTGGCAAAAGCGGCTACAAGGGAAATAGCCGGCAGGCACACACCCAAACCGGTCAGCGCCATAAAACCGATATCGGGAATCATCGAAATGTAGATACGATCCACAATGTTATAGAGCACATTGACCAATTGCGCCATGATCATCGGTATAGCCATGCCGATGATGTTCCTGACAATGCTGCCCTTTGTAAAGTCGTTTTTCACTTCCATGTTTCCTTCTCCGTTTCGGATTGCCGTTCATAAAGCTTTCTGTCAGACACCATGCTGCCTGGTACATTATACCACGGAAAACATCGCAAAGAAGCGAAAAGCCGGTGACAACCTTGTCATCACCGGCTTTTCAAGTCTTCATCCGTTAATTAGGCCGCGTGTCAGCCGGCAGCCTGCTCGGGGGTATCATCATCCAACATTTCTATTTTACCCTTGCGCAGTTTGGAGATGGCCACGATAGCTTCAACCACAAGGGCAACAGCCAGCAGGGCTATGATCAGCGACAGGATGCCGATGACCATGTTTCCGGCCTTGAGGTTCTGAACCATCAGAATGATCAGTGCCGACAAAGCGACACAGACCATGAACACGGCAGGGATCCCCGTGAACAGGGAGTTCTTTTTGCGCCTGAGCAGCCAGACGCTGACGGCGATCAGGGCAAGCGCTCCGAGGAGCTGGTTGACCGAGCCGAAGATGGGCCATATCTTTGTATAACCGTATTGCAGCAGACCCCAGGCTGCCAGGATGCTGATGATGGTGGCGGCATATTTATTGCCGATAACCTTCTTCAGGCTAGGTACCGAATCGGCCAGTTCCTGCAGCATGTACCTGGCGATACGGGTTGCCGTATCCAGCGATGTGAGAGCGAATGAAGAGAAGGCCAAAACCACAAAGACCATTCCGAAATCTTTAGGAACGCCAAAGCTGTTTATCATGGATGAAATACCGTTGGCAAAGATCTGAACCGGTGTGGCATTTTCGGAAGGCTTACCATAGCATGCAATGGCCATCAGGGCCAGAACTGCCACCAGTCCTTCGATGAGCATGGCGCCGTATCCGATCAGCCTCATGTCCTTTTCGTTGTTGACCTGCTTTGCTGTGGTTCCCGATGAAACCAGCGAATGGAAGCCTGAAATGGCACCGCAGGCAACGGTTACGAACAGGATGGGGAACAGGTAGGAACCGTTTGCAGGCATAAAGCTTGTGAAAGCCGGCATGTTGACGCTCGGATTGGTGATAAACAACCCTGCCACGCCTCCCGCCAGCATGGCATAGAGCAGGAATGAACACAGGTAATCACGCGGCTGCAGCAAAAACCAGACGGGAAGAACCGATGCGGCGAATATGTACACCAGCATGATATAGGTCCAGGTCGCCTGGCTGAATTTCAATACGGGGAAGTAGTAACCCAGGCCGATGAAGACGACCAACCCGACGATACCCATGAGAACCGAGGTTATGCCGGAAAGGTTTAACTTCCTGGTTATAAGCCCGTATATAATGGCGAGAACTATGAACAGTATGGAGATTGTGCCAGAACGCGCGCCGTTCAATACCTCGGGTGTTTGAGGGTTGTGCGCGAAGGTGGACGCGCAGATATCAGTAAAGGCCGCCACAACAAGGATGAGCGTTAACCAGGCAAAAAGATTGAACAGGATTCTTGCACGCTTTCCGATATTGGCCGAAATAATCTCACCGATGGATTTGGATTTGTGACGAACCGAAGCAAAAAGAGCGCTGAAGTCATGCACGCCGCCGACAAAGATGCTGCCCAGGATGATCCAGAGGTAAACAGGGAGCCAGCCGAACACCGCGGCAAGAATCGGGCCTGTGATCGGGCCTGCCCCGGCGATTGATGAAAAGTGATGCCCCAAAAGTACCTTGGGCTGAGTGGGATCGTAGTCCACACCGTCCCTCATGGTGTGAGCCGGGGTGGGTCTCTTGGGATCAATGCCCCATTTTTTTGCCAGCCACGCACCATAGGTTACATACGCGGCAATGAACAGGACGAGTCCCAGAATGAGTAGAAGGATTGCCATTATACCGCCTCCTCATTGAATGGAGTATATTTCACAACCGATTGCTCGGTTTGTGCCTGAGCTGGCCCGGAATGCGAGGACTCATGATCCGGAGAAGGGGCAAAGAGCTGTTTCATATCCTGTACCCCTTTGCCGCAAAAAGCCTTTCTGTCCGGCAGGCATACACAGGTCAAACCGGCCTGTGCCCAGCCTCGGAGGGAAAACAGGAAGCTTTTTCTCAGCGTATAGTTTTCTGAAAATTGTCGGGCATCTTCGGGGATGTGATTTTCGAATATGGCGACGAGATTGATCAGGGTATAGTAGCGATCGCTGCTGGGCTGAACCACTTCACGCATATGTTCTTTCAACCATTGCGTCAGTTCCCGGATTTGCTCAAGGTTTTCTGCGGTGTGAACAAGGATGATGGTGCTTACTTCATATTGATCGATGATATCCTTTTCGGTTAAAAGGGTTCTTCCTATGGTGTTCGTATGATGGGCAACAAGCAGAAAGGGACGTTCCGCCACAATGGCATGCTTCTTGACGACGAAATATTTAGACAAATTTTGCTCCAGTTGACACAGGTATCTTTCAAGCTCAGTCACTTTCTGATTACCTTCCCTACTCAGCAGCGATTGCAGGAATTGAATGATTAAATACTGTTTGTCAATAAAGCAAAAAAAGTTAAATCATAAAGATTTATAACAAATATATAACAGGACACACTTTATGTCAATGCGTTCTCCCGCAGTATATTTATAAGCCTGTTGGTGAAAAACATGTCTTAATCCCAAATGGAGCCGTTTTCAAAAAGGTATTTTTTAGCCCCGTCATACGTCTATATAGGAGAACACACCTTTTGCCCGATATATGAGAAGCAGGGGGCATGCCTGTGGAGAAAGCGCTTCATGAGGAACAAGCGGATCATGGCAAAAGCTGGAATATCAAAAACACTTGCAAATCCGAAAAGAAATCAATAAAATAGCATTTATCGCCTACCAGGAAGCAACCTTATCAAAGGGGGTAAGATGCATGGACAAATATACGATTACCATAGGCCGTGAATATGGCAGCGGCGGCCGGTTGATAGGCCGGCAGCTGGCGCAGGAACTGGGCATAGCCTTCTACGACAGGGAGCTTATCGTGATGGCCGCCCGGGAGAGCGGTTTTGATGAAGGATTTGTCCAGCAGATGGAGCAGAAGCGGACCATCAGTTTCATCAGCAATTTGTACCTGATCGGTTATGAACTGCCGGTTTCGGAACAGATCTTCCTGGCTCAGTCCAAAGTGATCCAGAAGGTGGCTGAGGAAAGCTCCTGCGTGATCGTGGGCCGATGCGCCGACTATGTGCTGCGGGATAAGCCCAACTGCATCCGGATCTTCATCCATGCCCCGATGGAAGAACGAATCAAGCGGGTGAGGGAGGTCTACGGGGAAGATAAACCCAACCTGGAGGACTATATTCGCAAGCAGGACAAAAATCGTGCCGCCTATTACAATTACTATACCCAGAATAAATGGGGCAGGGCGCAGAATTACCATCTCTGCATTGACAGCAGCATCGGTATTCCGGCTTCAGTGCGCATAATTAAGGAACTCGTGACAGAATTTACGAAAAGGTGATGCATCCATGCAAGACAAAAATCAGGGACATCAGGAGAACAAAATGGGCGTCCTGCCCGTGGGCAGGCTGCTGCTCTCCATGTCCATTCCCATGATGGCTTCCATGCTTGTCCAGGCTTTATATAATGTGGTGGACAGTATCTTTGTTGCTCAAATCAACGAAAACGCCCTTACGGCGGTATCCCTGGCGTTTCCTGTCCAGAACCTGATGATCGCGTTTGCATCGGGTACCGCCATTGGCGTCAATGCGTTATTGTCAAAAAGCCTGGGGGAGAAAAACTTCAAAAGGGCCAATCAGGCTGCCAATAACGGCATTTTTCTTTTCATTCTGACCTATATAGCCTTTGCCATATTCGGCCTGGTGGGTTCCAGGGCGTTTTTCCAATCCCAGACCGATATCGCCGAGATAGTGGCTTTCGGAACCGATTACCTGTTTGTCTGCACAACTTTTTCCTTTGCACTTTTTGGACAGATCATCCTGGAAAGGCTCCTCCAGTCCACAGGAAAGACCTTCTATGCCATGATCACCCAGACGGTGGGGGCCGTTGTCAATATCATCCTGGATCCCATCATGATCTTCGGACTCCTTGGGTTCCCTGCCATGGGGGTGAAAGGCGCCGCCATTGCCACGGTCATCGGGCAAATCTGCGGTATGTCGCTTGCCCTTTGGTTCAATCTGCGGAAGAATCATGAGATCAGGATAGCCATCAGGGAATTCAAGCCAAATCCGGAGATCGTCAAGCGGATTTATTCGGTGGGCGTACCCTCCGTGCTGATGATCTCCATTGGCTCCATCATGAGTTACTTCCTGAACAGAATCCTCCTGTCCTTTACAGAAACGGCCACCGCAGTGTTCGGCGTCTACTTCCGTCTCCAAAGCTTTGTGTTCATGCCGGTCTTTGGACTGAATCAGGGCGTCATTCCCATCGTTGCCTACAATTTTGGAGCCAGGAAGAAGGAGCGCATCCTGAAAGCCATACGGCTGAGCATCACCTGTGCGGTTTGCATCATGCTTACCGGACTTGTGCTTTTGCAGTTGTTCCCATATGAGATGCTCATGCTGTTCAACGCCACCGAAAACATGCTGGCTATAGGTATCCCGGCTCTGAGGACCATCAGCTTAAGCTTTGTTTTCGCAGGGTTCTGCGTGGTCGCCAGCGGTGTGTTCCAGGCCCTGGGCAATGGGATTCTAAGCCTTGCTGTTTCGGTTATCCGCCAGTTGGTGGTATTGCTTCCCGCCGCATACCTGCTGTCACTTTCCGGGACAGTTACGGCGGTCTGGTGGGCTTTCCCCATTGCGGAAATCGCGTCGGTCATCTTCAGCGCCCTGTTCTTAAAACGGGTTTACAGCAGGCAGATAAGCAAACTGGATCAGGAGGTTGTGGTGCCCTAGAAAGCTTTTCCGTACCCGGCACCATGGAGGCGAAAAGGGTAAATCCGGGGCTGAGGGGAAGTCGCGTATTGACAAAAAACGAACCTCGCAGGCCATGAATACGGCAGTGGAGGCAGATCAGCCGGCCGGAGTTCGCAAAAAGGTGATGCATGAATGCAGGATGCGACTCAGGGGCATCGGGAGAACAAGATGGGTATCATGCCCATCAACAGGCTGCTGCTCTCCATGTCCGTACCCATGATGGCTTCCTTGCTGGTACAAGTTCAATACAATGTGGTGGACAGCATCTATGTTTCTCAACTGGGGGAAAATGCATTGACGGCAGTATCCATGGCATTTCCCGTCCAGAACCTGATGATAGCGTTTTCGAAGGGCAACGCCGTTGGTGTTATTAAAAAGATGACCATGGCCGCTGCAAGCTGCCATGTGGTTGTTGAATAATTGCCCATGTAAGTTTATAATGAATCTTGGTATTTTGTAGGACCTACAGCGGCTTCATTTCAGCCCGGATCCTCATGAAGTACGGTACCTAATTTCATCATGCCACTTCTGATACAGGATGGTAGAACGGGAGGAAGGATCAATGCCCATCACTGACATACTGGCCCGTAATGCTCAACTTTACGGAAATGAACTGGCCCTTACCGAAATCAATCTGGATCTCCAGGAACGTCACAATGTCATATGGAAGGAATATGAACTCATCGAGAACAATCCGGCAGGCGAATACCGCAGGAGTATGACCTGGCGCGTTTTTGACGAAAAAGCCAACCGCCTGGCCAACCTGCTGATAAAGAGGGGAATCCGGAAAGGCGATAAGGTAGCCATTCTGCTGATGAATTGCCTGGAGTGGTTGCCCATCTATTTTGGCATACTAAAGGCCGGCGCGGTGGCGGTACCGCTGAATTTCCGCTATACGGCCGAAGAAATCAAGTATTGCCTGGATTTGTCGGACACAATAGCCCTCATCTTCGGTCCCGAGTTTATCGGACGCCTGGAAACCATCTACGACCAGATACCCAATATCAAGCTGCTCCTGTATGAGGGTGAAGGCCGTCCTTCCTTTGCCGAGAGCTATGACAGGCTGACATCCTGCTGCTCTTCCGAGGCGCCGAATATTGAACTTTCCGATGACGACGATGCGGCCATCTATTTCTCGTCCGGAACGACGGGCTTCCCGAAGGCGATTTTACATACCCACAGAAGCCTGATGTCCGCATGCGAGACCGAGAGGGCTCACCATGGACAGACCCGCGAGGACAATTTCCTCTGCATTCCGCCACTATACCATACAGGAGCCAAGATGCACTGGTTCGGCAGCCTCCTGGCCGGCAGCAAGGCCGTTTTGCTGCGCGGGATTAAGCCCGAATGGATTCTGAAAACGGTTTCCGAGGAAAAGATCACGATTGTATGGCTTCTCGTGCCCTGGGCGCAGGATATCCTCGACGCCATTGAAAGGGGCGACGTGAAGCTGGAGGATTACGACCTGTCCCAGTGGCGGCTCATGCATATCGGTGCCCAGCCGGTGCCGCCGAGCCTGATCCGCCGTTGGAAGCAATATTTTCCGCACCACCAGTATGACACCAACTACGGCCTGAGCGAATCCACCGGCCCGGGATGCGTACATCTGGGTGTAGAGAACATCCATAAGGTGGGTGCCATCGGAAAGCCCGGCTACAACTGGGAGGCCAAGATCGTCGACGAAAACCTGAATCCGGTACCCCAGGGCGAAGTGGGCGAGCTGGCTGTAAAAGGGCCGGGTGTGATGAAATGCTATTACAAGGAACCGAAGGCTACCGAAGCTGTCCTGAAGGATGGTTGGCTGCTCACCGGAGACATGGCCCGCATGGACGAGGACGGCTTCATTTACCTGGTTGACCGCAAGAAGGATGTGATCATCAGCGGCGGCGAGAACATCTATCCCGTGCAGATAGAGGATTTCCTGAGGACACACAACGCCATTAAGGATGCAGCGGTGATTGGGCTGCCCCATGAGCGTCTGGGTGAGATTGCTGCCGCCATCATCGAACTGAAGCCCGGAGCGGCATGCACCGAGGAAGAGATCATGGAATTCTGCAAGCCCCTGCCCCGGTATAAGCGGCCGAGAAAGATCATCTTCGACAAGGTTCCCCGCAATCCTACCGGGAAGATTGAAAAGCCGCGCCTGCGAGAGAAGTATGGCGCCCAGAGACTGGTTGAGGCCCAGACGGTGAGTTGACGATTGCTCCACATGGCAGGGATCTTTCCCTGCCTTTTGCTTTAAGCCTGATACGTATCCGGCTGCATGCCTGACATGGGTCGCCGTGCCTGAGTTCTGACTGCGTCCGTGATGGCTGGCGTATGGATCGGGGAAGGGATTTCGGATATAATGCAGGATGTATGGAAATGCTTTGTGTTGCTGACACAGGATGCCATCGATCAATGATCAGGCAGTGGAAGGGAGAAGAATGCCATGCAAAAGGCTGTTGAAATCCAGAGCAGGAACCTGACCCTGAGGGGCATGCTGCACGTTCCGGACCATGTTTCGGGCAAGGTCCCCTTGGTCTGCATGTTCCATGGCTTTACGGGAACGCGGGTCGAACCCCATTTTATTTTTGTCAGGCTCTCAAGACAACTGGAGAAAGCCGGAATTGCAAGCGTGCGCTTTGACTTCGGCGGAAGCGGTGAAAGCGACGGCGATTTCAGGGATATGACCCTGCTGACAGAGCTAGAGGACGCAAAAGCCATCCTGGACTATGCCAGAACCCTGCCCTTTGCGGATGCTGAACGGATTGGGGTAATGGGTTTCAGCATGGGAGGCACCGTGGCCAGCCTGCTGGCCGGTGACCGGAAAGAGGATGTGGCGGCGCTATGCCTCTGGGCTCCCGCAGGGAACATGGGGGAGCGGATTTTACAGGACAAGAAGCCGGAAGAGATACAGGCCTTCCGTTCACGAGGCTGGTGGGATATCGGCGGACTCATCCTCGGTGTTGATTTTCTGGAAACCGCCCTGAAACTGGATGTCTTCCAAAGATCTGCGCCCTATGATAAACGGGTTCTCCTGGTTCATGGGGATAAGGACCAGACGGTTCCTCTGGCAGTTTCGGAACGGTATCTGGAACTCTATGGCAGCCAGGCGGACCTCCATATTGTTTCAGGCGCGGATCACATCTTCAACAGGAATGATTGGGTGGAAGAGGTTCTGGATTATACCGTGGGCTTCTTTTCAGGCGAACTGCTTGACGGAAAGGTACAGGAATAAGGTCTGTTTACACACGCCATACCGGGTTCATATGATGATAGAGATGACTCATCAGGAGGATTCTCGCAAGATGTATCCGTTTACATTACAGGGAGCCATGCACTTTGCCAGGATGGGCCTTATAGAAGCATGGATACATGGATTCCTGAACGGTCCTGGACATAACAAGGCCTTTTCGGATGGGCTGAAACTTAAACGCAGGTATTATGTGGGGCCCATGCTTGTCGAACTGGATAAGCTGAATCGGTGCTGCGGCCCAGAGCCGGGCATGATCTACCGGGTTGACAAAGATGGTTTTGAAGGCATTGTAAACGGCATGATCCAGGCCTTGCGGAACGGATGGGACATGCCGCCGCTGATCGTGAATTATGCGCAGGGCTATTGCGAGGTGAACGACGGCAACCATCGCCATGAGGCGCTGAAACGCATCGGGGTGAAGGCCTATTATGTTATCTTCTGGACGACCGATCCGAAGGATTACCAGGATTTGCTCCTTATCCAAAAAGGGGAGAAGGCCCTTGCCTGAGCCATCAAGCCTGCTGTGTCCCTGCAAAGGATGCGCAGGCTTTTATAAAACGTTTATCAGGCCTGTCGCTGCAGGCATTATGTTCTGGTAGAATAGAACTGGAATGAAGGGATATAGGATTGGAAAGCATTAAGCCATGAGAATGATTTTTATTTTTATAGACGGTTTTGGTATAGGGGAGAAGGATCCGGAGAAAAATCCCTGCTGCATCGCGGATATGCGGCATTTCGAATATTTGATGGATCGCTATGGTCTGATTTGCGCTGATGCGACCCTGGGGGTGGAGGGGTTGCCGCAAAGCGCTACAGGCCAGACCACCCTCTATACCGGCGTCAACGCGTCCAAAGCCATCGGAAAGCACTGGTCGGCTCGTCCCACCCATGAGCTTGAACAGATCATCATGGAGGACAACCTGTTCCTCCGCCTGAAACGGCACGGTCGTACGGTCACCTTTGCCAATGTCTATTCCGCCGAATACCTCGAGAAAATGAAAACGGAGTCCCGGGGCATCTTCAGACCATCGGTCACCTCGCTTCTTTGCCTTTCGTCGGATACGCCCTTCAGGGTTTTGGAAGACTATATGGCAAAACGGGGCGTTTTCCATGATATCACGGGAAGGATGCTGATCGAGAACGGGTATGATGTTCCCCTGAGAACGCCGGAGGAGGCGGCCAAAATCCTCTACGGCATCAGCCGGGATTTTGACCTGACCCTCTTCGAGTTCTTCATGACGGACATCCAGGGACACAGCGGGGACCGCGAAAAAGCGGTTTATGAGCTGGAACTTCTGAACCGGATGCTGGGACGGCTGATCCAGCTGGTGGATTTGAGGGAAGACGTGATTCTCATTACCAGCGATCATGGCAATATCGAGGACCTTTCGGTCAAGACCCATACCTTTAATCCCGTTCCCGTCATTATAGCCGGCGACGCGGTGGACAGAAAGGCACTGGACATCCGCTCCCTGACTGATGTCATGCCGGCCATCCTGAAAATGTTCGGTATCCCGAATGAGAAAAAAGATTGATGCGCCCTCAACGTTTTCCCGGTTTCAATCGTATTAGAGGTGAAAGGGGGAAGTGCCGTGGGGCGTTCTTTATTGCGTACGGATGAAGAACTGTCAGGAATCTATCATCGCCACGTCAAAACGGTATACCGTGTTTGCTTCATGTATATGAAGAACAGCCATGATACCGAGGATATGGTGCAGAATACCTTCCTGCGCCTGATGCGGGATGACACGCAGTTTGAAAACGTGGAACACGAAAAGGCATGGCTGATCAGAACCGCAACCAACCTGTGCAAGGACTATTTTCGCCATTGGTGGACGAAAAGGGTCAGCATGGACGCAGTGGCGGATGTGGCGGCCGATGATGCGCTCACCATCGATGAAACGCTGAACAGGGTTCTTAAGCTTCCTCCCAGGTATAAAACAGCGGTGTTCCTGCACTACTACGAGGGGTATTCGGCAGCAGAAATCGCAAGGATTCTGGGTAAGAAGGCTTCCACCGTAAGAAGCTGGCTGCATGCCGCAAGAAAGCGCCTCAGGATCGAAATGGAGGGGGATGTGGAATGAAACGGGAAGATATCAGGCGGGCCATCGATCGCATTGCGCCGGGGCCGGACGCCGAGAAGAGGATGCTGGCTCATATCCTCCAAAAGACGGGGGAAACCGAAAGGAAGGCATCAAGGACAGCCTTCAGCCCGAGACGGGCCATACCGGTATTGGCCATGAGCGCCATGATTGTGGCAGGTGCCCTGATTTGGAGCCTTTCATCGGGAGGCCTGCTGACCGGCAACCCGGGGGAAAAACTGCAGGCCGGTGACAGTATCGGTGCCGCGCCCAGGGAGGATGCGGTATATGTGCTGAAGGACCAGTTCCAGCTGAGTAACAGGCATTACATTTTACTCAGGGAGGAGCAAAGGGCCGAGTTCGGACTTCCAGATACCATCAAGGATGAGGATATCGGAGAAAAGATTGCCACTATCACCACAAGCGTCGACGAGAGCCTCATCGGCCTGGAAGTGTACCGGTATACGCCTGCCGGCGGTGAAGCCGTGGTGGCTGTAAAGAAGGAAACAGGGTATCAGCTGTTCAATTTCATGACCTTCGAGAGCTATCTGAACAACCAGGATGAGGATGCTAAAGCATACCTGGAGCTTTATGGCATTTACAGCGCCGAGGATATTGCCAGGATACGGTTCATCGGGCACAGCGAGCGGGCAAAATTGGAAGGCCGCACGGAGATCCTGGCCGAGCTGACCGACAGACAGAAGATCAAAACGTTTTACGATTTTTACTCGGTCATACCCAATTCCAGCGACAGATATTTTGAGAAGCTATTCAGCAATACGGGCGCCGGCCGCGGGAACGTGGACGCGGTTCCTGATCCGACAAAGCCTGGATCAAAGGGGATGGAGATACCACCCATGCCCCCTGAACACAGGGATGGCGGGCTCCATGACAGGCCGGATGCGCCTGTCAGCATAAGAAAGGATGAAGTTCCCGAAGCTAAGGAAGTTATGCCTTCCGGATACGCGGAGGATTTGCCAACCGTTTATCCTGTAGCGCCCGCGGATACACCGAATGCGGTCGGGCAGGGAAGCACACAGGCTGGCTATGCGGGTAGTGCCGGAACAAACGCCCTGGAGAACCCGGTAACTATCCGGATATACAACAGGAGCGGGGTATACATGGAAACCGTTTATTATCCCAATATCGGGTTTATCTCAAGGCATGAGGTGAACGAAGCCTTCGCGGCCTTTCTGAAGGAATGCCTCGGCATGTAACTGCCGACGTGGCAGATCAGATAGATATACCGGAGCGGACAGTATGTCCTGCTCCGATTTTTTTATGGAATCACCGTCTTGGAAGGCCTTGTACAGGACAGAAAGGCCATTTGATTCCTGATGTAAAGACCATCGGAAAAATGGGTTGACATAACCGTTATTACTGTATATACAGTATATATACAGTAATAACATGAGTGACAAGGGTAACGGAGCCATGAATATCGTTATTTACAATTCTTCAGAAGAGCCGATTTATGAGCAGATAGCAAAGCAAATCAAGAACCAGATCATGCGTGGCGAACTCAAAGGCGGGGAACTGCTCCCATCCATAAGGGTTCTTGCCAAGGAGCTTCAGATCAGCGTCATCACAACAAAACGGGCCTATGATGAGCTTGAGCAGGAAGGCTACCTTGAGACCGTCCCGGGCAAAGGGACCTTTGTAGCGGTGCAAAACAAGCACATGCTCCGGGAAATGCGGTACAAAATGGTAGAGGAAAAGCTGGCAGAAGCGGTGGATGCGGCCAAATCCATCGGGCTGGAACAGGATGAACTCCTGAACATGCTCAAAATACTGTATGAGGAGGAATAGGATCATGGACAAGATTCTGCAGGTTCAGAACCTGACAAAAACTTTTAAAGGTTTCAAGCTGGACAATGTCAGCTTTTCCATGGAAAAGGGCTATATCATGGGCTTTATCGGCCCAAACGGAGCAGGAAAGAGCACCACCATCAAGCTGATCATGAACCTGCTGAAAAAGGATGCCGGCGAGGCGCTGGTGTTCGGGCTGGATCACATCCGGCATGAAAAGGAGATCAAAAACCGGGTTGGTTTTGTGTACGACGAAAACTATTACTACGAAGAATTGACCCCTAAAGAGATGGGAAGAATTATCGCGCCCCTGTACAAGAACTGGGATGACAAAGCCTTCAGCCACTATATCAGGCGCTTCGAACTGCCTCTGGACAAGAAAATAAAGGATCTGTCCAAGGGCATGAAGATGAAGTTTTCACTGGCCATTGCCCTGTCGCACAACGCGGAGCTGCTGATCATGGATGAGCCGACTTCCGGCCTGGATCCCATCGTCAGGAATGAGCTGCTGGATATCCTGACCGATATCAGCCGGGGGGATGACAAGGGGGTTTTCTTTTCCACCCATATCACATCGGATCTGGATAAGGTCGCAGACTGCATCACCTTCATCCATGAAGGCAGGATCGTCTTTTCATCGGCCAAGGATGATATATTGGAGAATTATTGCCTGGTGAAGGGAGCCAGAGGGCTTGTCCGCGATGAGGACAGGGGGAACTTTATCGGGATAAAGGAAAACCAGTTTGGTTTTGAAGGACTGGCACAGGACAGGAAAAAGCTCAGAAGGATGTACGGAGAGAACATTGTCATCGAAAAACCAACCCTGGAAGATATCATGCTGTATTTTACGAGGAGGAATCAGAATGCTTAGCCTGATGCTCAAGGATATATTGCTGCTGAAGAAAACTATTGCGTTCAGCGCCCTGTACCTGGTTTTTATGCTTTTCGTATTTGCCAGCCTGGATAATGCGGCGAGTGTTTTTGTCATCTGCATGGTTGCCATCACGTATATGCTCACGGTGAGCGGCTGTGCCCTGGATGACAAGAACAAGGCAGACGTCATCCTCAACAGCCTGCCCCTGAGCCGGTCGGTCATTGTCGGAGCCAGGTACCTGATGGTATTTGTCTATGTGATATTTGCCGTTATCATTTACATCCTGGCCACCAGGGTCGTGGGGATGATGCATCTGATTCCGAGCCTGCATCCTGTCAGCCTGGAAGAGGTCCTCGGAGCTTTCCTTTCGATTTCGTTCTTAGCCAGCATCTATTTGCCCCTGTACTTCAAGTTTGGTTACATCAAGTCCAGGATCTATCACTTCATCCTGTTTTTCGGAATGTTTTTCGGTATCAGCCTCGTGGCATCCGGTATCGCTTCCGGCAACCCCATCCTTCTCGGGATAGCGGCATTTTTGTCCAGGCAGTCCGAGGGCGTCATTGGTGCCATGATTGCAGGCACTGCGCTTGCCCTGCTGGCCGTGTCCTATGGGATATCGCTGAAAATCTACAGAAACAGGGAGTTCTAGGGAGACGCATAAAACCGGCAGGCAGCGGATTGCAGGTAGCCTGCCGGCTTTTTTTACCAATTCTTTAATCCGTCATTCGTATGTTCAGATTCCTACACGCATTGGAAAGCATCGATCTGATCCAGGTCCATACCGAAGAATACCCACCTGAAGCCTGTCCACCTGAAACCGGCTATGGAGCGGCGCCCCAATGTGACGGGGAAGAGCCAGAAAGGTTGTCCTCTTCTCGGCCATATGTAGGTGAACCTGAACAGGCAGAAGCGGATGGAACCCGGATCCACGGCCAGGGGCGTCATGCTTGCCCTGGATGGCGCAGTCCGCGGCGGCGGTCCGCTGGGTGCCTGGAAACCCGGTCCTCGCGGGAAACCCGGGAATCCGGGGAACCGCTGAAAACGCTGGTATTGGTTAAATACGCTGTTGAACGGAAGCTCAGGGTTTTTCGGTCCGTCGGGAATCCCATTGATATGCACATGGAGTCCTCCTTTCGCTGCATCATCTGGTACCAATATATGTACAAGCCCTATCCCCGGAAACACGAGGCACTGCACAAGTTGACGCAGTGCCTTATTAGCAGCAGTTTGCGTTCATATTCTCAGGATGCGCGTGAAAGAATACTCGCAGAAAACTATTCGTTGACAGATACCCATTGGAAGAACGGAAGGGAATCCATCATGCTGTTGATAAAGAACGGAAAACTGCTCACCATGACGGGAAGGAATTATGAAAAGGGCAGCGTGCTGATCAAGGACGGAAAGATCGTGAAAGTGGGGGAATTTGATCCCGGCGACGAGCAGGCGATGGAAGTCATAGACGCCGAAGGCTGCTGGGTTTTGCCCGGGCTTGTGGAAGCCCATTGCCATATCGGAATCAATGAAGAAAAGAAAGGGTTTGAGGGGAATGATTGCAATGAGTCCACAAACCCGGTTACGCCATGGCTGAGGGCCCTGGATGCGGTCAATCCCATGGATTCAGCCTTTCACAATGCACTGAGCTCCGGTATCACCTCGGTGATGGTGGGCCCGGGAAGCGCCAACGTGGTGGGTGGACAGTTTGTATTCATGAAAACCCATGGCCGGTGCATGGACAAAATGGTTGTCCTGGAACCGGCCGCCATGAAGATTGCCTTCGGCGAAAACCCCAAGACGACCTATGAAGGCATGAGCAAGATGCCATCCACGCGTATGGCCATTGCATCCCTCCTTCGGGAGGAGCTTTTCAATGCCCGCGCCTATCAGGTGAGGAAGAAACGGGCTGTAGAAAGCGGTGAGGATTTTGAGCCGGATTTCAGAATGGAATGCTGGCTTCCCGTACTGAACCGGGAGATTCCCCTCAAAGCGCACGTCCATCGCGCCGACGACATTCTGACAGCCATCCGGATTGCCAGGGAGTTCGATTTGAAAATGACACTGGATCACTGCACCGAAGGTCACCTGATCGCTGAGGAAATTGCCGAATCAGGCTTTCCGGCGATTGTTGGCCCCTCCATCGCATCAAGGAACAAGATCGAGGTGCAGCACATGGATTTCAAGACGCCGGGTATCCTGCACAAGGCTGGGGTCAAGGTTGCCATCACGTCGGATCATCCCGTTTCCAGGATCCAATACCTGCCCATTTATGCGGGGTTTGCCGCAAAGGAGGGATTGGGCCAGGAGGAGGCGTTGAAAGCCATTACCATCAATGCAGCCGAGATCTGCAATGTTGCAGACAGGATTGGAAGCCTGGAGGAGGGCAAGGACGCGGATATTGCCATCTTCAACGGCAATCCCATGGAAACCTTTACAACAGTGCTGTATACCATCATTGACGGGAAAGTGGTATACCAAAAAGAGAATCTGAACGCTTGATGGACACAATCAAAAAGAGCGGCAGAGAACCGGTTTATAAGCCGGTGCTCTGCCGCCCGAAAGAGTTATACCGTTCAAATTAATCAATCATCGTAGGGCTTGATGGTCTGGATGGTGCCGTCGGGATTGTATTTCAGCTCGGTATATTTCATGCAGCGTTTGCTATCCACGCCACCCGACAGGGAACTGTCATGGTAGAACAGGTACCATTTCCCCTTGAACTCGACAATGGAATGGTGGGTTGTCCAGCCGATAACCGGCTCCAGTATCCGGCCCTTATAGACAAAGGGACCTTTCGGATTATCGCTGACGGCATAGACGATATAATGGGTGGTGCCGGTGGAATAGGAAAGATAGTATAAACCATTGTACTTATGCATCCACGGCCCTTCAAAGTATCTTCTGTCCTCATCGCCAGCGGTGATGGGGTTCCCGTTCTCATCAACGATCTGTATCATCTGGGGCTTTTCCTTGAAGGTGAGCATATCATCGCTCAACTCGGCCACCATGGGCCCAAGGGCAGGCTCGTTTCCGGAAGGGCCAACAGCGTCCGGATTGAAGGTACCAGACTGCCATTTCTCCAGCTGGCCGCCCCACAAACCGCCGAAATACATATAAGCCCTTCCGTCATCATCCACAAGTACGGCCGGATCTATGCTGAAGCTTCCCGGAATGTAATTGGGCTGCGGTTTGAAAGGACCTGCGGGATTCGGGCTTGTGGCCACGCCGATCCTGAAAATGCCATCCTTGTCCCTGGCCGGGAAATACAGGTAATAGGTGTTGTTCTTGAAAGCACAGTCCGGAGCCCACATTTGCTTGGAAACCCATGGAACATCCTTCATGTGCAGAACTTCCCCATGATCTACGACGGGTGATTCCATGTCATCCATGGAAAAGACATGGTAGTCTTCCATGGCGTACTGGTCACCGTTGTCATTGGACGGAATATCCTTGTCCAGATCATGGGACGGATAGATGTACAGCTTTCCTTCAAAAACGTGGGCTGAAGGATCAGCCGTATACATGTGTTCCACTAAAGGCTGTTTTGGCTTTGGGCATTTGTTCATGTCGTTTTCCCCCCTGCAAATGAAGTCAGTATGAAAAAAACATAAATTTAATATATAACAGGTTTACCCTTCCAATCAATCCTTTAAACCTTATTTGCTCCATTTGCTGAACAGACGGCTGAATAAAGCCTTGAAAAGAGACTTTTTTCCGTCGTTTCCGGGTTTTGCACCGCATTCCGGCTTTTCTTGCCCTGAAGTATGGATGACTGTGGGCTTGGCCGCCACATAGACAGGCTTTGCCTTGTCCGATGTGTGTACAATGCGGATCCTGCCTGCCGGTTTGCTTCCTGATACATGTCCGTCGCGCGTTCTGGCCGGCTTGGTTCCCGATGAACCGTGGCCGACGGCGGAAGCCCTTTTTTCAGGCGATTTGTGCGCTGGCCGCTTTTCCCGGGCGGTTTTTGCCTTTGAAGGATGCAGGCGCGAAGTCTTTTCCCGGCTCCTGCGCGTGCGGGTTTTACCGGCTTTGGCAGCGCCCGCCTTTTGCTTCTCGTTCAGGGAATGGTCCCTGATCCATTGCTCGATTTCGGCGGAATGTTTTTCGAGTTCGGCGTCATCGGGCCATTCCGCTTCATCGATCTGGGTGCCGATATGCTCCTCTATCTCATAAAGGGTCATGATATCGTCGGTCGTCACCAGTGAAACAGCCTGTCCGTCATGACCGGCCCGGCCGGTGCGCCCAATCCGGTGGACATAATTGTCCTTCTCATTGGGCACATCATAGTTGATGACCAGGGACAAATCATCCACATGGATGCCGCGGGCTGCTACATCGGTGGCCACCAGAAGATGGAAACCGCCTTTTTTGAACTGCTGCATGGTGGCCAGACGTCTGCCCTGCGGGATATCTCCGTGCAAAGCCTGGGCGCCATACCCTTTTTTGTTGAGGAATCTTGTTACCTGATCCACGGCTTTCTTGGTATTGCAGAAGATCATGCAGCTTTCAGGGCGCATGAGAAGGAGCAGCTGATTCAGCCGGGTCAGCTTTTCGTTGGGCTGGACACGGTAATAGCACTGCCGGATGGTGTCAACGGTCTTGGTCGGCGATTCTATTTCGACCGTCATGGGGTTTTTCATATACCTGGCGCATATCCGCTCTATTTCGGGCGGAATGGTGGCGGAAAACAGCAGCGTCACCCGATCCCGGGGCAGGGTTCTGATGATGCTCTCAACCTGGCCGATAAACCCCATGTCCAGCATCCGATCGGCTTCATCCAGAACCAGGAAGCGTATGTTGCCGGTATCCAGGTTGCCATGCTCGATATGGTCATATACCCTTCCCGGTGTTCCCGTCAGGATGGTCACGCCTTTGCGGATGGCCTGGACTTCAGCATTCATGCTGTGCTTGCCATACACAACCGTGGTTTTGTGCTTAAGGTGCCTGCCCAGTTGCTTCAGGTCATTGTCCACCTGAACGGCCAGCTCCCGCGTTGGCGTCAGGATAAGGGCCTGAGGTCCGGGAGCATCCGCATCTGTCAACTGGAGCAGGCTGACGCCAAAAACAGCGGTCTTGCCGCTCCCGGTTTTGGCACGGACAATGAGATCCTGCCTGTTGAGTATATGCGGTATGGCTTTACTCTGTATTTCGGTTGGTGCGGTATAGCCCATCTCTTCAATGGCTTTCAGGATGGGCGGAGAAATGCCTAAATCAACAAAACTGCCAGTCATGTTTCTCATCTTTCTTCAGTGCGATGCCCCTATTATACCATTTGTTAATCCGCTTTTCCATATACGACCGGTCATGCGGCAGTATGGCGTTTGAAGGGACGAAAATCATCGGGCGGAGAGCAATCATGGCTCCGTATGGATAGAACCCAGGGACATGTGGTATGATGTTGTTGCGGATAAAACGACGTAAGGGGGATGGGTATGAAAAAAACACCGCATATTGAAGTGGACAGGGAAGGTTTAATCGCTGAAACCGTCCTTTTGCCGGGGGATCCCTTAAGGGCAAAGTTTATTGCGGAAACATACCTGGATGATGTGATCTGCTTCAACCGGGTCAGGAATATGCTGGGTTTCACAGGCAAATACAAGGGCAAAAAGGTGTCCGTCATGGGAACCGGCATGGGAATGCCGTCCATAGGCATCTATTCCTATGAGCTCATCCATTTTTACGGGGTGAAGAACCTTATTCGGGTGGGATCCTGCGGCAGCTACCAGGAGGATGTAAAGGTGCGGGACATCGTTATCGCCATGGGGGCCTGCACCAATTCGGCCTATGCGAGCCAGTACGGGCTCAATGGCACCTTCGCGCCCATTGCCTCATGGAGCCTTTTGAAAAGGGCAGTTGAAGCAGCCGAGCGCAAGGGCATTCCGGTGAAGGTGGGCAATGTGCTGTCGTCGGATGTGTTTTACAACGATAATCCTGAAGCCTGGAAGAAGTGGGCCGGCATGGGCGTCCTGGCTGTTGAAATGGAAGCGGCCGCACTCTACATGAACGCGGCCAGGGCCGGAGCCAACGCCCTGTGCATCCTGACGGTGTCCGATTCCCTTGTAAGCCAGGAGGAAACCACCGCGGAGGAAAGGGAGCGTTCCTTTACCCAAATGGTGGAGATCGCTCTGGAACTGGCATAACGCTTTTCTTTGAAAGCTTTTGGTATGGCAACCCGGGCAATTGACAGGGTCGGGAAGGGTATGCTATGATCGACTAAAAGTTGACACGAAGTCAACAGGCAGTATTTTTCCTTTCCTCAAACCGATTATCCATGTGCAAGCGTACCATGAAGGTATTTGCTCTTGTAAAACGGGAGCGATATTTTTGTGGTACTTTTTTTGTCTCAAAAGCAGAACGCCGTCTTGCGCGCAAGTACCGGCAGTAATCTACATGACGGAGGTTTAACCATGAAGAATTATGCAGTCAGAAAACTGACCCTTTCTGGCCTGTTCCTGGCACTGGGGCTTTTGTTGCCCTTCCTGACCGGGCAAATCCCGACCATCGGGAGAATGCTGCTGCCCATGCATATCCCTGTCCTTCTGGCCGGGTTTGTCTGCGGCTGGCCTTACGGGCTGATCGTCGGGTTGATTTGTCCTGTGCTGAGAAGCGTGCTGTTTGGGATGCCGCCCATGATGAGTGCCCTGGCCATGACCTTTGAACTGGCTGCCTACGGCTTTGCTGCCGGGTTCTTGTACAGGATTCTGCCCAAAAAGAACATATTCGTCTATGTGGCCCTGCTGGCTTCCATGCTGTTCGGGCGGATCGTCTGGGCCGGTGCCAGCCTGGTCATATACCGGTTGAGCGGTTCCGCCTTTACCTGGGAAATGTTTGCGGCCGGAGCTTTTGTCAACGCAATTCCCGGCATTATCCTTCAGATTGTGCTTATTCCGGCTATCGTCATGGCATTAAAAAAATCAGGGCATATTGAGGAAGCGAAAGCAGCATGAACTTAAGTAACGTATTAATCATGCACGCCAACCTGTATCCCGAAATGGAGATTCAGGATGCCGTTAAGCTTGTCTATCAGAATGAATTCGGCGGCGGTCACCTGATCCGGGACGAACGGGAAAGCCTCAGGCGGCTTATGGACGAGTGTGCGGCCATCAGGCAGGCGGGAAGGCGGGTGACCGGCCCCCGCTTCATCGATATCGGAAACGGCATGTGCCGGCTGGATCTGTCGCCGCTGGACGAACTTACGATAAACCCTTCCACCGTCAACCGCTTTTTTGTCAATACCGCGCGTTGTGTTCATGGAAGTGTTTCGGGGTTTGAAGCAAAGCTGGATATCCTGAGACAGTGCTGCAGGGACGGTGTGCTGAAATACCCGCCGGAAGCCCTGGAAGCCTACCTGGAAGATTACCGGGGCAGGGGCTATCCGCCTGTGAGCCACAGCGAGGCCTACAAGGCCGCATACGCCCCTGCCTACCGGATCATCAAAACCGATTACCGTACCTACCTGGAAGTATTTCTGAAAATCGATGCCCTCCTGGCAACCGGAAAGCGTGTGCTGGTGGCTATCGACGGGAACAGCGGCGCAGGAAAGAGCGCTCTGGGTGCCCTGCTGGCCGATGTATACGATTGCAACCTGTTCCACATGGACCATTTCTTCCTGAGGCCGGAGCAACGAACCGAAGAGCGTCTGCGTGAGACAGGCGGCTTTGTGGATTACGAACGGTTCAATGATGAGGTTATCCGGGGATTGGAGAGCGGAAAACCGTTCAGCTACCGCGTGTTCGACTGCGGGAAGAAGGTCCTTGGGGAGGAAGTGCGGGTTGAACCCAAACAGCTGAACATCATCGAGGGTTCCTACAGCATGCATCCCACGCTGGCAGCGCATTACGATCTGAAGATCTTTCTTCAGGTGCCTCCCGACGAGCAGGCAAGAAGGATCCTGAAAAGAAACGGGGAGGCTATGCTGAAAAGATTTCTCGGCGAATGGATACCCCGGGAAAATCAGTACTTCCAGACAATGGGGATACGGGAGCAGTGCGATCTGATTTTCGGGCAAGTTTAAAGTTGAAAAGTCACAGTCATACAAAAACCATGGCAGATCTTTCTGGTCTGCCATGGCTTTTTATTTTCAGATCCATTTACTGCATCCTTTTTTCCGTGTATAATAAATGTGATATATTAATATATCAGTCGTATGTCGAAGGTACAACACAACCATAACAGCGGAAATGCCAATGGCGTTCATGGGATGAACAGAAAGAAGACGGGGTGAGAGGTCATGAAAAAGGAGCAAATCATAACCCGTATCAGGGAAACAGGGCTGGTGGCCGTCGTGCGGGCCGAAAACCATGACAAGGCTTTCAGAATTACAGAAGCATGCCTGAAAGGCGGCGTGCCGGCCATAGAAATCACCTTTACGGTGCCGGGGGCCCATAAAGTGATTGAAGCCCTTGCGTCCAGATTCGGCGAGGATGAAATCATCCTGGGGGCAGGGACTGTGCTGGATTCCGAAACGGCGCGCATTGCGATTCTATCGGGTGCCCAGTATGTGGTCAGCCCCAGTCTTAATCTTGATACCATCCGGCTTTGCAACCGCTATCGCATTGCCTGCATGCCCGGCGCCATGACCATCCGCGAAGTGGTGGAGTGCATGGAAGCCGGTGCGGACATTGTAAAAGTGTTCCCGGGTGAGCTTTTTGGTCCGCGCATCATCAGAGCCATTAAAGGACCTCTCCCTCAGGCGGAGCTCATACCCACCGGCGGTGTGTCGGTGGAAAATGCCGCCGAATGGATCAAAGCAGGTGCTGTGGCCCTGGGTGCCGGAAGCAGCCTGACTGAAGGTGCCAAAACGGGAGATTACAATAAAATCACCGAGACTGCCAAGCTCTTCATTCAAAAGATTAAGGAGGCCAGGGGAATCTGATTGAGCCCGCCCCGGCCTCCGCCTCCCATTTTTCAACGTGCGAAAGGGAAAACACATCCGGTGTTCCGGGAGAGACGGCGGATGGCGCATGGACGGTTGAAATGCAGCGGAAAGGAGAATCCTTTATGGGTATTTTTAACATTAAAAGCAAGGACGAGTGCCGCTATGATTGCATCTCCCTTGGCGAGGTCATGCTCAGGTTCGATCCGGGTGAAGGCAGGATAAGGACCGCCCGAAGCTTCAGGGTTTGGGAAGGCGGCGGGGAGTACAATGTGAGCCGCGGCCTGAGAAAGTGTTTCGGGATGGATACGGCCATTGTGACCGCCTTTGCGGATAACGAGGTGGGCCGGCTTATTGAGGACTTCATCATGCAGGGCGGTGTGGATACGCGGTTTATCCGGTGGGTCCCCTACGATGGCATCGGGCGCAGCGTCAGAAACGGCCTGAACTTCACAGAAAGAGGATTTGGGATCCGGGGTGCCCTTGGGGTTTCCGATCGGGCCAATACCGCCGCGTCACAACTGAAGCGCGGGGACATCGACTGGGAAGCGATTTTCGGAAAATACGGCACACGCTGGTTCCATACCGGAGGTATCTTTGCCGCGTTGTCCGAGACCACCCCCGAAGTGGTGCTGGAAGCGGTCCGGACGGCCAAGAAATACGGAACCATCGTTTCCTATGACCTGAATTACAGGCCTTCCCTCTGGAAGGGGATCGGGGGACAGGAAAAGGCCCGGGAAGTGAACAGGGAGATTGCCAGATACATCGATGTCATGATTGGCAATGAAGAGGATTTCACCGCCTGCCTCGGGTTCGAAGTGGAAGGCAATGATGAGGAACTGAAGGAACTGAACCTGGACGGATACAAGAAGATGATCCGGGAGGTTATGATGACCTATCCCAATTTCAAGGTGGTGGCAACCACACTCAGGACCGTAAAGACTGCCACGATTAATGACTGGAGCGCCATCTGCTGTGTGGACGGCGAATTCTACAAGGCCAGGGACTATAATGGCCTTGAAATCCTAGATCGGGTGGGTGGAGGCGATAGTTTCGCATCCGGGCTGATTTATGGTCTCATGACCACCGGCGATCCCCAGAAAGCGGTGGAATATGGCGCGGCCCACGGCGCCCTTGCAATGACTACGCCCGGGGATACCTCCATGGCCACCCTCAGGGAAGTGGAGAAGATCATGGCCGGCGGCGGGGCCCGGGTGGTGCGCTAGAAAAAACAGGACACGCAAAATGCTGAAAAACGGACATGCCAGGCATCAGGCTCCGGTTTTTAACCCGGGGCTTTTTTGATGCTGCCGTGCATCCCCAAACCCAAAGGTTCATGCCGTATTATTTTTTACGGGTGAATCGCGCACACTATAGACAACCTAACGGAAAGGCGAGGCTGATAAAGTGGCGAGGATCCTGGTTGTCGATGACGAAACCGCCATCCTTGAACTCGTGGAGATGATCCTGAAAAGGGAACAGTTTTCGGTGGCCGTCGCTTCCACCGGGAAGAAGGCCCTGGAATTGTTCGAGTCCTTCGTGCCCGACCTGGTCATACTGGATTTGATGCTTCCCGATATCAGCGGACATGATCTCTGCAGGGAAATGACGGGCAGAAGAAGGACCCCCATCATCATGCTGACAGCCAGGGATGACATTGTCGACAAGGTCCTTGGACTGGAGCTTGGTGCCGACGATTATATCACCAAACCCTTTGATGCCAGGGAGCTTGTGGCCCGTGTCAAGGCGGTGCTGCGACGCCTTAGGGATGAACGGGCAGCCGGCCCTGAAGTGGTGCGGCATCACGAGCTTGTCATAGACCTAGACAACAGAACGGTCTACAAGAACGATCGGCCGGTTGAACTGACGCTTAAGGAATACGAGCTCCTGGAGGTCTTTGCGCGGAACCCTCGCAGGGTTTTCAGCCGGGAAGAACTGTTGTCAAAGGCATGGGGCTATGATTTTATGGGGGATACCCGGGCTGTGGACACCTGCATCACCAGGCTACGGAAGAAGATCGAGGACGACAGCGCCAATCCCAGGCATATCATCACGGTCTACGGTTTCGGCTACCGTTTTGGAGGTTCCTGACGTGAAGCTGAAAAACAAGCTGATCCTTCTGTATGCCGTTGCCGCCCTTGCGGCAGTCCTGTGTGTCGGCGCGGCCGTTCTTGCGGGCATCGAAAGGCTGAGCATCCGTGCCATCGAAAGGCAACTGCTGGACCAGTCCAGCCTGGCCGAAATCTATATTGTCCAGATGCATCTGCTCCGGGATGACCGGGAAGGCTTGCTCAGTGCCGAAACGGCCCGCGACGCGATAGGTAAGCTCAGCCTCGTTCTCGGGCATGTCCGGCTTTATGATACCCGCCTTGAACTTCTGGCAGCTGCCAGCACCGATTTGGCCAAAAATATCACGGAAGATGAACGGCTCAGGCTTTTGTCGGCAGCCCAAAAAGGGGATTATGCCTATCTTGCCAGGAACAATATCGTCCACTTTGCTTCGCCGGTCATGCAGGATGACCGCATCCTTTGCATCGTGGAAATCATCTATCCCGCAAGCTTCTTCCGCAGCCTGATTTCAGATGTGGTGATGGTTTTTGCAATCGGAGCGGTCCTGCTTATCGTGATCATGACCGGCCTGAGCATCGTGATTGCCGGAAAGGTGACAAGACCCATCCGGGATTTGGCGGAAGCTGCGGAACGATATGCCAACCGGGAATTCAGGCCGGTTGTGATCAAGGGATCCGATGAACTGGTGAGGTTGGGCGAAAGCTTTAATGCCATGGGCGCGCAGTTGCAGGAGTACATCCAACGCCAGAAGCAGTTTGTGTCCAATGTATCCCATGAGCTGAGAACACCCCTGACCGCCATTATCGGCTATTCTGAAATCCTGTGGGACGAGATGAAGGAACGTTCCGATCTCCGCAAGGCCATAAGCCACCTGAATTGCGAGGCAAAACGGCTGGCAGGCCTTGTCGATGAGGTTCTGACGCTGTCAAGAATGGATTCGGGCAAGGAAACCCTCGCGTTTTCCAGGGTGGACCTGTCGGGCCTTGTGGCGGAAACGGCCGAGAGCATGCGTTTGCGGGCAGAAAAGTATGGGATAGTCCTGAAAACATTCATTGAAACCGGCCTTACCATATGGGGTGATCGGGAAAAGCTGATCCAGGTGATGGTTAACCTCCTGGACAACGCGTTCAAATATTCACCGGCGCATTCCAGCGTGTCCGTCAGGCTGGAAAGGGAGGACGGGCACGCCCGCATCACGGTGGCGGACGAGGGGATCGGCATTCCGGAAGCGGACAGGGAAAAGGTCTTCGAGCGGTTCTATCGGGCGGATAATGTGAGGCATGTTCCGGGAACCGGGCTGGGATTGTCCATCGTCAAATACATTATTGATGCACATCAGGGTACGATACGCCTCGATAGGTCCTCCGGGGGTGGCACGGCAGTTGAAATAAAGCTCCCGCTGATATAAAATGTTACAATTCTGACACAGGTTTGATGAAATCATGAAACAGGCAGATGCTAGAATCAGAGATGAAAACGGACAGCACGGAAGGAGGTGCTTCAATGAAAAAGTTTTTTATCCTTGTCATACCGGTTCTAATGTCGATTATCCTGGCGGCATGCGGCCTGACAAAGCTGGACAGTGACAGCATCACGACCATTCCGCGTAGCGAGGATAAGGCGGAACCCGGGAATGATGCAGGCCAGTCCGGCAGCCAAACGAATTCGGAAAAAAGTGATCTGGATATCAAGGGCGATGTACTCCAGGCCGATACGGAAGCGTACATGAAGAGCATCATTGAGGAAAGATCACGAGAGGTCCTGACGGCCATTGCCGAGCGCGATTTTGAAAAGCTTGCCGGTGCCGTACACCCCGAAAAGGGCGTCCGGTTCTCACCATACGGGTATGTGGATACCGAAAGGGATCTTGTGTTCACGGCGGAGCAAATCAGCAAGATGGCATCCGACACCAGGAAATATGTCTGGGGAAGCTATGACGGTTCCGGTGAACCCATCGAGCTCACCTTCAGCGAGTATTTTTCCAGGTTTGTCTACGATGTGGCGTTTACCGAGGCCGAGCAGGTGGGCTACAACAGGATCCTGGGACAGGGCAATTCGCTCAACAACAGTTTTGAGGTTTACAAGAATGCCATTATCGTGGAATACCATTTCCCCGGCATAGATCCCCAATATGAGGGAATGGACTGGAGAAGTCTGAGGCTGGTGTTCGAAAAGTCCGGCGATACCTGGTACCTGGCAGGCATCATTCATGATCAATGGACCATATGAGCAGGCATCATCAGGGGGACATCCATCCCCCTGCCTGTTTAACGGAACCATCAGGGATGCTACCGCATAATATAATTGACAAGATGGAAAAACCATGCTAAAATTAACCACAAATTCACAGCTCAGACGGCTACATTACTGGTTGGTTATAACTTTGTTTCCAGGTGATGTAACACAAGCTGATGAAAACTGAATGATTGCCATAAACCGTTGAGCAAGAGGAGTAGGAATAACGACTTGTACCCAGAGAGCCGCTGGCTGGTGGGAATGCGGCTGCAAGGTTATTTCGAATGGACTTGTGAGGGAAGCCCGAAATCCCATGGAGAGTAGGCGCTTACGGGGAGCCGGCCCGTTATCAGCAGGATGCATATGATGGTATGCAGGCAATGAGTGGGCGCATGCATGCGCCAATTGGGGTGGCACCGCAGAAGCAAAAGCTTTTGTCCCGAAGACGGGACAAAGGCTTTTTTAATTTGCCGGGTTGAAAAACCCGGCAAATATCAGGGCTTCACGTGGACACCATGGGACGCGCAGCATGGAAATGACAGAAAGTTTGACTCAGAGAAGAGATGAGACGAGGTGAGAAAAATGAGAAGAGGCGAGGCCAGAACAACGCCGGATCTCGCCGAGATCCGGCGGCTGGCACAGGATTATCATCTGATTCCTGTCTGCCGGGAAATCTATGCGGACATCACAACACCCATCGCCCTTTTGCGCAGGATCGCGCGCATCAGCGACAGGTATTTTTTGCTTGAGAGCGTTGAAGGCGGCGAGAAATGGGGCAGGTATTCCTTTCTGGGCTTTGATCCGATAGCCCATGTGGTTCTCAAGGACGGTGAACTCACCATCGAGGATGGCCAAAAGCGGACGCTGCATACCCGCAAGCCATATGAGGCGCTGCGGTCATTCCTGTCGGCGTACAAAGCGCCGAGGCTTCCGGGCATGCCGCCGTTTGCCGGAGGGTTTGTGGGGTACTTCTCCTATGCCATGATCGGTTACGCTGAGCCGGTTTTGAAGCTCAGGAGCAGCGAATTCAACGATCTGGATCTCATGCTGTTTGACAAGGTCATCGCCTATGACCACCTGAAGCAGAAGATCAGCATTGTGGCCAACATGCGCACCGACAGGCTGGAGGAAAACTATCAGAAAGCGCTCGACGCGATTGAAGACATCGTCCGGGTCATAACCGACCAGGCCCCCCTGCCCGAAACCGAAGCAAAGACCGTTCCGTGTTTCTCCTGCAATGTCTCTAAGGAAGAATTCTGCGAGATGGTCCAAAAGACAAAGGTATACATCAAAGCGGGCGACATATTCCAGGCCGTCATTTCCAGGCGGTTTGAAGCAGAGTATGCGAGCAGCCTGCTTGATGCCTACAGGGTCCTGAGAACGACCAACCCTTCTCCGTACATGGTATTTCTGCAAAACCGCGATTTGCAGCTCATCAGCACATCCCCGGAAACCCTGGTAAGGCTTCAGGGCAGGAAGCTGACAACCTTCCCCATAGCCGGGACCATGCCCCGGGGCTTGACCGCCGATGAGGATCTGGCTCTGGAAAAGCATCTGCTGGCAGATGAAAAGGAACTGGCAGAGCATGATATGCTGGTGGATCTGGCAAGGAACGACTTGGGGAAGATATCCGAATATGGAAGCGTCCGCGTAACGCAGTACAGGGCCATCCAGCGCTACTCCAGGGTTATGCACATCACATCCGAAGTGGAAGGCCGCATCCGGAAAGACCGGGACGCCCTGGATGCGATTGAGGCGCTGCTCCCTGCCGGTACCCTGTCCGGCGCTCCCAAGATCCGCGCATGCGAGATCATCGAGGAGCTTGAAAAGGCGCCAAGAGGTATCTATGGCGGAGCCATCGGCTACATAGACTTCACGGGGAATATGGATGCCTGCATCGCCATCCGCATGGCAGTCAAAAAGGACGGTAAGGTCTATGTGCAGGCCGGCGGCGGTGTTGTAGCCGACAGCATCGCCGAAAGGGAATACGAAGAATCGGGAAACAAGGCCAAGGCCGTTATAGAGGCCATCATGGCGGCTGGGGAGGTGGATGCGTGATGATCCTGATCATTGACAACTATGACAGCTTTACCTATAACCTGGCGCAGCTTGCCGGGTCCATCAATGAAGACATCCGGGTCATCCGGAATGATGCCATCACGGTTGATGAAGTCAGGTCTTTAAGGCCCACGCACATCATCCTTTCACCCGGTCCGGGCTATCCAAGGCAGGCGGGCATCTGCGAGGACCTGGTCCTGAAGATCAAGGGAGAGATCCCCGTGCTTGGTATATGCCTTGGACACCAGGCCATCTGCGAGGCTTTCGGGGCAGCCATTGCTCCGGCCAGACAGCTGATGCACGGCAAATCCAGCAATATCCATATTGCCAACGGCAGCAGACTGTTCAAAGGGCTTCCGCCCATCATCCAGGCGGCCAGGTATCACTCCCTGGCTGTCGAGAGAAGATCCCTGCCCGACGAACTCCTGGTTATCGCTGAGGATGACAGCGGGGAAATCATGGGAATCAAGCACAGGGATTATGAGGTTTACGGGCTCCAGTTCCATCCCGAGTCCGTCCTGACACCGCACGGAAGCGTCATCATGAGCAATTTCCTGAGGAATATATTTTGAGGATAGGCGGTGAGCATGATGATTAAGGAAGCCATACATAAACTTCTGAACCGGGAAGATCTGTCCCTTGACATGACCAAGGCAGTCATGGATGAAATCATGAGCGGCAGTGCCACGCCGGCGCAGATTGCAGCCTTTCTGACCGCCATGAGGATGAAGGGCGAGACCATTGATGAGATCACGGCCTGCGCCATGATCATGCGGAAATACGGCACCAAGCTCCGACATGAGGGCGATGTGCTGGACATCGTCGGTACCGGAGGGGATCAGACCTATACCTTCAACATCTCCACCGTCTCCTCGCTGGTCATTTCAGCGGCAGGCATACCGGTGGCCAAACACGGCAACAGGAGCGTCTCCAGTAAGTGCGGAAGCGCGGACGTCCTGGAAGCCCTGGGCGTGAAAATCGATATTCCCGTTGAGAAGAGCGAAAGGATTTTAAGGGAGATCGGTATCTGTTTCATGTTCGCGCCGTTCTACCATTCGGCCATGAAATATGCCGCGCCGGTCAGGAAGGAGATAGGGGCGCGCACCATTTTCAACATCCTGGGGCCCCTGTCGAGCCCGGCCAACGCCACCCTGCAGCTTTTGGGCGTTTATGACGAGAACCTGGTGGAGCCGCTTGCCAGGGTGCTATGCAACCTGGGCGTGAAAAAGGCCATGGTGGTCCATGGGCATGATGGCCTGGATGAGATCTCCATGACCACGAAAACCACCGTGTGCGAAGTCAATCATGGACGTCTGAACAGTTTCTTCCTGGATCCGCAACAGTTCGGATTTTCCTACTGCAAGCCCGAGGATCTGATGGGCGGCGGTCCCCAGGAGAATGCGGAGATTGCCCTGAGAATCCTGAGCGGCGAAAAAGGGCCCAAACGGGACACGGTCCTGCTCAACTCCGCGGTTTGCCTCTACATGTACTACGACAACATTACCCTCAGGGAATGTGTGCGGCTTGCAGCAGAGACCATCGACAGCGGAAAGGCTATGGAACAGTTGAACAGGTTTATCCGCCTGTCCCATGCCGAAGACTGACCGAAAAGGCTGGTGGAGAAATGATACTGGAAACCTTGGCAGAATCCACAAGAAAGCGCGTGGAGAAAGCAAAACGGGAAATACCACCGGATGTGCTGAAAGAACGGATAGCAGGCATAAAAAACAGCCGCGGGCCCTTTGCCTTTGAAAAAGCGCTCAAGGGTAATGGCATCTCCTTCATCTGCGAAGTAAAGAAGGCATCGCCTTCAAAAGGCGAAATCGCTCCCGATTTCCCCTATAAGACGATTGCCAGGGAATACGAGGAAGCCGGGGCCCGGGCGATTTCGGTCCTGACCGAGCCTGAATACTTTAAAGGCCATGACCGGTATCTTGAAGAAATCAGCACGCTGGTCAGCATACCCGTATTGCGGAAGGACTTCATCGTGGATGCCTACCAGATATATGAGGCAAAGCTTTTGGGAGCGGATGCGGTCCTGTTGATTTGTTCCCTAATGGATACGCAGACCCTGAAGGAATACATGGGGATCTGTGACGGGCTCGGGCTTTCCGCACTTGTGGAAGCCCACACCAGGGAAGAAGTCCTCTCCGCCCTTGAGGCAGGTGCCCGGGTGATCGGTGTGAATAACCGCAATCTCAGGACCTTTGAGGTGGATATCAGGACCTGTATCACGCTGAGGGAAATGGTCCCGGACCACATTGTCTATGTGGCGGAAAGCGGCATTCAGTCCAGAGAGGATATCGCCATGCTCGAAAAGCACGGTGTGGATGCGGTCCTGATAGGGGAAGCGCTGATGAGAAGTCCCGACAAAAAAGCCATGCTCGCCTGCTTGAAGGGCTGTCACGACGCATAGGGATCGGAGGGACGCGAGCATGGCTATGATCAAGATATGCGGTTTGACACGAAAAGTGGATATCGAAGCCGCCAACGAGGCCCGTCCTGACTACATCGGCTTTGTATTTGCCAGGAGCAGGCGGCAGGTGGACGAGGAACAGGCTAAGGCCCTGAAGGCATGCCTGAATCCTTCCATCAAAGCGGTCGGCGTGTTTGTCAATGAAGAAATGGCGCGCATCATCCGCTTGTGCCACTCAGGGGTGATCGATCTGATCCAGCTCCATGGCGATGAGGATGAAGATTATATTCAGGCCCTGAAATCCTGCGTGACCAATCCGGTCATCAAGGCTGTAAGGGTGAAGGATGCGGGGGATATACGGCAAGCATTGGCTTTGTCCTGTGATTATCTGCTGCTGGATGCCTGGCATGAGGATCAATACGGCGGAATGGGCAGGACCTTTGACTGGTCCCTGATTCCTGAAATCAACAAACCCTTTTTTCTGGCCGGAGGCATCCATTCGGGCAACATTTTGCAAGCCATCGAAAAATGCCGGCCCTATGGCATTGATGTCAGCAGCGGGGTAGAGACAGCGGGCTTTAAGGATCCTGAGAAGATAAGGGAGATTGTAGCCCTGGCAAGAAAGCAAAACAGGCCGTAATCTGATTTGCAGTGGAGAGCCCGGCGGGGCATTTTGCTTAGCCGGCAGGAAACAGTGCCTGAAAATGCACAATCATGTGAACGGCATCATGGATAAAGGAGACGGATGTTCATGTCAAAAGGAAGGTTTGGCGACTACGGCGGTCAATACATTCCGGAAACGCTGATGAATGCTGTTATCGAGCTGGAAGAAGCCTATGAACGGCTAAAGGATGATCCGGATTTCAAAAGCGAGCTGAACAGGTTGCTTCAGGAATATGCGGGCAGGCCTTCGCTGCTCTATTACGCGGAAAAGATGACCAGGGATCTGGGTGGGGCGAAAATTTACCTCAAGAGGGAAGATCTCAACCACACAGGCTCCCACAAGATCAACAATGTGCTGGGACAGGTGCTCCTGGCAAAGCGGATGGGCAAAACCCGCGTCATCGCCGAAACGGGAGCCGGGCAGCACGGGGTTGCCACTGCGACTGCGGCCGCACTTTTAGGCCTTGAATGCGAGATCTTCATGGGAAAGGAAGATACAAGGCGTCAGGCCCTCAATGTTTATCGCATGAAGCTCCTGGGGGCAAAGGTCCATGAGGTGACCAGCGGTACCCAGACCCTGAAGGATGCGGTGAATGAGACCCTGCGGGAATGGAGCAGGCGCGTTGCCGATACCCATTATGTCCTGGGATCGGTCATGGGTCCGCACCCGTTTCCGACCATCGTGCGGGATTTCCAGAGCGTGATCGGCCGGGAAGTCAGGCAGCAGATTCTGGAAAGGGAAGGGAGGCTTCCGGACGTCCTGGTGGCCTGTGTAGGCGGCGGCAGCAATGCCATAGGGCTCTTCCACGAATTCATCAACGATCGGGACGTAGCCCTCATCGGCTGCGAGGCTGCCGGCCATGGCATCCATACCGATAAGCACGCGGCAACCATGACCTTGGGCAAAGTCGGCATTTTCCATGGTATGAAGTCGTATTTCTGCCAGGATGCATACGGCCAGATAGCGCCGGTCCATTCCATCTCTGCCGGACTTGATTATCCGGGTGTTGGGCCGGAGCATGCCTACCTGCGCGATAGAGGAAGGGCGGAATATGTTCCGATCACCGATGAGGAGGCCGTAGAAGCCTTCGAATACCTGTCTCGTACGGAGGGCATTATTCCGGCCATTGAAAGCGCCCATGCGGTTGCCTATGCCATGAAGCGTGCGCCTCAGATGAGGCAGGACCAGATCATAGTCGTCGGCCTCTCCGGCAGGGGCGATAAGGATGTGGCTTCCATAGCCCGTTACAGAGGGGTGGATATCCATGAATAGGATGGAGCAGGTCTTTAAAAACGGCAAAGCTTTTATTCCTTTTATAACGGCAGGCGATCCGGATATTGAGACAACCGAGCGGCTGGTGCATGGCATGGCGGAAGCCGGCGCCGATTTGATCGAGCTGGGCATCCCTTTTTCTGATCCGGTGGCCGAGGGTCCGGTCATCCAGGCCGCTAGCAGCAGGGCTTTAGCAGGCGGTGTTACGACCGACAGCATCTTTGCCATGGTCAGGCGTATCCGGAAGACCTGCCAGGTGCCTATAGCCTTCATGACCTATATCAATCCGGTTTTTTCCTATGGCTATGACAGGTTCCTGGAAAACTGTGAAGAGGCCGGGGTGGACGCGCTGATCATACCCGATCTGCCTTTTGAGGAAAGAGGGGAGATTCTGCCGTTCTGCAGAAAGTACGGCATCATGCTGGTTCCCTTGGTATCGCCAACCTCCGGCAGCAGGATAGAGACAATCGCCAGGGAAGCACAGGGCTTCATATACTGTGTGTCCTCCATGGGGGTGACCGGTGTGCGGGAGCATATCGGCAATGAAGCGGAAGAGATGGTGAATCGGATAAGGAAAGTGACGGATGTTCCCTGCGCCATTGGATTCGGTATTTCAACTCCTGAACAGGCTTCAAGAATGGCGGCTTTCGCCGACGGAGTTATCGTTGGCAGCGCCATCGTCAGAATGGTCGAACAGTACGGCGCGGATTGTGTCCCCCATGTGGTGGAATATGTGCGCATGATGAAACATGCTGTTTCTGACATATATTAAGTAACTATATTAATAAATATAAAAACGAAGGCAGGCAAACAGGGTCCGGAAGAAGTTTTCCGGGCCCTGTTCACGGACTGGCATATGGATTAAAAAGGAGATTGACAGGACAAGCCCATCCGTGCTAAACTTAACTTCCGCCGGTGATGAGGCTGATTGAAAAGCGGCTTCGAAAAGGTCCGGCGGCTGAAGGCATAAGGCCTTCGGGCAGCGTTCCTTGGATAGATGGCATGGAAGAAAGAGGCGATTGACAAAACGGCGCCGGCCATGCTAGACTGAATATCCGCCGATGATGACCGGTAAATCCGAGGTCTCATAGCGGTATGGGAAGTGAAGGCGACGAGCCTTCATTCCTTCCTCCGGCATTCAGCAGGTGAAAGAAATCTGGCAGAAAGAGGAGATTGACAAATACCGCGCGGCATGGTAAACTAAGATTCCGTCGCCCCGAGAGGCCCGTCAATAAACGGTTTCGGCAAGAGCGGATCAAGAAATTGGAAGCTCGAAAAAAGTCGAAAGGTGTTGACAAAGGCCGGGCGAATGTGATAAAATAAAATTCCGCCGCGCCTTGGAAGGCGAAAGCGTTCCGGGGCATGAACAAGCAAAAGAGCGGCATGGACATTGAAAATTGAACAGTGTATGAGAAAGCATCATGCAAATGATGCAGGAACCCGTTAAGCGAGTACATGGATGCGGAAGCGTCTATGGAAGCTTTGAGTAATTCAACTACTTGCGAAAGTGAGTAGTAGGTTAAAGAGTAACAGGACAAGGCATTCCTGGTTGAGCGAGAGCTTGACCTGGGACGATGCTCAAATAATTTATTTGAGGGTTTGATCCTGGCTCAGGACGAACGCTGGCGGCGTGCCTAACACATGCAAGTCGAACGGGATTCGCATGCTCAGCACTGAGCGCAAGTTGGTAACAACAAGGTAGCAAGAAGTTGCCGACAGCGTCATGCGAGAGCGGTAGCTCGAGCATTACGCGATTCCAAGGGCATAGCACATGCAAACTTGGACGCTGAGTGCTGAGCAGGCGATGAGAGTGGCGAACGGGCGAGTAACGCGTGAGCAACCTACCTCGTACTGGGGGATAACGTCGGGAAACCGGCGCTAATACCGCATAAGACTACGA